>NZ_JAEVHG010000020.1:0-98487 GCF_018263875.1 Zooshikella ganghwensis
GGCGTTGTTGAATCAACTGACCCTGGGCGTTATAGCGGAACTCAGTGACCCGTGGCTGATCACTGTTAGCGCCGACGATGGTCTGGGTTTTATTGCCCAGTTGATCGTACTGATGACGCGTCACGACTACCTGGGTACTGACCACGCCTTGCTCGACATCGGTCACTACTCGCACTTCGGGGGAGGTTTCTTCAATCAAGCGCCCCTGGGCATCGTAGGCATAGTGGGTGGTGTGGCCATTGCCATCGGTGGCGCTGACCTTATTGCCTTGGGCATCATAGCTGAAGGTGGTGGTGACGCCAGCTTGTGTCGAACTCAGGATTTGACCAAAGGCATTCAAGGTATGCTGCTGGACAATGACCTTATCCGAAGCACTGCCTGAACCACTCCCCATTTGGGTTTGCAGCTGGCTGATCAGCGCGGTCAGGTCACTCTGTTCAGTGATAGCACCGCCACTGAGATCCAGCGCCTGCTGATACTGATAGGTGCTGACCACCTGACCGAACGCATCGTAGCGGGTTTCGGTGGCGTAGCCTTTGGGATCAATCTGTAATCGCAAGCGGTTATTGGCATCGTAGAAGAAGTAACCAACCTGACCGCGAGGATCAGTGGCCTTGATGATGTTGCCAAAGGCGTCGTAAACGGTGTGCGTCTCATGGCCGAGTGGATCACGCTCGGCAATCTTGCGCCCCGCCGCATCAAAGGTTTGCTCGCTGGTATACGCCGCTTGCAGGGTGGCGATATCCTCCTCGGTCAGCTCATGCGCGCGCTTAGCCCCACCCGGCTGCGTTTGACCGTCTGCGGTGGTGATGGTATTGACGATGCCTAACCGTGCACGCTCGGCCAGCGCCCAGTCACTGTCGTCTTGAACCAGGGCCACACCCCGGGCATCGATAATGGCACTGACCCGACCCAACGCATCATAACGGTATTGGGTCTCTGCCGCGGCCTCGGTACCCAGCGCGGTGATCTCCGCGATTTTTTGGTTACGCTCGTCATAGCGATAGGCCGTGCGACGCTCGGCCTGCATACCCGCCGCTTCGGTTTTTAAGGTCAGGTTACCAAAGGCATCGTACTGATACTGGGTCTCGTGGCCATTACCATCGGCACTGGGCACGGTTTCCGCGACCAGACGATTCAACGCATCGTAACGGAAACGGACAATGCGGTCGGCATAGACCAAGGAACGCGACTGGTTGGCACCCAGCGCCATGGGGAGCAAACCACTGTAGCGGTTCTCGAAGACTTTATTACCGAAGGCATCGTAGTCGAACACCGTCAGATAACCCTGCTCGGCATTGACCTGTTTTAACTCGCGGGTCAACTGGCCTTTGCTGTCGTAGTAGAACAGCGTACGGAAGTCGCCCTCTGCCGTGGCTTGGCGTAACACAGTCCGTTGACCCAGGGCATCGTATTCATAGAATTCGGCGCGCAGCTGACCTGACGCTAACCCCGCCTGCAGCTGGTCCTCACTCAAGCCTAAGGTGACCGCACTGGCCGCCCCGGTTATCAATGCGGTTTTATGGCCGGCGGCATCATAGCGATACACCGTCGCCTGGTCCTGCGCATGACTCAGTCCCGACAACCGCGCAGCAATCTCCGAGGCCGATCCATTACGTAGCCCTTCATCCAACGCTTGAGCATAACGCACGGTGCGGCGCAATTGGCCTAAGGCATCGTATTCATGGCCGGTCACATGGCCCAGGGCATCGATTTCTAACAGGGTATGGCCGAGTGCATCATAGTGTTGGCGAGTAGATACACCGTGCAGTTTTTGGGTAGCCTGATTAACAGATGCTTCAGTGGGTGACGGGTCATAACTAATAGGCTGTGTATAACGAGTAGTACTGAGCAGCTGGTCCAGGGCATCGTAACTGAAAGCCGTAACATAGCCCATGCTATCGATTTCAAATTGTTTACGCCCTGCCGCATCATAAACATACTGCTTGGCCTCAACAGTTGCATTATGTTCTGCAACATACTCGGTAAGCTGAGCTAAAGCTAATGGTTGACCTAAACGTCCCCCCTGCCGCAAGTCACTACTCAATGGTTGCTGGTAACGGTAACTGGCAACCACTTGACCAGCCTGGTCATAGCTCAAGCGGTTTATGTAACCAGCCGCATCAATGGTGAAGCAAGTCTGGCCCAACTGATTGTAGATATAGTCCGTCTGCTGATAGTTAAGCTGGTGCTCAACTGTTTCTCCGCTTTCAGTCGTTTCACTTGCAGTCAGCCAGGCTTGTAGTTTAGCCTCTAACTGCTGATCAGAGAGTTCAAGTAAGTTGACCTTATCCAATTTCAACGCTTCAACAGCAGCTAGGTCATACTTCAGTTCACGCACCACCTGCCCACTGATATCGTATTGTTTTTCAGTCAGGCTACCGTTGGCATCAACCATAAACCGAGCTTGTCCCAACTGATCAAACAACGTAGTTTGGGTATACGCAGGCTTGTCATCTGTAGTCGCCGCACGAACTTGCGCTTTAGTCGCTGCCAAATCCTGAGCTTCTGCCAACTGCTGAATATCAGACAGGCGCTGTGTATAGCGTATGGTTTGAGCCAACGCACCTCGGCTGTTATAGACAAACTCAGTAACACCCCCAAGGTTATCGATGGTCATGGCTTTACGACCATCAGCATCATAGAGGGTATAACTGCGGTGATTATGCTCAGTCTGCTGTGGCGAGCTACGATCAGTAATACGCTGCTCAATAACCACTCTTGGCTCACGGGCCTGCTTAAGTGCAAGCTCAAGCCCTTCGGTATTGATTGGTTTGGCCAGCTGTTCTGTTAACCAGACTTGACCGGTTTTGGTGTATTTAACAAGCGTTACGCCACCTTCAGCATCAACTGAGTAAATACGCTGATTATCTGTGTTATAGGCATGGTAAGTGGTTTGCCCCAAGCTATTGGTTTCAGCAGTAAGGTTATTTTGCTCGTCATATTGGTAGCGGGTGGTTTGCGCTAAACCACTGGGGTCAACAATCTTGGCTTGTAATCTACCCAAACCATCATAGTGGTAGTGGGTTTCTCGCCAGAGCTTTAACCCACGCTGCTGACCATTGACAACTGATGCTGAATACGTTTGCTCAGCAACTTTATTGCCTTGCTCATCATAGCGATAACGAGTAATACGCTGCTGCTCTCCAGCCTGTCGCGTGATCTGACTCACCCGACCTTCAGCATCATAAGCGGTCAACGTTTGCACACCATTTGGCGTGGTGGTTTTAATCACTCGGCCACGCACATCGACTTCATGAGAAGTGACTTGTGCTTTACCCTCAGGGTCAACAGTTTGTCGCAGCAGCTTTCCAGCCACATCATATTGATAGGTCGTAACGAGCCCATTAGCTGCTACCGTTTTCTGCTTCCAACCAAGTGTATTGTATTCATGCTGCTCAACGGTTTTTAAAAGTTCACCATCTGCACTGTGCTGAGTAACCTGCTGAACACGTCCTGCTTCATCATAGTGGTACTCAGTGCGTGTCCCAACGGCATCAATTAACGCCGCTTTTTCACCAAACTGGTCGTATTGTGTAATGAGCTGCTCACCTGTAGCAGACACCACTTTCAACTGATGTTGCTGATCGTCATAGTGATAAGTAGTGGTATTGCCCTGGCGATCGGTTATGGATACTTTACGGCCAAATGCATCATACGCAACCTGCGTTGTATCACCGGCAGCATTAAGCTCACTAACAAGTTGGTTTAAGCGGTTGTAACTAAACTGTTGACAAATAAACTCGCCTTGTTGCACCTTGGTTTTTCGCTGAAAAGCATCGTAGGTGATGGTCTCTGTTTGCCTTAGGCCACTTTCTGTTAAACCCTCAACAGAAAGCGTTTTAGTAATGGCTAACCCACGTAAATCATATTCAAAAGATGCGATTTGAAATTGTTTGTTTGCGGCTTGAATACTTTTTGCCAGCTGGCTGACTTCACCAAAACTGTTGTATTGATATTGACTGACACTACCACTGGCGGTTGTCGACTTAGCTAATAAACCACGTTTGTTATATTCAAAATGGGTAACCTGATCTTGCTCAGAATTTGCAATGCCTTTTATTTTTTCACTTAATTCTGTGCTTGCTAATCCCCCCGTTAATGCATTATTTATGGGTAACGCCGTGGCATAGTCAATGCTCGCTATTTTTTCACCAAGGGTATTATAACGCAGTTCATTCACTGCCCCTTGGCTACTAATGCTAAAACGAAGCTGTCCACCTTTATTATAAAAAAACCATTGTGTTAAATGCTGAGAATGACTTTTATTTTGTCCATTTTCGAGTGCATTAACTTCTGGGTAAGTTTTACTGATTAACCAGCCACGCTCATTATATGAAAATAAAGTGGCTTGTTTTTGCCAAATGATTTCACGTTCAGCATCTGTGGTAGCTGCTGCGAGCTGTTTAGCACCCGTTGCCGTTAATTCTGCCGTGACACGACCTAATTGATCATAACGCTTAGTTTGATAACGTACCTGGCTATGATCACTTGCCTGGCCTTGAGTAACAGTGATTAAGTTACCCATCACATCATATTCATTATGCGTGACCAAACCATTTGCCGCCGTCTGTTTTATCAGACGTCCACGATCATCATATTCGTGGTGTTCCACACGGTTAGGTTCACTACCTGTCGCTAATACGCGTAATTCAGTCAGGGTTTGTTGTTGATAATTAATCCGTTGTCGATAACCAATAATTTGTACAACTTGCCCTAAACTATCGTAAACGGTTTCCGTCAAATAACCTTCAGCATCGACCGTAGCAATATGCTGGCCTAAATCATCGTAAATAAAATGTGTGGTTTGATCATTAACACTAACCTCTGGCCTCAGCGTATTAATATCTAAAAATAACTGCTGTTTACTTGGATAACCTGTAGCATTGGCATAACGTGTCGTGCTAATTTTTTGCCCTGCAGCATCATAACGATGCTCAACTAAAAAGCCTTCAGCATCCAACTCACCGACCAATAAACCATCTTGACTGTACAAGCGATGAGTAAAACGCCCAGCAATATCATTCCCTAACTTATCACCAAACTTCAGTAAATAATTACCATCCGTATTAGCATCCAATATCACCGAAGCACGGCCTTGAAATTCCCCCTGATCACTGACAATTTTTAAATCAAAATCATAAGCGGCTTCTCGAGACTGGTCTAAATTTAATTCAAGATATTGCCCATCTGAAGAGCGAATACTATTTACATCAATTGCAGTAAACGCCTCACCTAATTGCTTTAAGCGATAGCTGAGTTGTACATTTGGCTGATTAATATCAACGGGCAAGTTAGCCACAGGAATACGAAGCCGATGTGTTTTATTTAGCTGTGGCTGAGCACCTACTTCATAGTCAAAGCGCTCATGTTTTACTTCACCATTTCGATAGAATTTTTGTACGACGATAGTGTATTTTCCGGGTTTTAACCCGCCAGGCATGCCTAAGTTAACTTCACCCTGATAATTTTTATAACTACTAATGTAAGTTTCAGCACGACTCAAAGTCTCTTCGCTACCATCAGCCTGCTCTTGACGAACACTAACGTCCACAGAGTCAATCAGCTTTGCTTCTTCGGCTGAAATAACACCTGTTAATGCACCACTATCAGCAGGTTCAGAAATGATGCGGTCATAACTAACATTACTATCTTTGGTTGACTGCCCTAACTTAGCTGAAAACAGTCCCCACAGCTCCACATCATACTCTCCCCCACCAATGTGTGCTGACTGGTCATCAAGATGCTTAATGCGATATTCATAGCCTTCACCTGGAATCAATCCTGTCAGCTGAACAACAAACTCATCGCCTTCTCGTACCACAGGCACAGAGATAAACTCATCCTTCGAACCATTTACTCGATAGCGAAATTCATGACGCTCTGTAAAAGGAATATGTGTCTCAACAACGGGCCAGCGTAAAGTTTGATTGACGGTATAAAAATCATCCCCAAACTCAAATTCAATCGGTGCCTTGGTAACAACAGAACCATCTTTATAATGGAGATTAATTTCAACGCGATAGGCTTCACCGTTCTTAAGTAAAGGACGATTATTGACATGATGGGGAAGTAAAGTGACGTCGCCTTTAAAGTTCACCCAGTCATCGATGGTAATTGTATTTTCGGCAAGTGGATGGCGACCATCCTTCCGATAAGTATTACAGTCAATTTTTTCCAGATTTTGTTGTTCTTCTGTTGATATTACACCTTGCAATACATCATATTTATTATGTACTTGCTGGTACGTTATGTTTTCTGCTTCAGCTTCTACATTTGTAATACCAGAGTGTGTTGTATCACTAGAACGATTCGTATCAATACTACCTGTTAATTGATAGCTAATCTGACCTTGATCATTTAAATAATTAATTTGATATTCATACTGGCCTGGCGTTAATGGTGTTAAATCAGCCTTATTTTTACCTTGAGCATCTTGGGTAATCGTTAATGTTTGCCAATCATTACTCCCCACTTTTCGCACACGCAATACATCAAGCTCACCTGCTTGTTTGGGTGATGCCCACTGTAAAGACTGCTGAAGGGGTGTATGAGTATTACCGACTTGGTACCCCATACTGAGTGGTGCTAATTGTTTACCAGTGTTATCCGTAAAAATAATTTCAAGCTGATATTGCCCAGCGGATAAGAGCTGATCCCCAATTTTTATTTGACCTTGGTATTCGGCAAAATCAGCAGGCGAAATAGTGCCTTCACCTACCAACTGACCTTCAGCATTAAATACTTTAGTGGTAATTTGTTGATAATGTGCCCATTGTCCTTTGGGCACCATATTATTGATAAATACACCCGATGTTGAAGGCGCTGTATTATCCTGCTCAGGTTTAAACTGCAGTGTTTCTGCAGTGCCCGTAGTTTGCGCAAGGTATACCTTACCCGTTTCTTTATCTGTTAACTCTAGCTCGTAAGCTTGCCCGTCAGGCCAGTCATTCCAAGCAAACTCCTGTTCTTCATTAAGGCTTACTGGAGTGAAATTTTCTGTACCTGCTACGCGATAGCGTAACTGATAGTTATCTAAAGCCAACTGGCCTTTTTCCTGGAAATGGGTCAAGTCAACTCGTTGATCATTATTAGTTCTTGACTTACCTACAATCAATTCAACGTTAACTGACTTAAAACCATGATTTTCTAACCGTTGACTAAACCCTTCTGCACGTGTCTTACCTTTTGGGTAAAAGTAAACGGTTGAACTATCTGCATTTACTTCAAACTCAATGGTATAGGTTTCACCCTTCGTGTAAGGTTCTTTATTGAGTTGTCTCTCAACCCCTCCAGCTCCTAATCCTATTAGCGCAACTGTATTTCCCGAAATAAGACGTAGCATATGTTGTTTGCGATTATCAGCCTTGATCGCCAACGAGAAGAGGCCTGTAGTATCAGAAAGGGTTACGTCTGTTTTAAAATGGTATCCCTTAGCCGTAAGATATCTTGAAGAACTATTTGACTTAACTGCGCTGGCTGTATTTTTTCTACCTGGTTGAGTTATTTCAAAGCCTCGATCTGTAGGCTTTATAAAACGCTGGTCACCTTGCCAATAGTCTGCCGCATTACTTTTATTTGCACTAAACTCTGTAGATAGTAATGTTAATTTTGCTAAAGCACCTTCACGGGTTAATGCAAGGGATATTGCTGGAGAAGCAGTGGGCTGAGCTTGTCCTTCGACCTTAACCATAGGCTGCTCAGAAGTGCGCGCACCCACTAATTGCAGGGTTTGTGCGCCAGCTTTTTGCACTGATCTTAGTGTATAGTCATAACCTGTTTGTACAGGGTATGGCTGAACTGGATTACGATTTACACGCTCTCCAGACAGTTTCAATACGTCTTCATAAGCATGTAGCTCTCTATGCTGCAGTAATGCACTTGATGTATAAGCATAAGGCTGATCAGGCTGCCGATCTGTCGTCCAGGTAGTATTATCCATGAGTACATAGCTATAACTACCAATAAGACGATTTATATCACCAGCGGAATAATTGGCGGCATCAGTTAACTGCTCACTGGATAATGGCTGCTCATAACGATGTTTAGCTACCTGTTTACCTTGAGCGTTATAAATCGTTTCGGTGACAAATCCTTCAGTATCAATCGCATACTGCTCTCGTCCTTGTGCATCGTAAATAGCATATGAGCTACGGTCTGCAGCTGATTCAGCAGGTAGCCATGCCGTAAGCTTCATCAGCTTTAAATTAACTTCTCCTTGTTGAGCGACTAATGCAGAAGTATCAACGCGAGTACTGTATTCTCTTGTCGCAATGAGCAAACCATTAGCATCATAACTAAAACGAGTCACTTTACCCGTTTCATCAATGGTGCCTGCTTTTCGTCCTGCCTCATTATAAAAGAGGTAGCTACGCGCACCATCTGCAGCTTCTTTTGCCACTAAACGACCTGCTTCATCATAAAACAGTCGTTGTTTTCCAGTAACGGTTTCATCCGTCGCGACGGTTGACTCTGTCACTAAGCGCCCAGCAGAGTCAAATACTTGCGTTGTTGATAAACCATTTGCCGTTGTGGTGACAATCGCCTGCTGCGCATCGTTATATTGTACTGTACTTAAACGCTGGCCTGCTTTTTCTTTACTCAGTACACGCCCCAGTCCATCATAGGTAAATTGTTCTACCACACCTTTATCATTAATGGTTTTAAGTAATTGACCAAATGCGCTATAAATATAGTGTGTTTTTTGCTGAGCTTGATTACCAGTCCATTGAGTAATGCGTGCCACCATACCACGGGCATCATAATCATTGGTCGTTCTTTGATACTGTGCTTGTGGCTGTGCATTTAAAAAAGTATCAATAGCTGAAAGCGAAATATTTTTCTCAGCCGTGTAATCAGCCAATGAAAATTGTACGTTTGAATAAACTCTGTGCTCAACCATTAAGCCCTGAGCATTATAATCCCAAGCCTGAATACGCCCTTCTGCACTGATTGTATAACGTAAGTGACCTTGTTGATCGTAAACCATTCTCGTTATAGCAGCATTTTCAGGAAGGTCTGCCAAATGGCCTATATCATCAATAGTGCCAGGTTTTGCTAATGTATAGTTTGCCTTAGCAATTATTTGATTATTCTCGTTATAGCGAAAATAATTAACCTGATTACCAATAATTTCAGTCAGTAAATTGCCTGCATCATCATACTGTCGTTGTGTAACCTGATTTTTAGCATCTGTTACTGAGGTAATATTACCTGCGTCATCATAGGTATAAGACAATACGGGTCGCTGGTGATTAACTGCAGGCTGAGTGATTGATGTTAAACGATCCTGTTCATCAAAGCGGTAAAAGGATGTTTCACCTTTATCGTTTCTGACCGTTGTCAGTCGCTGAGTAGTGTTATAATCAAGAGTAACTCCAACGCCCTTACCATCTTCAATACGAACAATACGATACTGTTCGCCCATTTTTTTATAGGTGAATTGTTGGATGACACCATCGCTCTGCTCAACTTGCTTAATGCGTAAACTGTTACCGTCATATTGATAGTCAGTACGAAAGATATTGCCATCAGCAATTGTATTATCTTCAGGTGTAAGATCGATAATAACTGCTGATAACCTGCCTTGCAGATCATATTCAAATCGCTGGTTAATAGTTTCTTGTGTTTTACCCTGGTCATTAACATAACTCGTTGCAATTTGGCTCAGCAGTGTTTTTCCTGATACTTGAATATAACTGAGCGTTGTCTGCTGACCTGATGCATCCGTAATACGACTTAACAGATTATTTTCGTAACTAAAGTTCAGAAGGTGCCCATCTCTATCATTTCGACTGACCAGCTGACCGTCTGAATTATAGTGCTCTACTACACCTGAAGTACCTTCTTGCCAAATCCATAGTTTTTTCGCTTCATCAAACCTAATCTGATCATGAGCGCCACTACCATCAGTGGAAATATACGCCTGCTTTTCACTATCAAAGTGATACTCACTAAAGCTACCATCACCATTTGCTCGACGTAACTTGCTTCCCACAGTGGCTTTTTCTGGAAGATCTGTTAAATAGCGGTGCTGATTCAATAACCAGGACTGGCTACGTGCATCGTTATGCTGCCCCTGGCTGTTATAGGTTTGTGTTAGCTGGGTATCCAACCCTAATGCAGGAAGCTCATTAGAATGTTGTTGTAAAATCAGGTTACCAGTTGCTGCATTAAGAAAGACTTGGTTATTACCCTGACCTACTTTACTACCAGCCCCATTTCCTAGTACTAAATGATTAAATAACCCAAGATTAGATCCAGATACTAAAGCAACCATAAAAGTCTTTTCTCATAAAGGTAATTGGTGACAGCAACGTATGCTGTTTACTTATCAATACCTGATAAGCACATTTTTTAATTAAAGATGGGTAGAGCATCAAAATGAAGAAACAATTATGAAGGGTATTAGCCTAATCGATAAAAATATTTGCCATCTTAATTAATACCAAACACTGTCAAATAAAAACACAATACTGTTGTTAAACCGTAATCAGCTAGTACAGTCGTATCATGTCTTACAAAAACTTCACTTACTTATTTTATATATCCATTATTTATAGAATTTTGTTCAGTGCTATTTTTGTTTATCTTTTACACAACGAATTCAAGTATAAAAATAATATCCTTATTAATCATAATTTTACTGGCACTTCTTAACTAAATAGTTTAATAAAATCACAGGATAAACGGAGTATATAAGAAGATAACTGGTAAAAAATATCCTCAGCAACTTTAGTTCCACAGGTACTTCTTGTTGTATAGCGTTGTATAGAATTGCAACAAATTTAGAATCAGGTATCATACCAACCTGCCACTCACTGAAAAATAATCACACCGTTGTTAGATCAACTCTTAAACTCTCATTAGCGTGTAAGATGTGTAATTCTCATTTGCACATAAACCTTGAATACACACTAGATCAATGTCCTTTGAACACTTCATTATTTTATGATTTCACTATGTTTAGGTGTTTTCCTTCATAACATATCTCAGTAAACCTATGGATATGAAGAATACAAAGCGCCTTATAACTGTTAAAACTTTTGCAACTACCAGGGTTTTGTGTATGCGTCTTTTACGCAAATTAAGCAAGTTAATAAGCTATAGCACTTTACTATGTAGCGCTTCAATAACATCAGCCAATGATCCTTTCGATCCATCCAATGTAGGCAACTGGCCAAAAAAACAAGTGGGTTACTGGTCATTTGACTATAAAGATGTGCGAGACCACAGTGAGTTCAACCATTCATCAATATTAAATGGCGATATTTCTTTTGCGGAAGGCATTCAAGGTTATGCTGCACAATTTAACGACAGCAGCTCATCTATGGAGTTTAATGTAGGTGATAATTGGACATTGGAAGAACCCTTTGCATTTGCTGCCTGGATATATATTCCTGGAGCAGGTTTAAGCCAAAGCATTTTTTCACGCGTTGCAACTAATGGCTCAGGTGTAGCCACATTTGTTGATGAAGAGTTATATATTAATATTGTCATCACTGATATTATGTATGGCTCACTACACGTTAAAACTAAAGAAAAACTTCATCCAGGTAAATGGCAGCATGTTAGTATTGGCTATAATACTGGGTTATCTTTACAGTCCACCCTAGTGACGATTAATGGCTTTGAAAGTAATCTTGAAAGCATCAATAATTCCTTAACAACCTCACCAACACATGAATCAATATCAACCTTTAATATAGGTTATGCTGATCCTAGTATATTTTTTTCATCCAATGTAATGACTCCACCTGAAAATTTTCAAGGAAAAATTGACGAGGTCTATTTATTTCAAAATATCATTAATCCTGTGGAGTCATACTGCTTAAGCCAGCTGGGTTTAAACTGCCTTATTCCTATCCAACAAGGCCCACAAGGTGAAAAAGGAGTCAAAGGTCCTCAAGGCTCTAAGGGAGAGCAAGGTCCCCGAGGTAAACAAGGGGAAGCTGGTAAACAAGGAGAACGAGGCCCTCAAGGCCCTCAAGGTGAAACTGGCCCACAAGGACCACAAGGTAGATCAGGATTGCCAGGATTAGAAGGCCAACCCGGCGTGGGTAAAACAGGTCCCAAAGGACCAGATGGCCAGCAAGGTTTACCTGGTGTGAGAGGTCCACAAGGTGAGCCAGGGCCAAGAGGTGATGCAGGTCCTATTGCAGATTCCTACCAGGATTTACCTAAAGGATCTTTATCAGGCTTTTGCCAAATAAATAAAGCTAACCAAACAATTACGCTACATTATGGCACTGCAGCATCAACCTACACTTATCGTCATAATAACCAGTACTTAAATGCCTGCAGCTGTGCATCGGGCTGGACTCGAGTGGGGGATGTTAATGCCTCTTGGTGTATTAAAAATTAATTATCAGCTTTTAAAAATACTTTAAATAATTATGTTAAGCACCAAAGAACAGTGAATGAGTTTTAAAAGATGCGAAAAAATACACTTAGTACACTTTTATTTTTAAGTTGTACAACTGCAGCCTTTCCTGCTAGTGCTCAGCAAAAACCTGTAGGACTATGGAATTTTGATAAAATCGAAGCACAGCAAATTATTGATCAAAGCAGTAATGCAAATAATTTACAGTTACCTGAGAACGCTTTACTTGCAGAGGAAGGAAAGCGTAATAAATCCCTTAGGTTCAACCAAGAGTTAGCCTCGCTTGTTATTCCCAATAGCTGGTTAGGCGATAATTCACATGCCGTGAGTTTTTGGTTTAAGCCTGATGCTACCCAAAAAACATTTTCATTGATTCGAAAAATGAATCATGAAACTCAAACTGGCTATCAACTCCAAGTTGTAAACAATACACTAGAATTAGTACTTAAATCAGGCCAAGGGATCACAGCTAAAGTACACAGCGAAACTATTACTGATTTGCAACGTTGGCAGCATTTTTCTATCTCTTTTGATAAAGAGCAACCACAACCTTTACATATAGTCATTAATGGCCGTCCTGTTATCTTTAACAAAACCATGGATTCAAGCCAGTTCAACGGTACACAACTAAAAAACGATAGCGCTATTGAAATAGGTTTATCAACAGATAGCACAGTTAAAAACTTTACTGGCTTAATAGACCAGCTGAGTATTTATGATCGCTCGCTTTCATTTTTCGAGAATCAATGCCTTTTTAATCAAGGCGAAAACTGTTGGCAACTCGCTGAAGGTCCTAAAGGCACTCGTGGTATTCCAGGCAATAAAGGTGAAGAAGGAAAAAAAGGAGCGCAAGGAGAAGATGGCGCTAAAGGTAATCAAGGACCTGTAGGTAATGCAGGCCCTCAAGGTAAAACAGGTACGCAAGGCGAACAAGGTCCACCAGGAAAACAGGGCCAACCCGGTCAAGATGGCAAGCCTGGTCCAGATGGTGATCCCGGACCACAGGGACCTAGAGGTAAACAAGGTGATTCTGGAGATAAAGGCCCTAGCGGTGAAAAAGGTGATCGTGGAGACACTGGCTTAAAAGGACAAACTATTCTGGCGTTACCAAAAAATACAACAGCAGGCTCCTGTGTTATTAATAATAACCAGGTTCTTTCTGTTGAAGCTCCTGC
Source organism: Zooshikella ganghwensis (assembly GCF_018263875.1). Classification (NCBI taxonomy): domain Bacteria; kingdom Pseudomonadati; phylum Pseudomonadota; class Gammaproteobacteria; order Oceanospirillales; family Zooshikellaceae; genus Zooshikella; species Zooshikella ganghwensis. Next base: position 13,558 of record NZ_JAEVHG010000020.1, read on the forward strand.
GATGACACTGCAACAAGGCAGCAAAAATATCTGTTCTTGTGAAGCCGGATGGGAAGCTGTTCCCCTTACCGGGTTATTTGGTGAATCAGGTATCAGCCACTTTACATGCCTAAAAGACGCGGATCCATTACCATATTATGCTGCTTCTCAAACAATGCCTAGCACTTCGCTAAACAATTGCCAAGATTGGACTTATAGTGGTTTACCATCAGAAGCGTCTAGTTATACATTAAATATTAATTGGCAATCACGTAAAGGTAGCCAGCACCGAACCATCAAAAATACGAAACCAGAGGGACAAACCAGCGTTACATTTAATCACTGCCCACAAAACGGTGGTTCTTCAAACCTAACCCTCCACGGACCTTATGACGGATGGCCTGCTCAAGATTCAGGAGACAATGGACACTTAATCTTATGGCCTCAGTATAAGACACTCAGTATGGGTGGTGGTGGTGGTTCAAACTGTCGTAATTGGACTTTCAGCGGCTTTCACCCCGAAGCCAGTGCCTACGAAATAAATATTCATTGGTATAACCATGGTGGCTATCATCGCCGAATTAGAGGGTTTAAACCTGCCGGCCAAACCAGTGTGACAATCAATCATTGTATTCACCAAGGGGGATCTGGTGGTATTAAAATGTTTGGTCCTGTCCACGGATGGCAAGCTAGTGACACGGGTGACCCTTCAAGATACCGCAGAAAAATACGTCACGGTGGCCATAAATGATGCAAAGTGAGTTAGTGATGAAACAAAAAATAATTTATCCTTTAGTATTAAGTGCTTTAGCATCATCTCCCATGAGTTTTGCTGCGAACTTACAAGGTTATTGGTCCTTTGATAATTATGAAAGTGATCAGGTATTAAATAGCCAGGCATTTAATCCATGGCAAGCTACTGTTAATCATCTTTCTGATAACCACTTTAACGCTGCAGGACAATCTGGTGCTTCATTTGTGGTTAACAGTGATCCACTTGTACTACCAAAACGAAATGACTGGTTGTTAAGAGATGGTTTAGGTTTATCTGTTTGGATTAAACTGACTACTAGTAACACTTCAGATGAAGTCCTTTTAAGTGAACACTATGAGTACGAAGAAAGTTCACGAAATATTCAGGTTATCTTGACCGCATCTGGCGTTATTAAAGTCAAAGTACAGGCAAGTGGTAATCATAATTCTAGTTATATAGCCACTTCACTTTCCAAAGTAAATACACGATCAGACTGGCAATTACTCACAGTCAATATTGATACTAAAGACCAAAACCCTGTATCACTATCATTAAATGGGGCTATTGTACCTTTAGCTAATGAAGGTGAATTCAATGGCATGATATTTAAACAAAGTCATCATGCGGGTCCATTTGCAGTAGGTGGTGATGCTCAAGGGTTATTAGCACCTTTTAGTGGTGAAATAGATGAAGTTCGAATGTATGCTCGACCACTGATTTATGCTGAAGCACTATGCTTATACTTTTCATTTAATTACGCAAATACTTGTGTTACTGAAGCATTACCTGGCGCACCAGGTATCATCGGGGAACCTGGAGAACAGGGTGATCAAGGCGACCCAGGTGAGCCTGGGGAAAAAGGGGAACAGGGTCCTCAAGGTGAAGATGGACCACAAGGCGATGCTGGAAAACAAGGAGAATCTGGCAAAAAAGGTCCAGATGGAATAGCTGGTATTGATGGATCAGATGGTAGTGATTCATCAAAAGGCATTAAAGGTAAACAAGGACCTGCCGGAGACCCTGGTCCTAAAGGCGTTAAAGGTGAAACAGGTCTACCTGGAATTAAAGGTGAAAAAGGTCCAAAAGGACCACTTCCTCAAACATTTGCTGATTTGCCTAATGGAGCAACAGCTGGTTACTGTTGGCTTTACCAAGGTAAGCCTTTTAGGTTGCTCGAACCTGCAATAATGAAAGAAGGCAAGTGTGGTTGTGTTGAAGGATGGACCTTTATCGCCAGTAGAGGTACAACTCAGGGAACCTGTTTGAAATCCTCCGGGTCATATACCTGGCAGCTGTCTACACCTTATCAAGAAGGACGCTGGACTCCAGCATTAATCCCAGCTATTAATTTAATATTATTAAATTAATAGGCTACTGATTTTAATTTTGGGCTAATAAAGCAACAAGTTCATGGTAAGGCTGAACACCTTACCATGCACCCATGAAACTGAAAGTCACTCTCATTACAAACAACGATACAAGCAGTTAAGTAATACATTTCCTTATTCAATCAAAAATGTATCTTTATTAGCATAATTCTCTCTTGAACATTTTATTTATCCAATATGAAAACAACAAAAATTATAATTTTTAGTTATTTATTACTTGTTTCAACATTGACCAATGCTGAAACAAGTAATAAATATTCACGATGGACATTTGATCAATCTGACGATACTGCTATCTTAAATGACACAAATAATCTTAAATCGATAAGTTTATCGAATATAAACCTATCAGACGATAGTATTTCTGGTAAGTCGCTACAACTTGATCATGATAACTTTATACTAATACCTGAATCATGGATTGAACAAGTCGAACATTCCATCGCATTTTGGTATAAATCTACAGAGCAAGAATTTGTTCTCTTGAACCATAACTTCACACAAGAGAGCGTAATACCAAACCATCAGTTCTTATATAAAAACCAACACATTTATCTATCATTAATCAATGAAGGAAGAACACTAGTATCTCAACAAAAGTTCGATTTTAACCAATGGACTCACATAAGTACTAGTTTCACAAGCAAGGGAAAAAAAATCTATTTAAGTATAAATGGCAAGCCAGTTTTATTTAAAGATACTAATACATCCCCCACACTTAATCATAATGAATCGTCTTTTAATGGAATTTTGTTAGGCAACCAATATACTGCCTTAATTGATGATTTATATTTTGCAAATAAAGCTTTCTCATATTATGAAACACTGTGCCTCATCCAGAAAAAAGAGCTATGTTGGCAACAAGCGTTAGGCCCAAAAGGTTCAAGAGGCAAAGAAGGAGAACAGGGCGAAGCAGGTAAACAAGGTCTGATGGGGCTGCTTGGGGAAAAAGGCAACCAAGGTCCAATTGGTAATCAAGGTGCGCAAGGTGAACCTGGTGCACAAGGAGATCAAGGCCCTCCAGGAAAGCAAGGTAACGCTGGTCAAGATGGCAAACCAGGTCCCGATGGAGATCCCGGGCCCAAAGGCTCTCAAGGTAAACAAGGAGAAATCGGAGCACAAGGAGTAAGAGGTAAAAAGGGTAATCGAGGTGAAGCAGGTTTAATTGGTAGCACTATTAATAATTTACCAATGGGAAGCTTGGCAGGACTCTGCTCTTTAAATAAAAATACGATTCGTAACATATTATTTCCTGCTGAAGCTATAAGTCTTTACGGAAAATTATACTGTGGATGCATCAATGGCTGGGAGCTTTACCCATTAAAAGAGTCATTTTATGGGCGTGGTGACCAACAACAGTTCTCGTGTATTAAGGACGCTAAAGAAGTACCATATGGCGTTTTCAATCAATCACTCAACGCGTCTAGTCACTGCCAGTTATGGACTTTTGATAAACTCCCTACTGGACCTTCCAGCTTTTCAGTCATCCTTAACTGGTCTAATAACCACCAAAATTTCTCCAGAGTCATTAAAGGACAAAAGGCCGCAAATGCCGAAAGCATTACTTTTCAACATTGCTCACTGACTGGGGGCAATGCTAAGCTTATCTTACATGGGCCTAACGCATCATGGCCTCATGAACTTGACGATCACGGTATTTTCACTAAACTGTGGCCCCAACACCAATTAATTAGGTTTTATCCCCTGGGCTGCGTTACAAGGACCTGCAAAGCAGAGCAATACTGTAAAAACTTTACGTTTAGTAACCTCCAACCGGAAGCAGGCGATTACAAAGTAAACATCCAATATCAAGTACAATTTCCTAGACATTTAAGGGGTCAAACAATCACCAAAACTCATCAGGGTTACAAACCACTTGGGTCAACTCAAGTCAGCGTTAACCAGTGTTTTCAAAAATCTGCATCAGGAAATGCAAATATTATTCTAGAAGGATCAAGAGAAGGTTGGCCCAAGCGATACGAGCTATCTTTAAAACCTCTTAATTGTGTCACATCAAAATGTAAGCGCGAGTCATCATGTCGTAGATATAGTTTCAATAGTATCAATCCAAACTTTACTTCATATCAAATTAAATTGAACTACACTGATTACTCTCATCAACAAAGGCACCAGAAAATACTTACAGGCTCACACTCATCATCAATCCCTTTTGATATTTGTATGCAAAAAGGGGCTAGTGGTCATGCTACACTTCTTTTGTATAAATGAGTATGAAGCATTAATGCTCCTCGACTATAGTATTTCCATCACCCATGGTGGAAATACACCAGCTATCCTGTATCGCATATTAATAAACTGAGTTTTTGTATATTTTTTAAATACAGCATATTATTTATTAACAAATATTAACTACGAAAAATATTATCAACTTTAGATATAATATTATTGTTAAAATTTAGCAAACTTCTTCTCAAATGAGCTATACCTATAGCGTTTGAGAATTAGGTTTAATCTTTTAATTTAACAAGAAAAATTGTATATCCTTTGCGACCATGAAAGGATTTTGGCTTACAGAAGAAGAATTAAAGGCGTTGCACATAGCTCACAGGGCTGAGCGCAATCGTAATGCAGTGTATAAAATTAAATTGCAGGCTCACTTTTAATTTTATCCATACGATTATTAATAGCCAGATCCTCATCACTTATTTCATCAAATGCTTCATCAACAGAATAATATTTATTTTCACTATGCTTAGAGTTATACCTTATCCATTGATAGGGAATCTGCCCCGGGTGTTGAGCACCTTTTTTTAAAAAATAGAAGCTAAGTAAACCCTTTTCTTTATCAAAACTCCCATGATTTTCTTTTACTGCTGTAACCAATAAAAGTATTGATTTAAATTTTATTAACTTTAGGTCTTGATATAAGTAGCCTATTCCAGATAGCCTTCCATCCCAATAAATGATATCTGAATGGCTTTCTCCTATTGGCACATGAATAAAATCATTATACTTCGTTTTTATAAAGAATGTGTATGAATAATTTACAAAGGAGGTATTATTATCAAACATCCCTTTAAAAACGATATCTTTAACTCCATCTCCATTTAAATCCAGCTGATTGCTTCCATTCTTGAGTTTTATCACCTCATATTCACTTGCAGTACCCCATATAGAGATCAAACATAGATACATTATTGCAAACCGTAATAACATACTCATCTAGTTTTTCCTTACCAACCGAAACCCAAGGTCATTATAGCGAAACTGTCTCGTATGAATATCACAGTAAACAGCCTTATCTTTAGTAGAATCTGTTAATTCTGCACCACAAAAATAATACATTTTATTAAATAATTTAACGCCCATACTATCATCAGAAGAAAACGCTGTACCTAGCCATTCAAATATATCATTATTAATACCTACCATTTCAGTTTCTGCTATATTTTCCTCTATTACCAAGTAGCTCCCCTCCTCACTCCATTTCTTTTTATAACCATTTAATATCAAATTAAAATCATTGTGATTAGATGTATTATTTTTACCCATACTCTCTTCTGCAAACTGTATCCACTCTTGTATTGATGGCAAACGAAAACCTTTCGCATTATGCTCAATAACCTTATCACTTCCTGCACTTACATTTTTTATGACCTTGCCTGATTTATTTCTATAAACAGGGTCTAATCCCATTTTTTCACTGAGAGCATTAGCCCAAAGAATAACATCAATCCATGACACAAAGGTTACTGGTATCATCTTATTTTGAGTATTTTCAGGAGTACATTCTGTTTTATTTGAGTAACTGCATCCATTCGCGAAAAAGTATCCATTTTTCTTTGACCATAAATACACCTCTTCAAATAGATCATACTGCACTTCATGCTTCATCACCCAAACTAAATTTCCCGGATCAACATCTGATTTTTTTAGATTTTCATTCCCTCCTCTTTCTGTTATATCTGTCTCTCTCTTCTTCTCAAGCAATACTTCTTCAAAACCTAATACACTATTCTCTTTACCCAAGTTAACTGCACGATAGTTATTTTTTAAACTTTTCGCAGACACATTGTAACAAAGTACTAAAAGAGTACAGATAAATATTTTCTTCATGGCAACCGCAGCATCAATAAGTAAATTTTTTGTGCTTGCTTTCTTCATTAAAGAAAGCATTCATTTTTTAATTACCAAAGTATTTGGTTATTGATATTAATAAGCCTCTTAAAGAGCTTCAATATATTGCCATAATTGATCATATTTGATCGCAAAAAAGCCACCTTCTTCAATTCACCCTATACTAAAATTCGGATCCCTTAACGAGCACACAAAGGAAAAACATGAAAAAAACATTTAAAACAAAAATAAATTTATTAATAGGCACCGCCATTTTATTAACAAGTTTTTCTTCTTGGGCAACTGAAGATGCAAAACTGTCTTCAATTTTTAACAAATATAAAATAAATGGCACACTTGTCATTTCATCGGCTAATGGAAAGACCACCTATATTCACAATAAAAAAAGAGCCAATAAAGCTTTTTTACCTGCATCAACGTTCAAAATCCCAAACACACTTATTGGGCTTCAAGAAGGCGCAATCAAAGCAAATAACCATCTATTCAAGTGGGATGGCGAAGATAAAGGCTGGAAAATCTGGAATCAAAACCATACATTAAAATCAGCTTTACAAAATTCATGCATATGGTGTTACCAAGAAGTTGCTCAAGATATTGGCAGACTAAAGTACCAACAGCATTTGTATAAAATGAGCTATGGTAATCAAAAGCTTGGAGATCTGACTACATTTTGGCTAAATGGTGATTTACGAATTACAGCTTATCAAGAAGTCGAATTTCTAAAAAAACTTTACGCAGAAGCATTACCTTATAAAAAAGAATACCAACGTAAAACCAAAGACATCATGATAGTTGAAAACACTCCCACTTATACCTTATACGGGAAAACAGGTTGGGTTATGAAAGAAGAAAAAGGAATGGATATTGGCTGGTTTGTTGGCTTTGTAAAGACCAAAGCTGCTGTCTGGTTTTACGCCATTAATATCGACTTAATTAAGAGCACAGATCGTCAATATCGCCAAAAGATTGTCAAAGAGGCTTTGAAAGCTAAGTTCATCATTTAATTGACTTGATTCAGCAAAGTAGTTATTTTTTACTTTGCTGGTTTTATCTTCGTTATTTATTTTCTAATTTATATCGGTAATGTCCTGTTATTTTATAATCAAATAACATATCTTCTGCAACGGTTCCATGACCAATATTATGCACTACCAATGGTCTGTTCCTAAAAATATTTTTCTTATCAATTATAATACCGATATGAGTTAAATTTCCAGGTAATAACCAAGTTACTATATCACCTGGCCGATAATCACTCGCATTGTCAGTAACTGGTAAAACCGTACCGTGCCGTTTAAAAAAAGTTTGCAGATTTGGAACCCTTCGATGATCAATATTGGTGTCTGTTTTTGTTAGCCCCCATAATTTAGGATATACATCAAATGCACGCTTCATATCTTCATGCACAAGTTTTTGCAAATCAATTCCAAGCTTTCGATATGACCTAATAACAACATCAGTACACACACCTATATTATTGGGTACGTCCCCATTAGGGTAAGGGATTTTCACATAACGACCATCATAGGTTACCTTTTGATTCGTTCGCTCAATAGCAGCATCAACTAACTTCTGAGCCTGATTCGCTATAGTCGTTTGACAAAAACTTAATGTAAATACTGTTACTATATTTGTTAGTAATAAATATTTTTTTATTTTACGCATACTCTTAAACATCTATTATCCATTGTTCATTAAATCCAGGGTTTATCGCTATGGGATAACCTCTTGGATTGGACATAACCCTACAGCTATCTACCATATAGTCTTGTGATCTATGAATATGACCATGAAACCAGTAATTTGGTTGCGTTTTCTTTATCAACCATTCAAGGTTCGACGCATACGCGGCACTGATATAATCTTGATTTTGATTTAGTGGAATTGACTGAAAGCTAGGTGCATGATGAGATACAACGATGCGAATTAAAGGGTTAGTTACATTATTTGCAGAAAGTAATTTATCTTCAGACAGTTTTTTATCTAACCAGTTGACCGACTGCTGATGTATAATGGCAGTATCTTTAACAGTCAATGCTGATTGATGATTAGAATGATAAATATAGTTATAGTCATTCATCCTTTGTTGACAAGTTTTTGCTACATTATAATCGCTACCAAATAGATTAAAGTCTGTCCACAGCGTAGCACCGTAGAAAACAACATTTTCTAGCTGAAAAGAGCTATTTTCTAATAGGTGTATATTTGTATCTTGGCAATAGTTGTATAGCTCTGAGAGTAACCCTGGATAACTATGGAGATAATATTCGTGGTTTCCTAATACATAGATAATTTGTTGCGATGAGAAGGTATCAAGGGCCCATTGAGCACCCTTTACACCTAGATTAATATCACCAGCCAAAATAACTACATCCGCTTCAATTTTGGGCAGTAGATAAGCACCAAACTCCAAATGCAAGTCACTAAACAACTGTATTTTCATTGCAATATCACAGCCCCAATTCTTCTCTAGATAAGCTAAGGGAGTGCTTAATACTTTATTATACACTTAAGCCAGTGATGTATTGGATGTCATTGAGGAACAAATTCTGTTAAAACGAAAGTATTTACGCTTCCAACAGACAGAGAAAGATCGAGAAGGAGGTTAACAGTTAGATAAACAATTGATTTAAGTGTGCTTCTTTATTAAATAATTAAGCCAAATATACTGATGCTTATTTGAGTTGCTATTAACATTAAGGTTGCTATACCTGATATCTTTAATAGACTGATTTCAGTTGCTTCCAACATTAATACATTTCTAACTAACCAGTTCATCCTATATCACAACCTGCTATTTCTAGGGTAAAGGCAGGTTATTCTAGCTTTTTAGCACCTATAGACCAACGAAGCACTTCAATACATGAACGCTGAATGCATCACCTTTTCACAATACTTTTTGTGAAGACAAAGCAATCTGAACCCCACCACCATTTAATGCACCTTAGTTCAGCAAACTTCATCACAATTATCCTGACTAATTGCCCTGCACAACAAACCGACAAACGCACGTTTAAACTGTGAACCAATTCAACACGATTCATTTTAAACAATTCATAATGCGCCACGCTAAACACATAATTATTACTCAGGGTTAAGAAAATGGCAGTTTTCCGCAAGAAATCGCTTGGTCTATCAATATCCTTATGTCTTAGTGCCTTTGCATGTGCCAGCTTCAGCAATGCAGCACTTGCTAATCAAGCACCAATCACCATGAGCCAAAGTAACCAGGTTAAAGCTGGTGAAATGCTTAATGCATGGGTGTGGGGCAACGATCCAGAAGGACAAAAGCTTTATTATGAATTAGTGACAACTACCGCCCATGGCAAGCTTCAATTTAATAATTATAAAGGCACCTTTACTTATACAGTAACCTCACCTAGCGCAAAGTACGATGAGTTTAAGTTTCGTGTATCCGATGGCAAACAGTACTCTAATATATCTGTTGTCCAGCTAATCATTGAACCATCTAAAACTGTCTCAAAAAACAACGCTCCACCCAAAACCCTAGGCCAAAGCAACTATGTTACTGCTGGACAGCTCTTAAAAAGCCACGCTTGGGGTGAAGATGCAGATAAAGATAAACTGACTTATACCGTTGTTTCCTGGCCTAAATATGGACAACTACGACTTGACCCCCAGTCAGGTGATTTTACTTATTTTTCTAATCAAAACGTTGCTAAGGATATCTTTAGTTTCCGGGTAAATGATGGCCAAGCAGACTCTAATGTTTCTCAAGTTCATTTACTGTTTACTGGCAATACCACAACAAACAAGCCGACCACGCCCACTAAACCAAAAACAACATCGAAACCCACTACACCTACAAAACCAAAAACACCAACAATAAATAAACCAACAAAACCGACTAATCCTGAAAAACCTAAAACAACAAATCCAACACAGTCAGTTTATCCTTCGTCATGGACAAGTAAAAATGACTTTCCCGCTCTAGTACAACGTGTACTGAATACGAATGATACACGCTTATTCTATAACGATGACTTTAACCATGTATCAACTGATGGGTTAAGTGAGATTTTCCAGGCGTTAGCGTTTCTTGCAGACCAGAATGATATTGCAGATAAAGACCTGCAACAGCTCTTCACCTATTTAAGAGGTTGGAATTACTCTAGAGAAGTCAAAAATATTAAGCCATCAGTAGCCAAAATAGCGGACCAAGCACTGATGAAAGTGACTCAAATGAGTGATTTCTACACAGTAAAACCTGATGCAGCTGCAGCATTGGAAGGCTATGTTGTTGCGCTTAATGGCTATATTCGTATACCTGAAACGGACTCATTTTTTGCAAAGCATGTCGACATACTCAATCAACTGGTTGATCATTTAGTTAGCAATGCTGACTCAGTCAATGGTACAGCGGGCTACAGCTCTGCAATCTTTGAGCTCACCACGACTATCGATATTTTAGGATTCCAGGTTGCGCAACCAAGCAAAACGGGTAGTGCATTAAAATCTGCTTTACTGGCAACCAACCTTCCTGAAAGTATCGCTGAATTAGGCAAGCGTTCAGCTTTGGGCATTTGGTCAGACCGTTATGGACGCAAAGATCCATTCATCCTTATGAATGCCATTGAAGCATTAGGTAATTTATTTATCGATAATGAAAATAGCTGGAATAAGCGCTTAGATAATGCAGCAATCAGCCTAATTAAAGATCATAATGACTATAGTGATCAAAAAGAATTAAAAGCAAACTTTTACAGTTACTACGTGACCAAAACACGTAAAAGCAATCCAGAAAATAGCTGCTCTACTGAGTTTGCTAATTTCTGCTATCAATACAAGATAAGTGAAGTATTACCGTACACCCACCAGTGTAGTAGCTCACTTACTTTGCGCTATCAACAGCTAGACACCAATCAAGTCAATGAAGTCTGTCAAAGACTAAAACGCCAAGAGTATGAGTTCCATTCACTCATGGCAACGAACTGGAAACCTGTTGATGAAGATAATAATACTGATTTAGAACTTGTGATTTTTAACGAGTCATCAGAGTATAAAAAGTTTGGTGCATTACTCTACAAAATAGCAACCAACAACGGTGGTATTTATATCGAAGGTGAACCCAATCAAGCCAATAACCAAGCTCGTCTGTTCGTCTATGAGCGCCCTAATGGCAAAAAGTGGGATATATGGAATCTAAACCATGAGTATGTACACTACCTCGATGGTCGATTCGACTTATATGGACGCTTTGCTTACTACCCATTAAACAAAACTACATGGTGGACTGAAGGTTTAGCCGAGTTTATCGCATGGCGTGATGATTTCCCACGTGGGATGAATGATGTAAGTAGTGTCAGCCCTTCTGCGCGCCCTTCACTACAACAAATTGTTAACATGGACTACTCATCTGGTACCTCCATGGTTTACCACTGGTCTTATACTCTGCACAGATTCTTGCAAGAAAGACATTCTGCAGAACACTTAAAGCTAGCTGAATACCTAAGAAGTAATCAGCTTGAAGCCTATAACAGTCATATACAAACCTTAGCAAGTAACTATGCGAGTGAGTACCAGCAGTGGTTGGGCCAGTTAATTAGTAACTGGAAACAAGCAAACCCTTATGCAATGGGCGATCAAGTGCCTGCAGAGTCAGGTTCACGACCACATACAGAGCATAATCATATGCCTACTGTTATTGACCAAGCGAGTACGGCTCGTCCGCCACTATCCTTTTAATTATAAAAAAAGCGACACCACTACTGTAAAAGCCCCTAGAAAGGGGCTTTTTTTATAGGCCAGATAAAGCAGCCTTTATACTAGCTACTTTAATACTAGGCTCTTTAGTGCTAAGCATTTTCACTAATAAGCTTACCAATTTTATAGATTAGCCATATTTATGCATAATTCCTTATTTAGACAATTATTACTATCGTATGCTAATATTTGCACCTCAATGAATAGGGGTAATTTATGTATAAGGTTGTCGTTTCAGACCTAGATGGCACTTTGCTTGACTCAAACCACGCCCTTAGTCAACAAACCATCAGCACTGTACATCGCATTGTCAAACAAGGGATTCGCTTCATTATTGCCACAGGTCGTCATTATCAAGACGTTAAACATATTGCTAATAACCTGGGCTTGGATCTTTTTCTCATCACTAGCAATGGTGCGCGAATCCATAATAAACAAGGCCAAACTATTTTTAGACAAGACATCCCAGAGCATATTGTCCAACCTTTATTGGAAATGGCGCCTACAGATACTCAACTTAATATTTATAAAGAAGATCAGTGGCTAATATCAAAGCCAAACCAAGCACTGCTTGAGTTTAATAAAAGCTCAGGCTTTAATTATTCGATAACGAATTTATTTACAACTGATCATAACAATGTCGCTAAAGTATTTTTTGTCGGTAAACATGAAACACTTTTAGCACTAGAAAATAAGATTAATCATCTGTTTGGTGATTCAGTGAATGCTGCGTTTAGCCTTCCAGATTGTCTAGAGGTTATGGCCAAAGAGGTTAATAAAGGACAAGCACTGCAACAAGTGCTGAAAATAAAAGGCTTCACCCTTGAGCAAACGGTAGCATTTGGTGATGGTATGAACGATTATGAAATGCTGTCACAAGTCGGAATGCCAGTGGTCATGGCTAATGCACACGACCGTCTTCGTCAATCATTAGCTCGCTATGAAAACACCTTAAGCAGTGATGAACACGGTGTAGCTCAAAAGCTTGAGGAAATATTTCCTGCTTAAGCGCACTTTATATCCAAAACTGCATATTTATATCTTTACTCTCTGCGCTAACATTATGTAGTCAGCTTAGATTGAAGCGGCAGAGAGTTATCTTTTTTCACTTGCTCATAAGCCTGAATTCGGCTAATTCTATATATAGCAAATAGCATTAACAAAGCACTAAAACATTGAATAGGCGACAGTATATTTCCATTAAATATATAGTCAAAAATCACTGTAAATAGTGGAAAGCATAGTTCACAAATCGTTGATACATTTGCTGGAATATAACGTAACCCATAATAATATAGTAAAATAGCGCCACTACCTGTTGTTAAACCTATAATGATTAAAAAGAGCCAATGCGTATTAGTTGTGACTTCGAACTGCTGATAAGTTCCCAATGACAATACTATTATCAACATCACTAACGTCGTAAAACCATAGCGAAAAAACAGTGCTGTTTGAAAAGGTACTTTATTCAAAACTCGCTTACCAAAAACTGTAGCACTACCAAATGAAAATGCCGCAAATAAAGCATAACAAGCCGCTTCAAACAAAAGATCCTTATTTGATGTATCTGGCAAGTTAAGCTCAAATGTTAACAAATAACTTCCAACAATAGCTAATAACGCCCAACGAAAAAAATGACGGCTAAACGGTTCCTTTAAAATAAACCTTGCTAGAATAATTGCAAAAACAGGTTGTGTTTTTTGTAGTAAAGCAACAACCGTTAAATTATTAAAATTAACAAGGAAAAGTGCTTTGACAATAGCAAGAGTACCTAACGCCCCACCAAATATTGCAATTAATATAAAGAAAACAATATCTACCCAAGAAAGCTTTTTAAGGTATTTATAATGTCGGTATAAAAAGAACTGCATCCCCAAAAAAGGCAACGCATGAACCATAAATACAACGTAACTAACATCTAACTCCCAAAGTCTTGGTGTTAGCACGACGCCATCAAAACCCCACATTGCAGCCGCCACACAAACCAGCAAGGCACCCAATGCACTTTTATTTTTGACCTGAACTAACAACCCCTAGCCCTCCACATTTAGGCCATACCATCCCCTGAGCGATGCTGAGTGCTTTACTTAGCCTCAAGGATTCTCAGAGTAAGCCAAAAGGAGCGCTATAGTAGCATATACCCTTCGCGAATCAATTTTAGGGTTTGTTGCCTTCGCCAGGCTATGCTCTTTACCCCACCATTTGATGGCGTCACAAAAGATGGGGTTATCATTTATCACTGCCGCATCATGTTTAATGTCTCTTCAAATGCTTTTAGGCATAAAGCAACATTTTCAGCCTTGGCAGCATAGCCCATCAAACCAATCCGCCATGCTTTGCCTGCCAAGTCTCCAATTGCAGCACCTACTTCCAAGTTATAATGTCGCAATAAGTGGTTACGAAAGGCCGCATCATCAATGCCTTCTGGAATAGCAATTAAGTTAAGTTGTGGTAGCCGATGCTGCTCATCAACTAAAAACTTAATACCTAAATCTGTTAACCCCTGATAAAGACGGTTATGCATCATTGCATGTCTTTGCCAGGCTTGCTCCAAACCCTCTTTTTTCAGCATCAACAAGGCTTCATGTAAAGCATAAAGCGCGTTCACAGGTGCCGTATGATGGTAAGTTCTCGCCGCTTTATTGCCCCAATATTCCATCACCAATGTTTGATCGAGAAACCAGCTTTGCACTTTTGTTTTACGAGACTTAATTTTATCGACAGCGTTAGAGCTAAAGCTAACAGGAGAAAGTCCAGGTACACAAGATAAGCATTTTTGTGACCCGGAATAAACCGCATCAATATCCCATCGATCCACGTAGAGTGGAATACCACCTAATGACGTTACGGTATCAACAATTGTTAAACAATCATGTTGTTTGGCTATTTGGCAAATAGCTTCTATATCAGACTTTACACCTGTTGAGGTTTCAGCATGAACACAGGCAACAGCTGTCGTATCAGGATGCTGCTCTAATGTTGCTTGCAGTTTTTCTAAAGAGACTGGCTGACACCACTCATCCTCAACTTTAATTAACTGGCCACCACAGCGTATTACATTTTCAGCCATTCTCTGACCAAACACTCCATTAATACAAACAATGACCTTTTCACCAGGTTCAATCAAGTTGACAAAGCAAGCCTCCATACCTGCCGAACCCGGTGCGGATACTGCAAGTGTCACTTCATTTTCAGTAACAAAAGCATATTTCAGTAACTGTTTAACTTCATCCATCATACCAATAAAGCAGGGATCAAGGTGACCAATAGTAGGACGGCTTAGTGCTTGTAAAACCCGAGGATGAATATCTGAAGGACCAGGTCCCATCAAAGTTCGCTGCGGAGGATAAAATGAATCCTTTAACATGTCACACTCCAGTGTATTATTTTTATATCCTTCACGAAGGATTTCTAGGTTTTGTTATCTTCTCTCCTCCCCCCAATCACCTATTAATATAGGCTCATGGGGCTTCGTCACTCGATGGCCACACCTAAAAACCATTCGTATTGGGTATATTATTAATTCTCGCATAATAAAAGGTTTCAGTGAAATACTCACTTCTATTTCGTCAAGAAAACGAAGTTAAAAGGCTGCTCAACTAGCCTTTTAACCAGTATCCATCTTATGAGAAATCAACCTTCTGCATTGACAACCTGCTGAGCCATCGGTGTAACTTGTCGTAGAGTGTAAGGAATCAGCTGAACAAGCATAAATGATAGTAGCGCCAATACTGAGCCAATATAAAATACCCACTCAGGCGATGTTAACCAGACTATACCTAAAATGACAGGTAAAAAAACCGCAGCAATATGATTAATCGTAAAGTTCATGGCTGCCGTTGCTGCAATATCCTGTTCATCGACTACTTTCTGCATGTACGTTTTTAAAGCAATGGCCATGGCAAAAAAGATATGATCAACCACGTATAACATAGCAGCTATTTCACTGGATTCTACCCATGCGTAGCCGGTAAAAACGATGATTAATCCAATATACTCTAAAGAAAGTGTAAAACGCTCTCCAAAGTGCTGAACCATTTTACCTATTTTAGGTGCTAGCCAAATACTGACCAGGTGATTAATTATAAATAATAATGTAATATCACTTACGCTATAGTGAAATTTCTCAACCATCATAAATGCAGCAAACACCACAAAAATTTGCCGTCTTGCCCCACTCATAAATGTTAATAAGTAAAAAAGCCAATACTTTCTTCTAAAAATTAATTTTTTATGCTGTTGTGCAGACTGTTGAAAAACAGGGAACTTCAACCAAAGATAACCCGCCAGGCATAACCCAATAGCACCTGCCACCAGATAAATCAATTCATAGCTTAATGATAGTTGTTGGAGCAACCAAACCATTCCATAAGCCCCTAAGGAACTATATGATGTTACTGCTAACAACTTACCTAACTGAGCAGGTGCAGTCTTTTTAGGTAACCATTGAAGTGCTAACGAGTCTCTCGTGGTTTCTAAATAATGAAACCCAAAACTCATTAATAGCGTAGTGAGATAAAATCCCAAAACACTCGTAAACTGCCCTGTTAATGCCACCCCAGCACTCAATAACACGAGCGCTAAAACAGCAAAGCGCTGCTCTAAAATAAAAAGCAAAAATAAAATTGCTGATATTGCTAATAACCCAGGTATCTCTCGAATACTTTGCAGTATTCCAATTTCCTTACCCGTAAAGTTGGCAAGCTCTACAACTGCATTATTTAGCTGTACATTCCATACAGAAAATGTAAATGGCATTGCAACAGCTAATAATACAAGAAATAAATACGGCTGATTATGCAGTTTTACTAACTTCATTCACTTACCTGCTCATTAAGGTCACTTTTATAAAAGACACATCATGCTTATACTAAAGTACTATTTTTTTATATGGCTTACCCCATTAATAATAAGTACTTTCGAAACTATTGATTACGAGTCTGTGCAGACTAACCATCTCTTAAGCCATGTTGTTAAGGGGTATCAGTACGTTTATGATTAGATTGTCAAAAAAGACATTGAGAGTACTGAGCAACACACGTACATTACATGATACGTGATTTTAGCTCTGAGAACGTTTTACAAATGGCCAACCACCTTTGCAAAATGGACAGTTTCCATGAGCATACCCCAGCAGTTGTTACAACGAATTATGCCCCGCACGAAAGACATTCCCATGGGCAAAAAGGGTCCACGCCATCAGCATGAATGGGGACAACTTCAATATGCTGTTAGGGGTGTGCTACAGGTTGATACCTCAGAAGGACGCTTTATTTCACCGCCAAATAGAGCAGTCTGGATTCCTCCTCATGTCGATCACCAGGTTACTACGCTAACCGCCGCACAGTATCGAAGTATTTATGTAGATTTAATCTGGACTCAGCAAATTGACAAGCCAACATGTGTTATTGAAATATCTCCTTTAGTGAGAGAACTTATACTCCATGTAATGAACTTTCCTAGTTCACAATCCCCAGACTTATTTTTAGAGCGTATTTGGCAGGTTTTAGTGGACCAGCTAAGCGCTTCAGCGATTATTCCCTATGATATCCCGCTACCGTCTGAGCGCCGACTACAGCCCATTATAAATGAGTTACTTGCAGATCCAACTCACAAGATGCCACTTGAATATTGGGAAGATAAAGTAGGCGCATCAGCTCGTACTTTACGTCGCTTATTTCAACAACACACAGGTATGGGGTTTAACCAATGGCGACAGCGGCTGGTTATTTTGCATGGGTTAGAATTACTTGACCTAGGAAAGTCAATCACAGATGTTGCATTAAGCTTAGGTTACGAGTCTTCATCTGCTTTTTCTACCATGTTTAAACGCCAGCTGGGTGAAAGTCCTTCAAAATATTTACAACGAACTTATTCTCCCGCTGCTGAAACACCATAAAAAAACCCAGCAAAAACTGGGTCTTTTTTTATTGAACGGGTAACGCTCGTTACTCGCTCATTATTTTCCATACACAGGAAAGCGAGCACAAATAGCTTTTACTTTTTCTCGTACACTCGCGATAACTTGCTCATCATTAATATTTTCTAATACATCGCAAATCCAACCCGCCAACTCTTTACTCTCAGCTTCCTGAAAGCCACGACGGGTAATTGCAGGAGTACCAATTCGCAACCCGCTTGTGACAAACGGTGAGCGTGGATCATTCGGCACTGCATTTTTATTGACTGTAATGTTAGCGCGTCCTAAAGCTTCATCCGCATCTTTACCAGTGTATTCCTTACCAATTAAGTCCATTAAAAACAGGTGATCATCGGTTCCTTTCGAAACAATTTTGATACCTCGTGCTTGGAATACACTACACATAGCTTGTGCATTGTTAACCACTTGCTGTTGATATGCTTTAAACTCAGGTTCCATTGCCTCTTTAAAACAAATTGCTTTAGCAGCAATAACGTGCATCAAAGGCCCACCCTGACTCTCAGGAAAGACGGCAAAATTAAGTTTCTTTTGGAGCTCTTCATCAGCCTGGCTAGACAAAATCAAACCACCACGAGGACCGCCCAGTGTTTTATGCGTAGTAGTGGTAACAACATGAGCATGAGGAAGTGGGCTAGGATAAACATCCGCAGCAATTAAACCTGCTACATGGGCCATATCCACCAGGAGATATGCACCTACTTTATCGGCAATTGCTCTAAAACGCTGCCAATCCATGACTCGGGAATAAGCGGAAAAGCCAGCCACAATCATTTTAGGCTTATGCTCTAGGGCCAGTGCTTCAACTTCATCATAATCCACCTCACCGCTCTCAGGGTTTATTCCATATTGAACTGCGTGATAAATACGACCAGAGAAGCTTACTTTCGCACCATGGGTCAAGTGTCCACCATGGGCTAAGCTCATACCAAGAATAGTATCACCAGGTTTAACCAGTGCCATGTAAACGGCTGCATTTGCCTGTGAGCCTGAATGAGGTTGAACATTAGCGTAGCTAGCTCCAAACAACTGCTTGGCACGCTCCTGAGCAATACGCTCAACGTCATCAACAAACTCACAGCCACCATAGTAACGCTTACCAGGATAGCCTTCTGCATACTTGTTAGTTAACACAGAGCCCTGGGCTTCCATAACTCGTGGGCTAGCATAGTTTTCTGAGGCTATAAGTTCGATATGTTCTTCCTGACGCTGAGCTTCACTTTCAATCGCAGATTGCAACTCAGGGTCATAGGCAGCAATGGTCATATTGGAGGTAAACATGCAGGTCCTCTTTCAATCCTAACTGGCTCAGGCATACACTTCATGAGCCACATAATTCACGGGACTCATGAAACATAAATTGACAACTGACTCAAGTTGTATAAGCAGGCTGATTGTACCCTAAGGGCAATCACAGCGCACTTGAATAAACGACATTATAAACAGTGATTTGCTTCATAACGAAACATAAGTTCCTTATTGTGCTATGCACAGCATAGCGCCTTATGTAAGGTAGACGTTATTATTACGTTTCAGGTCAGCAAATAATTTATTTGTGTTGTCGTCACTCTGTCGCTATCAGTAAGGTAGAATCCTCTCCTCATAACATTTCCTCCCTTAAACACAGGATATCGTTATGACTTTTTTATGAATTACACAGCGAATCGTTTGCCTTCATAACAGGCTTCCGGTAATTTGACGGCAATTTTCATTCACTTCCAACAGAATCACATGTAGAGGATATGGCTCAGTACGTCTATACCATGAATCGGGTGAGCAAAGTGGTGCCACCCAAGCGAGAAATCCTTAAAGATATCTCTCTATCTTTCTTCCCCGGTGCCAAAATCGGTGTTTTAGGTCTCAATGGTGCAGGTAAATCAAGCTTACTGCGCATCATGGCTGGCGTTGATAAAGAAATTGACGGTGAGGCACGACCTCAGCCAGGTATCAATGTAGGTTATCTTCCTCAAGAGCCGATACTGGACAACCAAAAAACAGTTCGCGACATTGTTGAAGAAAGCGTTCAAGAGATTAAAGATGCTTTGAAGCGCCTGGATGAAGTATACGCGGCCTATGCAGAGCCTGATGCAGACTTTGACGCATTAGCGGCAGAACAAGGCAAGCTGGAAAATATTATTCAGGCTTCTGACGCCCACAACTTAGAAAGAAAACTTGAAGTGGCTGCTGATGCCCTGCGTCTTCCGCCCTGGGATGCCAAAGTTGAGCATCTGTCAGGAGGTGAAAAACGTCGTGTAGCACTGTGTCGACTATTGCTCTCAAGCCCAGATATGTTGTTGCTTGACGAGCCGACCAACCACCTGGATGCAGAAAGTGTGGCCTGGCTTGAGCGCTTCCTCCATGACTATAACGGTACTGTCGTTGCTGTTACCCACGATCGCTACTTCCTGGATAATGCCGCAGGCTGGATACTTGAACTCGACCGCGGACATGGTATTCCGTTTGAAGGTAACTACACCGCCTGGCTCGAAAATAAAGAAAAGCGCTTAGCGATTGAAGAAAAACAGCAGCAAGCCCGCGAAAAAACCATTAAGCACGAACTGGAGTGGGTCCGCTCTAACGCTAAAGGCCGCCAAGCAAAAAGCAAAGCACGTCTTGCCCGTTTTGAAGAGTTAAGTTCGCAAGACGTACAAAAGCGGAATGAAACCAACGAAATCTACATTCCACCTGGTCCACGTCTAGGTGACTTGGTTATTGAGTTTAACCATGTCAACAAAGGCTTTAATCATGAAATGCTGATTGAAGATTTAAGCTTCAATGTACCCAAAGGCAGCATCGTAGGCATCATTGGTGGTAATGGTGCAGGTAAATCTACCCTATTTAAGATGATTGCCGGCAAAGAACAACCAGATAGCGGTACTATTCGCATTGGTGACACCGTAGAACTGGCTTATGTTGATCAAAGCAGAGATAGCCTGGACGGTAGTAAAACAGTATGGGAAGAAATCTCTGATGGTCAGGATATCCTCCGCATTGGCAACTATGAAATTCCTTCACGTGCTTACATTGGTCGATTTAACTTCAAAGGCAGCGACCAACAAAAGTTCGTCAAGGACTTATCAGGTGGTGAACGAAATCGCTTGCATTTAGCCAAGCTGCTTAAGCAAGGTGCTAACGTTCTATTGCTGGACGAACCTAGTAACGACCTGGATGTTGAAACATTGCGTGCACTAGAAGAAGCTTTACTTGCCTTCCCAGGTTGTGCCATGGTGATTTCTCACGACCGTTGGTTCCTGGATCGTATTGCCACACATATTATGGCTTATGAAGGTGACAGCCAAGTCGTCTTTTTTGAAGGCAACTACAGCGAGTACGAAGCTGATCGTAAAGCGCGCCTGGGTGTCGCTGCTGATCAACCTCATCGTATTAAATACAAAAAACTAGCTTAAAAAACGAAGTGTTTTTTGGTCTATTTTAAGGGGTAGGCAGTCCTTGCTTACCCTTTAAAACCCACTATAGTTACTCATACACACTAAAGGTTTAAATACCGCACCATTCGCTGTTAAGAAACAAGTAATCTTTTATTTAACATATAAGCGAAACGTATGAGCACAGCCACTACAGAACGCCGCAAATTTACGCGAATTAGCTTTGATGCGCGTACCGAGCTTCGCCAAGGCGACAAAACCTGGCCTGTAGAGCTGCATGATATTTCACTTCGCGGAATATTAGTCATTCCTCCAAAAGACTGGCAAATTGATCCACAGTCACCCTTCACTGCCTTTATCCACCTTGATGATGAGAAAGTTATCACCATGAAGGTCCGTTTTGCCCACCAGGAAGAAAACCACGCTGGGTTTGAGTGCATATCAATTGATATTGATAGTATTTCACTGCTCAAACGACTAACAGAGCTAAATCTAGGGGACTCACAGTTATTACAAAGAGAACTATCCGCGTTAAGCCGAGATATTTAGCATTTTCAAAGCAGCTCCACACCCACCAGATAATAATCTATTCGTTGTATAGCCCGTATTTAAAGCTATAAATCAAAGCCTTTTTTACTGGTTAAAAGTACAGTATAGTAGCCTCAAATATCCTTCGACTTTCTAGCAATGACTAACATACCCCCTTATGGCTAAAGCAAAAAAAGTCTTCGTTTGCAGTGAATGTGGCAGTGAATCTGCAAAATGGCAGGGCCAGTGCCCTGACTGTAAGGCCTGGAACAGTTTTAAAGAGTTTAGTTTAGGCAATTCACGACAAGCCACTACCGCTCAACGTGCTGGTTTTGCTGGAAGTCTATCCAGTGTCACCTTGCTGGAAGATGTTGACATTAGTGACACACCAAGATTTTCCAGCGGGATCAGTGAGTTTGATCGAGTACTGGGAGGTGGTTTTGTACCCGGCAGTGCAGTATTAATAGGTGGTAACCCTGGTGCAGGCAAAAGTACCCTGTTATTACAAACACTCTGTCATACCGCGCAAAACATGCCCGCCTTATATGTATCAGGTGAGGAATCTTTACAGCAAATTGCCGCACGAGCACACCGCTTAGGCTTACCCACAGGTCAGCTTAAAATGCTGGCAGAAACTTCTGTGGAACAGGTCATTGCTATAGCCCAACAGGAAAAGCCCGGTGTAATTGTCATTGACTCAATACAAGTGATGTATACGGATACAGTCGAAGCTGCACCTGGTGGTGTTGCTCAAGTTCGAGAAAGTGCAGCACATTTAACCCGCTTCGCTAAACAAACGAATACTGTCTTATTGATTGTAGGCCATGTCACCAAAGATAATTCTTTGGCAGGTCCGATGACCTTATCACACATCATTGATACCCAGCTTATGCTCAGCAATACTGATGACTCTCGTTTTCGTATTATGCGAGCCACCAAAAACCGGTTTGGCCAAGTCAACGAACTTGGCTTATTTGCGATGACCGAAAAAGGACTTCGCGAAGTCCTCAACCCCTCAGCCATCTTCCTTTCACGGACAGAACACCCCACCCCTGGCAGTATTATTAATGTACTTTGGGAAGGTACCCGCCCCTTGCTGGTAGAAATCCAAGCACTGGTCGTCGAGTCTCAACTAGGCAATCCCAGGCGCGTCACTGTAGGCTTAGAACAAAACCGCCTGGCCATGCTACTTGCCGTATTAACCCGCCATGGCGGTATTTTCACCAGTGATCAGGATGTCTTTGTGAATGTTGTGGGTGGTGTCAGAGTGTCAGAAACCAGTGCTGATTTAGCTTCAATATTAGCAATTGTGTCTAGCCTACGAGACAGTATTATTGACCAACACATTATTGCCTTTGGAGAAGTAGGTTTATCCGGTGAAATTCGGCCCGTAGCTTATGGACAAGAACGCATTTATGAAGCAGCCAAACATGGCTTTAAAAAAGCCATAGTGCCAAAAGCCAATGCCCCCAAGAAAGCAATTGATGGCATGGAAGTAGTAGGTATTAGTAAACTTGCTGAAGCCTTAGAGGCTATCTAACAAGCAAACCCTTCTCCAAAACAAGGGTCTTGTATTTTTACAATCACCTGCTGCTTTCGAAACCTGCAATTCAATTTGAACCATTTATATACAGCATGAAAAGCTCATTTATTTTAAAAGGATTATATGCCATCACAGATGAGCATTTATTGCCGCCAAACCAGCTCGTTGCAAAAGTTGATGCTGCATTAGCAGGTGGCGCTCAGGTGCTTCAATATCGTAACAAGCAAGGAAGCCCAAGCTTACGTCTTCAACAAGCATTAGCACTAAAAAAATTGTGCCATCACTACCATGTTCCTTTGATTATTAATGATGATATAAAGCTCGCTCACACCATTGGAGCTGATGGTGTTCATCTTGGTCAAAGTGATATAGCCATTGCTCAAGCTCGCCATACCCTTGGTAATCAGGCTATAATTGGCGCCACTTGCCACGGGTCCATGGAGCTGGCAAAGCAAGCTGTTTCGCAAAGTGCTGATTATGTTGCATTTGGTCGCTTTTTTACATCTAAGACCAAACCTGAAGCACCCACCGCGTCACTTAACATGTTGGCTAATATTCACACGCTGGATACCCCTAGCGTAGCCATTGGTGGTGTCACCATAGATAATGCCTCTCAACTTATTGCCCAAGGCATTTCCATGGTTGCAGTCATTCATGACCTGTTTACAGCAGCAGATGTATTTGCTCAGGCAGCTCGTTTTAAGTCATTATTTTAAGCTAAGTCTAAGCCACTAATTACAAAGAGTTTGTTATGTCTCGATCAACTGAATTATTTGATAAAGCACAACAGTTTATTCCTGGTGGTGTTAACTCCCCAGTTCGAGCATTCAAAAGTGTTGGTGGCAACCCTGTTTTTTTTCAAAAAGCGCAGGGGGCTTATTTATATGATGAGGATGGTAAATCCTATATTGATTATATTGGTTCATGGGGCCCCATGATTTTAGGTCACAATGACCCTGATGTTATAGCGGCTATTGAGCAGCAACTAAAACAGGGATTAAGCTTTGGTGCACCTACGGCACTTGAAGTTGCTATTGCTGAAAAAGTATGTAGCTTGATGCCCAGTATTGAGCAAGTCCGCATGGTTAACTCTGGTACTGAAGCAACAATGAGTGCCATTCGATTAGCCCGAGGTTATACCGGCCGCGATAAAGTTGTTAAATTTGCGGGCTGTTATCATGGACATGTTGACTCCTTGCTTGTCAAAGCTGGCTCTGGAGCATTGACGTTAGGTGTTCCCACTTCACCTGGGGTTCCTGCGGCTTTAGCAGAACAAACGCTAACACTAGCCTATAACGATTTAAGTGAAGTTGAATCGGTCTTTGCTGAGGTAGGGGAACAAATTGCATGTATCATTATTGAGCCTG
This sequence comes from Zooshikella ganghwensis, assembly GCF_018263875.1. NCBI lineage: Bacteria > Pseudomonadati > Pseudomonadota > Gammaproteobacteria > Oceanospirillales > Zooshikellaceae > Zooshikella > Zooshikella ganghwensis. Next base: position 38,263 of record NZ_JAEVHG010000020.1, read on the forward strand.
TTGCTGGCAACATGAACTGTATCCCTCCTGCCCCAGGCTTTCTGGAAGGCTTACGTCGTATTTGTGATCAGTATGGTAGCTTGCTGATTTTTGATGAGGTTATGACTGGTTTCCGTGTTGCTTTAGGTGGAGCTCAAGCACTTTATAATGTGACCCCAGACCTGACAACGTTGGGCAAAATTATTGGTGGTGGTATGCCTGTAGGCGCCTTTGGCGGAAAGCGCAACATCATGCAAGCCATTGCTCCAACAGGGCCTGTCTATCAGGCAGGCACATTATCAGGTAACCCTGTAGCCATGGCTGCGGGACTGGCAACACTCAATAAAATAAGCCAGCCTGGTTTTTATACACTACTGTCTGCAAAAGTCCAAAAACTGACCGAAGGGCTGGAAGCTGTTGCCAATAAGGTAGGCGTTCCACTCGCAACCTCTCGTGTAGGTGGCATGTTTGGCTTATTCTTTACAGACAAAACAGCCCCTTCACGCTTTGATGCAGTTATGGCTTGTAACCTGGAGCACTTTAATCAGTTTTTCCAAAATATGCTGAAGCAAGGCATTTACCTAGCCCCTTCGGCGTATGAAGCTGGATTTATCTCACAAGCTCATGGTAGCGAAGAGATAGAAAAAACACTGGTAGCTGCTGAGACCAGTTTTAGCAGTTTAACTTGAGGAACACATGACCTCTCTTGCCGTTTCTGATGCCATACTTTGCTTTAGTTGTAGCTATTCCGTTTTTTTATTGCTACAACAAAAGACTTTTTCCAATGACCAAAAGCTACCGGCCACTGCAGCATTAATTGGCTTTATACTCATGTCGTTGGCCTCTTTTTTTGGCACGCTCTACTATGGATTTTCGCCCATCTGGGCGGATATCCATCGCCTATTTACCCATGCTGCAACCTTTTTAGCGCTACCACTTATTGCAGGTGCCTATGCACATTTAGCCTGGCCTCTCAATTGGCATAAACCTATGTGGGGAAGGCTAATCATTGCTTTGATGATTTGTTTTGAAATTGCGCGTCGATTCCAAGCGATTGAAACAACATATACAGCCATTGGCATAATGAGTTTACTTGTTATTTTATTAGTCGGATTTAAGTTTATCCGTCAAAAGCCAAGTTTTTTTATTTATATTTTGGTTGGCTCAGCAAGCTTTTCTGTTGCTGGCCTGGTTATTGGTACTCACGGTTATCTTGCTGGCTTTTTACGCCTAGACTTATTTCATTACCTATTAGCACTTGGATCACTCAGCCTTGGTACAGGCTATTTTCTATTTGTCCGAAAACCTCAAGGCTCTCCCCAACTCTCACTTTAATTTGTGAAAAGCGAATGTAAATTAATGTGTAAAATTGCCTGGGAGCCATCTCTTTTAAATATAAAGAACAGTCGTACAAGACATAAAGATTTTCAAGTGCTGCACGCTATATCACTCTATCTGCGAATTTGACAACTAGCTCACAGTATCATTTTATAATTTGTATCAATCTTGTGATTTCATTAGAGTATCAGGCTAATTGCTTACTTAATGCCCTGTCAGCCAAAAATGCAGTTAACCGTAAACGTGTAAACTACAAACGCAGTTCAGTTACATACTGTAAAAAAGGTAGAAGTGTTAACTAAAATTATACAACTGATGACAATAGCTGTTTATGCTATTAAAAAAATGGCTCAACACGTTTCATGATAAAATGCCTTCAATGAACAGGGTAAAATATACCTAACACCAAGGGTATATTCACCACACAAGCAAAAACTGAATTCTACAACTTGCCCATTTTGCCTATAGGCACGTTATATGCGACTCCTACTACTATGGACTGGCTTTCTACTAACATTCCATGTCACACAACTGGTGCAGGCCACTGAGATTAATGGATTCCAGTATGGCCTGAGTGAGCTCCTTATTCCTGCTTCTGAACGCTGCAATATTCTTCCTGAAGAACCTAACCTTGCTGCCGCCGTTGTAGCCTGCGAAGAGGCTGCAAGCCAAGGGGACCCACAAGCTCAGTTTTTACTCGGTGAGCTTTACCTTATTGGCCAGGTTATTCCTCAAGATTATGACAAAGCAAAACTCTGGTTTGAAAAAGCCTCAACCAATGGCCATGCTAAGGCGCAATATCAACTTGCTTTTATGTACTACCGTGGAGAGGGAATGAAGCAAGACTACACTCAAGCCTACATTATGATGAAAATGGCAGCGGTCAATGGCTATACAGATGCGATTGATGTAAGTGATGAAATTGGCAGCTTAATGGACAGGGACCAGCGAGCCTTAGCCTTTTATACCTTAAGCAAAATTTTTCAGGATTTTGCTCAGCAGCTTAAGCAAACAACGCCATCTCACCTGGAGTTACATTCTAAGCCACAGAACAGTGGACACAGCACCCATCAAGAGGCCAATCCTTAAAAATTAGGTTAAGACAGACCAAATTGTTTTAACCTACAAGCAAGTTAAGTAAGCGCTTTCGGGTAATCAGCATTTCACGCAGTGTTTTCAGCATTGCTATTTTCGACTGCCCTGCAGACTGCTTAACGTTCTCGATTCGCTCTTCTATTTGATAAATCTCTGTGGCTAGCTTGCTTTTAAGCTTCTGCTTCTGGTCTGACCAATCCTCACTGGCTTTAATAGTGTGCATCACTGCACTGTTCATGCCTATCTCTTGAGTATCTTGATGCTCAGATAGGCCATCTTCTGCGGGTATATTTGCGAACATCGGTGCCATGCTCCCTGTGGCCATTCTTCCATATGTTCAGTCTAGCCCTCGACAAGGCACAGCAATATTAGAGGTTCAAGCTTTTACTTGTGCGAGATGTACTATCATCTTTGCCTTTTTAACTTTATTTGGAGCAGGATATGGCCATACTTATGCGTCTTTCTTTGGTGGTGTGCCCGGCGGAAATGGAAAAGGCGTCACCTTATCCCCTTTAACTTCACTGATTTTACCCACACCTTCTTTTTCAACCTCATCAATCCGAATAACAGAAGTAATGGGAATAAAGCTACGCTTTACTTCCGCAAACTCAGACTTGAGCTTCTCTTCACCCGGATCAACTACGAGCTGACTTCTTTCACCAAAAATAAACTCTTCTATTTCAATAAAGCCATACAAATCACTTTGAAAGATTTGCTTGACATATACCTCATAAACCTTGCCTTGATTTAAGAATGTCACTCGAAAAATTGGTTTAGCCATGTTAATACCATCTCACCAAAGAGTATTGAGCAGCCGTACGCGAAAAGAGCGCTAGAATACCAGAGCTGCAGTTCAAGGCAAATGCCAACGTTATTCATTTCTTATCTGATCCGTTGCTAGACATCCATCACCTCATGATGTTTTTCGACCCCGTCTTCTATTAATATTCATTGCAGGCTGAGCACTAGGCAGTTACCTAAAAACCCAGGGACTATAAACCATACATCAGTACAGCACTGGGCTTTCACCACAGACCTCGATATAATGCTGCGCTAATTTTTACCCCCTGACTGTGTGAAAAACGTGTGTAGGTAGATTTCGATGGCTAAGAAGCTCTTTATTAAAACCCATGGTTGTCAGATGAATGATTATGATTCATCGCGCATGGCAGACTTACTCAATGAAAGCCATCAGCTTGAAATAACTGACAACCCAGAAGAAGCTGATGTATTGCTACTAAATACCTGCTCTATTCGGGAAAAAGCTCAGGAAAAAGTTTTTCACCAATTAGGTCGTTGGCGTGCTCTTAAAGATCAAAACCCCAACCTGATTATTGGTGTTGGAGGGTGCGTTGCCAGTCAGGAAGGTCAAGCCATTCGAGACAGAGCACCCTACGTCGATATGGTTTTCGGTCCACAAACACTGCACCGTCTGCCAGAAATGATCGATGCCTCTGAAACGGGTAAGCAAGCCGTTGTGGATGTGAGCTTTCCAGAAATTGAAAAGTTTGATCACTTACCAGAGCCCAGCGTCGATGGCCCAACAGCATTTGTCTCGGTGATGGAAGGCTGCAGCAAGTATTGTACTTTCTGTGTTGTTCCCTATACCCGCGGTGAAGAAGTCAGCCGGCCTTTTGATGATGTAATCGCAGAATGCGTGCACTTGGCTGAACAAGGCGTTAGAGAAATTAATTTGCTTGGCCAAAATGTTAATGCTTATCGTGGTAAAAAGTCTGACGCTGATGATGATACTGCTGACTTAGCCGAGCTTATTACCATCATCGCAGCAATTGATGGTATTGCTCGGATTCGCTTCACAACATCACACCCTGTTGAGTTCACTGAAAGCTTGATTGATGTTTATGCACATGTACCCGAGCTTGTCAGCCATCTGCACTTGCCTGTCCAAAGTGGCTCTGACCGCGTTCTTGCAGCAATGAAGCGCGGCCATACCGTACTCGAATACAAATCTAAGTTACGTAAGATTCGCAAGCTACGTCCAGATATTTGCTTCTCTTCAGATTTTATTGTGGGCTTCCCGGGTGAAACAGATAAAGATTTTGAAAACACCATGAACCTTATCCAGGACATTGGCTTTGATATCTCATTTAGCTTTATCTATAGCCCTCGTCCAGGCACACCTGCTGCTGACTTGCCAGACGATACCCCTGAAGACGTTAAAAAACAGCGCTTACAAATACTGCAACAGCGAATCAATCAACAGGCCCAGGAAATTAGTCGAAGAATGGTTGGCACAACGCAGCGCATTCTAGTAACAGGCTTTTCCAAGAAAGACCCAGGTCAGCTGCAAGGGCGAACAGAAAATAATCGTGTTGTGAACTTTGCTGCAGCTAATCCAAGAATCATTGGCAAACTTGTCGACGTCGTTATTACAGAAGCATTACCCAACTCGCTACGAGGTGATATGATAAACGACGAGCTATATTAATTCGCAATAACAATACTCTGTTATATACGAGTTAGTACACTTTACAGGGATGACTAAGTCAATCACCGTTGATTAACGCGTTGCCAAGTGCTGGTTATTTTAAACCTGCACTGTCACTGTAAAGTGCACAAGCTAACTCAGTGGCGAGTTGTGCTTTCAAGCCTCAAGTTATTCTTAGGGTTTTGGTACTCTAAACTGTAATGACCCTCTTGAGCGAAGTGCTATTTTTTTATGAAACTCAATCCGCCACTTAAACAAAAAAAGGTGCTTTCCTTCCCCATAGAGAAGGTATATTCTAAAAAATAAGTAGGGTGCCGTGTCCGGCTAATGAATAAGGTTTTGAATACAGAATTACCCCCCCACAAGTTCACTCTCAACGTCGAAGATGCTCAACACTTTGCGCAACTTTGTGGCCAATTTAATGAGCACTTAAAGCAAATCGAACAGCGCTTAGATATTCGCATCAGTAACCGTGGTAATCACTTTGAGCTTACTGGCTCACAAACCAATGTCCATGCAGCAGAGCGAATTCTCAAAACACTTTCTCAAGAACTTGAAAACGGTGGTGATATATCACCCGATATTGTCCATCTTTATTTACAAGAGGCTGATATTGAAAATCCGCAACAAGGTAAAACAGAAAGTGTTGTTATTAAAATCAAGCGTTGTGTGATCAAGCCCAGAGGACCCAACCAACAAGAGTACGTCAAACGCATTCTGCAGCACGATATTAACTTTGGTATAGGACCTGCAGGAACGGGAAAAACCTACCTAGCCGTTGCCTGTGCTGTTGCTGCTCTGGAGAATGATCAAATTCGACGAATTCTGCTTGTTAGGCCTGCCGTAGAAGCAGGTGAAAAGCTGGGCTTCTTGCCCGGTGATCTAGCTCAGAAAATCGACCCTTACTTAAGGCCTCTTTATGATGCGCTTTATGAAATGCTCGGTTTTGAGCGGGTCGAAAAGCTTATAGAGAAAAATGTTATTGAGGTAGCGCCTCTGGCTTACATGCGTGGGCGAACACTCAATAATTCATTTATTATTTTAGATGAAAGTCAAAACACTACGATGGAACAAATGAAAATGTTCCTTACCCGTATCGGCTTTGGTTCTACTGCAGTGATCACAGGCGACACTACTCAGGTCGACTTACCTCGAGGCACTCGCTCTGGATTAGCTCACAGTGCAGAAGTACTTAAGAAGGTCAAAGGGATTGGCTTTACCTATTTCAGTGCTAAAGATGTTGTACGTCATCCTTTAGTACAACGTATTGTTGAGGCTTACGATACATTCGACAGCAAGCAAGCCTCTAAAAAGCAAAAGGATGCTTGATGTGCTTACCGTTGATTTGCAAATAGCATGTGACGAAACAGCACAACTACCCAGCCAAGAAGATATTGAGTGCTGGGTAGAAACCGTCTTAGTCAATGAGTCTGTTAATGATGCCGAGCTCAGTATTCGAGTTGTGAATACAGCCGAAAGTGCTGAGTTAAATGGCACCTATCGCCAAAAACACTATGCCACCAACGTGCTTTCCTTTCCTGCTGACTTACCCGAAGAGCTAGATCTACCTCTACTTGGCGACTTAGCCATTTGTGCAGATATTGTTGCCAGTGAAGCCACTATTCAAGGAAAACCATTACAAGCCCACTGGGCCCACATGGTTATCCATGGTGTCTTGCATCTGCTTGGGTATGACCATATTAATGATGATGAAGCTACTTTGATGGAGTCGCTAGAAGTTCAACTGCTTAAACAGTTAGGCTTTAATGACCCATATGTGTGGACCATTGCTGACGAGTGTACCACTAGAGACCAACAACAATGAGTGATGATCGATCGAGTGTGAACGGAACAGCCTCTGCTAAAACATGGCTTGAGAAATTAACCCAAGCATTTTCGGGTGATCCCAAGAATCGAACAGAACTGCTAGACCAACTTCGTGAGGCTCAGTCTAATCAAGTGTTAGATCCTGAGTCATTAAGTATCATTGAAGGGGCAATGCAAGTTTCTGAAATGCAGGTTCGAGAAATTATGATTCCACGCGCTCAAATGGAATGCGTGGAATTATCTCAACCACCCATAGAGTTTATTCCTCAAATCATTAAAACAGCCCACTCCCGCTACCCTGTGATTGGGGAAAACAAAGATGAAGTAATTGGTATTTTGCTTGCCAAAGATTTACTTTCTTTAGCACTTAAAGACCTCCAAGATACAAAAGATCAGTTTTGTCTTAAAGATATTCTCCGCCCAGCAACATTTGTTCCTGAAAGTAAACGTTTAATCGTCTTATTAAATGAATTTCGAACTAATCGCAATCATATGGCCATTGTGGTTGATGAGTATGGCGGTGTCTCTGGTCTCGTGACTATCGAAGACGTACTTGAGCAAATAGTCGGCGATATTGAAGATGAGCACGATGTAGAAGAGGACTACTACATTAAACAGCTCAATGAGAATAATTTCATTGTAAAAGCTTTGACTCCTATTGAAGACTTTAACGAGCACTTTCAAAGTCAGTTCAGTGACAAAGACTATGACACCATTGGTGGTATAGTGATGCAAAACTTTGGACACTTACCCAAGCGAAGTGAATCTGTCACGATTGAAGGTTTTGAGTTCCAGGTGCTCAATGCAGATAACCGACGCATTCGCTTACTTCGAGTCACCCCCGTTTAAACATCATGACTAAAACCCCATGACCAAAAAACTTGTTGGCTGGCCAGGTCATTTCCTGGCCCTTAGCGTAGGAATCATCTGGGCATTTGGCTTTGCCCCCTTCAATATTTGGCCACTTACAGGCTTATCACTGCTGGGCTTCTTTTTCTCATTGCAGTCATTAACGCGTCGACAAGCACTATGGCGAGCCTGGTGGTATGGCATTGGTTTCTATGGCGTTGGAGTGTCATGGGTTTATGTGAGTATTCATCAATATGGCTCAGCTCCCATAGCGCTGGCAGTCTTCTTAACCAGCTTATTCGTTATTTTTCTATCATTCTTATTTTTTGCACCTTTGGGCTGGACCTATGCCTGGCTAACTCAACGGTTTAAAGCTTCTACTCTAGGCTCACGACTTGTCTTGTTTGGTCTACTTTGGCTAGTGTTTGAGTGGCTAAAAACCTGGTTTCTGACAGGTTTTCCCTGGTTGTTACTGGGATACGCCTATATTGATACGCCCTTGGCCAACTGGAGTCCTGTCATTGGTAGTTTAGGCCTATCAGCTCTCGTCTTAGCAAGTTGGTTGGGATTAACCTGGCTTACTATCCAACGTAAACAGTGGACCTCTAAGCTCTGGCAATGTGTGCTTGCTTGTACAACGTTGCTATGGGTTGCAGGAGCACTGCTATCTAACCAGCAGTGGACTGACAATGCACAGACCAAAACACTCACAGTGAGTGCAGTTCAGGCTAATATTCCACAACAACTAAAGTGGAATAAAGAGTATGCACATACAACATTAGCCACTTATCGCATGCTTAGTAAAGACCACTGGAAAAGTGATCTCATTATTTGGCCAGAAAATGCCATTCCACTCGTTTATCCACTGCAAGCAAAGTCATTTGTTGATATGTTCGCTGAGGAAGCCAACAAGTATCAAAACACGTTAATCACTGGTTTACCCTTCATGAATCAAAAAGTCATTGACGGGCAACCCTATCGCACTTTTTATAATGGCATCATTGCTGCTGGTAATGGCAGTGGCAGCTACCACAAACAAAAACTTGTACCCTTTGGCGAGTATGTTCCTTTAGAGGATTTATTACGTGGACTGATTAAGTTCTTTAACCTGCCAATGTCGTCATTTTCTTCAGGGGACAGTAATCAGCCTCACTTAATCGCTGATCAAACGAAAATAGCCGCTTTTATTTGTTACGAAATTGTTTATGGCGATTTTGTTGCCAAACAAGCCCAGCAATCAAACTTACTCATTACCATTAGTAATGACTCCTGGTTCGGCGCTTCGATTGGCCCACACCAGCATTTTCAAATGGCTCGTATGCGAGCATTGGAGACAGGACGTTACCTTATTCGTGCCACCAATGATGGTATAAGTGCGATTATTAATGATCAAGGTGATGTAATTACACAACTTCCTCAGTTTCAAGCTGACGTACTCACAGGTAAAGTACAAACCAAACAAGGGAACACGCCTTATATGATTTGGCAGTCTTACCCATTACTTCTGATGATTGGGTTTATTTTGGCGGTGTTTGGTTGGAATGCACGACAAAAGCAGTCCTTAGCTATGGAGCAGACATCTACACCTTAACCAATTTAAAAGTATTTCCAACGATACCAAAGCAAGCCCACAAACTCATGCAAAGCATAGGTCGCATTTGTAAATGACTTAGGAGTAGGTAGCCAGTGGTACCACATCACGCTTTTACTTCTACCAGAGATAAAACGGGTTGGAGCAGGTAAAACTTTTAGCCCAGCCCTTTTAAAAGAGGCAACTGACCTTTTCATATGCCAAGCATGAGTCACCAATACAACAGTACGAATATCCTCTTTTGCAAGCATTTGCTGAGTATAAAGCGCATTTTCCCAGGTATTGCGACTTTTATCTTCTTGCCATCGTACCTCAACACCATAATTTTCTTGTAAAAAATCAGCCATAATCTTTGCTTCTGGAGGCTGATCGCTGCCTAATAATTTTCCTCCTGTAACCAAAATCGGCAAATTCAGCTGTTTATTTAAATAGGCTGCATACGTCATTCTTTCTAACTCAAAGGCACTTGGGATATCTTTTCCTCCAAACTCTTGCGCATTGCGATGCCTTCCAGCCCCCAGTATTACCATTGCCTCAGGTTTTTCCTCCCCTGAAGCGTATACGCTGTACCCTGACTCTAATAACGACATAAGATAAGATGAAACAACAGGAGTACATAATAAGTACAAGCTAATCAGTGATAACCAGATTATTATCATTGTCATATAACGCCACCAAAAACGCTGTATAAAAGCCCTAGAAATAAATGCTAAAACAATCAGAACAATATTAAATACGGGTGGTAATAAAAAATATTTAGCAAAGCTAATGATTAACATGCTTTCCTCTAAGTAGCGCAGCTTGCAGAATAAAACAGAATATATCCTTCACTATGGGTATAACCTATTACTAAATAGAGTGGATTTACTTAATTTTGCAAAAATAAGAGCAATTTTCCCCAATACGAGGGTATCGCAAAAGGTCAGGAGCGGAGCAAAGACTAGGAAAAAATCAGTGGCAAAGTGGAGTTTATAGCTCATAAATGAGCATTTTGATATGATTTTTGACGCAGCATTTGCAAGCGCAGTAATTTTGCGACAGCCTCATATATGAGTGTGGAACATGAGGTCTTCATCGTGAGGAGAGCATGAAGTTTGACTCAAGCTAGCGTGAAGAAATATTTAAAAGCTTGCAGATCTCTGTGGCATCTTTACGTAAATAAGCTTTTAATAAATGATGTTGTTGACGTGTTAACCCTTGCAGCTCAACAGTTACGGTGGCTGCCGAGGGCTTTAGCTCATGCATTAATTCATGCCAAAGCTGTTGCTCAAAGCCTTTAACAGCCATTTGAATTTGTTGAAGCAGTTGATCATAAAGAAATAAGGTTGGATGCTGCTGTTCCAACGCATCTATTTTGGACTTTTGTCCTTGTCCAGGTAAACGGTTCCTTGCTTGTTTTTTTTCCATTGGCATGACACCACTGCAAGCGAAGGCCTTACTAAATACCTTAAAATCTCGTGTTTAAACAGCATTGAAGGTTTTGGGTAAAGCCAGGATATTTTAATGAGGGTTCGTACAACCTACTCAATATAAGCGTAGACTATTCATTAAGACTACCCGTAACAAATGGAGTCATGTATCCTAAGCTGCTTAGACTTTATCACTATTAAACCCTGCGCTTTTTTTAGATTACTTTAGAAAAAGAGAGACAATGGAAGAACATTACCAACACCAGCAAATCGAGCGTGAAGCACAGCAACACTGGCAAGACAATCAATCCTTTGCCGTAAGTGAAACGCCTGACAAAGAAAAATTCTACTGTCTCTCAATGTTCCCCTACCCCAGTGGACGACTTCATATGGGGCACGTGAGAAACTACACCATTGGTGATGTTATCTCACGCTATCAGCGAATGCTGGGCAAAAATGTCTTACAACCTATGGGCTGGGATGCTTTTGGTTTACCCGCAGAGAATGCCGCAATCAAACATGGCGTTGCCCCTGCTAAGTGGACCTATGAAAATATCGGTTACATGCGGGAGCAGTTAAAAAGCCTAGGCTTTGCTTATGACTGGAACCGTGAAGTGACTACCTGTGATCCAGACTATTACCGCTGGGAACAATGGTTCTTCACTAAGCTTTATGAAAAAGGCTTGGTTTATAAAAAAATGGCAACTGTCAACTGGGACCCTGTTGATCAAACTGTTCTGGCTAATGAACAAGTGGTTGATGGGCGCGGCTGGCGTTCCGGTGCGCTGGTTGAACGTAAAGAAATCCCTCAATGGTTTATCAAAATTACAGCTTATGCTGATCAATTATTGGAAAGCTTAGAGCAGCTGGAGCATTGGCCTGAGCAGGTCAAAACCATGCAGCGCAATTGGATTGGCCGCTCTGAGGGGATAGAGATGACCTTTTCCCTTGCGGAAACTATTCCCGGCGTTGAAGATTCATTTACCATTTATACCACTCGTCCTGATACCTTGATGGGTGTGACCTATGTCGGGGTTGCAGCAGGACATCCCATTGCCTTGGCCGCAGCAAAAAATAATCCTGCAGTTGCAGCCTTTATTGAAGAGTGCAAGCACAATGCCGTTGCTGAAGCAGAAATGGCCACCATGGAAAAGAAAGGTATGGCTACTGGCTTCCATGCAATCCACCCTATTACCGGTGAGGAAGTTCCTGTTTGGATTGCAAACTTTGTACTCATGGAGTATGGCTCAGGTGCCGTCATGGCTGTTCCAGGGCATGATCAGCGTGACTGGGAGTTTGCTACAAAATATGGTCTACCCATAAAGCAAGTTATTGAAAGCCAGGAAGAAGGCATCAAAGCCGACATTTCACAAGAAGCCTTTACTGAATACGGCGTTTTAGTCAATTCTGGCGCCTTTGATGGTTTAAACTCCAAAGAGGCTTTTGATGCCATTGCTGAACATCTTATTAACGCAGGCAAGGGCCAGCGAAAGGTTAACTATCGTTTGCGTGACTGGGGAGTGTCACGCCAGCGCTATTGGGGTACACCGATTCCCATGATTAACCTGGAAAATGGTGAAACAATTGGTGCACCGGCTGAAGAGCTTCCCGTAACCTTGCCCACTGATGTCACCCTTGACGGCACTACATCTCCGTTAAAAACTGATTCATCATGGTCAGCCACAGTCAGTCCTTTAGATGGTACTCCAGCCAAACGAGAAACGGACACATTTGACACCTTTATGGAGTCATCTTGGTATTACGCGCGCTACTGTAGTGCAAATTACCAAGACGGTATGCTCAATCCTGAGCAGGCCAATTACTGGTTACCTGTTGATCAGTATATTGGTGGTATTGAACATGCCGTCATGCATCTATTGTATTCCCGTTTTTTCCACAAACTGTTACGTGATGAAGGCCTGGTTAATACTGATGAGCCTTTCAAACAGCTACTTTGCCAAGGCATGGTGTTAGCCGAAACCTATTATCGGGAAGACGACAAAGGCGGCAAAGTATGGATAGCACCAGGGGATGTCACCATTGAGCGTGATGAAAAAGGACAAATCGTTGCAGTACACCATAAAGAGGATGGTCAACCTGTTCACTATGCAGGCATGGGTAAAATGTCGAAGTCAAAAAATAATGGCGTCGACCCTCAAGGTACCATAGAGCAGTATGGTGCTGATACCGTTCGCCTGTTCACCATGTTTGCTGCGCCACCGGATCAAGACCTGGAATGGTCAACAAGTGGTGTTGAAGGGGCTCATCGCTTCTTGCGTCGTTTCTGGCGTCTAGCACAAGACCATAGCCAGCAAACGGAAGTTCCAGCTTTGGACATCAGTCAATTAAATGATGGACAAAAAGCGCTAAGAAGAATTACTCACAGTACCATCAAGCATGTTACAAATGATTTCGGCAACAGACTGACCTTTAATACAGCCATTGCCCGCGTGATGGAGCTGGTCAATGCGATGGGTAAATTTACTGATCGCTCACCTCAAGGCGTAGCCGTTATGCATGAAGCCTTGATAACCTGTATAAAACTGTTAGCGCCTATTACACCTCATATCTGTCATCATATTTGGCAACAGATGGGTAACTCAACTGAAATTATTGATGCCCCCTGGCCTGAATGTGACGAAGATGCACTGGTAGCAGACTCGGTATTGATCGTGGCTCAGGTAAATGGCAAGGTACGAGCCAAGCTGACAGTTCCTGCTGATGCCGATAAAGAAACCATTGAGTCCTTAGCGATGACGAATGAAAATGTACTAAAGTTCTTGACCGATAAAACCGTTCGAAAAGTCATCGTTGTTCCTAATAAACTGATCAATATTGTCGCCTCATAGAGGAGTAAGGTATGCGGTCATTATCAAAACGACTGTTTATGTCCCCTATCTTTAAGATGGCCACGCTATTTAGCGTGGTTATGCTGTTAACTGCTTGTGGATTCAAGCTCAGGGGTATGGTTGATGTTGCCAGCCATTTGCAACAACTCAGTGTGCAATCACCAGATAATTACGGGGTATTTAATCGTCGCTTAAACCGTACTTTAGAAAGTAATAACATAAAGATCATTGCCAGCGCACCCTATGTGTTGCGTATTACTGAAAATCTGGATGAGAATAAAATTGCGAGCTTTACTGGTAATGCTCGGGCAGCTCAGTATCGCTTAATCAAACAGGTTAAGTTCCAACTGGAAAATAGCGAAGGCTTACTGCTACTCGGACCATTTGACGCTATGTCTGAACGCGTTTACCTTTATTCATCCAGTAATAAGACAGCCTCTGATTCTGAAGAACGTTTAATTAGAGAAGAGTTAGAGCGCGATATTATTACCCAGATTACCCAGCGTTTGCAGGTTATGACCAATGAAAAAATTGACGTTGCTGAAGCCAATGCCCGCAAAAAGCAAGCTGAAGCAGAAAAAGCTAAACAGCTGGAAGCGCAAAAAAATGTAAAACCCATGCCAAAGCGAAATGCTATAAAGCTAGCACCACCTAATCTTTAATCATTTTTAGTCAAAAACCAAGGTAGTCTCCTGACTCAAGCTTAGCTAAAACCTACGTCTACCTTGGTTTTTTTATGTGTATTTCATATTTACGGCTATTTTCTTATTCATATCAATAAACACTATTAATGCTCTAACCAGCCACATATTCGCAATAGTACTTACCTCTTAATGAAAATTCGCAACGACCAGCTTCAACAACACCTAGCTCAAAACACATTAGCTCCCATTTATATTGTCAGCGGTGATGAACCCCTTATTCAGCAGGAGTGTTGCGATTTAATTCGACAAAAAGCCAGAGACAAAGGATTTAATGAGCGTATTTTGTTGCAGGTAGATGGTAATTTTGATTGGGAAACGCTCCAAGAGCACACGAATAGCTTGTCATTATTTAGTGATAAAAAAATCATTGAAGTACGCTGCCAAAACAATAAATTTAACGAGAAGGCTAGCAAAATACTTAAAGCCTGTGGAGAATCACCCATACTCGACAATGTGTTACTACTGATTACACCTAAGCTAGAAAGTGCTACACAACAAAGTAAATGGTTTAAAGCATTAGAAAAGTCTGGCATTTTTATTCCCATTTGGCCCATCGATGCTCAGCACTTACCTCGTTGGATCAAGCAACGTATGCAGCAAGCAGGTCTAACTGCCACCACACAAGCAATACAGCTCCTCACAGAACGCGTTGAAGGCAACTTGCTGGCAGCTTCGCAAGAAATCGCAAAGCTAACACTTTATGCAGAAAACCAGCATGTTACTGAAGAAACTATTAACGCGTGTGTTGCGGATAGTGCTCGCTATTCCGTTTTCGACTTAATTGAGAATGCACTTGCAGGATCAATAAATCACTGTCTGCGCATTTTTAATGGATTAAAAGCAGAGGGCATTGAACCGGCGGTTATGCTATGGGCAATTACTCGCGAAGTCAGGACTTTACTACAGTTAATCCAATTACAACGCGAAGGTCACTCCCTTGAGCAAGCTATGCAAAACCAACGTATTTGGGAAAAACGAAAACCGCTTATTCGCCAAGCATTAAAGCGAAACTCTGAACAAAGCCTTGAACAAATATTAATGTCTGCCGGTCAGGTTGACGAAGCCATCAAAGGACTCTCTGAAGATAATATATGGTCTTCGCTTCAGTTTTTACTATTAAAACTAGTTGGAGTATCTGTTACTCAGGATTTTCCTCAATAGTTTTTAGAGGAAGCCTTTATTAAGGCCTGTTAATAAAATATTTTTTGTAGATTCAACAACACTTTGTTAAATAACGCTTAGCAATATCAAAAAAATTATAATCATCAATAAATATACAGTCCTTCCAAAAAAATCATTAACTTATACTTTATAGCCTTCGCGAATCATTTTTTTGGGTTTGTTGTCGATATGTGAATATCCCGGCCAATTATCATTATTTCGCTATGGGTATATAAGAAAGCAGTTCCAGCTAATCTCGGCCATCACATATTAAAAGCTTATTATTTCTCTAACAATTCATTACATATAGCTTTTATAAAAGGAATTACGATATGGAAATAATTCCAGAACCCTTTCGCATTAAAATGGTTGAACCTATTAGCTTGATTAGTTCTCAACAACGTCAAAGAGCACTAAAAAATGCTAATTATAACCTTTTTTTACTGGGCAGTGATGAGGTATTTATCGATTTATTAACCGACTCAGGCACAGGTGCTATGAGTGATAAACAGTGGGCTGGGTTAATGGTTGGTGATGAGTCTTATGCAGGAAGTCGAAGTTTTTTTCACCTCCAGAAGAAAGCACAAGACGTCTTTAATTATCACTACATATTGCCCACTCACCAAGGCAGAGGGGCAGAGCAAATCCTGTTTCCTGCACTTATTGAGTATCGCAACTGTCAAAATCCAATTTTTATTTCAAATTATCATTTTGACACCACGGCTGCCCACGTAGAAATTTCTGGCGGAAAAGCAATTAATACTCCCACACCTTATGCATTTGATACAACTTCATCTTATGACTGGAAAGGTAACTTTGATTTAAACGCACTGGCAGCAACCATCAAGCAATATGGAGCCAACCGTATTACCGCTATTATTACAACTATTACGTGTAATAGTACAGGTGGACAGCCTGTTTCTATGGATAACATGCGAGCAGTTTATCGCCTAGCCCAACATCATGATATTCCTGTGGTAATTGATGCTGCACGCTTTTGTGAAAATGCTTGGTTTATCAAGCAACGCGAAAGCGGATATCAAGATAAAACTATCACAGCTATTATAAAAGAAATGTTTCAGTATGGTGATATGCTCACTCTTTCTGCCAAAAAAGACAGTTTAGTTAATATTGGCGGCTTATGTTGTATCAGAGATAATGAAACACTTTTCCGTAATGTTCAGATTCGTTGTATTCCACAAGAAGGTTTTATTACCTACGGCGGACTGGCAGGTCGAGATATGGAAGCACTGGCTATCGGTTTGCATGAAGCAATGGATGAAAACTTTTTGAACTATCGCATCGCACAAGTGCAGTTCTTGGGTAATTTATTGCTTAAAGCAGATATTCCAATACAGTATCCAACGGGGGGGCATGCTGTATTTGTTGATGCAAAAATTTTATTACCCCATATTCCCAGTCACCAATTTCCTGCTCAAGCACTTGCAAATGAACTGTATTTAGAAGGTGGCGTTAGAGGTACTGAAATTGGTTCTTTATTATTAGGCCGAGACCCACAAACTAAACAGCAGAAAATATCACCCTTTGAATTCTTACGCTTAGCAATCCCGCGACGTGTTTACACCAAAAGCCATATGGAATATGTTGCAGACTGTTTAGTTAAAGTAAAAGCACGAGCAAAAGAGATTAGAGGTTTAACTTTCAGTTACGAACCTCCCGTTTTACGCCACTTTACGGCACACTTTAAACCGTGTTTGTAGTATATAAGTCTGAATTCAATGGCCCAAAAGCGAGGGATTTGCAGCCCCTCACTTTACAGGCAAGAATTACACAATTAAATCGCCTTTAGCTTGTTCATCTGCATGATAAGAAGACCTAACCAAAGCACCACTAGCAACTTTACTGAATCCTAATGACTTAGCGATATCCGCTAATTCAGCAAACTCATCAGGATGAACAAAACGATCTACAGGAAGATGGTGGCGGCTGGGCTGTAAATATTGACCAAGAGTAATCATTTCGATGTCATGTTCACGCATATCATGCATCAGTTCAATCACTTCTTCCTTAGTCTCTCCTAGCCCCAACATGATGCCAGATTTAGTAGGGATATGTGGCACCTGCTGTTTATAACGCTTTAACAGTTGTAGCGACCACGCATAGTCAGAGCCTGGACGAGACTTTTTATAAAGTGATGGTACAGTCTCCAGATTATGATTGAATATATCAGGTGGCTCAGCCCCCAAAATATCCAATGCCACATCCATACGCCCACGGAAGTCAGGTACCAGTACTTCAATTTCAGTTTTTGGACAGCGCTGACGAATCTCACGAATACAGTCAGCAAAATGCTGCGCTCCACCATCACGTAAATCATCACGGTCAACTGATGTAATAACCACATACTTTAAGCGTAAATCGGCGATCGCCACAGCTAGATTCTTCGGCTCATCCACATCAAGGGGGTTAGGCCGACCATGTGCAACATCACAGAATGGGCAGCGACGGGTACAAATATCCCCCATAATCATAAACGTGGCTGTACCACCACCAAAGCATTCTCCTAAGTTAGGGCAAGATGCTTCTTCACACACAGTATGTAGTGAGTGCTTTCGTAGTAACTTTTTAATACGCTCAACTTCAGGTGATGCCGACAACCTGACTCGAACCCAATCCGGCTTTCTCGGCATTGCTTCCTTCTCAGTAGGAATCACCTTTACTGGAATTCGAGCAACCTTTTCAGCACCACGCAGTTTCACACCCTGCACAGCACGTTGCGCTTTAGGTTTGTTCACAGAGGCATCAGTCATCAGCTAATTCCAATCATTTTTTGTGATTACTTCTTGGTAATCCAGGTGTGTTGTGAGTTGCTGTTGCAACTGTTCTCCTACTTCCGCCACAGTTATTTTTGGTAACCATTGCGCAAGCTGAGTCATTGCCATACCTGCATAGCCACATGGATTAATTCGACTAAAGGGTTCTAAGTCCATCTTAACATTCAGGGCTAAACCATGATAAGAGCAACCTTTGCGAATTCTTAGCCCTAAAGAGGCAATTTTGGCCTCATCAACATAAACGCCAGGTGCATCTTGCTTTGCTACAGCATTAATGGAGTAACCTTTGAGCGTTTCAATAATTGCATTTTCCAATGCTGTCACTAAAGCCCTAACACCCAACTGTTTTCGTTTAACATTAATAAGCAGGTAGACAATCAGCTGACCTGGACCGTGATAAGTAACCTGCCCTCCCCGGTCTACACTGACAATGGGTATATCGCCAGGTGCAAGTACATGCTCAGCCTTACCAGCCTGACCTTGGGTAAAAACCTGAGGGTGTTCTAGTAACCAAATTTCATCGATATCATCTTGATGCCGTGCTGCAGTATGAGCCTGCATACGTTGCCAAGTCGCTAAATAGGGCTGCAATCCAAGATGCCGTACGATCAATGGTAAGGACATTACAGTACCATCGATACCCGACCACTGGCTTTAAGGTCTTCAAACAAGGCTTTTAACTGATCTTCTCCTGTCGCACGAATTGTGACATTGACAGACATGTACTTACCATTACGACTATCTTTCACAATCGCCTTACCATCGAAGTCAGGAGCATGCTTGAGAATCATTCGGCAAACAAAATCTTTGTAGTCAGGGGCTGCATCACCAATGACTTTGATAGGATAGTCACAGGGAAAAACGATTTTAGGTGGTTCTGGTGGTGTAGATTGAGGCATAACAACATTTAAGCTCGAATTAAACAGACCAATGGTAAATCAGCAGGAAGATTTATGTATGCGTAAATTATAAATGATTCTTCTCAAGGAAGAACCCTTAGATTGGCGGGTTTTTTCTGTAGTCTGCTGCTAGCTGTAACTTGTATTGCTGATAACGTGCCGCAATATCGTGCCACACAGGACCAACGTTCCCATTACCAACGGGCTGACTATCCAGCATGGTCACTGGGCATATTTCTTTCGTAGAGCTAGTAATCCATACTTCATCAGCATTACGTAGCTCACTTTGTAACACCATTCGTTCTGACAATTTATACTGAGTGTCAGCCTGCAGCAGCTCAATGACCAAATCACGCGTAATGCCACCTAATATAGGCATAGTTTTGGGTGGGGTTGCTATTTCATTGCCCTTCACAATGAATACATTGCTAGATGATCCTTCAGTTACCTGGTCCTGCTCATTAATTAAAATAGCTTCATCTGCACCAGCTTCTTCTGCACGTTGGCGATGAAGCACATTAGGTAATAGTGCAATCGCTTTAATATCACATCGTTTCCAGCGTAAGTCCTCTGTGGTCATTGCAGTTATTCCTTGAATATCTGACAACGACTCATCTAGCCTCATTTTCAATGGGGAGGTCATGACCAGAACAGTTGGCACCAAGCCTTTTGGCCACAAATGGTTACGATCAGCAGCCACACCCCGCGTCACTTGTAAATAAATGGATTGATGTTCTCCAGCATTTTCAGCTAAAAGCTGATCAAAAACACCTCTCCATTGCTCATGTGTCAGGGGATTTTCAATACGGATACTTGATAAACTAAAATCAAGACGTGCTAGGTGCTGATCAATTCGGAAGGGTACCCGATAAAATGCAGGAATAACTTCATATGCGCCATCAGCAAACATAAAGCCACGATCCATGACAGAAACCATAGCATCTTGCTGGTTTATAAAACGTCCATTGAGATAAACCTGCGTCATTAGTTGGGTACACTCACCAATTTAAAGAAATAATTTATAGAAAAATAAGCGGATTTCATCCCAAATCACTTTGAAAAATCCCGCCTCATCCACAGCATCTAGCGCAACGATAGGCACTTGCTCTAGTACTTTATCATCCAACTTAACCTCTATACTGCCTAAAGTTTGCCCTTTGGCAACTGGTGCCTCTAATAGTGTATTAAGCTGAACATTAGTTTTAACACTGTCAGTTTTACCTCGGGGAACAGTGATAATTAAATCTTCAGTAATACCTACAGATACTTTATCGGTTGTTCCTTTCCAAATTTCAGCTTGCTGTAGTGGAACGCCACCTTTTTTAATTGCTACATTTTCAAAAAAGCGAAAGCCATAGGTAAGTAGCTTTTGGGACTCACTCGCACGAGCTTTAGGGCTTTTAGTTCCCATAACTACTGCAATTAACCTGCGACCATCTTTTTTAGCCGATGATACAAGACAGTAACCAGCCTCTTCTGTATGTCCAGTCTTTAAACCATCAACATCATCATCACGCCACAACAGTGAGTTTCTGTTAGCTTGGCGTCTTAATGGATTACCTGTTTTCTTATCAGTACCATATTGAAAGTATTTTTCTTTATACACGGCATAACGGTCAGGGTGCTCATAAATAATCGCTTTTGCTAGCGTGGCTAAATCACGGGCTGTCGTGTAATGGTTTTCAGCCGGCCAACCTGTTGAATTAACAAAATGCGAATTACTCATACCCAGCTTTTGCGCTGTAGCATTCATCAAGCTAGCAAAAGACTCTTCACTACCCGCAATATGCTCAGCTAAAGCAACACTTGCATCATTACCTGACACAATAATAATGCCTTTCAATAAGTCTCCAACAGATACCTTTGAGTTCACCTCAATAAACATAAGGGAACCTTTCATACGCCAGGCTTTTTCACTGACCAATACTTGATCATCAAGCGAAATATTTCCTGCTCTTAGTTCATTGTCCGCAACATAGGCAGTCATCAACTTAGTCAGGCTTGCTGGAGGTAAACGTTTATCTGCGTCTTGTTCAACAAGCACCTTACCGGTATCTGCATCAAACAATAAGTAACTTTTAGCCGCCAACTGTGGTGGTGAAGGAATAATGGTGGCAGCCTGTACAGAGCCAACCAATAGTATGAGAATCAACCCAATATAACGTGTCACAAAATTTTTATTCATGGCAACTGTAGTGCTTTAGATTAAGTTAAGAGCTGTATATAAGCTCCATGCATCTGTAAAGAAATAATAACGTTAACGCAGGGCTCTACTCAAGAACCCTGCAGAAGGTTTGGCAAATCGCTACTTGTATTATAAATCAGTCAATATACAAAGCTTACTACTCTACCACCAAATGAGGTTTGCCTAAGCGGGCCTCATTTAGCTGTTGCTGTATTTTGTTAACTACTGTTGAGGATGGAAGTGGTCCAATACGCACTTTATGCAAAGGTCGCTGTGTATCTGTACCTTCAACGATTTTTACTGGCATACCCGTCAGCTGTTGTAATCGATGTCTTAGTTTAAAAGCAGACTGTTGGTCTTGTAATGCAGCAACCTGCAAAAAGAGCTTTTTAGAATGAGCCGAAGAAGCACCTGTAGTATGTGCTTTGCCAGGAGTATCTGCGTATCTGTCTGCCTGGGGCTTTGCTGCTTGATATGTACTTAGCAAGTGTGATGAACCTGCATCCTTCTTAACCGCTGTTTTCAGTAACGGCTTATTGGTAACAGAGGTTTGACTGGCCTTGTAAGTGCGAGGATCAATACCTTCCACTCGAACGCTCGCAGTACCTTGCTGTTGAAAGCCAAGTTTTAAAGCGGCAGCATACGACAGATCAATTTCACGGCCTTTGACAAACGGTCCACGGTCATTAACACGTACAATAGCTGATCGACCATTTTTGAGATTGGTTACCCGTACATAAGAAGGGATGGGCAGCGTCTTATGGGCTGCTGTCATGCTATACATGTTGTATGTTTCACCAATAGCAGTAGCTTTTCCATGAAACTTTGTGCCATACCATGAGGCAATACCTTGTGCTTGATAGCCCACAGCTGTCTTTAGTGGATAATACTTTTTACCTAATACTGTATAAGGTGAGTTTTTCACTGGGCCTTTATGTATTTGTGGTACTGCATCAGGTATTTGACTGGCGTCAAAAGTACCATTAGGTGCGCCATCGTTAACATCCTTAATGGGCATAGTGCAACCACTTAACAATAAAAACGACACCAGAAAGTATTTAGCGAAGCGCGAAACAGAATAAGGGGAACACCCGCAAAATCCTGTTGCATATTTAGATATCAACACGTTGAATAAACCTATTTATCAATAAGTGTTAGCAAAAAACCCTTCAACAAGGATAGCCAACATTGGCTACCTTGTTAAAAAAGAGTATTGCTAAGCCTCTTTAGCTTTGGCCTTTGACTTAGGTTTTATTTTGGCTTTTATTTGGTTACTCAGTTGATGCACGGCCATAGCATAGAGCGTGCTGTGATTATAGCGGGTAATTACGTAGAAATTATTTAGGGTCAACCAGTATTCTTTGCCTTTAACACCTTGCAGCTCAACGCCTCTAGCCTTGGCCTCCCCAGATAAATTAGCATGCTGGTAACGCCAGCCTAGCTGTTGTAATTCCGATACAGTTGAAGCAGGTTTTAAGTCTTTACCTATGCCTTTCTCAAACTGTTTGCCTTTAACAGATACCGGGAATGCTACTGCTTCTCCTGGCTGCCAGCCATGACGACGAAAGTAGTTGGCCACACTGCCAATCGCATCAGTGGGATTATTCCAAAGGTTGATTTTTCCATCATTGTCAAAATCAACAGCATAATGACGAAAACTGCTAGGAATAAACTGGGGATAACCCATTGCCCCAGCATAGGATCCCTTCAGACTTAAAGGGTCTACTTTTTGCTCTTCAGTCATCAGTAAGTAATGCTTTAGCTCAGATTTAAAAAACTTAGCTCTGGGAGGATAATCAAACCCAAGTGTGGCTAACGCATCTAATACACGATAACTGCCTTTATTTTTACCGTAGAACGTCTCAACACCAATAATCGCTAGAATAGTCTCTGCTGGCACACCATAGCGCTGCTCGGCGAGCTTAAATGCCTTCAGGTTATTTTGATAGAACGTGACAGCTGCTTTTACTCGTTGAGGTGTCAAAAAAATCTTTTGATACTCGCCCCATGTTTTAGTTTTTTCTGCAGGCCTGGAAATAGCATCGAGAATACTTTGCTGACGTTTAGCATTTGTTAAAAGCTTAGTCAGCTTTTCCTCAGGCATTTTATGCTCGCTTTTCATTTGCTGAATAAACGACTTTGCCTCAGGGTGGTTTGAATAATCACCTGCCCACACATTAGTGCTACCCATTGCTGCAAGGGTTATATTGAGCGCGATAAAACCATAATTCATTTGCTTACACGTTTTTACAAATTTGTAAGGCTTCTTTAGCATGCTTCACCCTACCTAACTGTTGGCTAGGAGCTTGTCTGATAGAAAAATAACAATTGCTTTTATGTGTGACCACAAGAGAAGGAAAATGACTTCATTCCTACAACATTTGATTTTGTTCACACGACTATATTAGGCAGTTCTCACACAAATACTTTCATAGCAACTTATAAAAAACAATGATTCATTTATCCGGCAATTATCGTCCAATCAAGTTGCGGTGTGTATACACTGACATCATTATGCCAAAACCAGCCATCAACGTGACGATTGATGTTCCACCACGGCTGACCAAGGGTAATGGAACCCCTACCACAGGTAAAAGGCCACTCACCATACCAATATTGACAAAGATGTAGACAAAGAATGTTAAAATAATACTACCACTCAACAGTCGTCCAAAAATGGTTTGCGCCTGCACGGAAATAAACAGGCCACGCACAATGATGGCCAAATAAATAAGCAACAAACACATCACTCCCGTCAAACCAAATTCTTCTGCAAGCACAGCAATAATAAAGTCCGTGTGGCTTTCGGGTAAAAAGTCTAAGTGAGATTGAGTGCCCAACATCCAACCTTTTCCGTGAATACCCCCTGAGCCTATTGCTACTTTTGATTGGGTAATATTCCACCCTGCACCTAGTCGATCACTTTCAGGATCTAAAAAGGTCAATACCCGCTTTTTTTGGTATTCCCGCATCACAAAATGCCACATTGCCCAGCCAGAGGGGATTGCAAGCACAACGGCTGAGCCAATAAGCTGCCAGCTTAATCCTCCAAGAAACAGCACAAACACGCCAGAGGCCGCAATCAGTAACGAGGTACCTAAGTCAGGTTGCTTAGCAATCAAAGCAACTGGAATTGCTATTAAAGCTAACGCCACCATCACATGCCTGATTTTTGGCGGTAGAGTTGAGCGACTGATGAACCACGCAATCACCATAGGCATCACCAGTTTCATAAGCTCAGATGGTTGAAAGCGTACAGAAGACATCCCTGGCACCGCTAGCCAGCGTTGTGCGCCCATGGCACCGACCCCAAACAGCAACACCCCCACAAGCAGCAAAATTCCCAATAGAAAAACAGGTAGCGACCAGCGAGCGTACATCCGTGGTGGAATCTGTCCAAACACAATCATCACGACAAAACCAATACCCAAGTAAATGATTTGGCGCGTCATGATATCTACACTACGACCGCTCGCACTGTAGAGTACAAATAAACCACCGCTAGTTAACAGCAGTAGTAATAACAGCAGAACTGGATCAATATGTAAGCGCTGCCAGATAGAAGGCTCTTGCTTCAGCACATCCTTACTCGATGACATAAATGCTTTACCCTTGTCCTGCTGAAGGTGTTTTTTGTTCGTGCTTTTTAGCCTGCTCTACGGCTTGCTTTTGCAGGCGGGGAATTAAATAGGCGTCTAAGATTTTACGTGCAACAGGCGCTGCTGCCGAACTCCCCCCACCCCCATTTTCAACAATCACTGCAATTGCAATTTGCGGATCATCTAGAGGCGCAAAACCAATAAATAAACCATGATCATGGTGCTTTTTAGCAAGCTTTGACGCATCATAGCGCTCGTTCTGTTTAATACCAACGACTTGTGCCGTGCCGGTTTTACCTGCCATCAAATAAGGAATATCTTTTCCAATCCGGTAGTGGGCTGTTCCTGAACGATCATGAACCACTTTGCGCATGGCTTCATAAACCTGTGTCCAATACTCTGGGTTATTGACTTCTATATCCTTCATTGGGTGAGTGGGCTTCAGTTCAATAGGACTTGTTGATGACTTAAGTAATCGTGGGTAAATCCATTTGCCCTTATTGGCAAGTACTGCGGTAGCAGCAGCCAGCTGCAAGGGTGTTGCTTTCATAAACCCTTGACCTATACCTGTAATTACTGTTTCTCCAGGAAACCAAGGTAAATTACGTACGCCCATTTTCCACTCACGTGAAGGCATCAACCCAGGGCGCTGCTCTCCGACATCCAACGCAGTTCGAATACCTATACCAAAACGCTGTAAATAGTCATGCATTGTGTCTATACCAAGCTTTAATGCTAAATCATAAAAATAGGTATCATTTGACACAACAACAGCTCTTTCCAGATTTACCCAACCATGCCCTCCCCGCTTCCAATTACGATACAGGCGCTTCTGGTTTGGAAGCCGATACCAGCCAGGATCAAACACCTGATTAGCAGGTGTCACACTCCCAGTATTTAAGCCTGCAATTGCCAAAAACGGTTTGATCGTTGATGCAGGAGGATACTCACCAGAACTTGCTCGGTTATACAGGGGCCGGGCAGGATCATTGAGCAAGGCCTCATAAGCTTTAAAGCCGATACCTCTCACAAAGGGATTAGGATCATAGGAAGGTTCACTGACCATGGCTAAAATGCCGCCCGTTTTAGGGTCAAGCGCGACAATAGCACCACTTTGACCATCAAGCGCTTCTATAGAGATTTTTTGTAACTCTGTATCTAAATAAAGCGTCAAATTTGTGCCTGGAATTGGCTCTTTTTGATCAAGTACACGCAAAACTCTGCCACGCGCATTAACTTCTACTTCTCGATAGCCAACCTTGCCAAGCAACTGCTCTTCATAAAAGCGTTCTATACCAATTTTACCAATGGTCGATACACCTTTATATTTCTTTTCATCAAGTTTTTTTTGCTCTTGGTCATTAATATTCTGAACATACCCTATAGTGTGGGTGTATATATCGCCTTGCGGGTAATAACGAATCAGATCAGCTTCTACTTCAACACCCGCCATAAGGTGTTCATTCACTGAAATGCGCGCAATTTCCTCTTCTGTTAAGCGAAACTTTAAGGGTACTGACTCAAAAGGCTTTCGGGGCTTATTACGCAGTCTCTTTTTAAACTGAGCAATTTCTTCTGGCTGAATTGGAATAATTTGATTTATATCTTTAAATGTTTTCTCTAGATCAGCAATACGTTCAGGAGTTAGTGTCAAGTTAAAGCTTGGCTTATTGTCTGCCAAAAGCAGTCCATTAGTGTCGTATATTAAACCACGTATTGGAGGAATGTATTGCAGATGGATTCGGTTTTCATCAGACTGCGTTGAATATTTCTCATGCTCCACGACTTGCAAATAAAAAAGCCGGGATATTAATATCCCGGTCAATATTACTAAAATAATGGATGCTTTTAGAATTCGACTATTAAAAATACGAATTTCTTTACTGTGATCTTTAAAAGTCACTGAATCAGTCATACAGTCATCCTGGGTTTTCCAACCTCCAGATTAACGATGATATGGGTGATTATTTAGAATGGTCCAAGCGCGATAAAGCTGTTCAGCTACCAACACTCTAACCAAAGGATGGGGCAGGGTTAACGGTGAAAGCGACCAACGCTGTTCAGCCGCTTGGCGACATTGAGAAGAGAGACCTTCAGGCCCCCCTATTAGCAAACTGATATTTCGCCCAGACAACTGCCAATCCCCTAACTGGTGTGCAAGCTGATGGGTATCCCACATCTTAGCATTGACATCTAATGCAATAATTTTATCCCCTTTTCCAACAGCCGCTAACATAGCGTCTCCCTCTCGCTGAATGGCACGTTCAACATCAAGAGATTTGCTTCGTTTGGAAAGAGGAATTTCCCGGCACTCCAGTGACACTTCATTGGGAAGACGCTTGGCATATTCAGAATAGCCACTAACAACCCATGCAGGCATTTTAGTACCCACTGCAATGAGGCGAATTTTCATGACAAGCCTTTTGTTAAATCAAAAAAAGCTACGCCTGTTGGTGCTCAAGATCAGATGATGATGTTTCCCACAACCGCTCCAAATCAAAAAACTGACGTGTTGAAGGCAACATGATGTGTGTGACAACATCTCCTAAATCCACCAGTACCCATTCAGCACCATCTTCACCTTCTATCCCCATAGGACGAACGCCATTGGCTTTGGCTTGTTCAATCACGTTATCAGCAAGGGATTTGACGTGGCGGTTGGAGGTTCCGGAGGCAATGATCATATGATCAGTGACGCTGGTGAGATTTTTTACATCAAGGCAAGTGATGTCGTTACCTTTCAGATCTTCAAGTGCAGATATAACTACCTGCTTAAGTTCATCTGATTGCATAAAGCCTTATTTAGTCCTCTCTTTTATCATATTAAATTACATTATACTGTCAGCCAGCCAAGACTGACAGCATAACTGCAGATTATTTTCGAATATGTCCGTTGCCAAAGACGATGTACTTTTGTGAAGTCAGCCCTTCAAGACCTACGGGTCCGCGGGCATGGATTTTATCCGTAGAAATGCCAATTTCAGCTCCCAACCCATATTCAAAACCATCCGCGAACCGAGTAGATGCATTTACCATCACAGAACTGGAGTCCACTTCAGCCAAAAATTGTCGAGAGCGCTGGTAATCTTCCGTGACAATTGCATCTGTATGATGTGAGCCAAAGGTATTGATATGCTCAATAGCCTCACTGACATCAGCCACAACTTTTATTGCTAAAATTGGCGCAAGATATTCTGTTGCCCAATCTTCATCGGTTGCAGGCTTTGCTTCAGAGATAATTGCTCGTGTTTTAATACACCCCCGAAGTTCAACACCATGTTCGGTATATGCAGAAGCAAGTCTAGGCAAGATAGTAGGAGCCACAGACTCCGCAACCAACAATGTTTCCATCGCATTACACACACCATAACGATGTGTTTTTGCATTAACAGCAATAGCCAGAGCCTTCTCTAAGTCAGCACCATCATCAATATAGACATGGCAAATACCATCCAGGTGCTTTATTACTGGTATTGTTGCCTCTCGGCTAATACGTTCAATGAGTCCTTTCCCTCCCCGAGGCACGATAACATCCACATGCTCTGCCATCGTAATCAGGTGTCCAACGGCTGCTCTATCAGTGGTTGCAACTACTTGCACTGCATCAGCAGAAACACCTGACATACTCAAACCTTGCTGAATACACTTGGCTATTGCTTGATTAGAATGAATAGACTCAGAACCACCCCGCAAAATCGTTGCATTGCCTGACTTCAAGCACAGTGCAGCTGCATCAATGGTTACATTAGGGCGAGACTCGTAGATGATTCCAATAACACCCAGTGGCACTCTCATCTTGCCTAGCTGAATACCACTCGGTAAATAACGCATGTCATCAACAGCCCCTATTGGGTCATCTAATGCTGCAACATGATGAATACCTTCTACCATACTATCTATTCGAGGCGGCGTTAGTGCCAACCTGTCTAAAAGCGCTGAATCCAAACCATTAGCGCTTCCTTGCTCAAGGTCCTGATGGTTAGCATCCATGATCATTTTTTGCTGATCATTAATCACACTAGCGATTGCATTTAATGCTGCATTTTTTTGTTCTGTTGTGGCTTGAGCCATTAACCGGGAAGCGCTTCGTGCACGCTTTCCTACATCTTGCATATAAGTTGCAACATCCATTGAGTTTTCCGCCATGAATAAAAGCTATGTAAGTATAAACTTAACCATCTACCAAGCATTTTTAGGAAAAGCTTTCTGATACAGCGTATTAGCCGTTGCTTCTTTGCAAACTAAGGGTCCAATACAATGTATCCAATAACAGACAGCAAAAGTTGTACTGCAATCTTTTCCCCAAAGAGGGTATCGCACAAGCTCAGAAGTGAGGCAAAGACTAGGCAAAAGTCAGTGAAAAAGCAGAGTTTATAGCTCATAAATGAGCATTTTGAGCTGACTTTATAACGCAGCATTTGCCAGTACAATAGTTTTGCGACAGCCTCCAAAATGATTAATAACGAGCTATATCAATATGAGTTAAGTATGCAAAGGTAAATTACATCAAACTAGTCATCATCTTCAATTTCTTCACGGTACAAAGTACGCAACCTACCGTTTACAAACTGCAAAACTGCCTTTTCGTCATCTCGGGAAAAATAGTAATGCCATTCAAACACATCTTGATCTTTGAACTGGCCAACCTGACTGCTACCTGCTATTCGTTTGACTCTTCTACCGACACGTTTCTCCCTACTTGGAGGACCACAGCGATAACGAATATAAGGCATTACATCACCTACACTCACGACACTAGATAAATCCTTGCATAGTGCAGAGTCACTCGATTTACCTCCATAATCCTTGCTCTCAATTGATACCAGGTCATCATCTTCAAAACGTAAAACACGTACGAACTGATTACTACTTTGAGCATAAACGAAATAAGTAACATCAATAAAGCGTGTTTCAGCCAAAACATCGCCTTGTTTTAAAATAAGCTCTACTTGAAAAGAATCTTGCTCTGTAGGCTGCCCACAGCGCTTTAGTACCTTACCAATCGAATCACCGTCTGAAATTAGGCGGTTACCACAGCGTAAGGCATAAGAAGGCACACTGACAGCCAGTAAAAGACTACAGGAAACTAACCACTTAAAGAAATGTCGCACGCTTTATATTCCCCCTAAAACGCTGAGTAAATGTCTGTGTATAACATCAGCACTACTATTATTAAATAACATAAACACATCACAATTCATGTTGAGCTCAACGTAATTAACACTAGTATTGATAAGCACAGCCCGAACGAGTTCATTTTCATTGCTTGCTTACAAACTGTGCTTTAATACCCCACACTCATTAGAATGTGCTTTTTCAGTTGGAGCCTTAAATGACTTCCCCATCGCCATACAATACCCCAACCTCTCAAGTGTTACCTGAAACCAGTGAGATACAGCCGATAAAACGCCCCAGTGGACATGGCATTGCATGGTGCACATCGGGTGTAAAGCTTTTTAGCCAACAATGGGGATTATTCATAGCGATTGGGTTTACCTTTGTAATCCTTTCAATTGTTTCGCAGTTTATACCTTTCATTGGCTGGATAATCTCCTCCTTACTTACCATCCTGTTATGGGCAGGCTTTATGTACTGCTGTGACAATTTAGAAAAACATGGACAGTTTTCATTTAACCAGTTTTTTGTCGGCTTTAACCAACAAACTGGGCCATTACTCCTGCTTGCTGCAGTTTATCTTGTCGCCATAATGCTTATTTTTATGATTGCTGGGATGTTTCTCATTTTTACAGTCGGCATGGATTTTATTTTTGGGCTTCAGTCCAGCTCGGGTATGCCTGCTGTATCTGATGAGCGTTTATTCCTGCTGGGTGTAACTGCCTTACTCATTGTCATGGCACTGATGATACCGGTTTTAATGGCAATATGGTTTGCGCCTACGTTAATCGTGCTTGACCAAAAACCATTTTGGGATGCAATAAAGCTCAGTTTTCTTGGCTGTCTTCGTAATATGCTGCCCTTCCTAGTTTATGGTTTGGTACTCTTAGTTATCGGTGTTGTAATTATGCTGCCCGTACTGGTTAGCTGGTATTGGCTGATTGCAGTCTTTTTTCTTTATATCATATTCAACCCGATCATTTTCTGCACAATATATACCAGTTATAAAGATATTTTTGAATATCAACACAGTGAAGGCGAGGCGAGTCCTTAAAGTGATATCAAGCTTCTGGGTATCACATTAAAGCAGGCTAACCTAAACCTCATACAGAAAGATAAATTACTTTAAATGCATCTCACCCTTGAGGCTGTAAAGTAGTTTGCCTCGCCATAATACACTTTGGCTGCTGAGTAATCTGTTCTGCAGCCTTAGGCCCTCTCACTTCAAATGCAATACTCGCTCTCGCCTCACAATTAACCCAATACACATGAGCCGTGAGGTAATCATCTTGTAATTCCTCTAATGAAGGCTGATACCAGCTGGATAACCAATCTCGGTGGCTACCCCACAAAGCCAATAGCACGATTAATATAAAAGCCAATGTACATATCAGTGCTAAATACCAACATCTACCAGGCAATAAAAAAAACTGGCGTACATGGTGGTACGTTATGATCTTAGAGAAAGGTAAACTCAACTTGTTCATGAGTGCTGACTTAGAAATACATCAAGTGTGTTTGTCAGAACTCATCATAACGGTAGGCAGACCCACAACTGAGCAAATATTATACAGTTTGTGATGCTGTATTACTCAAGTTGCAAGCTGAACGAAAAAGTGGGAAAGACATCAATTGTATAAATTGAAGTACGTATACCATCAACCCATAAAAACAAGCACGAAAGCTAAGTTATGTAACTGGGATCTCAGCCTTTCAAAGTCCTAGCCATCCTTGGCATGCACATCAACTCAATTAAGCTTTGTCATAGTTAGTAAGCTGATCCCTCCCCCATGCATTTTGATACTTATTACGAATAGTATCTAAAATTTCTTCATAGCTAGGTGCTGGCACCTCAGTGATTACCCCCCCACCTTGTATATACTCTTCAATGTGATTTTGGATTTCTACTCGCTGCTTTGCTTTTTCATTGGCAGAAGTTTCGCTTTTCATAGCTAGCCCCAATAGACAATATCTTAGTACACTCAAGTAAATTCTATTGATTATTGTTACAAGTAAGTCGAGGTTATTGACCATTCAGTCGCTAATTATATTGTACTTTTCTCAACATACTTCAATGTATTAGCTAAGACGATTTTTTTATAATACGCAAGTCGTTGAAATAAGATATTAATACTGAAATATAGTTGAAGGGGGCGTTCTAACATTCCTTCAACTACCCATTACGACCTTTCAGTATCATTTCAATTGTGAGATATCACCCTAAAATTCATACAGTACTTGCTCAATTTTACTGGAAAGCTTTACACCCCTGTTAGCAATTCATAGTATAGGGAAACTTGTCTGAACTATTTATTTTAAACAAAATAACCAGTAATTCACTTTAACAAGTTGCTTTTTGTAGTTATCATTCGCCTTTTTTATGATGTCGTTTACCAATTGCACCATAAGGTAAGTTAACAAGGCGGTTAAAATTAAACATTTAAATAAGCTTCATTCAACCGTATTCCCTTACATAACGTCTAAAGATAAGGACTATCATATGATTCAGTATCACGCCGTATTAAGCAATGCCAGAAAAAAGTAATTCTGCTACCTGCTTACTTTACACTTGATCAAATAGCACTCATAAAATTAAAGATAATGGCATGATCATAGCTTGTTTTTTGCGTAGCTACCTAACCACTCAATAAATACATTATTAAGAGTGTATTAAATACCAACGCATGCTATCCACATTAACAACAAGAGCAAAAGCATAAAGCCTTTTTAATATAAATCATGTTTCGTATATTATAATCACCCACATGGCCAGATACGCTGAAGTTAAGATAAACCCGTTACCATGGCAGCACACATTAATCAATGATACACACATTAATACAACACAGAAAAACATCGCCAGCTAACACCTTAACATCTGTATTAATGAGGCTACACACATATTTAAAACTGAATTTTCATAATTTTGTAGAAAAACGATATACTATACCCAAAATGAAGGGTTTTTAGGGGCGGCCGTCAAGCGATGAAGCCCCTGGAGCTTATATTAATAAGTGACTGGGGTGGCAGTTGAATGCTCCTGCATAAACTGCATTCCCACCATCCTTGGTGGTCAAGAGTGCTGACAACAAACCCTAAAAATGATTCGTGAAGGGTATATGGTACTGAATAGTATCAAGTGGCCTGTCAGAAGATTCTTTTTAATAAAGAGTGACATTAGCAATCATAAAAAAGCGGTTTGTAGTGTATATAACCAAGTTAAGAAAATACTGAATAGCTAATTTTTACACCAACAGGACACAAAAACACTTAAATGCATGGATGAAAAGCAAACCCAAGTGACACCGTCGCCACTGCAGTAATGTCAATGGGTTTGGCCTGTTCAAGGATAATGAGAATGTTCAACAGTACAAAACCTTTGCATGAAATTAACTTAAATCTTTTAGTATGCCTCCACGCACTGTATGAGGAACGCAATGTAACCCGTGCAGCACACCGGTTAAATATGACCCAGTCAAATGTGAGTAAATCCCTGTCTCAACTTCGGCGCCTAATGCACGACCACTTACTATATCGTGAGGACAACACACTTAAACTGACTCCTCTTTCTCACTCGATAAGAGATAAGGTTGCATTTATAGTGCAAAATGCCCAGGAAGTATTCTCCTCCGGGGTCCCTGGCAATAACCTTTGCAAACGTCGGTTCACACTTGCAGCCAGTGATGTTAGCGTCACCTTTGGCTTTCCCCAGCTGATGAAAGCATTTTTAAAAGACGCACCTCAAGCCATTATCTCACTGACTCCTTGGCAAGAATATAACCCAGAAAGTTTGGTTCAAGGCAAAGTCGATGTAGCGCTTTGTGTTTTTGAGGATGAACACAGCGGTCTTATTCTTGATAAAATAGGTACCACAGAGCTTGCCTGTGTAGTCAATAGTCAACATCCTATACTTCAAAAGTCGCCTTCAATTACCCTAGAGGATTATCTCGACTATAAACACATTGCCAATACCGGAAATGCCAACTATTGGCGTGTTATTGATAAAGCCTTAGCAGAACAAGGTTACCAGCGCGATATAGCCTTAGAAATACCTCTTGTAACAGCAGTTCTTGGTTTAGTAGAGTCCAGTGATTTAATTTTGACTTTACCCACTCCTCTATGCCACCTTCTTCTACTACAAAACCCTAAACTACAAATGTTTTCCTGTCCTGTACCTGCCAGCCTGGATTATGGATTAATGTGGCACTCTCGACTGGACGAAGATACAGACCATATTTGGTTTAGAAAATTAGTTAAGCAAACCACCATTGAATGTGTTGACCATATTATGTCAACCGCAAAAAGCAAAGTTGCATAATTTACAATTTTATTATCCTATTATTTCACTATATTATTTGGCTTTCACTTAAATTCACGATGTGCAAGTGACATGAACAAAACCTTATGCTCAACGCCTCGCCAAGATGGTTTTTATATGCCTGGCGAATTTACACCACAACAAGCAGTATGGTTAGCCTGGCCCGAGCGACCCGATAACTGGCGACTTGGCGCCCAGCCTGCACAACGTGCTTTTGCTGCTGTTGCCCAAGCTATTGCTGAAGCAACGACAGTATATGTGGGTGTATCTGCAAAAGCTTACCCTTTTGCACGACAGGTACTGTCAGAAAAAATACGCGTAGTTGAGCTAAGTACAAATGATGCTTGGCTTCGTGATACAGGCCCGACAATAGTAGTGAATGATCAAGGTGAGCGCCGTGCAATAAACTGGCAGTTTAATGCCTGGGGAGGGTTAGACTCTGGTCTTTACTTTCCCTGGGATCAAGACCAACTTGTTGCGCACAAAGTCTCAGCGGTACATGGCTTTGCTTGTTATGATGCACCTTTTGTACTTGAAGGTGGTGCCATTCATGTGGATGGTGAAGGTACACTTATTACCACAGAAGAATGCTTACTCAACCCAAACCGCAACCCTCATTTAAGTCGTGCAGAAATTGAAGGGTTCTTAAAAGACTATCTTGGCATCAAAAAAATAATTTGGCTGCCTGAAGGTGTTTACCATGATGAAACCGATGGCCACATAGACAACCTTTGTTGCTTTGCGCGGCCAGGGGAAGTGTTACTCAGCTGGACCGATGATGAAAATGACCCTCAATACGCTCGTTCAGTAAAAGCTTATGAAGTGTTAAGTAACAGCAAAGATGCTCAAGGCCGCTCATTAGTCGTACATAAGATACCTCAGCCAGGTCCTCTGTACATGACGGACGTTGAAGCTCGTGGTTTACTCTCTTGTGACTCTACTTGGCCTAGACAAGCAGATGACCGACTCGCAGCCTCTTATGTCAACTTTCTGATAACCAACCAGCTTATAGTAATGCCTTTTTTGGACCCACAGCAAGATGGCCTAGTACAGCAACAGTTACAAGCGATTTTCCCTGAGCATCGAATAGTAGGTATCCCCGCTAGAGAAATTCTGCTTGGTGGAGGCAATATTCACTGCATCACCCAACAAATCCCTGCTGGCAACTAAATTATGTGCTCTAGCTTTTAGGTAACCAAAAGTGATGCTTGCAGCCAATCCACTGAGGGTTACTGCAGCTTACAGAAGTAAATATAAGGTATTTTGTAATGAGAATGATCAAACTGACACTTAGCTTAGTATGTGCTGCATTATTAAGTGGTTGCTTCAGCAACCCATCAAAGCCTGGCATCAGCGATGAGAATTTAGCTCCGCTAGAAAAATGTACTCAACTGTTACCTGCAGGTGAAAAGTACAAGCTGTTTCTTGAAGCAACCATTGATACTCAAAATCAATCAAAGCCAGAGTCTACCGGAGACTTTAGCATTTCAAACCTCAACCCAAACAAACAGACAGA
The DNA here is from genome assembly GCF_018263875.1 of Zooshikella ganghwensis. Taxonomy (NCBI): domain Bacteria; kingdom Pseudomonadati; phylum Pseudomonadota; class Gammaproteobacteria; order Oceanospirillales; family Zooshikellaceae; genus Zooshikella; species Zooshikella ganghwensis. Next base: position 73,941 of record NZ_JAEVHG010000020.1, read on the forward strand.
AGCAGAGATGCAACGAGTGATCCCCTTCACCAACTGCATAGGAAAGCTGCTTAAAAAAGAATTTGAAACAACGCCAGAGAGCTAGGAATACCTACTAGAATGGTATACCCGCCATGAAAGCAGGCAATCAACCTACAAAGGAATGGCAAATATCCTACAAACTCTTCTGGCGTTTGTCGGTTGGCTCAAATCACGAGTTGTAGGATCATATACCCATCGAAGCGCTGGCAGCTAGGAAAGCTCAAAGGAAACAAAGCGAAAGGAAGCAAAAGGATTTCCAGCGTATAACCCAAGTGAATGGGTTGAAGGACCGGCTACAAGGACGAGCCACCAGGAAGGTGGTCGTTAAAAAAACCTGCTTAAATAGCAGGTTTTTTTATGTCTATAGTTTTTAATCATTTGCATAATTACCCCCCTCTTCACAAATAGGGTTTGGCGTCATCTTAAGAAAAACCATTTTCCATAGCAAACCCATTTGCTCAACCCTCCAACCCTGCATAAATAAACAACTGTGATATTTCGGTGTATAGTCTGACAGGACAAAGGGGCTCAAAAAATCTTTTTACACGCAAATTTATATGAGACTGCCCTTCACCCTTATTAAGGAGTAAAGTGTGGAAATAACAATAAGACACAGTGAAGCTAATGATATTAACGCCATTAAGAAAATTTATGAGCAACTCTCTTGTTTTACCGGCACACTTCAGCTCCCTTTTCCTTCTGAACAGCTTTGGGAAAAACGTTTAACGCAACTTGATAATGATGTATATAGCCTGGTCGCAGAAGTTGAGGGTAAAATCATTGGACAGCTTGGCCTAACAGTTAATCCATCTCCTCGACGCAAACATGTGGCAAGCATAGGTATGGCTGTCAGTGAAGAGTTTCAAAATAAAGGTACAGGTTCTGCACTTTTAAACGCAGCAATTGAGCTTTCAACTAAATGGTTAGCTATCAAACGTATTGAGTTAGAAGTGTACACGGATAATGAACCAGCCATTAAGCTCTATAAAAAACTAGGGTTTAATATTGAAGGGACCGCAAAAGCATTTGCTTATAAAAATGGTGAGTATGCAGATGTTTTTTTAATGGCCAGGGTTAGCTTATAGTTTCTTTTTTTAATTTTTCATAGTAGATATGATCAACTGCCCCCTATCAAAATAACTCATCGAGGGCAGTTGATCATATTTAAGCTATTTCTAGACTGGCATTTTTACTCACGTCTTTTAAGTTTTCTCCATAGACAGATCGAAGTGCTCTTACAACATCAGATCTAGTAACAACGCCAATTAATTTACCCTCTTCAACCACAGGTAAGATATGAGGACGCGAAACATGCATTTGCTTAGCCCGCTCTTCTAAAGATAAAGTAGATAAATGTGTCGCTATGCCACTGTCTGTGACAGGAAATAGTTTTTCCTTATCAATACACATAAACTCAACCAAGTCGATTAATGAATCATTAGCGTTAATCGCAACTATTTCTCGACTCATTAAGTCGACCACTTTCTGACCTTCAACGGGGATATAACCCTGACACCATAAATCAACAAGCACATCATGTAATGACATAAAGCCCACCAACTGACCATTTTTATCAATAACAGGCGCACCTTCCAAATTGTTTTTCAATAGTTTATCTAACGCTGTAGCTGTTAACATATCAGTATTAAGTGAAAAAGCTTGGTGCTGTAGAATTGATTTAACAGTTTGCTTTGCGGTCATTATAGTGGACTCCTTTTTAGGCAAGTTTTGTGTAGGTTGGGTTTTTATAATTGAAACATTAGATTGGGTGATAACAGCTTTACATTGTACTTGTCGATAAATAAACCAATTGGCCAAGCCTACTAATACTGCACCACCGATAATGTTCCCCAAGGTTACAGGGATTAAGTTTGCTGAAATAAATTGCAGCCAATTTAAATCAGTAAATTGATCTGGACTTAAACCAACTTGAGTCCAAAACTCAGGAGGAGCCATGCTTTGAATACTAATGCCAAGAGGTACCATAAACATATTCGCTACACAGTGTTCAAAACCGCTACTGACAAACATAGCAACAGGTAAAATCACCATAAAAGCTTTCGTTAAAGCATTTGCAGCACTAAAGCTCATCCAAATAGCAAGACATACTAAAAGATTACACAACACTCCCAGGGCAAAAGCTTGTATAGGCGTATGATGTAACTTATGTTGTGCAATCATCAATGCATTCACACCCCACTGCCCATGGTCCATTTGATAAAGACCAGCAGCTGTTACTAAAATCAATAGTATTGAAGCACCAATAAAATTTCCTAAATAAACTTTACTCCAAATAGAGAACATTTTTTTAAAAGTAATTTGTTTATTGGCCAACGCAATACTCGACAAGACGGTACTGGTAAACAGTTCACCACCACAAATAACGATCAAAATCAGCCCTAAGCTAAAAGCAATTCCACCCGCGAGACGACTTAACCCCCACCCGACCTGTTCTGTACTACCTGTTGTTACTGTAATATAAAAAAGAAAAGCCAAACCAATAAACAGCCCAGCCATTATCGCTAGACAGATGCTAACGGTTGTACTTTTACTTGTTTTACTTAACGCAAACTTTTCTGCTTCTCCCATCATTTCAGGTGGTGAGAAGAACTGATTAGATAATGAGCTAGGTACTGACATAGGCACTACTCTCCCATATATGCATAACATGTCTCCTGTTAAGATTAATAGTGAGTCAGCAGCTGCTTATTTTTTAGGCCTTTATACCCTCGGTTGTGGGTAATTTAAGATTACGGCGTATTTTACCATCGGTAAAATTTATAATTTTTAAAGGGTATATCAACTTTATTGATAGGCCTTAAATTGCGTGTACAATAGGACACAAACTTTTTCACGTCGAAACCGTTTTAAGAAATATGCTTTAAAAAAGTTAGTCATTTGTTAGCGTTTAAGGTAAGAGCGTGCGTTATTCATTAAAGCAATTAGCTGTATTTGATGCTGTTGCAGATTCAGGAAGTGTCAGTCAAGCCGCTGAAAAATTGTCACTCACTCAGTCCGCTACCAGCATGTCACTCGCCCAGTTAGAAAAAATGCTGGGGCATCCTTTGTTTGAACGACAAGGAAAAATGATGACACTTACACACTGGGGAATGTGGTTAAGGCCCAAGGCTAAAAAGCTTTTACAAGACGCACAGCAAATTGAGTATGGTTTTCATGGGCAACACCTTTTAAGTGGCGAAATTAAACTGGGTGCCAGCCAAACGCCCGCTGAACACCTGGTACCTGACCTGATCAGTATTATTGATAATGACTTTCCGGAAATTAGAATAAAACTAGGAGTACAAAGTACTGATAGCATCATTAATGGCGTTCTCGACTATCAGTACGATTTGGGTATTATAGAAGGTCGTTGCGATGATAACCGGATAGCCCAAGACGTCTGGTGCAGAGACCACTTAACTGTCATAGCAGCCTCTCATCATCCTTTTGCTCAATGCAAGCAGGTTAGCTTAGCTCAACTGGAACAAGCAAAATGGGTCTTGCGAGAACATGGCTCAGGTACAAGAAAAATTTTTGATAGCTCAATTCACCACTTAATTTCAGACCTTGATGTCTGGCGAGAATATGAGCACGTTCCCGTATTACGTAGCATGGTTGCAAATGGACCTTACCTGACGTGTCTACCTTACTTGGATGTTGAGCAATTTATTGAACAAGGCCAACTGGTTACGCTCAATGTTCCAGAACTTAATATGGAACGAACATTATCATTTATATGGCGTATCGATATGGTTGAAAACCCACTAGCGGAATGCCTTAAACGAGAAGGACTTAGAATGATGAAAAGCAAACCAAATGTTCTTTAGGGTTTCAGGTACGACCCTCTTAAACTCATAGGCAATACAGACTATATGACTAATTACTTACATTAATATGGCAGATTTCCTACAAACCGTACTAACATTTAGCCGTTTGCTCTCAGCGTAATTTGTAGCATCATGTACTCAACAAATCGCTGAGGGTCAGGAAGGCCACAGGAGCTTAGAGAAAGGAAGCACCAGGAAATCCAGCGAAAAAACCTAAGTCGCTTTAGGTGAAAGGATTGGCTAAAAGGACTAGCCGCTAGGAAGGTTAATCTAAAAACCTGCTTATTCAGCAGGTTTTTTTATGCCTGAGATTTCTTCACAAACTTTCTTTCTATTTAGTTAACTCAACCAGCCAATGCTTTAGCAACGTGTTAAGGCTTTTTTGGTCACTCTTTGAAAGCCCAGCAATAAAATCATGCTGTAAGGACAAGTGACTTTGAAAAGCTTCATCTATTAATGCTTTACCTTCATTAGTCAACTTTACTTGCACCGAACGCCGGTCATCACTGCAATGACTGCGCTTAATTAACCCCTTCTCTTCTAACTTATCTAAACGGTTGGTCATCGCCCCCGAACTAAGCAACATCGACTGATATAACTGCGTAGGTGAGAGCGAAAATGGTTCTCCAGAGCGTCTTAATGATGCCAATACATCAAACTCCCCAGGTTTTAATCCACACGCTGCATGACACTGTTGTATAACACGCTCAAGTTGTTTGTAAATTCGGGCTAAGCGTCCATAAATAGCCATCGGTAGCAAGTCTTCTGATATGCCCTGTTGCTGCCACTGAATTACCAATCGGTCAATATCATCTGCTTGCAACTTGTTGTTTTTCATTCATTTGCCTCTACAAGGTCACTCACTGCCAATACCGAATCTTAATTAAAACCTTATAAACTGTGCAAGTATCTTTATATAAAGATACTTTACCAACAGCTGATTATGCCTTATAGTGAATTTATCTTTATATAAAGATATATTATATTAAGATAGATAGCTAATGGAGAAGCTATTTTCCGGAGCCCCCCTTATGAGTAAACAACAATCATTTGATAAACCTCAGTCAGCGGGTTTTATCATATTACTGACCATTATTCTCATAGGTCTGAATTTAAGACCCAGTCTAGCCTCAATTGGCCCCTTGTTAGGCTCTATTCAAGCGGATATTCAGTTATCGTTTAGCGCTGCATCCCTCCTGACCACGCTACCTGTACTGACCATGGGATTGGCTATTTTTTCAGGCTTCAGTTTAGCCAAACGCCTGGGGGAAGCACGACTATTGACGTATTCAATTATTTTATTAAGTGCTGCAACCGCTGCACGCTACTGGGTAGATTCAACATTAATATTAACCATAACTGCTTTTTTAGCAGGTGTAGGTATTGCGTTAATTCAAGCCCTTATGCCTGCATTAATAAAAGCAAACTTCCCAACAAAAGTGCCTGTTCTAATGGGCTTTTACATTACTGCTATTATGAGTGGTGCAGCGATTGCTGCTGCAGGCAGCCCTTATGTTGAAAATATTTCAACCAACTGGCGACTAGGTCTTGCCTGCTGGAGTTTGTTAGGTATCGTGGCACTTGTTTTGTGGAAAATAAATCACAAGCACTTCCATTTTCATAGCGTTAGAGGCAAACAAACTGCACCAATAAACTATTGGACTAAACATCGTGCGTGGACACTCGCCTTATTTTTTGGCTTAGGCACAGCTGCTTACACGTGCGTTTTAGCGTGGTTATCCCCTTACGCAATCGAATTTGGTTATTCACAAAAAGACGCTGGCTGGCTGTTAAGCTTTTTAACGACACTTGAAGTTGTTTCAGGATTGATCTGTCCTATTATTGCTGCTCGTAGGAAAGACCGTCGCCCCGTTATTATGACGCTATGTGTCATGATGGTAATAGGCTTTGCTGGATTAGCTTATGCACCTGAGCAGGGTTTATGGCTGTGGAGTGGGTTCTTAGGTTTAGCGATTGGCGGTATCTTTCCAATGTCATTAATTGTCACCATGGACCACCATAGCAACCCAGTAAGTGCTGGAAAATTAGCCGCTTTTGTTCAAGGTATTGGCTATATAATAGCTGCATTTTCACCATGGATTGCAGGCATGATACGCGATGTAATGACAAGCTTTGCTAATGCCTGGTTATTGCTCACGGTATGCAGTGTTCTTAGTTTAATGCTTGCAATGCTATTCCATCCGCATCGACATCTTGAACCAGAGGAGTCTGAAGCACGTTTAGCACCTTCTGTGGCCTAATTTTTTGTTGCAAACCGTGTGTCCAAGATAACTACTGCAACCCTTGTCCTGCGCTTAGCCGCAGGACTTTTTTATTCCCAGTGACACACATATAATTATACGTCAGTATACTTATATAAATGATAGGACCTGTTAAATTGTTACCAGTAGCATATCCCCAGCGAGAGGGGATAAAAACGTAATACTCTAGAAGTAGGCTAAACAATGGAAATAACGACTCCCAGTCAAAACGATTACCCTGAGTTAGTATCCGTTTGGGAATCATCAGTAAGAGCAACTCATGACTTTCTAACAGAACATGATATTCAGTTTTATAAGCCCATGTTAGTAGACCAGTTTTTTCCACAGGTCGCTCTCACGTGTATCAAAAATACTGATAACCAAATTTTAGGATTTATCGGAACCGCCGAAAATAATATTGAAATGCTATTTATTGACCCAGCCCATCGAGGTAAAGGCGTAGGTAAAAAGTTACTCTCATACGCACTTCGTGAACTAGGTGCATCAAAAGTGGATGTAAATGAACAAAACGACCAAGCAGTAGGTTTTTATCAGCACCTAGGTTTTAAAGTTATTGGACGCTCAGAAAAAGATGGTATGGGGAAACCTTTTCCATTATTACATATGGAAATCAGTCATGGGTTATTTTCCTCTTCGAAATAAAATATATACCCACCATTGAAGGTATGTTCTTCTGGGCTTTTAAAAAACGTCACTTTCGATATTTACACGCTATAAAGCACATTTCTTACTGATTTCACTTTTAATCATAGCATCAATAAAAGAGCGTACTTTGGCAGGCACAAATGCGGTCGACGTGTAGAGCGCATGAAGTGGAAATGCGGCAAGTTTATACTCCGGTAACACGCTTACCAAGTCTCCACTTCGTAAACCTTCCTTAAAAGCCCATACGGGTCCAACATGCATACCCATACCTTCCTCCACCAATACTTTAACTGCCGTGACACTATTAACCGTAAAGTGCCCAGAAACAATGATAGATTCACTGCCATTTGGCCCTAAAAACTCAATCTGACGCTGCTTTTGTCGATGCGAGTAAAAGACAAACGAATGGTCCATCAAAGATTTTGGCGTTGTGGGGGTACCAAACTGTGCAAGATAAGCACGTGATGCAACCAATACTCTTGGTACCTCACCTAAACGCCGACAAATCAAACTAGAATCAGGTAACTGACCAATCCGAATGGCCACATCAATATTTTGTGCAGTGATATCTTCAAAAACACTGCCCAACACCAGCTCAACGTTGAGTGAAGGAAATTCCTGCAACATATCTTTTAAAACAGGTGCCACAAAGCGAGCGCCAAAATCTAAAGGCGCAGTAACCCGTAATAGACCTTTAGGGGTATCCGCTTCCCCGGCAACCATTGCCTCCAGTGCTGCCTGTTCATCCTGCAGGCGACGCATACCTTCATAATAAATCTGTCCAGCCTCTGTTGGAGAAGAACGTCGCGTTGATCGCTGCAATAACTTTATCCCAAGGCGAGCTTCTAACGTTGCAACTTTTCGGCTTATGGAAGAAGGATCCGTTCCTAACTGCTCTGCAGCTACCTTTAGGCTTCCTGCCTCGACGACACGTAAATAGATTTGCTCAGGAGACTCCATGCCACATCCTTTGATCCCATCGATTGATTACGGATACTTTTTGCAAATTTTGCAATTAGTAAATGCAATTTTGGTCTCTACCTGAATCTAGTTCAAGCAATTAAGATGAAACCATCACTCATACCAAGCAAGCAATAAAGGAACTGAACATGAATAGTTCACACGAACTCACAGGTAAAGTTGCATTAATTACTGGCGCTGCACGTAATATGGGAAGAGCATTTGCTGCAGCATTAGCAGCTCAGGGTGCAGATATTGTTGTTCATTATCACTCAAATAATTCAGCTGCAGATGCAGAAGAAACAGCACGTCTGATTCAAGACCAAGGTCAACGTGCACTCTTAGTACAAGGGGACCTTGCTAAACCCCAAGTTGTTGAAGGTATTTTCAACGATATCTTACAAACTTTTGGCAGAGTAGATATCGTCATTAATAATGCTGGGATGGTCATAAAAAAACCGCTAATAGAATATTCTGAAGAAGACTTCGATCGTTCCTTTGCAATTAATGCAAAAGCACCCTTTTTAGTCATGCAACAAGCAGCAATTCACCTGCAAGAGGGAGGTCGTATCATTAATATAGGAACATCACTACTTGCAGCCTTTACTGGCTTCTATGGAGTGTATGCGGGATCAAAAGCACCTTTGGAAGATTTTACTCGCGCACTGGCTAAAGAAATAGGCAGCCGTGGAATAACCGTTAATACCGTAGCACCAGGCCCCATCGACACGCCTTTTTTTCATGGAGAAGAAAACGAACAAACTGTCGCTTACCTAAAATCAGCCAGCGTGGTTGGCCGCTTAGGTCAAATAGCTGATATTGTTCCTATGATAGAGTTTTTAGCCTCAGAAAAATCACGCTGGGTCACTGGACAGACCTTATTGATCAATGGAGGTTTTGTCACCCGATAAATAATCCTTGGTCACCATGTGATTATCTGCATATCCAAGTCGATATTCAAACAATACAAAGCCTATGCAAACAATGATTTCCATAGGCTTTTCTTTTTATTACTCTCACACTGACACACTTTTAAACAATTCACTAAATAACAATACATTTTTATTCTGGGTAGTCAGGTCAACTTAATCTAGTTTTTCCACATAGCCAATTCATTTTTATCTTTCATAAAAAATGAGTTTTAGGATTCACGGTAGGAGTGTGGCAAAGTCATAGGGTGGACTTCATGGCAAAAAATAAATTTTTTACATTTACAACAATAGCTTTTTATTTTTCCAGCTATTCATTCAATGTATTTGCCTTCAACCAGCCAAATTTTTTCATATTAAATCCTGGATATTATGATAATCAAAATTTCCTGGCTGATATCACATTGGTTCCATGCACGTTAGCAAACAAAATCAACAGCCTTTGTTTTAAAATGAGTGTAAAAAGTACACCTATTGAAGATGGTCCCTATTGCCCCAAAACAATTCATGATATAGGCGGAATTTATCCCTATGATGGACCTACAAACCCTGGCCTGCGCTTATTAAGTCGTGCTTTATTTGAAGATATGGAAAATGATGGTTTAGATATTATTGATAATGAAGGAAATATTAGAATTCAATTGATAGATACTCGAGATAAACCTATAAGTTCAGAGTATACATACTGTATTGAAGCTGTAAAAGATTTACGTTTAAAACTTCATTACTTTATCCCAGCCTTACCTCGTTTTGCAACGGAACCTACCTCAATGGAAGGTGCCAGCAATATTGTAGGTCTATCCTTTAATGGTGTCCCTATTAACGGAACACCACCTTCCGTAATTGATGGTATACCTAATGCTCCATCAGGCTTACCCGCTCTTGACCCTTGTGGTGGGCATATCAACGAAGGTTTCTATCACTCACATATTTTCCCAGAAACCATTAATCAAAAACTAATAAAAAACAATATTTTTGAAGTACAGTGCGAAGCTATTTACCAAAAGTATGATAGTGAGCTGATTGGCTATGCTATGGATGGATTCCCCATTTATGGATCTGCAGATTTATTTGGTAAAGAACCAGATAACCTGGATCAATGCAGTGGTCATATTACATCAACCCTACATTATCCTTGGGGCATTTATCATTATCATGCTGCAAGTAATGACCCTGTAAATATTCCACGCTGTTTAAAAGGGGAACTAGCTGAGCAAGTCCTTATTGTCGAATGATTGATTAAACCAGATTCAAAGCACTAAAACGAGATGACCAAATTTAAGTATATGTTAACCTTTTATTAACCTACCCCCCTTTAAAGTGCACCAAAGATTAACAGCACTTTAAACCTTCACTAATCTAGTACATACAACGAAAGCTATACCCAATACGAATGGTTTTTAGGTGCGGCCATCGAGTGACGAAGCCCCATGAGACTATATTACCCCATGAGCCTATATTAATAGGTGATTGGGGTGAGGAGTGAAGATAACAAAACCTAGAAATCATTCGTGAAGGGTATATAGTGATCATAGCGTACTCCAAGCGGGGTGTGCTACTACCCTTGAGGATCATATATCTTTCGTTGAGAATATAACTGGCCCTGCTGGCTGCTGGCTGCTGGCTGCTGGCTGCTGGCTGCTGGCTGCTGGCTGCTATTACGCTGTTTTGATAAAAGAGAAAAGTCAAAATCACATGTTAACTGTATTATTGGTGGAAGATGATCGGGATTTAGCTGATACCTTGATTCAGTATCTCGCATTAGAAGACATTAGTTGTGATTATGCTAGCAATGGTGTAGCAGGGCTAGAACTCATGTCGCAACACCACTATGACACCTTGCTCTTAGATCTAAACCTACCACGGCTCGATGGATTGTCTGTCTGTCAGCGACTACGAACAGCAGGTGATGACACACCAATACTGATGCTAACCGCTCGCGATCAAATCAACGATAAACTGCTTGGTTTCGATGCTGGTACGGATGACTATTTAGTCAAACCCTTTGAAATGCAGGAGCTTGTCGTTCGTGTTCGGGCACTTGCCAAGCGCCGGAGTGGACAAGTGCGTAAGCTTAGTTGTGGTGACTTAAGCATGGATCTCACCAACAAAACCCTAACGCGCCAAGGACAGCCCATAAAACTTTCACCAACAGGATGGACCTTACTTGAAACCTTATTACGTGCATCGCCATCAGTAGTCTCACGAAAACAATTAGAACAGGCATTATGGGGGGATGAAATACCCGACAGTAACAGCTTAAAAGTTCATTTATTTAATTTACGCAAAGCCATTGATATGCCATTCAAGACCCCTTTGCTTCATACGGTCGCCCGACAAGGATTTGCTATTAAAGTGATCGATGCCTATAAGGACAACCAATGAAAAGAGGCCTCAGCTTAAAGTGGCTTGTTGTCATTGCGTTCTTAGTGCAAGGATTAATACTGGTAGTGGGTTATTCTTTTTTGACCGCTCACTACTTAATTCAAGGGATGGATAATATTGTTATCAGCAATATGGAGCATGTCGCTGATCATTTTGCACTTGAAACAGCTAATGATACTATAAAACGTCCCCAAAAATACTATAACTATGTGGTGACATCTCAATGGTCTGAGTTACCAGAGGATATAAAAGGTCTTTTTAAACAGTCAGAAATAATGCCTAGCAAGCTCTACAAAGCCCATTTACCAGAAGAAAGTCCACCAAGGGTAAAATTTTTATTTCATGCCATTATTCATGATCAAAAAGTCTACGTTTCCTATGGTATGTCTCGTAATACAACCTCTGCTTTAACATTACAAAATATCGCCAGCGACTTTCGAACATTAATCATAATTAGTATGTTAAGCGCACTATCTTTAGCCTTAGTCATTCTTTTACTGAGTTGGCGCCTAGGTCGTCCAATTACTCGTCTCGGACAATGGGCCAGAACCCTTACTTCAGAAAAGCTTAATCAGCCCACACCAAACTTTAACTACCCGGAACTTAATGCATTCGCAGAACTCATTCGTAGCAACTTGAAAGCCGTTCAAGAAACCACCGAGCGAGAACAACATTTTCTTCGTCATACCAGTCATGAGCTACGCACCCCCATCACCACCATACGCAGTAATGTGGAGCTGTTAAAAAAACTGGATGCAAAATCAAATCAACGCCATCAACAGTTGGCTATTGAGCGTATCGATCGCGCCAGCCTAACAATGAAGCACCTGACAGAAACATTGCTTTGGCTTCATCATGATCGAGCTGAGCAACTTCCGATGAAAGAATGTCAACTCAATGATGTTATACAGCATCTAGTGGATGATATGCGCTATCTGTTAGCGTCAAAAAAAGTTACCGTAACTATAGAAACAAAACCCTATACCCTTTATTTACCAGAGGCAGCAGCCCGAATTGTACTAGGTAATTTAATCCGCAATGCATTCCAGCATACATGGGAAGGGAACGTTAATATTATCCAAGAAAAAAACACCGTAAAAATAATTAACGAACAACATGCCAACTCGGAGCAAGAAGACCTTGGGTTTGGCTTAGGCTTACAACTTACTGAACGATTATGCCAGCGTTTGGCTTGGCACTATCAAAATGAGCAGCAAGCAATGGGTCACTCCGTTACACTGGTATTTCCAGACACAAAATGAATTTAACAAACACCTCATACTTTTATTTAACTAGTTAACCTTCCATTAACCCACCCTTCTGTAAATTGCTAACGTAAGCTTGTGCAGGTATACCCAGCCCAAAGCTTACAACAAAAGTAGTCATGCCTACGTTGACTAACCCGCTTCAACATTTATGCAAATTAATCAACTTGGCAGCGTTTAAGTTTACTTAGAGAAGATTTTGCCCATGCCTTTTAAAATCAGTACCTGTGCTGGTGTTCACCGGCAATTGTTGCTTATTCCCATATTACTGTTTGGTTTAAGTGGCTGTTTAGAACAGGATTCAGCACCTGCTGCAGGGCCTGGTGCTGGTGCTGGTCCTGGCGCAATGCCAACCACCGAGGTCAGTGTTGTGACACTAAAAGCCCAAACCTTTCCTGTTACGGTTGAGTTACCTGGTCGTACTCAAGCTTATCAAACCTCTGATGTCCGACCACAAGTTAGCGGTATTTTACAAAAACGCCTGTTTACTGAGGGACAAAATGTAGAAGCAGGCCAAGTGCTCTATCAAATTGATCCTGCCTCCTATCAAGCAAGTTTTGACAGCGCCCAGGCCGAACTGGCGCAGGCTAAAGCAGCTGTACAGTCTGCAAAGCCAAAAGCAGAGCGTTATCAACGACTCGTCAAACAAGGTGCTGTGAGTAAACAGGATAAAGATGAAGCTGTTGCCACGCTGAGAGAAGCCGAAGCAGCTGTGGTCGCCGCAGAGGCCAAGCTCCAAAGCGCCAAGATCAACCTTGAATATGCGCAAATTAAAGCACCTATATCAGGTCGTATTGGTAAATCCTCTGCCACACCTGGCGCCTTAGTTACTGCCGATCAGGCAGCAGCGCTGACCACCATAAATCAGCTCGATCCCATCAACGTCGACCTCAGTTTTGCCAGTGTGGATGGCCTCAAACTTCAGCGTCAGCTGGATTCAGGCAAGCTGAAAAAGACGGATGGCAAAGTTCAAGTTAAGTTAAAGCTGGAAGATGGCTCAGATTACAGCGAAGAAGGCTCTCTGGAATTTATTGGCAATGCTGTAGATGAAACTACAGGCACTGTTGAATTACGAGCCATTTTTAAAAACGCTCAATACCGGTTACTACCTGGCATGTATGTTAATGCCACACTCTATGTCGGCACTGATGAGCAAGCCATTCTAATCCCTCAGCAAGCCGTTACCCGTAACTCAAAAGGAGAAGCAACAGTTTGGGTCGTTGCTGATGACAACACCGTAAAGCAGCGTGTTATCACAACAAGTAAAGCCGTAAAAGACCTGTGGCTGATCAGCTCTGGATTGAACGTAGACGAACGCATTGTTGTAGAAGGTGTACAAAAAATCAGGACAGGCCAAACCGTTAAGACAATAGCTTTTAAGCAAGATGATATAGAAGTGGCGGAAAGTGTTTCCACTGACACTACCTCCAGCAAAGATCAGCTAGCGAATTAGGAGTAGTATTCATGGCTCGATTTTTTATTGACCGACCGATATTCGCCTGGGTGATCGCCATTACCATCATGCTGGGCGGCTTATTATCTATCTTTAGTCTACCACTCAAGCAATACCCAGATATTGCACCGCCGACCATTTCAGTCAGTGCAACCTACACAGGTGCTTCAGCAGAAACCGTACAAAACTCGGTTACCCAAATCCTTGAACAACAGATGACGGGCCTGGATAACCTGCTTTACATGTCATCTTCTAGCAGCTCATCAGGTAGTGCGAGCATTACCTTAACATTTGCAGCGGGTACCGATGCCGATACTGCGCAAGTTCAGGTGCAGAACAAAGTATCCCAAGCTGAATCTATGCTACCCGACACAGTTAAAAATGCTGGGGTTACCGTATCCAAATCCGGTGGCAGCAGCATGTTTATGGTGCTGGCATTCACCTCTGATGATGGCAGCATGAGTGATACTGACATTGCTGACTACATGGTATCCAGCTTGCAAGACTCTATAAGTCGGGTCAGTGGTGTAGGTAGCGTCAATGTATTTGGTTCAGAATATGCCATGCGTATTTGGCTTGACCCAGAAAAAATGCGCAAATATGCATTGATGCCTTCCGATGTTTCCAAGGCCATTTCAGAGCAAAACACCGATGTCAGCTCTGGCTCATTGGGTGACTTACCTAGCGTCAATAGTCAGCAACTTAATGCTACCGTCACCTCCCGCAGTAAGCTGCAAACGGTAGAGCAGTTTGAAGCCATTGTGCTCAAGTCTGACACCAGTGGTGCAACTGTCTTCTTACGTGATGTTGCTAACATAGAGCTAGGCGCCGAAAGCTATAGCTCATCAGCCAAGTTTAACGGTAAACCGGCCGCAGGCATGGGCTTAGAACTGGCAACAGGCGCTAATGCTCTGGATGTGGCTGAGGCTGTCAAAGCTAAACTGAAGACACTTGAGCCTTACTTTCCGGATAGCTTGGATTACACCATTGCTTATGACACCACCCCATTTGTCAAAATTTCTATCGAAGAAGTTGTTCAAACCCTGCTTGAGGCTATTAGCCTTGTCATATTAATCATGTTCCTGTTCCTACAAAATTGGCGAGCAACATTAATTCCCGCCATTGCTGTACCTGTCGTACTGCTAGGAACATTTGGTGTGTTAGCACTACTCGGCTACTCCATCAATACCCTGACGATGTTTAGCATGGTACTCGCCATTGGCCTATTGGTGGATGATGCCATTGTCGTAGTAGAAAACGTAGAGCGGGTAATGTCAGAAGAGGGCCTTTCTCCCCGTGATGCTACCCGCAAGTCCATGGGCCAAATTACAGGCGCCTTAATCGGAATAGCCATGGTATTAACTGCGGTATTTATTCCAATGGCCTTTTTTGAAGGTTCAACGGGTGCTATCTATCGACAGTTTTCAGTCACGATTGCAGCGTCTATGATGCTGTCTGTGGTGGTAGCCTTAACGCTTAGTCCTGCCCTGTGCGCCACACTTTTAAAGCCCATTGCAAAAGGTGGACATACCTCAAGCAAAGGACCATTAGGACGCTTTTTTACTTGGTTCAATCAAGCCTTCAATCTTAGTGCAAACCGTTACCGCAACGGCGTAAAACATGTTGTAAACCATCCGAAAACCAGCATGTTGTGCTACTTTGCCATCATCGGAGTCATGAGCCTGCTGTTTATGCGCCTGCCAACTTCGTTTGTGCCTGAAGAAGATCAAGGTATGTTGATGGTTATTTACAATGCCCCTGTTGGCGCAACCCAACAACGTACCCAGCAAAGTATGGACAAAGTCGCTGACTATGTTCTCCAGCAACCAGAAGTTGAGGGTATCTTCAACGTAGCTGGCTTCAGTATGGCAGGTAATAGCCAAAATGCTGGGATGGGGTTTATTAAACTGAAAGACTGGAGTGAACGGGAAGCCTCAGCCCAAGAGATTGCCGGCCGCATTACCCAGAAAATGATGTCAACCATTAAAGATGCTCAGGTCTTTGTCGTTAACCCTCCAGCCATCGCAGGTTTAGGTACTAGCTCTGGCTTTACGCTGCAGTTACAAGACTTAGGGGGCAGTGGACATGAAACGCTGGTTGCAGCCAAAAACCAGCTTCTTGAGCTAGCCGCCCAAAATAACAAGCTAACCTCCGTTCGCTACAATGGCTTGAATGATGCGCCTGTTTACCACGTAAATATTGATGACCAAAAAGCTGGAGCACTAGGCCTGGCATCATCGGATATTAATGATACGTTATCGACAGTCTTAGGTAGTTCATATGTCAACGACTTCATCAATAAGAGTCGGGTGAAGAAAGTGTATGTACAAGGTGAGGCATCAGCACGCATGTTACCTCAGGATATTAAGCGCTGGTATGTGCGAAATGATAACGGTGAAATGGTGCCTTTTTCGGTATTTTCCAATGGAAAGTGGAGTTATAAACCCCAAGTTTTGAGCCGCTTTAATGGTACTGAGTCCATGGAAATAACAGGCAGTGCAGCATCAGGTGTCAGCTCTGGTGTTGCCATGGACGAAATTGCCAGCTTAGTCAGCCAATTACCCGACGGTATAAGCTATTCCTGGTCTGATATGTCTTACCAAGAGCAAGCGGCTGGCACGCAAACCTGGTTACTTTATGCCGTATCTCTGGTATTCGTATTCTTGTGTCTGGCGGCACTATATGAGAGCTGGTCAATTCCGGTCTCAGTCATCATGGCAGTCCCTGTTGGCATTGTGGGGGCCTTACTCGCAACCTGGTTAAGAGATCTATCCAATGATATTTATTTCCAGGTCGGTTTATTAGCGACAATGGGGCTAGCAGCAAAAAACGGCATTCTGATTGTTGAGTTCGCCAAAGACCTTGAAGCAAAAGGTGAGTCATTACTATCGTCCATCTTACAAGCCGCTCACCAGCGACTTCGCCCCATAATTATGACCTCCTTAGCCTTCCTGCTGGGTGTTCTGCCAATGGTTATCAGTACTGGTGCGGGATCAGGTGGGCGTCATGCTTTAGGCACAGGGGTATTGGGTGGGACTTTATTTTCCACATTTTTAGGCATCTTTTTTGTCCCCTTGTTTTACATGATTATCCGCTCGCTATTTTCCAAAAAGCCTAAAAATCAAGCAGTTTATACCTCGGAGGCTGAAGTATGAGAGCACTTTATAAAGCCTGTAGCCTAATACCAACCTTAACATTAGCAGGCTGTATCAGCCTCGCCCCCGACTACCAGCGACCTGACTCACCAGTAACAGCTGAATGGCGTGATACTAAAGCCGCACACCAAGGTTCTGGTGTCACCCAAAACCATAATGCTGTTGCTGACATTCAGTGGCAGACTTATTTTCAAGATCCTAAATTGCGCCAGGTGATTTCCCTGGCGCTTGAAAATAACCGCGATCTTCGGATTGCACTGCTTAATATTGAGCAGGCACGTGCTCAATACGGTATTCAACAAGCAGACTCATGGCCCTCCGTATCTGTCAGTAGCAGCAAGACCGCGTCTCGCACTCCAGGCTCAGTGAACAACAGTAACAGCGCAACAATCAGCCATCAGTATGAAGCAGGTATTGGCTTTAGTAGCTATGAATTAGACTTGTTTGGTCGTATAAACAGTCTTAAAGATGAGGCTTTGGAAAACTTTTTATCCACAGTGGAAACTCAACACAGCACCCGTATAAGCTTAATTGCTGAAGTTGCAAACAGTTGGCTAACACTGGCAACCAATTTACAACTGCAAGCACTGGCTCAACAGACGCTGAATAGCCAATTATCTACACTTAAACTGACACAGAAAATGTACAACCAAGGGGTTGCCTCAAAACTGGATTTAACTCAAGTACAGTCCAGTGTCGAAAGTGCTCGCGTTGATGTGGCAGCTTATCAGTCTCAAGTAGCCCAAGACCGAAATGCGTTGGAGTTATTAGTCGGTAATAAAATAGAAGAGGCTTATCTTCCTTCTACTCAACTTGATAAACCTATTGCATTAGCACCCATTCCTGCAAACCTGAATTCTAATGTGCTCTTAAAGCGGCCTGATGTGCTTGCAGCAGAACATAGTTTAAAAGCAGCTAATGCGAATATTGGTGCAGCTCGCGCAGCTTTTTTTCCGAGTATTTCTCTCACAGCATCAGCAGGACGCAGCAGCAATCAGTTAAACGATTTATTTAGCAGCAAAAATCGTAGCTGGTCATTTACCCCCAGTATTAACTTACCCATTTTTAATGCTGGTAGTTTAAAAGCGTCTCTTAAAGAGTCTAAAATTAAACGTGATATTGCTGTTGCAGAATATGAGCAAACGATCCAAACTGCATTCAAAGAAGTGGCTGATGTGCTAGCCGTACGTGCATCACTCGATGCACAAATGAAAGCCCAAACAGCCCTGGTTGATGCAAACTCACAAAGCTTTACTTTATCCAGCTCTCGTTATCGTAACGGATTAGACAGTTATCTTGATGCCTTAGATTCACAACGAGCGTTGTATAGTGCACAACAGTCACTGATTTTATTACAACGAACAGAATACAGTAATCGAGTAACACTATTTAAAGTGCTTGGAGGTGGTGCTGAAGTATAATA
Organism: Zooshikella ganghwensis; assembly: GCF_018263875.1. Taxonomy (NCBI): domain Bacteria; kingdom Pseudomonadati; phylum Pseudomonadota; class Gammaproteobacteria; order Oceanospirillales; family Zooshikellaceae; genus Zooshikella; species Zooshikella ganghwensis. The sequence continues at coordinate 92,286 of NZ_JAEVHG010000020.1, forward strand.
CCCACTCATCCAAATAGAAAAATAACTGTAAGGGTACCTCTAAAAATAGTGATTTTTTTGCAAGAGCAAGGAAGCACTGCACGGAGAACAGCAGTGTTTAAGGAATACATGAGGGCTAAGCAACTGTTGTAGGCTTAGCGATAGTAACCTTAAGTATTTTATAAACGCGCTAGGGCCTGTTAACACAGCTATTACGAAAAAAAGTGCATTTTTAGAGGTGCCCATAAATTAATTGAGAATATACATTCCTTCACTACCAGGCCTTGTTAGTTTAAATCCAAACTTTTCATAAAGCTCAGGTACATCTGCCATTAACGTAATGTAAGCGCCTTTTGGAATATATTTTTCAAAATAACTCATAATATACTCCATTACTTTACGGCCTAAACCTTTACCTTGATGTTCAGGATCAACAGCAACATCTACTATTTCAAGGTTTAGAGCACCGTCCCCCACAACACGACCCATAGCAATAGGTTTGCCATCATACAGAATATGTACACCATAGATGCTATTTGGCAGCGCTTTTACAGCAGCTTCTTTTGTTCTAGGCGTTAAACCTGTAACGACTCTCAATCGAAGAAAGTTTTCGACATCAATAACTTCCTCAATGACTTTGTACATATCCCCTCCTCAATGAGTAATACATGATACTAGCTATGGTCTAACTTGCTTCGTAAGGAAACAATTTTTTTATGTGCTTGTCGATATGCAACCAAAGCATGCTTACTACATATTTGTAAGCCTTTAACGCCTAGCTTGTCGACAAAAGTATCACAAGGCCATCGAAAAATATAACTGCCAGAAAAAAAGTTAGTAGTTAACGACTTTGGACTAACAATAAACAATTCAATACGAATACTGTTAAACTCAAAAGCACGTTTATGGGTAAACCTTTTCTCTATAATTTCATAAAAATCACTTGCAGATTTGATTAAGTCATCGACAACTTCAAAATCATCAGCTTTTACCAGAAGATCGATATCACTATGTAAACCGGGCTCTCTAATATTATGAAACTCCTCAGCCCAACCACCAAAGACATAGTTATTCACCCCTTCAGATATAAGGCGCTGGTGTACACTTCTTAGAAAAGCTGCATTATTCATAATAATATTTTTAAAGATTTTTCTCTTTGTGAATAATAGAAAAAAGCTATTATCCAGCCAACCATAAATCCTGTAACATGTCCTAACTTAGGATAGTGAACAAAAATCAAATCAAGAAGCAATGCTGGTAGAATTGCAAATATAACAGCAAACTTTAAAAACAAAGATGCATCAATTTTTTTATAAAGTAATAAAACACCAAACGCAGCTACACCTAATATAGCTTGTGAAGCACCAGTACCTAAACTCCAAGGTGGTTCAACCGTCAATGTACTTATAAGAGTACCTACTGCTCCAGATATAAACCAGAGAAGAAAAAAACGAATAGCACCAATATACCGCTCAAGTATTATGCCAAGCAATAAAAACGAAGCTACGTTAAAAAACATATGAGGCTGCTTAACATGAACCACCTGAGATACAAATAAACGCCATAGCTCTAAATTCCAAAGATGCTCAAATGTTATACCACCATATTGCTCTAGCTGTGTAATTTTAATTTTACCTAATAAAGATCCACTAATCTCATAATTAACATACAGAGAATAAATGACTGTCACCAGGGATATTATAATCGTAACCAAGGGATATTTTTGATGGCTCAATGACTTTACCTTATTAAAAACTACTCAAATACTAAAGCATCATTCGAGAGTCAACTTAATTCGTGATATCAACAAGGTAGGTATATTGATACTGTTCACACCCACTTTTCTATCGATGAGAGCAGCCTGGCCAGCAGCAAGGCCGACGCTTTCCCTCTTTTAATTCACTTCTAGTTCTTGCTATTCGACGCTGTCTTGTATCGAGTTTTTTAGCATCATTAATCCAGCAAATCCACTCATTACGAGCGATAGGCGTTATGTCCTCCCACATAACTAAAGCATTACTATCGTCAACAAGGGCCTGTTCTAAATCCTCTGGAATACTATGAACCACCCCTCCGGAAATTTCTTTTTTTAACATATTTTTTGACCCATGAGATTGATCAATAATATGAAGATAGCCAGCACCTAACACCGAATAGTCACCAAAACACAAACCAAGCTAGGGCCTGTTAACACTATTTGAATATCATTGTTATGTAACTTTAGCATCTCGGGTATAGATGTGGTCAGCGTATAACTTACCACTTATTTCATAAGCTTCAGGTATCACACTTTGAAGCTGAAAGCCACACTTAACCAGTACCCTTTCTGAGCTAACGTTGCCTTCGGTAACCACTGCTTTATAATGAGTGATTGTATCGATTGATTCCGCCCAATCCAATAACGCTAAAAGCGATTCTGTACCATACTGCTTACCATGAAACTCTGGCAATAAAAGATATCCCACATGAGCAGTATTATCCTCAACAATAAAGCCTGTTATTCCCATTACATTATCTGTTACTTTGTCTATTATGACTAAGCACAGCCAAGCGTTCGAGGTTGGACTCCAAGTTACTAGACGGGCCTCAAACTTATCTCGAATAACCTCAATTTCAGGCTCATCAAAGCACAGTGAGATAACATTCGGATCCGTATGAAGCTGAAGGAATAGTACCCAGTCAGCTTCTCTAATGGGCCTCATTTTCAAACGCTTCGATTCAATTTCCATCTTGTAGAAAACTCCTACTATATACTACTAATGAGCGACACTATAACGATAACACTAACTATAACTGTCGTATATCCTTCACGAATCATTTTTAAGCGCTTTATCCATAGCGCTTTACTCAAACGGGTCAGTTATCAACAACTATAATACCATCGTATAAATTTCAAGAATCATCATTTTCCGCTCTCTTTAAACAAGCAGAAATATCCTCATGATCTTTATAGTCAGCACTTGCTTTTCTACATATATACCCAAACCTTTTCCATGGCATAACTTTATTCTTCCTTGAATTTTTATGGGCTAATGATTTTACAACCAGAACTACTCGTTAAATTAGTTACATTATTCTTTTAGCTATTTATACTGTAGTAGCCAGAGTGAGTATGTCACGACACTTGCTCTTTTTTCCATGGTAACCTTCCCTCGACTTCTAAATGTAACGTAATACTTAAAAAGCTTCTGATCACTATGATTAATGCTAGTATTCCTACATTTTCTAAAGAGTCTGCAACAACAACTGTTCGTATTATGTCTCCAGCAATAAGAAACTCTAATCCTAGGATGATCGACCTGCCAAGCTCTTGCCGATATTTTTTATAAGCACTACCTTCGTGGAGCTTTTTATACGTTCTGAGGTAAGCAAAAGTAGATACCCACGACCCAATTATCACGACCAAAACACCAAATGCCTCAATCGCATATCCTGCAATCGTAATTATCTCCTTAAAGCTCGTTTCCATAAACTCCTCCTTAAGGTTTTTCCTGTCCCTTGTCCAACAAGGCAGCAACCGTTCGTTCTATACCCTTCACGAATGATTTCTAGGTTTTGTTATCTTCACTCCACACCCCAATCACCTATTTATATAGGCTCATGGGACTTCGTCACTCGATGGTCGCACCTAAAAACCATTCGTATTGGGTATACATAACGCCTGTCGAGTACGTCGTAAGCAGTGGTGTGTTAAAAGGCCCTAAACTACCAGTCTCGCGTTGCTACTAATCCCTCTACATCTGCATTCGTAAAACCATACATTGTCGCAATATACTCAAATGATGAAACGATATCATCTCTTGCTACAGTCTCTATTTCACTATCACTTTCTTCGAACTCACCTTGTAAATCATTAATGAGTTCAGTTGCTTGGCAGGTTATTGTATAAAGTTCTTCTAGCTTTTTTGGTTTTTGAGATTCAATTTCTTTGCAAGCCGTCAGAAGAATACTTTTAACCTTATCAACAAGGTGATTTGGAAAATACTCATCCGAGTACATATCAGTCAATAGTTTCGATTCATCAATTTTAAGCACCATCATCAACCTTTCCTTATTCAATTAATAACTAGGCCAAATGGTCACGACCTTTTCAAAACTCCATTTGAACCGAAAGTTATGTCCGCGTTTGAACCTGCGCGAGGCTGATACCGAACCAGACCATTACCGATCCAGCTGCTCCCTTTACAATACGCGACAAGTTACCACTAGCTTTTTTGGCAACAGACTCCGCTACAATGGCTACCGAAGAAAACCAACACCCAACAATAATTACCTGCAAGGTTACAAGAAATAAGGTCGTTAACAGTAAGCTTGATGTTTCTGTGACAAATTGAGGAAACAGCGCTAGATAGAACATTGATACCTTTGGGTTGAACAGGTTTGTGATGAAACCTGCCGACCATGCCTTGCGCCAAGAAAGACAAGATGCCCTGGATGCTGAAACTGGTGTATATGTTGCTGAAGGTTTAGACACTGCTTGGACTAGCGAGCTTACTCCAAGATACAGCAAATAGACGACACCAATATATTTAAACACTGTAAATGCTGTAGCCGAACTCATAATCAGCGCTGAAACACCAATGACTGAGAATAAGCCATGCACATAAAAGGCTGACAGCGTGCCAGCCAGAGTCACAAATGCTGTTTTTCTACCGTAGGAAACTGAATTGTTAACTATTAGTAATCCATTAGGACCAGGAAGCATCGCACTAAGCGCAACAATTATGGCAAAACTAATAACAGACTCTACAGGCAATGGGAAACCTCTCTTTATTTGTAGACACATAACTATACCCTTCACGAATGATTTCTAGGTTTTGTTATCTTCACTCCACACCCCAATCACCTATTAATATAGGCTCATGGGGCTTCGTCACTCGATGGCCACATCTAAAAACCATTCGTATTGGGTATATGAGTACATATTACTTTATTTTCCTACTCATAGCGCCAAACTTCGCTCCCCTAATTGTGAAGGATATAAGTTGTATATGTATAGTTAAGCGTGACTACTCTAAAAGATGTAATCACACAGGATAGTCGATTTACTGGATAAGAAAATTGCTAACTTCTTTCCACCATAACTCTCTTGCAGCTATTGGTGTAGAATTATGTCCCGCCTTTTCAAACAGCCAAAGCTTTTTTTGTGTTCCTATTGCATCATATAGTGCTTTACCGTGTTTTACCGGAATAACTTCATCCATTTCAGCTAAAACAACTGCGACCTTACCCTTAAATTTTTCGAGGTTCTCTACGCTGTTATACTGATCTAAAACCAACCAACGTGCCGGCAAATACCAGTAGTGTGTTTGTGCCAAACTAGGTAATGAATCCCAAGGTGTAAACAAAACCAATCCTGCTATTGGAACATCCAGTTTGGCAACTGCACTCGAAACCACGCCGCTACCTAAAGACTCTCCCCAAAGATATAAAGGCTCATCATAAGTCTGATGTGCAAGCTTAATTGTTTCTATAGCGTCATCCACTAGTACGGACTCACTGGGTTGCCCATCTCGACCACCATATCCAGGGTATTCAGCTAAAATAACTCTAAAGCCGTACTGTGATAAGGCATCTATATAATAAGTACGATGGTAGGCTGATCCAGCATTTCCGTGAAAAATGATAACTGTACCTTTAGTATTGTCCAGCTCCCTTGCAGCTATCACACCTCGATAGTTTTGAGATGATGGCCAAAAGCGCAAACTTTCTGCAGTTAATAGCTTTTCTGATGGTTTAACACTATCAGGATAGTAGAGGAAACTCCGTTGAAATAAAAAAAGTGCCAAAGCAAGCATTAAATAGACAATCAAAGCAAAAGTGCATACATTTAAGAACTCTTTAACCATTTTGATCACTTTTTAGATACCAGAATAAAATAAAAATAACGCATCACTCCTACAGCCTAAACAACAGGTTACAAATAAAGCTTTTTGTTAAATACAGGTTTTTCTAAGCATATTTAACTACTTCTTTTACCATCGTTGTTGAGCCTGTAAAACCTATTAGCCACTCTAGATAAGGAAAGTGTTCTTTATGGGTAGCCACAAAACCTTTAGTTTCATACAAACTCTTGGCTCTAGGATTACTATCTATTGGTACGGCCTGAAAACCTTAGACACTTTTTATGGTAAAAATGTAACTTAAACCATAAGAGGTAAATCATGGGTAAAGGTATCCGTTACTCAGGCGAATTTAAACAAGAAGCAGTCAACCAAGTCGT
>NZ_JAEVHG010000021.1:0-91479 GCF_018263875.1 Zooshikella ganghwensis
GCCTATGGGTGTATGCGTTAACCATGCGTGTATCCCCACCCCCTATAACAATCGACATTTAATTTATTTATTTTATTTTTAATTAATTATTTTTATTTATTTTATTTTCCTATTTATTTTTTAATTAATTAATTTATTTATTTATTCTGCTATTTATTTTATTTTTAGTCGTTTTTTTGAAGTGCTTTGGGATTTATTAATTAAATTAATTCTATAAATTATTCTGGCTAGAGAGATTATATTTTTCAGTCAAATATCTGATTTATTGTTTGAATTAATTATTTTAATGTTGATTTAATGGTGTCTTTCTTTGGGGAGTTATCTGTGGGGGTGATCTTATATCAATCCATCATCCTGATAATATGTGATGTGTTTTTTTGGTAACTGCTAACTCTAAACTACAAGTGACTACTTTCAACGCAATACTCATAAACTCGCCACTATGGGGGTGCAAGCCTTTGTATTACTCTGGGGGTGTATATGATTTTACCTATGAGAATGTACCAATCCCTTGTTTTTCATTGCCAATTCATACCAAGATCAACAAAACCAATTGCCATTTGCCTATCTTCCATTTCCAGCTCTCCCAAGCCTTTCTAAGCCCTCATTACATGATACCCGCTCCAATAACCTCACAGCCTCAAATTACACTCTGAGAGCCTAACAGCTCCTCTGATAACCTATTTGGGCTTCCATTCTAAGATAGATAGGTCAACCAAGAAATCTCAATAAGTGCAATAGGTGCAACCTAAATAAGGGAAGCATCGTTAGGCCTGATATAATTGGATACCTTGCTGTTTTAAATAATTACCAAAAATGCGCGTAAAGCCTCGCCCAATGCGGGCGGGGAGTGTCAGACTAACACTTCACAAAACCACTTATTTTTGGATCAAAACGAAATTTGTCTATCAACTCTCCATCACACATTTCAGCAATTTGCATAATACGACGACCATACATTGGATGATATGCAGTAATAATAATAATATCCAAACTACGTTTCAGGTCTTTGTAAATTGTCTCCCAACGGGAAACTGATACTGCATCAGAAACAAGATCAGTTAAGCGCTCTAAAGCTCCCTGAGCTGTTTCTGCATGCATAGTAGTCGCTATCCCTCTATGTCCAATACTCAACATCTCATAAAACACTTTAGCCACTTGAGGGTTACGAATCTCACCACACAATAACCTATCCGGCATTTTCCTTAACACTATCTCCATCAATCCAGCAAAAGTAATTGCTTTACTTGCGCGAGGACAGACCAAAGGCTCATAATTCTCCTGCTTAATAAATAGCTCATGCGTATCTTCAACAGAAATCACTCGTTCATGAACACCTATAAATTCAGAGAGCATACGTAGCAACGAAGTTTTACCACTTCCCATTTCCCCACCAATAAGAAAAATTGACTTTTTTTCCATATGCATTTTTAAATAATCAAGTATTTCCTGATTGAACATACTTCTTTCAAGCAAGCCAGCACTTGTCAAAGGAGTCTTAGAAGTCAATCGAATGGTCATTGCATGTCCACGCGGAGAGATAGATTTATGCGTACAGTTCGCCCTACTATGATCAGGAAAGGCTATATCAACTACAGGTTGAGCTTCACCAAACTTGATATCGTTACCTAAAGTCTTAGTTAGCGAATGTATCAACCTAAATAGATGGTCTTCCGAGTCAAACTGTGCATTTGTTTTGATATTTTTCCCGCTTTGTCTCACAAATATTAAGTTGTAACGTACAACCATAATCTCTTCATTGCGACTATCTGCATATAGATCCAGGAGGGGGGCCATGTTATTCATCACCACCGACCAAAGTTGATCCCCTTCAGGTAACAGCCCAATAATAGAATCTCGCATCCCTGTCATAAGTAGTCCTCAATGAGTCCAAACTGGAAGAAATTGCGACCATGAATAGCACTAGCTTCAAATGTCGCATCTGTTTTTACCAAACTATTACCCTTGCTTTGGTAGTACGGCCAACGTGCTTGGTGAAAAAGTTTTTCATAGGTATCACGCATCACAGCATGCTGAAAGAGATAGATTACTCGCTGATAATGCCCCTTTTTAATATTTTGTAAATGAGATAAATAAGCGTTAAAAATCCATTTTGATGATTTGCGTGTTACCTCAATTTCATAAGCATTTTTACCCACCAGCAAGTCTGGTATTTTGATATTTTTACCATGAAGATATTTTTTAGCATTTTTAACTTGTAGAGGCTCATCAAAGGCCGCAGCAACCCCTTGTACTCGCGATTCATGCAAGTAAGTTGAGTACGCCACATTGTAAATTCTTTTTGTATCGGTAGGTGGAAATAAGTACTCCGCTAATTTTGCACCATTACTACCCAACCTATATAACTTGCGTGGTAATATTTTTTGATCAATAGCTTCAATGATGCGTTCTTTCTCTAGTTTACTAAAATAGTAGCCTTGTCCTAAGTGGTTTACTTTAAGTGCCTTTGACAGTGTAAATCGATCACTGAAACCAAACTGACAAAGCCACCACAACACCAATTGATTTTTTTCAGTATGGCGTGCACGCGTCATTAATTTTTCCATTTAGTCAGCTAATCCTTTTAGCTAGATATGAAAATAAGATACTACTAATTATCCTTAAAATATAATAAGTTAATAATAATATTATGTATTTATTTTATAAAGATTTTCATATAGCATTCTATATAATCTACTAATAAAAAGCTATATAAAATAATTGTATATTTTTTGACCGTTTACTCGAGTAAACAAGGACTTTTCTAACATGGACTCGATCTTAAATTCGCTTTTACAAGCATACTTTTACTATAGTCACTTCTTTATAGCTGGCTTTTTAAGTTTCATGATTATTTTTGGTTGGAGCAAAGTTCAAATTAGTCAAGATGACACGCTCTTAACTATAGGTTTAACCTATATACGTAGAGTGCTATATGGAGGCGTACTTTCACTGGCTTTTGCCTTTCCACTAGTACTACATGGAGTCAGCTATGCATTCAATCAAAATACTCAAGTTGCTTTTAAAATATGGTTTTTAATCAAAGAAAGTCTCTTAAATCATGTACCATTAATTTTATTTTCAATCGTTTGCCCATTGTTTATACGGCTATTATTTGTACGATTGATACACCCATACTTATCCAAGCTAAAACGCGATCTTGGAGTAAAACAAAGTGCAGATAAACAATCTGATATTAGAACATTAGAGAACCGCTACAAAACAAAACAATTTGACCCACGGCAATACTACAAAGAAGGATATTTTTTCTTTGGAGTTGACCAAGATAGCCAACCTATCTACCTAACAGATGAAGAGTTTAAAAAGAATCAATTAAAAATTTTAGGCCCAACTCAAACAGGTAAAGGGGTAATACAAGGCTGTTTGATCGATCAGGCGATTCGTAAAGGCTATACCGTCTTTTTTATTGATAATAAGCCAGACGACTTTATTATCGATATAATGCGCGAATCCTGTGTTGCCAACGGTCGGGCGTCACCAATTATCATGGACTTAAATGGATACGGTCCAGGTAAATATGAACCTTTTTTATCAGGCTCAGACCTTGAAGCCTTAAGCCGAGTGAATTATCTATTTAACCTCAATCCTACAGGCACCAATGCCGATTTCTATAAAGGTGCTGAACGTAAGGAGATGATCCAACTTATTAAACGTGGTTTATGGGATAAACGTATCCGCTCACTTAAGCGAATTTTCCTTAGTATTGACCCTCATGCAGAATACTCAATTGACCCTAGCAAAGTACAAAACTCAATTAATTTATTAGATGAGTTGGAGTTCCTGCCTTCGCTTGGTGCTAGACAAGATCGTGGGTTTAGTATCGAGCGCAGTATCCGTGAAAACCGTGTTGTATATATCCGAGCTAGTATGAATAACCGACTGGTGCAGCGTATTGCAACTATTATGATGATGGACTTTGTACAAACAGCAATGCGAATTGGTAAACAAGAAAAACACACTTACTTATGTATTGATGAAGCAAAGTTTGTCATCAGTGATGTTTTAGCAGATGGACTTGCCACTGTACTATCAAAAGGTGTAAATATTTCGATTGCTTACCAATCAATCAAAGATCTATTAAATTTACCAGACAAGACACTCAACGCTGAAGCGATTAAGTATGCCGTAGAAACAAACGCTAAAATTACCATGGTTTATCAAAATAACGAAAAAGAGACAAAAGAGTGGGCCGCTAATATGTCTGGAACACTTATTAAAACTATTAAAAAATCAGAACGAACTAAAACTAATTCAGCTGGGGCCGAAGTGTGGGAAGGCGAGTCTAGCTTGGGAAGTATAGAAGAAAACCTTATCACTGAAAACGATATTCAGTCATTTGAACCCCAAGTTGCAGGGTTATTCATACCAGGGAAACTGTCTCGTATTCTATATACCGCATGGGTACCAGTCCAAGAACTAAGAGGCATGCCATTAAGACCCTCCTCACAACCTATGCAACCTATGCAACCTATGCAACCTATGCAACCTATGCAACCTATTGTAAACCCAGCTTCACTGGCTCCTACCAACATAACTGACGAAAATGAAAGCGATGGCCAAGAGTCACAAGTAACGACAGGCATACCACATACTACAGAACCTGAAGTTACTACAACACAGAATAACACCGCCCAAGAACCTGTACAGCCACCCCCGATTAATGAAGAGGAGTTAAACGAATGGCTTAACTCTCTCACAGATATTGATAATAACCAACCAAGCAGAAATAATATCTCTTCTCAAAATTCAGAAAGTAGCCTCCAAAATTCAACAAATGTAGTACGATATGTAGAACTTTAAGCTAGTAAATATAAGGAGATAAGAGTATGGGAAAAGGCATTAGAATGTTGGTGTCCCCTCGGACAGCATGCATAGTTTAATTTTTATGGCGCCACATACTCACTGTATGTACTGTTCTAATGCCATCGGACACTGTAATATGAAATCAAAAATATATTTATGGATAACTACACTCCTCATTGGTATTCCTGTATTTTTATTATTCAGGGGGGTTGGTTATGAAAAGGCTTATGGTTACGCCTCTATATACGAAACAGTATTTTATACCCTTGTGATTATCGCTCCACTTATAACTGGGGCGTTTTCTGTAAACAAGCAAAATAGATTAAATTTTATAATTAGACTATTGTCTGCGGCATGGTTAACTGTACTGCTAATATATAGCAATCAAACATGGATGTTCTCAACATCTAAAATGCTCAACTATTTTTTAAGTGGAAAGTTTATTGAAAACCCATTGGGAATTATTGTCACTATACCTATATTATTATTCTATATTGCTATTTTTGTCATATTACGAAATGATATAGGGAAGTGTATCAAGCGTATCAGTAAAAATGACTCGTAGACTGAATACAGTTAGCTGCTCCTTACCCACTTCGCTGGATACCAGAAACCATAAAACCTACAATGAGGTTAGGTTTGCGTAAGGGTAATGCTCATTAGTAGTTATGCGGAGAAGTATAGATAGCGAACGACTTTACAGTATCCCCTCTGCTAGCGTGTATGGGTGGTTAAAAATTTTTGTTCGTCGGATAAGCGGCATCTGGTAACAGGTGCCGTCTATCCAACTACTAAAAATATTTCCACCACTGCATGCTTACCGAGGGGACACAAACAAACAGATAGGTGTCCTCTCGGTAAGCGTATGCCATAAAAAAATTTTCAAGTCCCGCACGCCTGCCTAGGAATATATGAGGGAAATAGTATTAGCACAGGCTATAGGTTATTTAGTACTGAGCTGTCGTAATAGGTATAAATAAATGGAAAAGTATCAGGTAGAAGTTTTCATAGATGATGTTCAGTACTACGTAACGATGATGCCCAAGTTCTGTCTTGAAGAGCTCATACTTTGGAACTTTGATGATTACTATACAGATAGTGAAGTTATAGCTGATGGTGGGCCACATATATCAATTGATATAAGTTTGGATCAACTAATAAGTGCTATAAAGACAAATGAGTTGTTAGATCTAGGAAAGGGTGAAAGGAGCAAAATTTTTGGAGATGTTTCTATGTATCAGGGAAGAACAGCTTGTGACACAGGGACATATTCAAGGTATATAACTTCATTATCTCTTAAAGCTCAACTCTTTGACTCATATGCCAAGTTTGAGTTTGTTGGAACAGCTGGAGAGTTATGGAGTGTACATGATGGTAGAGGTGGAAATGAGCCAAGCCATATTTCACTAAAACTTTGGTTTATTTTAAAAGACTTTCAAATAGATGAGTTTTTTGAGGATGAAGAAGATAGCATCAAATATAAGGAAAAGATATGTTATCTTAGATCTAAAAAGGATGAGAGTTAATTTGTAGTCTTCTTTCATTAGGTGTACTGACTCATATCTGATCGTATCGTATTCCCTCAGTAAGCGTGTGCCATTGAAATTTTTTTGGCACCACATTAGCTGCTGAGGGGACACGCTTCTTTTCTACTTCCGCACTTCGTGGCCGTGCCATCCTTAAACCTCCGTATCCTCTCGGCAACTATGTGTGAATGATTAAAAAAATTTTTGTTTTCACGCATCTTCACCGAGAGTACACCAATATCATGCATTTTAAGGGGTTGTTGTAGGTAGCATTTGGCATTGGTATTATCCGCGCTCGGCTAACATCCCTTTATTATTTTGCTTGTATTCCGGCAAGCAGTAGAAAATGAGTGGCCGTAATAGAATCAATACCAATATTGTTGAGTAGACGTATATATGAAGCACTTACTGCTAGTTTTAGCGCTTATGCCAATGATGGCGTTTTCAGGTTACCCAGATCTGACGAAGACCTGGCCAAGCAATCGTATTGCTGTGTGTTTTGAAGAAATTAAGCCGGGCTTGATTGCTGGTGGACGGAATCTTTACCAAGAGGCTAGAGATGCGGTAACGAATTCTTGGCAGGCAAACTCTGGCCTAAGTTTTTATGGCTGGGGCAAATGTAGTGCGAATGCTCAAGGCATTCGTGTCCGAATTGTAAGTGATAGTCCTTTTCCAGATCAAGAAGACATTATCTTGATTGGTGACTCGCAAGTAAACGCATTGGGCTTTGATATTAATGGGAAGAAGGCTGGTCTTGAGCTTTACGTTGAGCGCCAATGTGCTGCCGAGAACGAAGATGGCTACGACCCGAAGACTTGTTGGAAATACGTCGTTATACATGAATTTGGTCATGCGCTTGGATTTGCGCATGAGCATAATCGATCTGAAAAACACTGCTCTGATAAAGTAGAGCAAGGACCTGATGGTAGTATTTATTTTGGTGACTACGATAGAACGTCTGTAATGAACTATTGCAGTAGCAAATCAAGACGAACCGTTTCGCTCAGTGCTGGTGACAAGCGAATGGTAAGCTGGATTTATCGATCTTATCCATTTACTAACCAAAATATCATTGATAATTATTACTACCACTTTACTGGGAAGTTTCCGAGTGTAAACGATAGTGGTTACGTCTACTGGCAGGGTGAGCTGGCATCTCGTGGTTGCAATGAAAATACCTTAAGAGACATTATTTGGACTTTTGTGAATCATGGATACACCTTGGATGATAATAAAGCTCGATTTGTAAGCGCTATGTATCAGGCTGCGTTTAATCGCGACCTTACCGCGAAGGAAAAAGATGATCCATATTGGGTTAAAGAAATGATTAAGGGTGCTACGCGAGCTGATGTCGCTTATGCCCTGTTACACTCTGAAGAATTCACCCAAGTCTCTCAGAAAATTTGCGGGCAGTAGGCTTACACCAGTTACTTGAAAAAACCACCGCTTAGCGGCACTACTGTCCCACAGTTGTGCCGCTAAATAGAAAAGCCTGAATCCATCTTGGTAACAAGTTAGGCCAACGTTGTCGGCGACTTTTAGCCATTACCAATCATCAGGCTAAGTGTGTCCAAAATAAGTTCGTTTTTATGCTGAATAATTTTTGCGACAGAACCCGTAAAATTACTTGTCCAGTTTTAGGTTGTAAGCGTGATAAATTATTGAGTATATTTTCGAAAAAAGTTACTTGATAATACTTATGAAAATTGATTTCTTAATTTTACCTTTAGATAGCAGCTTATTTAATTCATTGAGTCATAGTGAGTTAGAAGCAGCGAATGCAAAGTGGTTAGAGGTTGATATTTGCCCTGGTTACCCATGTCGTGTATCGCTTGAAGATGCAAAAGTGGGAGAAAGATTGTTGCTGCTAAGTTATACACACCATAAAGCAACAACACCCTATCAAAGTTCAGGGCCAATTTTTGTGAGAGAAAATGCCATAACAGCTGAAACTAAAGTCAATGAGATACCATATATGCTTCGCCACCGACTTTTATCAGTCCGAGGTTATAGCAATGATGGAACTATGTTAGAAGCAGATGTTACAGAGGGCGATGAACTTGAGAAACATATCAATGGTATATTCCAAAATGCTGACGTTGACTATATCCAGATTCATAATGCTAAACCCGGCTGTTTCAACTGTACAGTGGTAAGGGCTTAGTGTGTATCCTCGACAAGCGTGCGGATTAAAAAAATTTGCTTTCAGGCATGTTCACCAAGGGAACACACATCAGTAAGAATTTTTAGAGGTACCCTTGTGCTTTTAGCCAAACATCATCACTAGATGATAATACTGATCACGATTGACAACCTCACCGCCCTGAGGGCAGTGATTCCCATAGATAGGCTACGATCGGTTAACAGCAGTGCATAATCGCTGCGCTCCTCCCGCTCTCGAAACACAAGTTATTAGGCGCAAAACGATAACAAGCTACGGGTACTTTTCTTCTTTTGATACTAGAGCCCACATGCCTACCGTGATAGCTTTATTGTGTATGACCCGATATATAAGCGCCCCTTCGGCCAACGTTCGTGGCTCCCCTGTATACAATACCAAATAAGAAGACATGCCTGATGTGTCATACGATGCATGATAGAGACATCAATGCAGCTGTAGCCTCGCTGGGCTAACAGTTTATGTTCAAGCCTTACGTTATCAAAGACAACAAAACAGTTTAAATGTGACGACGTTAGAACTATAATCCCTTTCCTTTACTTCTAGTTATCATCATGCTCAGTGAATATATCCTGCATAAAATACACAGTCTGGCTTTTATTTATAAAGGTATTTCTCAATTCTTCAGGTGTCTTTTGGTATATACATAACCGTTTTGTAAATCAAGAATCAAAGCTAGAAAATAACGGCTTATTGTTGTACTAAATAAATTTAATATCTTGATATTTTAATTATTTAGAAATAAAGCTTACTCCATAACTAAGGTTAACTAATGTATTTTTTTTTAAAACTAAGAACAGCCATATTGATTTTATTGTGCATTTTCTTAGCATCTTGTTCTACTTTACAAAGCCTTCCGCCAGATCAACAAGTTAAGTCCCATGGCTTAGTTGTTGCTGCTGTAATTTCAAACACTGTAGCAATAAGTACACTTCATGCACAATTAACAGGTATAACCATTAAATCATCAAGTGATGGTACAACATATAACTTATGGGTTCAAAAACCTCAATTTGGTTCTACACAAATATTCTCAGGTATGATTCCACAAGGAAACTATAAAATTATTAGTATGTATGCTGAATCACCTGTAGGAAGTAGTGGGTTTTATGGAGCTGCCAATCTTTTAGACTCTTTTACTGTTGAGCCAGGCAAAATAACAAACCTTCAAACAATAATATATCAACCTCTAGGAAATAGAGAAGTAACTTTAATTCAAGCAAATAAAAGTATTGATTTAGAAAGTTATACTAGGCAAAATTATCCTTTACTTGCAGATCTTTTATTAGAGAATGGCTCACATAATGTCTCGTTTAAATCTAAGTTTCCATTAGAAAAAGCAGGAGTTGGAAGTGCCACCAATCAAGGGTTAATCGCAACAGCCTTAATAATTGCTTCAGAAAGTGCAAGCAAAATGAAAAAACAACTTCAATGGGATAAAGTGCATTCAAATAAAGACTTAGTTAAACTAGCAAAAAAATCTACTCTTACCCTTAATAATGTGTTTATAGATGACGATAACAATGCATACTTTGGCAGTAAACTAGGACAGGTTCTTACACGAGACAGTAAAGGTCATTGGAACTATTTAGATACTGGTTCTATTTATGAGGTTTTATCAGTCTATAAAGATAGTGATGGGCTTTATGCTGGGCTTGAAGATGGCCAAATAATAGTTACTCGTAACAAAGGGCTTTCTTGGGATTCAATAAACACTAGTACAAAACTTGGCCCAATCGTTCATATCTCAAAAACCGCTTCAAACCAACTATTAGTAGTGACTAGGGAAGGGGGCATTCCCAGCAACGTAATAAATGTTTATATGGTCTCAAAGGATAATACTGTTAATCAAATAAAAAGTGTTAATCAAAGTACAAATACTTTATGGACAATGCAACCAAGCTACTTTAAAAATATTCATGCACGAACAAAAAATAAGCTCTTTATTGCAAAAGATGCCTCTCATATAGAAGTGTATGATTTACCAAGTAATCAGTGGTCCACAATTGAATCAAAAGATAACTTTCAGTTGCTTAAATCAAATAACAATAGCAATACTCTTATCCTTGTGGATCTTATGGGATTAACAAGAAACCACTTTATTTCCAATGACGAAGGTAAGTCTTGGAGTTTAGTTAAAGCCCCTCATATGTCATCAAACCTACATTTTAGCGATAAAAATAATGGGTATGGAGTAGTGATTAACATGGGTATTTTGTCATCAAGTACTGGTATAATAAAAACTGTGAATGGTGGAAAAAACTGGCAAGAGTCCAAAGAGATGACTGAGAATTGTGTAAATATGATCGTTATTGATAATACTGAAGAAGTATTATGCTCCACACCTTCAGGAAAAATCATGAGCACAAAAGATGGAAACTCTTGGTTAATAGAAAGAGCTAACTATTAAATAAGGCTATAAAACCCTCAATTAAAAGCAAAAACCCACACTTATGTGGATTTTTGTACTTATACTCAGAGCGGTGAAGTTAAAGTGGTTTTATCATGTCCCCTCAGCAACTGTGTAGGTGGTAAAAAAATTTTTGTTCTCACTTACCTTCACTGAGGGGACACTTTGTTTTTATAATAAAGCGAATACTCAGTAGCATCACTTAAGACAAATATGTTGGTACATCCCCCTAGATAATCTAGGGGGACAAAGACTTAAAAATCAAAGCCAAATTGACCATCATCCGCAACAGTTATTGGAGATTCCTCCTCACACTGATAGGCCACTACAACGCTAGGCTTATCGTCTAGTGATTCTGATGTATCCAATATCCGCACATCATCAGAGACAAAAGCTGGATTTTCATAGTTCACAATGACTTGCTTTACCTCACACCTCAGCGAGTCACCATGAATTACTTGCAAGACTTTTATATCGCACTGATGAATCAGAACATGCGCCATAATTTGCACTGCACACATCTTCGTACAAATACGATCAAGGTCGATAGCCGTCAACGAAAGATAACGTATTAGCTCAGGTGCTTCAGCCTGGATAATAGACATCCAGGCTAATAACATCACACCCGAACCACACGTGGGTTCTAGGATAGACACCTCCCCTCTTTGCTGAGCAACCGCTTTAAGCTCATCCAGCGAAAATTGCATTCTCGCCATCATTTCAGCCAGCGGAAAAGGAGTGAAATACTGCCCCATACCTTTTCGGTTGTAGTTGTTACTGATTTCCAGATAAAGCACACCTAAAATGTCGTCGAAGGGATGGGCAATCACTGCCTTGGCATAATCACCAGAAACCGCATACAGTGCTTCACGACATAGTTCAGGGGGAATATCCTTTTCAGGGATACGACGCCCCAGGGATGCTAAACAATCATCAAGTAACCAATCAAACCACTGATCAATCGTGTATCCATGCCTTAAATTTAGTGCTAAAAAACGACTCACAAATTCTTGAGTTTTCATCACTACACCTGTGTTGTGTAGCGATAATTTCATCGTCCATTGACGATGAAACCATCGCCAATGGACGTTAAGCACTTTACAGCTAGCCATTAAGTGCTATTGCTAGCACTCATGAATCTGCCATAACTATCCGTAAACTTCAATTATTTGTTGCACTTTTTTTATCTGTGTTCTTTTTAAAAACCCAAGTCAAAACATCTTTTTTATCTACGATAAACTGAATATTTTCTTTTTCAGTTTCTAAAAAATACTCCTCACCTAGTCTTGATTTAATCATGATATTTTTAAGTACACAGTGCTCACCCTCTAATGTAATGTCGACTCCTGCACTTTTAATTGCCAAGCAAGAGTCCTTTTTAATAACTAATTTTTCAACTTGAAAATCTCCAAATTTGTATATTTTGTTAACTGCTGAGGGTATAACACCCCACTTTGACAAGTAACAAAAATACATAACTAGGATAACAAAGCCTGCGAATACAATCATTCCGAAATCTTCTTTAACTTCTCTAAAACTAATAGCAACAATGTTATATACAACAAGAGCAAGTATAAATAATACTTTATCAGAATCTTGTAGCTCTCCATCACTTAAAACTATATCAAAAGGAACAGCATATAAAATTACTGAAATTATAGATCCAACCCATATAACAAGTGAAACCACAACATCGTTTTTCTTAAAAACTTTAGTAAAATATTTTCTTTCAGGTTTTTCATTTCTTGATACAAATACATATTGATAGCTTATTAAAAAAATAGCGGCTTGCCAAAAAAATAGTAAATATAAACTTGTATATAATGCAATACCAATACCTAAGAAGTGGGCTAGTGTATAATAAAATGCTAATATCGCTAGTTTACGATCTTTTTTCTTATGTTGCGACTTATCTCTATTCCAGTACCTGTGTTTTTTGATACGCCTAATACTTGTAAATAAATTCCATCCAAAAGAGGGTAAAAGAAAAATAACTGTTAATATGAATAGGACCCAAATACCCGCTACAGCGGCACAAGTAACTACTGCCAAGTAAGACTCTAATTGAAACTCTGGTGTATACCCTATAGAACTCCAGTAAATAGTAAATACACCAAAACCTGTAACCAAAAATATAGATAGAAGTACTTTAATGACATTCTCATAAAAATAATTAACTAATTTTTCTTTATTTATCATACAAGTCCTTTGAACGAATAGTACTGCCTTTAAAAAAGCTATTTAAACCAGTGATATGTATACCCTGGTTTTACAACATCTAACGTAGGATTTAAAAGTGAAGATAGACCTTTAAGGGAAATAAACGTTCCCCCTAAAGGTGGCATAACGAGGACTAGCTCTTAACTCTTCTTGATGGTCTGCATCAACAAAGGAGCTGTGGAAGAAGGCTGGGGCGGTGTAGGATGAGATTCTACTGGCTTCTGAGGGCTTTCTTTGGCGCTTTCAACGACACCTGAAGGGTTTGCTTGATCCGCATTTAACATGGTCAGAATCGTCGCTAACGCCCGCTCAACAGGTAAGCCTCGATCATACATATACAGCACATCGTTGAGGATACCCCACTGATCAAGGATTGCGCCTGCTGCACTGAGTTGACGTAAACAGGCCATTTTATTTTTAGCCTGCTCACGCTTTTCATACACCAGTTTTTGTTTTTCATCATCCAAATAGAGGTCCATTGGACACTGGACTTTTTGGACTTTCTTCGTATTCGCCACAGATCACCTCTTATGCTGTCGCAGGTTCAGCGACATCCGTTACATCCGTTGTTACTGGCCCAAACACCGCATCAATCGCTTGATCAATGTTAATATGTTGCGCTTGGTCTGACATAAAAGTCATTATTTTCAGTA
This sequence comes from Zooshikella ganghwensis, assembly GCF_018263875.1. NCBI lineage: Bacteria > Pseudomonadati > Pseudomonadota > Gammaproteobacteria > Oceanospirillales > Zooshikellaceae > Zooshikella > Zooshikella ganghwensis. Next base: position 13,813 of record NZ_JAEVHG010000021.1, read on the forward strand.
AACCACAGGCATTTTCAAATTCGACTTGTGACGTATCTTGATTGACGTAAGGTAATGCTTCAAGATGATCTTTGAATACATAAGCACCACCACCCACAATTTTAATTTCATTCAGCTGACCAAAATTGTGTTTCAGGCGCTTTGTAGCCTCATCCACGATATCCCGTGCAACTCGAGCCACTGCTTCTGCGACTAAATCACTGACATCCACTTGCTCTGCACCGTTCCAAAAGCGCTTGGTTTCGACAATATCACTTAATACTGAACGATGCCGTTTAGGGTCAAAGTAGTCTACATAAGTTGGGTATTGGCGAACTAATAATCGATACAGTTCATCATTAACATTTAACACACCCAAGGGAATCGTTTTCGCGGTGCTCGGATCAAGTTGGAAATGTTTTTTAATAATGCCGATTTCTGTAGTACCACCACCAATATCCAAATACCCTACAGCATTATGCTTTTCGTCCACTTGGCCTTCGTTATCACATACCGCATTCACGTAGGCTGAAAACATTTCAGCAAAGCAAGAAGCATGAGTGACATTAGCTAATTGATGATTTGGATTATGAGGCTGTATAGGTACCTGCTGGAATAATCCTGCTCGTTTAGCAATTAGCTCATGATTTTGCTCAAATAAGCCAGTTTGCTGATTTAGCTTAAAGTAGGAAATACCCCGCTCATGCACTAGTGGTAAATTGGTAGCTAGGGCTAAAGAGCGGCCACCTAGTCCAGCTAACATTAACATCGCATGCCCTAAGACAGCGATAGCATCTGACGTTGCCCCCCGCGAAAATAAATCAATACTGTCACTACACCCCTTCTCTACCGTGTAATACTCTTTGCCACGCACCAAAAAAGAATATTCTTGCGATTCAGCAGCCGGTAATCCCATACGCATATTGGGACCACCACTGCGCACATGGCTTGCAAGTTTATAACACATTATTTGTCGTTGACCGCTCTCATCTCGGCCCCACAGCGCCAGCTTTGTATAAGAGTTGCCAACATCAAGTCCAACAGGGATCAGGGTATCAGTCATATACATTACCTGTAGTTTACCTAGCTATTCTATAGTCTTTATTAATGAAACCTTGATGACTAAACCGCATTCACGGTTACTCATAACAGGCTAAACATTTAGTATAACTATACTACAACTTTCATATGTTTTTCACTATATTTTAATTAGTTTAATCTAAAACTATTGTATGAATATTGCTATTTTTATATACTACATGTTGAAATAACTATAAATATTAACCAAGTATTAGATATAATAAATACAAAAACTATATGGAAATTATATGAAAGATATGGATAAGCTACATTCAATTCCTGTTGAAAACATATACCCAGATACTCAACAAGATCGCCAAAATATTGATCAAAAAAAACTCGAAGAACTTGCAAGCAGCATTCGTACATCACAGCAAGTCTTCAGCCCATTGAGTGTGAAGCCTCATCCATCTGAAGCAAACAAGTTCATCCTTATTGGTGGAGAGCGTCGTTGGCGTGCAGCAAAACTCGCAGGTATGCAACAGGTTCCTGTTATCGTTCGTAACAACGATGCCAAAGCTAATAGCTTAGAAATGCTGATTGATAACTTGTTACGAGAGGACCTCTCTGGGTATGAACTTTCATACGCTCTACAAAAGCGTTTAAATGAGGGTTGGACTACGAGTGATCTGGCGAAACATTTAGGCAAAAGCAAACCATGGGTCTCGAAATACACATCTATCTTTAAATTAAATGAGCGTATTCAAGCGCTATATAAAGAAAAAATCATTACTGATATTAGTAAATTACAACGACTAGCAAAATTACCAGAAAAAACCCTAAATATTGCATTAAAAAAGATACGTGAAGGAGAAAATGCTACAGAAGTTTTAAAGGTTTCAGAAAATATAGCAAAATACCCTGAACCCTTACAAGACGCATATGCTGACTGTGCCATTCAAGATTTAAAATTACTAAAAAAAGCATCTAAATTAGATGATGACGAACTAGATGATTTTATAAAAAGTGCCCAAAAAGATAATTCTAGCGAACATTTATCAGAATTTTTAGAAGAGCGCATTCCATCAAAAACGTCCAAAAAGACTAAAGCTCACATTGCCTTACAGTTGAACTTACACACTGCACGTGAACTCTTGAAAGATCTGCGGTATGCTGCCGAAAGCATTGCTGAGATGGATTTACAGCAGTGTGAAGCAACACTAAATGCCTATTTATCAGAGAAAGCTACAGGTAGTGCTTAAAGATGAGGAAACATCTAAAGTTCAGACTAGCAAATGACGTTAGTTGTAGTATCTACGATCCGAGCATTTTCAACAATTCTGAGCAGCTGTCAGTTAAGACAGCTGTTGAGGCAATCGCTTCAATTTTGTATAACTTGAACAATGCAGATCCGCTGATTAAGCAAGTTACTCTCAAAGCCCAGGATATTATTGATAATAAGATTCACTATGACTTGCTAACACCACTCACAGATAAACTCAATGAGTTAAAAGGCTTGGCAGATACCAGCCTTGCTCTTGAACTAGTAAACAGCTCTGAACCGCATGAATATGTGCTTCAAGGTAAATATAATTACCCAGTTAATAACCAAGTCATACGCGCTATGTTAGTGTTTGACCAAATCATTGACCAGCTATTGTACTTACAGGCCACAGGGGTATTTTCTTCCAAAGTGTTTTACCGTGAGCGTAAAAACATCATGAAAATGCCTCGTCGCTTTATTTTGGACATACTAACACTGGCTAGACGCTATCATGACAACAAGAAAAAAAGGCTCGCCACCATCGAGGCCGCCGCTTGAGCGGCTAGCCACTGCTGATGATTACATACCCTCAACATTAGGAGGGTATGTCCTATCTTTTGATGATCGAATGATACCTGGTGTATGGACAGAAGATCCCAAGCAAGGGGCTGAAGAATATAACGCTTGGGTGATGAAAGCGGTTCAACAGAAAAAATACCACCAACAAGTACAACAGCTATATGATCAGTGTATGGAGCAACATGACTATAGCACAGCTTTCTTTTTACACTGCATACATGCCCATGATCCAAAAGGCTTTATAAAAGTACTCAATACAAAGTACAAGCTGTACGCTGAGTTAATTCAATGGTATGACGGAAAAGCCCTTGAAGAAGAGCAGCTGATAGCCTTAAAACAGAAGTTCTTATTACGATAGAGCAGATCTAGTTACAAATGAATTTTTTGAAAATAGTAGTGAGTTCACTACTTATGCAGTATAATTGACTTGTTTGATGCGTCGCAAAGCAAAATGTCTCGCAAACCTAAAAGGCCAGTGTTTCAGTACACTGGCCTTTTTTAGGCGTCTTCAGTCCCAGATTCAAACTTAAATTTGCCCGCCCAGCCAAAGTCATTTAGTTCTTCAGCCGTAGATCTATTTTTTAGTTTTAGCTCATCAACATGTTTACCTGTGTTGTCAGCATAAGCTTGATTAAGTTTAAGTTGGTTCATTTTTTTAGCACGAAACACCTCTAATGAACCACAAACATATGACAATACACGACTTACTTCTGTAGTTAAGCCTCTACTACGAACAAAATCATCAATTAAACAGTCCGCCAGATTTCGATCATACTCTTCGTCATAATGTGGGTTTTGCGCAAGTTTCTCAAACACTGCTTCTTTAAGCTTATCTGAGGTCCACTCATCTTCATTGACTGTCGTCCACCAATTCCAGCCCTTTTGAAGATATGCTTTTAACCTTCGAATCCACATGTCACGAGAGTGTTTTTTACCTGAATTGACTTCAGTAAATTGTGGCAATTTATAATCTAAAAAATGTTCACTGTACTTCTTAACGAGGTTACTTCTAATAGTTGGAGATAATAAGTTCTCAGAAAAACTTACTTTTTCGTTAAGTTTCTCTTGAGACTTATAGTTACCTTGTGCTTGATATGTATCATACTCCGTTTCAAATTGTCCAACGGACTTGGCTGTTTGGTTATAATATTGAGAGCTTTCTTTTCTAGAAATTTGTTGTTCATCTTGTTTAGAATGAGATTCAAGCTCAACAAGCCTATACGGTTTATCTACACTTTCTTTTTCATCTATTTGAATATAAGCTGAGACAACATTCCTATTCTCTTTATGCTCTATAACTTTAAGATCAATTGCAAATTCATCAGAGATTCTAGGTAGATATCTAGTGAGATTATTTCTTTTGAAATGCGCCCATTTTACTTCACTATCACCTAAATGAAATAAATCATACCAGCCTTTTACTGGCCACTCAGGAGTTTTTCCTTCATAAAGATTGTTATATATTATCTGAGATAATAATAATTGCTTTCCCCTTAGATTTTTCAAAATATTTTTGTCATAAATAAAAATATTTTTACTTTTTATCAGGGGAGTTAATGCAGCTATGCTTAACTCAAAAAAATTACACCCTTTGTACAGATCTTTATTAACATGAGAGTTCCATAGCTCTCTAATTACATAGGTTATGGAAGAAGGTGTTGCTGTTTTTCCAAAGTCAGTAAACCTAAACATTGGACTTTGATGGATATTAAGTAACACCTTCTCAGGTATAAACTTATGCTTTCTTACAAGAGACTCTTTTATCTCCAAGAAATCACAAATTTTTTGAGAACTCCATTGGAAAACAACTTTCTTTTGAAAGTCATTCACTAGAAACTCAGGGCTTTTTTCAATTTCCAAATTATCTAAATTTACAAAGAACTCTCCAGACTGAGTAAAGTTATAAAAATAGTTATATAAGTCATCCCCAGCTTCTACTTTATATATAAACTTTTGTACTAGTTCAGCTATTTTACTTTCAATGCCTAACCAAGTTCTTATTTCATTACTAGTAAACTTTTCCCACGCTCGACGACAAGACTCTATTAAATCAGGGTCAGTAACCTCTTGTAGACTTTTTAATAAAGTAGGTGATGCAGGTAGTAAGATATACTTACGTGACGCTGATATGTCATTGCTCATAAATTAACCTTTACGGTTTAACTCTTCTTGACATAGTGTAACCAGCAGTTCTCTACCTGTTTTAAACTTTCTTAAAGACTTAACTTTACTAATGAGCTGAGCTTCATTAGTAAGCAGTAGAGCTTGAAATGTTACTTTGTCTTTTCGGTGGTTGTTATAGTGTTTATCTTTATTCGACATTATACAAATATACTAGCTGTGTGTAATTAGTATACTATACGTCATGACGTGCCTAATGTCAATCCATGTATTGTTTAAATTTTATACAAAAATTTTTGGACCTAATATATATATATAAATATATTTATTTATTTTGTTTCTTTATTTATTTTTGTTTATTAGGAGCATTCTACAAATTTAAACAAACCAAACCACTGAAACTTTAAGTTGCTTTGATATTTTTGAAGTTTCAAATCCCTTATAACTCTCGACATGGCTTAATCCCTACGATATAAGACGTTTAGGTTGTAATTTAATACCCTATAGGCTCTCCAAAACATTGATCAAGTATGCGTGTAATGTTGTATAGCTCCAATTAAGCATATAAGGCCGTATATAGAATTTTAACTATTACCCTTTGGGGGAGGTGTGACTTGAATAAAAAAGTTTATTTGCGGGCCTCACGAGGGATTTAAAGTCTGCTTGATTCATGGGTTTCATCAAGCAAGGTGAATTATCTGATGTTGTATATTAATACTGTCGATCAATTTGGTGGTAAAACCAGTAGTTCATGGATCAGTTTGGTGGCAAATCCCCAGTCTCGTGGATCAATTTGGTGGTAAATCCCCAGTCTCGTGGATCAATTTGGTGGTAAATCCCCAGCTTCGTGGATCAATTTGGTGGTAAATCCCCAGCTTCGTGGATCAATTTGGTGGTAAATCCCCAGCTTCGTGGATCAATTTGGTGGTAAATCCCCAGCTTCGTGGATCAATTTGGTGGTAAATCCCCAGCTTCGTGGATCAATTTGGTGGTAAATCCCCAGCTTCGTGGATCAATTTGGTGGTAAATCCCCAGCTTCGTGGATCAATTTGGTGGTAAATCCCCAGCTTCGTGGATCAATTTGGTGGCAAATCCCCAGTCTCATGGATCAATTTGGTGGTAAAACCAGTAGTTCATGGAGCAATTTGGTAGGTAATTTTAAGTTTCGTGGATCAGTTTGGTGGCAAATCCCCAGCTCGTGGATCAATTTGGTGGTAAAACCAGTAGTTCATGGAGCAATTTGGTAGGTAATTTTAAGTTTCGTGGATCAGTTTGGTGGCAAATCCCCAGTCTCATGGATCAATTTGGTGGCAAATCCCCAGCCTCGTGGATCAATTTGGTGGTAAATCCCCAGTCTCATGGATCAATTTGGTGGCAAATTCCCAGCCTCGTGGATCAATTTGGTGGTAAAACCAGTAGTTCATGGAGCAATTTGGTAGGTAATTTTAAGTTTCGTGGATCAGTTTGGTGGCAAATCCCCAGCCTCGTGGATCAGTTTGGTGTTAGGAGAGAAAAGCCTTGTTTCTCGATGATGCTTTAAGGGCCAACTCCAAATATTTTGTCAGTTAAGGGCCAGATACCCCACAAATTTTCTCGGTTAAGGGGCAGGTACCCCACAGATTTTCTCGGTTAAGGGCCAGATACCCCACAAATTTTCTCGGTTAAGGGGCAGGTACCCCACAGATTTTCTCGGTTAAGGGCCAGGTACCCCACAGATTTTCTCGGTTAAGGGCCAGGTACCCCACAGATTTTCTCGGTTAAGGGCCAGGTACCCCACAGATTTTCTCGGTTAAGGGCCAGATACCCCACAGATTTTCTCGGTTAAGGGCCAGATACCCCACAGATTTTCTCGGTTAAGGGTCAGGTACCCCACAGATTTTCTCGGTTAAGGGCCAGATACCCCACAGATTTTCTCGATTAAAGGTAGCCCCTAAGAATACTTTTGACAGAGTGCCTCTGTTATATGAGTGACACTCACTGAGCTAGAGATGAAAGCAGTGATGACACCTACCAAAGTGCTCCATGAAACTGGGTGATACCTACCAAAGTGCTCCACGAAACTGGGTGACACCTACCAAAGTGCTCCATGAAACTGGGTGATACCTACCAAAGTGCTCCACGAAACTGGGTGACACCTACCAAAGTGCTCCATGAAACTGGGTGATACCTACCAAAGTGCTCCACGAAACTGGGTGACACCTACCAAAGTGCTCCATGAAACTGGGTGATACCTACCAAAGTGCTCCACGAAACTGGGTGACACCTACCAAAGTGCTCCACGAAACTGGGTGACACCTACCAAAGTGCTCTACGAAGATGGGTGATACCTACCAAAGTGCTCCACGAAACTGGGTGACACCTACCAAAGTGCTCCATGAAAATGGGTGGCACCTACCAAAGTGCTCCACTAAACAGTGGATTTACCAAAAATGCGCATAAAGCCTCGCCCAATGCGGGCGGGGATATAAGCGCCCTGCCGTAAGGCTGGTATAAGAATTAGTAAAACCAGTTGTTTTTTTACTAAACGTGTTGTATAAAAAAATGGTCAGTAACACGCACTTATAGCTGACTGAAAGTGTGTCACCACCAATCAGAGAGATAGATACAGTCTCTCTGATTGAGAGCAACTGTATCCTATCTCACTTATCGTGAGTAAGGATGCCCACATGAATAACTCATTCACTCAATTTAATAACTTTGATTGTCTGAAAGATCTTAATTTAACTGCTGAAAAATTTGTTGAAAATGATGGCTCATTAGATAAATTTTTGTCTGACAGAAATTTATACCGGCTGATATTTGAAGCAAAGCAGTTATTTCTTCAACCAAGTGCATTTCAGGAATTCTGTTATGAGCTTTACACTGCAAGATGTGGCCAGTACTTGATTGTAAAGCACTTACACAGCAGAGATTTGATTGTACTTACTTCTCCTAGTGGTGAATCATTAAGGTTCACGCAAGTAATAGATGCTCTATCTCGCTTAGGGATTGTGCACAATTCGCTGTCGTCTTTATAGGCTGACTGCAGATGAATGAGTAGCTTTAGCTGCTCATTCATCAATACGTTACTTTGTGTGATAGCTGGCAGATTAAGATGATTCATTAATTTCGTTCAAGAAACTTAATAACTTCTTTGATGAGGTAGCAGATAGCTCTATCTGATTGTTATCAAGATTAAGGATTTTGCTGCCTGAATGAGTAGTGAAGAGATCAATTTTAGTTGAGGTTATGACGGAATCATCAAAATTAACTATAACGCTATCTCTATAAACAAGCTGAGATGGATCTTTAACAGTAGTAAAGGTTAGAGTAAATGACCTATTTTTAGCTGTTTTTAAGGACAACTTATGTATAGATTCAATGCTTGAAGGTTGCTCATTTAAAAGTTTATCTAGTTGAGCTAGTAGTTCGCTAATGATTTTAGATGGGATATTTCCTCCCTGTTCATCATTTACCCTAGCTTTGTACTGGTAAATAGACTGCCTTTGTACATTAAGGTATGCAGCAAGGTCAGTGTCTGACTTTATTCGTAATAGCCGCTTAAGCTTGTCAATAATTTGTGCGTTACTATAAAAATTCATATTGTTTTATTTACAAACGAAATGTTATGTATATAATCTAATGGTTATAAGGATATGTATCAAGGACTGTGCTATGGATCTAGCTAAAATAACCACAATCAGCATTGGCGCTTGGTCCTCACGTATAGCGTCATATTTACTTTCAAGCTATTTTGCATATACGTTTGTTCAAAATTTAGGCTACTTAGCTATTGTCTTAGCTTTGCTCTTCATTTTGGTTACAGATTTAGCATGTATTGAATCCTTAAAACGGCTTATTTTGAGGCAAGAAAAGACAACAGTTGATGTATTTGTTTTTGTATTATGCCTTGGGATTAGTGTGGTGACTATAAGTGGGGTTGTTACTTCTGTGTCACTGAATGATCACCAGCAACACACCATGGTTAATGAGCACCTCCAAGTCTTAAATGATAAGATTTCAGCGCGTACGGATGAAATTGAACAGCTCAAAAAAGAGCGGATTATATATACGGCGTCAGAGAAGATCCGTTTAGAAGTAAATGCTAGGAATGGCAAAATCAAAGTGCTTACTGCTGAAAAAGAAGCTCTACAAGAAGAACGACTGAAGTTATTGAGTGGTAGTACACCACAAATAGATGCTTATCAGGGGATTGCAATAACGTGGGCTGCTTTCTTACCTATAACAGCACAACAAGTAAACTTACTGATGGGATTGCTGGTAGGATTGGTATTTGATTTCTTAAAGCTAGTATTTATTGTTTGGCAAACTAAAGCAAGATGTACAGCATCAGTTATTGATGAACCTAGCAGTAATACATCGGATAGTGATAAGACTAAGATCATGGGGTACCCTGAACTAGCTTTGGCTTCAAGTCAGCCAGCTGCTAAGGTGGCTCAGCATATGAAACCTAAGACTAAAGGTGTTCTAACTGCAAGAAATGGAGTGTCAGAAGAAACCATTGAAAAAGCAATTGATGTGATTCAACAAAAGGAAATTACTAGTGGTTTTCATTCTAAATTAAGGGACAGCTTAGCAATAGCGGATGCGAAAGCTCGTCAGTTATGTCAGGAGTTAACCAATCGCCAAATTTTAGAGCGAGAAGGTAAATATTATAGGTTAGGGCCTGCTTTTCAATGCTTGGTGGCTGCATAATGAAAGGTAACATAATATTTTGTTGTTCAATCGAAAATGCGTACCTACGTGCAAGCAAGGTGAAGTGGTGTGTGATCATACCCGTATTAAGTTAAGCTGTACGACACGTACATTGCAGTGTTTAAATTGTGGTAAAGAGATTGATCCCTTTGATCACTGTTGGCGGCTAGCTGAAAAAGGTGAGCAAATCATGGTTGATATTCGTCATCTGAAAGCTGAGCGAGATAAAATAGAGCGTGAACTTGAAGAATTACGAGTGAAAAAAAGTGAAATAGATAAGTCATAATTTATTGCAGAGTGTAGATAAAATTCGATAGAATACGGTGTTATTCGTATAAAAATAATCTATATCACCGTACTCTAATAAGTTGTAATAAGGAAGTTAACTAGATTATTGCTTACTCTCTTGAAGTAAGTAGTGAGTGTGATAATAAGACTTAATACCACGCGCTAGCTCACTGTACAGCGAATAGGAGTCATAAACTGCGTCCAAATTAAGGTGTTCCAGGGAGTCGAGAGAAAGCCGTATTAGCTCGCGAATGACCATGGAGCGATTGATCACTTTGGGGTCACAGTCTTCGTTGACGACATCAATAATGTATTCTTGCAAGTCGTCAATCATTTCTTGTGGCAGGTGAAACGTGATGAGTTTTGCCATGGTTCATTCCCTGAATGGTTAAAAAAGGACGTGAAAAAGGAACCTATATAACTCCTTATATAATATAGGTTTGACGAAATCATACTGAATATTATTTCGGGTGACAAATGGATACGTCTTTTCAGGAAGAAGCAGACGAACTAAAAAATTTACGTTTTTTTAATCAAAAAACCGTACTTGGTGTGCCAATACCCCATGTAATTAAAGCCTTTATATTTTGTTTATTGCTAAGTTTTCAAGTGTACTGGTGGTTTGGAGTATCCCTATTTACGGTTTTGTTTTTAACGGCCTATGTCATCTATCGTGATGATTATGAAGCGTTAACGTCATGGTGGGCTGCATGGTCTGTTAGGCGTTTGTCTGTAGGTAAACCAACATTAAAAAAACAATTAATTATTCTTAATCGACAAGGAGAGAGTGTCAGTGAAAAAAGGACTACCGAAAAATTTAGTTAAATATTACACAACATACTGTGTATTGTTTTATTCGTCCTTGGCTTCAGCTGCTTACAACCTTAATGCACCTACTACAGGTTTATTTGCGGGTCCTAACAAATTTTTTCAGGATCTAATAAATAATATGACGGGGCCTTGGGCGGTAGGTTTTACCATTGTATCTGCGGGGGTAGGCCTGATGATATGGGCATTTGCCGCACAGCAAGGTAAAGCTATTCAAACATTGGCTCGTGCGGTAATTGCAGGCATTGTCTTTTTGAATATCACTGCTTATGTAATTGCTATTCAGAACTATTCAGGGAGTTCCACCTAATGAAGGCCATTAGCCAGCTGATTAGTGCATATGGCCAATGTCAAAAACAGATGATTACCACTAATGGACATGTTTTATGTGGTTTAAACATTGAACATGGTATTGAACTGCAACCTTATGAAGAGGCGACCTTGCGTCGTCTCAGTCAGTTGTATAAGTCCTTGTATGAGCAATACAGTGATACTATTTATTGGCAATTCTATCTTCATCTTGAAGGTTATAAGTATGTTCCCATGCCTCGTGATCATTCGCGTAGTCAGCTGGTTTCGAAGCGTCGTGCACAGTTCTTGAACGAAAAAGGCCTCAGCCTTTCCAAGCTCTTTCACTGTTATGAAATTAAGCGGCCTCATCGGTTAGAGTTAAATTTGTTAAGGTTGCGTAAACTGGTCAAATCCATGACTAGCTTACGTGAAATAAAAAAAATTAAACCGTTATTTTCATTGCAAGATAATCTCTATTTAAATAATGAGTTATTAAAAGATCAGTTAGAACAAGCCGAAGATATGCTGCATGTACTCAGTGATAGGCTAGATGCTTACAGTTTTAACGTCCAATCGATGAGTACTACAGATCTGTGGCGGCTTTATCACTTTCTGGTGAATTTTGATAAAAATGTGTTTTTACAGTCGACATTCAATCAAGCACCATCGACTCATTGGCATGAACTGCTCGGCCAAGGTGATCAGGAAGTGGTAGAAATTGAAGGACTGGGTACAGCGCTTAAACTCCACGGTGCAGTACCAGTTTACATTAAAGTGTTGTCAATCACGGGGTCAGGGGACTCTCACGTCCGTTCTGCTGCATGGCTACGGGGTAAAATACCATTATTACAGCGAGGTAATTATGTGGTTATTACCCGATATGAACCGTACTCGCGGTTGCAAAAATCTTTATTTGTAAAAAATAAAAAAAATGAAGTGGCTCAACAAACGTTAAAAGTGAGTGATATTTTACTGGGTAATGTTAAGAATGCGGATGAACGATTACGTGATGATGCTGCATATAACGAAGATGCAAAGCGGGCTATTCAGGATCTAAACAGGATTCAAAATGACCGTATTTTCGGACACTATCATGCATCAATTTTGGTATTTGATGATGATTTAAATGCTTTAAGAAAAACGGTAAAAGATTTTAATCAAGCACTTAACACCGCTGATTTTAACTTTATTTGGGAAAGTGCAGGGATACAAAAGGCTTATGCGGCCTGTTTACCGGGCAGTAAAGAGTCTAAATACCGTAACTTACAATACAATGCTGCCCAGGCATCAGCCTTAAGCTTAAACTATAAGTCACATACCGGATTACCACACTGGCAAACTACCAATGTCAGCGAAGAGAGTTTGGTCATACTGGAATCAGCTGATGGTACGCCTTTTCATTTTTCACCGTTTGTGGGCGACAAATGTTTACTGTTATGTACGGGACCTATTCGTAGCGGTAAAAGCTTTTTACGTATGCTATTAGCCATGCATATGCTCAAGTTTGGCACACTGTACTCTGCGATTGATATTGATGAAGGAGCTATTCCCCTTGCCCGCTTTTACGGTGATGATGCGGCGATGATTAATATAGGTGGTGATGGTTTTGGGTTTAACCCATTTCGTCTACTGGATGATCCTGTGGTAAAGGATACGCTCTATAGCCATTTGGTAACACAAGTGCGATTGATGTTACTAAATAACAAAACCATCCGTGAAGAAGAGCGTCTTTTACGGCCAGAAGAGCTGGAAGACCTTATTCAGTGTATTGGGCAAGTAATGAGCTTAGGCGTCGAAGGTCGTTTATCAGGAGTGTTTGAAATGCTGATGAACACTACAAAGCAACGACTTACAGCATTTTTGCCAGGGAGCCATTATGGGGATCTCTATGGTGTTGCTGAAGATGCTATTGGCGAATTAAAAAAGCGTATTTCTGTTTTTAATTTAAAGCAGTACAAAGATAACGATGAATTACTGCCAATTTTAATGAATGAGATGTTTTATCGGGTGTATATGCAGTATGAAAATGAACATTTACGCACTATTCCAAAATACACCGATATTGATGAAGCCCACCACTTGCTCAGCATCGAAGCTGCCAGAGATGCCTTATTAAAATGTGTTCGTACCAGTGGAAAATACTTTGGTGGGTTTGGGCTATGGACCCAAGGTCCTAGGGAATACATGTCGATACCGGACTGGCATGTCGTACGAGGGGCTGCAACGGCCTATATTTTTATGCCGGATTCAGAGGGCGATGCTTCATTGTATCAACAAGCCTTTGATTTAAGTGCTGATGAGTGCGCCTTGATTAAAAAAATGAAACCTAAAAAACAAGCGCTCATTGTTCAGCGTGAGGTGGGTATCTCTAAAGTGGTGAATATCAATGCAGACCCCGCACAGTACGTCATTGGTACCAGTCGGCCCCAGGAAGCACCTATTCGCAACGAACTGTTTAAACGTTATCAACATAACCCTGACCTTGCCATTGAGGAAACCATCAAACAACTGAGACAGCAAGGATGTCGAATATGAGACTTAAAAAGCTCGCAAAAAAACTAGGTTATACACTCGCCTTATCAACCCTAATGAGTAGTTCGATTGTATTTGGTTCTGGAGGTACTGGAGTACCTACTTCGGATGTTGCTCTTTACCCCTTGCTAGAAAAGATAGCTGAGGGAAACAAAAAGGTGCTGGAGCAGCTTTCAGATAATGAAATCACTAAATTGATCGAGCTATACGGTAAGCTTGATGATCAATATAAGAAACTCAGTGCAGAGTATGAGCATTTACAACGTATTGCACATGGACTGAAAACCATCGTTAAAGATCCTGAGCAGTTAAAACGCTTAGCCTATGAGCGTTTAGTAACAAATCGATCTGTGTATGATGATATACAACTGTATGATAAAAATGGTGTTTATAACGCTGATGAAGGTGTTAAGCGCATTTACCAAAGGGTGTTGGGAACCAGTGAAGTAGGCCGCCAACTGATTCCTGATAGGTATAGAGATAAAGGTTTTACCAGTGCAATGCGTGAAAAAGAATTAGCTAACTATGATCGTGACTTTCAACGTTCTCGCTTAGCTGATATCCATGCTTTTGATGTGAAAGATCTTGAGACAAAAAGAAGAAGTGCTATCAAAAGGTCTTCAGACTTAGATGAGCTTAGGCGTGATGTTGCGTTAGATAATAATAATGAGTTGGCTACGCTACAGTTAATGGCTTTGCAAAATCAGCATATTTTTGAAAATTTACAAGTAATGCAAGAGATTCAACAAAAGCAGTTTGAACATTCGAATAAGTTTTCAGATTTTATTTTTGCTAAGCAAGCTCAGGGCAGGTTGGAGCGTATTGAACGTATCCAAAGAGCATTAAACCAGTCACCTACAAAGATTGATAATACTGGGCGTTGGTGATGGTTTGATGAGTAAGGTCTTGGCTACTCAACAGCTTTATCAAATAAAGGTTTATAGGTATCTTACAGGATGTATTTATGAAAAACATGGTTTTAGCTTTTATTAGTTCTATATACACCTTAAATGGTATGGCTGCGAGCAATCCATATATTGACCCATATTTAGAGAAAAAAGCAGAGTACCATGAGCAGTTAAAGAAAGGTTGTAAACAACAAAAGTCGAAAAGCGTAGAAGATTTATTTAGTTGCTATAAGAATATCAGAAAAAGAATAGATAATGAGATTCCTGATAGAGGTACAGATGCTTACTGTAAAAATAAATATAACAGAAAAAGTAAACAGGATACTCAGAAGCTTATAGTTAAACTTAGAGCACTTAGAGATAACGCGAGGTCAAGTATACATGTGAGTGAGAGAGTTAAAGGAGAGGTTTTTGAAGAGGACTTCGACTTTGAAGTACTTTGGCTTCGAAAAAATATCCTTAAGGAGGAACTAATGATGTACGATGATCGTGGCTTTTAACCTGTTTTTTTAAGTTGTAATACCCTTAACTTTATAGCTCCTATAAATTATATATATAGGATTCTATATATTTATATTTTTTATCCTATTTTATTATTCTGCAAGGATGCGTAACGAATGAGAAATTCTGTAAAACCGCTGTTGCTGTTTGCGCTCCTGTTGCTGGTGCCTGGGGTTGCGCTGGCTGCGGATGCAACAGCCACAGTGAACAGTGATGTGCTGTTTAAAACAACATTGAATGTAATCAGTGATTTTGTGAATTATGTGTTAGGTAGCCAGGGGAGCACGAATGTCCTGGGTAGCTTTGTTTGGCGGCTAATGCTGGTCATGGGGATTATCGCAATAGCTGATGCGTTGCTTCAGTGGGTTTTTTTTCGAGGTGGGGTTGAAGTTGCAGTACTGACGACCATACGTATTCTGCTTTGTGTTACCGGTCTACTTTTCTATGATTATCTGACAGATCTACTGTGGTCTGGTATTAACGATCTGGGCTTTGCGATCCAAAAAGTAGCGATTGGCAATACCGATCAATTTTTTGTTTACATTCATATTAAAAAAATCCTGAGTCGCTTGATTGGGATGGAATGGGATTTATTTGATAAAGGTTCACGTATTCTCGCGTCATTATCCTTTTTACTATTTAGTGGCTTGCTTAATCTAAGTGTGACGGTTGCAGCAGGTTGGTCAGTTATTGGTTTTGCATTTTGTAAATTAGTGGGTTTTATTTTTATTCCTCTTGCGGCATGGCGTCAAACTTCCGATTTTCTAAAAAAAATGTTTGGCATTATGCTTGGTTTTTTACTTTTTGCATTTTTTGTACGTGTAGCCTGTGTCCTCGTTTTGATGCTGTATGAAGCCTTCTTGTTTGGCGGTTTTACTATCGGTGGCGTTAAAGAGCCGCAGGTGTTGCAAATTACTGCTGCGAATGTCACTGAAATTACATTAATTACGGGGTTAGGAATTGTTTTTGTAGCAAGTGCAGGTCCTTTGGCGTACATCTTAGCATCTGCGAGTGTGGGTAAACCCCCAAGCATGACGGGTGTGGTCTTTAAATTGCTCAGGATGAGGAAATAAACAATGCAGCAGGATGAGGCACAACAGGCCAATGCCGCTCAAGTGGGCTTACTTGTGGCAAAAGAGCTTAAAAAGATACACAACAACTGGTTGTATCTTATTATAGCTGTCAGTATTGCGTTGAATTTTTATGGTTATCTCAAAGTCACGGAATTATCCGCACTGGCTGTTGCGAATACTGAAGTTGTTTGGGTAAAAATGTATCCGAATGGTACTTGGGATATTGATTTCTCAATACCAGATGATCCAGAGCGTTTTTTTCAATCTAACATTGATAAGTCAATCAGTGATTTTATTCATTATCGCTATGGTCGTAATCCATATTCTATTAATACAGATTTTCCCAAAGCAACCATGTTTATGACATCAGAGATGCTCAACTGGTTTTATGATGACAAAAAAGGCTTTAATGCAATTAAGAAAGCGGCTGATATTGTTGCTGCTAAAAAGTATGTCAATGTTACTGTTGGTCGTCTTCAGCACTATGATGCGCAAGGGTCGGATCTGGTTGAAGGTACTATCTATCGCACCAGAGTACATATTCGTCGAGAGCAGACAGATGCTAACCATACGCTCATCGGTAAACCTACATTCGATATAGTGGAGTTGCAATGGAGGTTGCTATCACGACGAGAAATTATGCAAAAAACCGCTGGGAGTCGTGAGGAAGCTAAAGATTTATTGCATGTTAATCCTGCGGGTATTGAAATTATTCAAGCACAAATCTTTCAGGACTTTAAGGAAGAGGCCTCAGCATCATGAAAAAATTAATAACAACTACATTATTAGCTAGCTCGCTGGTAACAGTAAATGTGTTAGCAAACAGTTGTAAAAAAATAAACTGGGAACCAGGAAAAATCTACACTATTTATGCCCCATTTAATGGTTGGACTCATATAGAACTGCCTGACAATGTGTTAACCAGTCAGAAAGGCCCACTAATGCTTCTTGGTAATGAAGCTCTTTGGGAAAAGACGGGGGGAGCGAATCACCTATATATTCAACCAAATTCTAAAGAGCCAGAAGGTGAAACTACGACACTGCATGTGATTAGTGAACAAGGTTTAAGCTTTAATTTTAATGTACGGCGTACTTATCAACGTAATACACCCTGCTATACGATTATTAATAAAGGTGAAAACCTCAATAATGTAACTGCTGCACTGACTAATTACATTCATCCAGCGGCTTATCAAGCACAACAGCAGATGACATTTTGGAAAGCCAAGTATGAGGAAGCTAGTGCCCAGCAGCAGGAAAAAGTGGATGATGCTGTAAAAGCGGCGTTACGTCGCTATCGCCATTTTATTTATACTCGTTACCAATGGGACAGTAATAGTGGTTTTATTGGTAAAGATATTGTGTCAGATGTTTACGATGATGGTCGTTTTACGTATATACGTTTACTTAATGATAATAAAGGTATTTTAGCCATTGAGGCTACTGTTGCGGATAAGCCTGAAATTATTCAAGCCAAATATGATGATGTAACTAATTTATATCGTGTTGTTGGGATTTATCCTGCATTCCGTTTGAAATATGACGATATTGAAATCGCTATTGAACGGCGGGATGGTATTACAAAGGGGGCATTCTAACATGTTAGGAGAAAGCCAACCTAGCACGCCTGTTAGCCCTTCAACGCATCGTAGCAAGCTGCAAATGTATTTACTCATGGTATTTGGTGGAGTGGTGATTATTAGCGGTATTTGGGTGATGACATATCAGCCAGTTAAAAAGGACAATACACCAGCTTCACCCTATCAGTCAGCTAAAAGCGAAGAAACTAACACAAATACCGCTCGTTCGTCATATGAGGTGGCATTAGAGCGTTTTCAAAAAGGACAGGAAGAGTTTCAAGCGCAGCAACCCGTCGGACTACTTGAAGCACAACAGCAAGCGTATGCAGAAGATGAAGCTAGTACACAGCACAGCGCACAAAATACCGCACTGTTGCAGCGCTATCGAGACTTGGAAAACCGCTATAACTTGATGATGTCTGAGGTGGAAAAGCTGAAACAGGCTAATCAAAAACCTGACCCCATTCGCGAAGTTGAAAAGGAGTTCAAAAAAAGTGAACGGATGCGTGCGCTTTCTTCATACCAGAAACGAGAAACCATAACATTTCCAGTAGAAAAGCATGGAGGGAGTACATTAGCAGAAAATACACCCAATATACTCAAAACTGTGCAGCAAAAAGCACAGCAAGTGATTGATAAGCAGTCAGTTATAAATCAGCTTAAGTCACAACTTGGCGTACAACCTGCGGTGTTGAATCCTGGCACAGGTATTGACTCGTTAGCTAAAGCCCTGGCTAGACCTCAATCTCAGCCCCAGGGACAGAAAGTTGCTTCGCAACCTGTTGTCCAAACTACTGACTCTAAGTTAGATGCTACTGTACAGCTGGCTGGTAAAAAGCGACTTCCGCCCGGTACAGTGGTGAATGCAGTTTTGAATGAGTACACCAACAGTGATTATTTAGGCTCATATCGTGCGATTGTTACGCATGATGTTTATGACATTGCTTATGAAAATGTTCTTATTCCTAAAGGTACTGAAATTATAGGGCGTTCAATTGCTTCTAGCGGTCCGAATGCAGTGCTGCATAACCGCTTGGCTCTACCTGCTACTCAATTTATTTTGCCAGATGGTTCACCCATTAATTTAAAAAATAAAGTCACCACAAAGGACCGTGGAGGGATTGCTGCAATTAAAGGCTCAGTTGATTATCACCTATGGGAACAGTTTTTAGGTGTTACCGCTTATGCGATTGTTTCCAGTTCAGCAGATAGTGATCGGTCCAGTGCCATATCCGGTTCTACAGAGGTCCGTGGCGACTGGGAAGAAGGCTTAAGAGAACAAACTTCACCTTTGGTACAAAAGTACCTAAATATTGTGCCCACTAAAGAGCTAGATTTAGGCACTCCTATGAAAATTGTCTTTGATGATTATTTATATTTAACGCCATGGAGCAGCATTTTCGATGAATATATTACTCAAAATTAAAAAAACTAAATTAATTCGTTATGCATTAAGTAGTGTGCTATTGAGTTGGAGTACACACAGTTTAGCGTTAGAACCACTAAATTTATATGTAAGAATGGTACTGCCACCAGAAGCTAAAACGGTGCAAGATGCTGCAGAATATCTGATTAGTCATACTGGCTACCAACTAAAGCTCGATGAGCCAGCACCAACGGATGCCCAACAGATTGCCTCAAAAACGATCAAGCCTATTGCTCGCATGTCTAGGACGATGAGTGTCATGGATTCGTTATTAGTGTTAATTGGCCCTGAAAATTATTTAATTGTAGATCGTGAACATAAATTACTAAGTTTTACAGCTAAGCCTTAAGGAATGAGGATATGAAAAAAACAGTATTTTTAATCAGTGGATTGGTTTTGGTTGGATGTAATACTCAACATTTAAATTTGCAAGATGCGAGTATTTTTAAATTACAGCAACGCAATGTGATTGAACGTGATTTAACCCGCCCTACCCCGACGTTTACAACCTCGCCTATTGAGGAGCCTGCCCCAGTAGAGCAGATTGAAATGCCTGCGCCCAAGGTAACAGCCGTTAAGCAACAGGCGCGGTATTTTATTGATTTTGCGAATGACAGTGTCGCAGTGACAAATTATAAGCAAACCATGGAATCCTTGCTTCCTGCATTAAAAGGCAAGCAGGTATTTATTATTGGCCACTCTCATGGCCATAGCCATGTTGGGACTTCCACCCTTGCCGTAAAGCGCGCCAAAGCGGTTAAGTACCTTTTGGAAGGCCATGGTATCCCTGCACAAACACTGCATACTTTGGCATTTTGGTCAGAAACAGGGCGGGACTTTGCACCTGCTAAAGGTGTGCAAGTGGTGGCATTAGACAGCCAGCAAAGTACGTTAGACGAGGTCCTTCTTTCGTTTAATGCAGAGCACAACAGTAGGCCTCAAGGATGAAATCATTAATCACTTATGGATTCTGTCTGTGGTTGGTGGTGGGCGTATCTACGAGTCATGCGTTATCGGATGAAGCGGTACTGGCATGTGGCGCTGTGCTGTGTTTAGCATCGCCTGCTGCGCCACCTCAATGTAACCCGTATTTAGCAGCTTTCTATGCTATAACGGATAAAAAGTGGGCGAAACAACTCCAAAAACGTACTGATTTCTTAAAGCTTTGTCCAAACCCAACCATACAATCAGTGGCGTCTATCTATGCGGTAGGTATCCGAGATTATTGTGATGCTACTGGATTAAACCGTCGCAATCGTAGGAATCGTGATGGAGACCCTTATATTCTAGCTAACATGCCAGCTGATTGTGAGCAATTTTATAATTACAGCTGGAACCAGTTACATAAGCGGCCCGTTTACAGAAATAACAGGTGGTATGATTTATAGCGTAATGCAATCTTTCACAGGATCGTGAGCCTAATAATAAGGATAAAACAATGATGCAAAATAACCTGATCAGCGCCCAACACTATTCGTGTAGCCAGCATATTTTACTGGCGGAGAACTTGGATTTTAAAATTACACCGATTTGTACGTATCACAAAAAAGCCAATATCACTTACCGTAGCCCCATAAAAATGGGAAATATCACTGTAGATGTGGTGGCAACAACCACATTGGATATGGAAACCCTGGTAAATTTACGCGTGGAAAAGATTGATGAACAGTTCTGTGTGGTGAATGATTCTGCATCACAGCTAACGGACCCCATCAAGCTAATTGTGAAAAGTGAAGCTGTTGGTTATCGGCTTATTCAAGCTATCATTGATACGTACGAGAAAAAAGCAGAACAGCCAAGTGAGGTTGTAACCATGATCAATAAAAGCCAGATTGAGTTATTAGCGCCTTTTATTTTTATTGGCTGTAGTGTGCTACTTACAATATCACTGTCGTTTTGGTTACTGTTTAAGTAAAAATTTATACTCATTTTGCTTATTTATTGTTTATTGCTTGTTGTTGTGCAAGTGTTGGCATTCAAAGTGTGTGAATATTTTGTTATAGGGGTTGAGGGTGTATTTAAAGAGTGCTAGTATCACACTATACATGATATAGGGGGCGATACAGTGGCATTTAAAATTGACGAAAGAATCACGCTATTATTCCAAAAAATAGCAGAAATTGAAAAACAAGATATCACGCGATCTGCAAAAACCCAAAAATTACAACGGCTTGCAAAAGCGTTTATGAAGCAGTTACATGAAAGTGGTTTGTCTGAAAAAACCATCGTTAAATATATCTCGAAAACACGTAAAGAGATTTATGATGCAAATTTACGGCACCACAATTTAGACCAGCAGTTAGAAGTAATTTATAAATATCACCCTGAACTGAAAGATGAGCTAAATAAATTATTAAAACTACCAATGTCTCATGCGATTCAAGGGTTAGTGCAGTTACAAGAAAAGTATAACGGTCAACCAGTGCATAAACGACTACAACAGTTACAGTTGGGACATGAAGTATTACGGTTTATACGCATGGGAGACTTATGTAAGAAGCTTGAAAAAGAGTACAACCAGTTAGTACAAGACAGGCATAGGAACCCTATCACCGTTAACTATCAGTGGTTACTTAAGACAATTGAATCACTACTAACTGAAAAAACTAAGAATGGTACTTATAGTTATTCTCGTTTGGCATTGGGTTTAGCGCTTGCCACGGGGCGCCGTGCTATCGAAATTTTATATCAAGGAAAGTTCAGTAAGCACGGTGAGAGTCAATATCAAATTGAGTTTAAAGGTGCAGCTAAAAAGCGAATGTCTGTTGGAGAAGGCGTATTGTATACAATTGTACCTGCCGAGCTTGTGATGAAAGGGGTTTGGCATTTACGTCGTTTACCAGAAATTAAAGCTTTACAATCGTTTAAGCATTTACCTGAAGGTGAACGGAATGCATTGATTAATCAACGCTGTGCTCGTACATTGAACGATACTACGAAGCTAGTTTTTGGCGATAATGATGCGTTGTTTAAAGACTCTCGAAATCTCTACGGCCAGTGTGTTAAGCATATGCACTATGATGCGTGGCGAAAAGAACATAAGGGAACAGAAACAGCGTTTTTGCAAGACATGTTTTTACATGAAAATATTTCTACTCATACTATCTATACTGCATGGCAGCTTGATTTTACTGAATATGAGATCGTTGAAATACCTCGCAAGGAGCTAAAGAAAACGCGGTTGGCAATAGTTGATAAGTTTAGAGAACATGAAGATGCAAAAGCAGCATCTATACAACGGCTGTTGGATGTCACAGAGGAATTGATCAAAGAAGATCCGCAAATAGTGATTAGTCAGACTATGTTACGGAAAAAGTCGGGTTCAGGGGTACCAGTGATTAAACGGTATTTATCATTGGTTGGTGATGAGATTAATCAAGATATTGGTTAGGGGGGCATGCAAGACTAACCTTTCTAACCCAGGTTTTATTCCTGGGTTTTTTGTTATCTAACGAGGGGCAAATCTTTCCACTGGGTTGTGTAAGCTGGGGACAAGTAGTGTCTCTGCATACTCCATGCTTTCTTAACTCCCTGACTAGCCAAAAAAATATTTTTTCCTGTTTGATTGATCTTATCGATTGTAGCCATTAAAGCCTGGCTCTTAGAGTCATTTCCACACTCAGAAAACAAGCTCTGTTGAAATACACCATGCTCGTAGAAATCACTTAACATTATTCCTGCTTTGGCATACCTAATGCCATCTCGCGACCCTGTAAATATTTCTGTGTATCCGCCCAGTTTTAAATATAGGGTCTAAGTCTATCTTCAAACTCAATCATAAATCGATTGAGCGCGGCTTTCCAGTTTCGAATAGGCATTGTCCACTTTTTTGATGCATCTTGAATCGCTAAGAAAATAACTTTTCTTGCCGCATCATCCGTTGGAAACAGTTTACGCTTTTTAATCGCTTTTCGAATGACACTGTTGAGTGATTCAATGGCATTCGTCGTATAAATCGCTCTGCGTATGTCATCAGGGTAATTAAACAGCGTTCTTAGGTTTTCCCAGTGATGTTGCCAGGAGCGACTAATTTGCGGGTATTTATGATCCCACTGCGCTCCAAATTGCTCCAATGCTTGAAGCGCTTCTTCTTCCGTAGCTGATTGGTATATCCGCTTAAGGCCGCTAGTGACTGCCTTATAGTCTTTCCAAGGCACATACTTCACCGCATTACGAACCATATGGACGATACACAGTTGTATTTGTGTTTCAGGATAGACGGCATTAATCGCATCAGGAAACCCCTTCAAGCCGTCCACACAAGCAATTAAGATATCCTGCACGCCTCGATTTTGTAACTCAGTGAGCACGCTGAGCCAGAACTTAGCGCCTTCCTGTTCGCCTAGCCATAGCCCTAATAGTTCTTTCTGGCCTTCCAGGTTAACGCCTAAGGCTACATACACTGCTTTATTCACCACGCGTTTATCCTGACGGACTTTAACCATAATACAGTCTAAGTAGACAATAGGATAAACCTCATCTAAAGGGCGAGATTGCCACTCAACGACCTGTTCAATGACCGCATCAGTGACTTTTGAAATTAAGGTGGGTGATACTTCAGCACCGTATAATTCATGGAAAGAGGCCACAATCTCTCGCGTGGTCATGCCTTTCGCATAAAGGCTCAGAATTTTATCGTCCATGGATGTAAAGCGCGTTTGGTATTTCTTCACCAACTGAGGTTCAAAGGAGCCTTGTCTATCGCGAGGGGTATTCAGTTCAAAAGAACCATCTTCGGTTTTTAACTGCTTTGAGGAGTAGCCATTTCGACTGTTTTTTTCGGTAGGTTGGGCTTGTTTGCTATCATTTAAGTATTCTTCTAACTCTGCATTAAGAGCTGTTTCAACCGTGACCTTTTTGAGCATTTGTGCAAATTGATTGAGGTCTTTTTCTGTTTTAATGCCCTTGGCGGCTTTTTTAGCAAAGGCTTCGAGTTCTTTTTGAGTCACCATAATGGCCTATCCTTATACATTGTTAACATTAAGAATAGGCGGTTACACAGAATCTTTTACAGTCTCCATCTCGCCAAATGAAATCAAGTAACAGCATAGCCACTCGTACAATGTCTCGGGTGTCATCTGTTGGCATATCTAGCGTTGCAGATGCTGAGTTGCTGTAATGTAGCTCGTTTGGATTAAAGGGACTTGAGCGAATGAATACGCTGACAACTTTAGTGCATCGTTTCTGACTTCTCAGCTTTTCACCTGCTCGGCTCGCATATTCGCTAACAGCTTCGCGCATAGCGTTGGTTGTCGTTATACGAGACCCAAACGAACGACTACATACAATTTGCTGTTTTGCTGCTGCTATTTCTTCAATATCAATACAACTCTCGCCGTTTAGCTCTCTCACTGTTCGTTCTAGGACGACAGAGAAGTTCTTTCTAATAGTCTTGGGATCTGCATTAGCTAGATCGAGGGCTGTTATGATTCCTTGAGCATGCAAATGCTTAGAAAGCCTACGTCCAACGTCCCAAACCTCATCAACTGGGTATAGAGCCAACAAACGCTTTTGACGCTCAGAACAGCAGAGATCAACAACGCCGCCAGTTGCGGGAAAATCTTTCGCAGCATGGTTAGCTAGCTTTGCTAGCGTTTTGGTGGGAGCGATGCCAACACATACGGCAATCCCTGTATACTGGCCAACCCTTTGCCGAATGTCTCGACCAAAACCTTCAAGCGAAACAGCACTTTCAACGCCCGTTAAGTCTAAGAATGCTTCATCAATAGAGTAGACTTCTACGCGAGGTGCTAAGGCTTCAAGCGTACGCATCACACGGCTAGACAGATCAGCATAAAGTGTGTAATTCGATGAAAATGTCACTATTCCATGCCGCTGTATCTCTTCCCTAATCTTAAAGACAGGCACACCCATTTTTATACCAAGCTGCTTAGCTTCCTTGGATCGCGCCACCACACACCCATCGTTATTTGATAGGACTACAACAGGCTTGTTCTTAAGGTCTGGTCTAAACACTTTCTCGCAGCTTGCGTAAAAGCTGTTGCAGTCAACGAGGGCGAAGGTCTTCGTCATTCAAGCTCACAAATTGTTGCATAAGATATACTGTATATTTGTACAGTATAATATAGAGCAAGATTTGTGCAATCTGTTACTGATCCTTCTAGCTTGTTTCTGGTGTGAGACCTATATGAATACAAAGGGTAACCGATGGAATATCAAGGCGGATCTAGTTAATTGACTAGTCCATTTAGGGTACACCTATAATGGACTAGTAGGATAGCTCTCAAAGTCTACAGAAAATGTTTCCTCTTCATCAAATGGAAAATACTTTAATAAACGCCAAATTTCTGTTTTTATACCTTTATTATCATAATTTATAGAGTTTACTGCAAAATGAAAGGCCATCCGTAAAATTATATTTTTATCTGTAGTTCCTATAATTTCGAATATTATATTTCCTTCTTTATATTCCTCATTGACAGTATATGAAACTGTACTGGTCAACCCAAATTGGACACATTTAGTTGAGAATTTTCAAACTCTATGGGTGACAAATCACCATTGGCAGAATGCAGTCGCTCTATGTTGTAATACTTCATATAAGCTGCCACATCTTGTTTCATAAATTCCCTCGTTGGCTGACTCACCTTAAAAAGCCAATCGTGTTTCAAGCTACCAAAGAAGCGCTCTACAACAGCATTATCCCAACAAGCGTGTCCTCTTGGTAGAGGTGCGTGACACTTCCTAGCATTAGTGTATTTCCGATAATGATGCTTTAGCTTGATATTTTCCAACTGAATCACATAGTTACATAAATCATACGGTTTACTTCATGTCTTCTACGTATCCCACTTTGGAGATTCAAGCACTCCCGAGATAATTAGCCTCTGGTCAGCGAGTATGAAGTAGAAGGAACCGTATGCGTTTAGGTAACTCCAGCCTGTTTACGTTTGCAGTACAAGGTAGTAATGATGAGTTTCGAGTCGTTAAGTTTGACGGCAGAGAACGTGTTTCAGCCCCATTTTATTTTGTGGTTACTATAGCTACGACCAATTTTGAGTTAGAGACGAGTACCTTAATTAATAAGTCTGCCTGTTTAACGCTCTTAGCTGAAGAAGTAGCCCCCCGCCATATCCATGGCTGTATTGAAAGCATAATGATGATGGATGTGGGTCGTCGTTTTGCTACCTATCAGTTGGTGTTAACCCCAAAACTCCATCGCTTAGCACGCCGCAGCCAGCAAAAAATCTTTCAGCAGCAGGATGCGCAACAAATGATGCGCACGATATTAGTGGATGCAGGGTTAATTGAAGGAGATGATTTTCGCTTTGAAATCACAGGAACCTTAGCGCAACGCACATACACAACACAGTATGCTGAAAGTGATCTGGACTTTTTTAACCGAATACTGGCAGAGGATGGCCTACATTATCATTTTCTTTTTTCTGCCGACCGCCATGTGTTGGTAATTAGCGACACTCAGTTTATTTTTAAGCGCTTAACAGAAACACCTGAAATCCCTTTTGTAAAGCATACGGGTCTTTTAAAGCGAGATTATGCCATTCATGACTTTAGTCTGCAGACAAAACTACAGCCGAATAAGGTCACGCTCAAGGATTATAACTTTACCAAGCCTTCATTAAACCTTGAAACATCAGAGCAAACAGGGTCAGGTGATTTTGAGGTCTACCATCATGGAGGCTTATACCAAGAGCCTGATCTAGGCCAGCAACAAGTAAAAACGTTACTTAAAGCCTTTCAGGTTACGACAGAGTGTGGTCATGGTGAGAGTAACTGTGTGTATCTGAGTGCAGGTAAGCTCTTCGCTCTGACTGACCATAATAATCCTGTGTTTAATCAGGAATACCTGTTACTCGATGTACGTCATACAGGCTCACAGTGTCCCCTTTGCAATCGTGTGCTGCAGTAAAAAACGTACACGCTATACCGCTAATGTCTTCTTACTCAGTTCTCTGTCTGTCTAGTACGCTGCATTCATTTCATAAATAGCCGTTTACTGTTGTATGAAGCTACCCAAGATTGAAACCTTATCCCCTGAAGCCTATCAGGATCTCCAGCAGGCCATTACGGCCTCATCATTAAGCCAGGACCATAAAGCCCTCGTCATAGGTGTGTTGGATCTCTGTTTATGGCTTCAGCAAAAACTGACCTTCTCAAAAATCAGCATTAATACCCTGAAAAAAGTGTTTGTGATACAAACAGAGAAACGTCATCGACCTCAATCCGACGCAGAGCCAGACATCACATTTGCAGAGACAGTAACCACTGAGGCGGCTAATGATGAGGGTGTGCTCCCTGTCAATGCTGATGATGGCGTGAAGGATGATCAACAGCCTCCTAAAGGTCATGGGCGTATTGCAGCAGAGGCGTATACTGCTGCAGAAACCATCATGCTGAATCATCCTGACTATGCCCCAGGTGATCCTTGTCCTTTACAGTGTGGTGGCCGCCTTTATCAATTGAAGACACCGGGTGTATTTATTCGTATTGAAGGGGGACAGCTGTTTGAAGCCTATCGCTATGAACAGCAACGCTTACGCTGTGCGGTTTGTGGTGAAGTCTTTAAAGCCTCATTACCACCAGGCATTATCAATAAATACGACGAGCGCAGTAAAGCCATGATCGCGGTGTTAAAGTACCAGTTAGGGTTGCCACTGTATCGGTTAGCCCAATGGCAGCGGCAAACCGGAGTCCCGTTGCCCGATACCACGCAATGGGAGCGTTGTGTGGAGGTCTATCAAGCCATCCTGCCAATTTACCATCTGTTGGTAAATTACCTGGCACAAAGCCCCTGTATTTATCAGGACGACACCTGGGCACGCATTCTCTCAGTGAAAACCCAAAAAGAACATGATCCCCAACGCCCTGACCGTAAAGGCACCTATACCACGGCCTTAGTGGGCGACTATAGTAATCATCCTCTCTATATCTTTATCACCAGTCTGAACCATGCGGGTGAAAACTTAAGTGAAGTATTAGCACAACGGGATGAGTCCTTACCCCCTGTCATGCAAGCCTGCGATGCGTTAAAGAGCAACCAGGTGGATGATGCCTTTACTACGCTTGTTTGTCATTGCCTGGTACACGGTAGGCGTAAATTTATCAATTTAGAAAGCTATTATCCTGACCAAACTGGTATGGTTCTCGATACCATCAGTGCCGTCTATGCCCACGAAGCTAAATGCCAAGAGGCTAACTTATTTCCTAAAGCGCGACTGGCGTATCACCAAGAGCACAGTGGGTCATTGATGGCTAACCTCAAAGCCTGGATGGAGCAGCAAATAGCTGAGCGTAAAGCGGAACCCAATAGCCCTTTAGGTAAAAGCTACAACTATTGGTTAAAGCATTGGCAAACGCTAACACGTTTTTTAACCCATGAAGGTGTGCCCTTGGATACTAATCGGGTCGAACGGGCCTTAAAATTAGCCATTCGAGTACGCAATAATAGCCTGTTTTATAAAACGCTTAATGGCGGTCATGTAGGGAGTGTCCTCATGTCGGTGATTCATACCGCATTACATAATGGGATTAATCCCATTGATTATTTAACCGATCTACAAATCCATGCGCAATACGTTAAACAATCACCTAAGCAATGGTTACCGTGGTGTTATCAGGAAACCTTAAATTCGATGAATAATCCCCAGGAGGATTTAGCGGCTTAATTAAAAAAATTAAATTAATTTAATTTAATTTAAAAAAATACACAACATTATTGAGCGACAACGGGTTTCCAATCGTCACTCATGGCCGCACGCTGTGGATGGCCTTGATACAACAAAACCTGTAAGGCTTGTGCATTAAGGGTGTACGTGTACGTGTCCGCTTTAGGCCACCATTTTAATTGGCCCTGTGAAAACCGTTTCATGCATAACCAAAAGCCTTGGCCATCGTAGACTAATAATTTAACCGCAATGCGTCGTTTATTGGTAAAGACAAAAATAGTCCCGCTATACGCATCTTCATTTAAATGCTGCTGACACAGTGCAATTAAACTATCGATACCTTTACGAAAGTCGACGGGATTCACCGCTAATAATAAACGATGATGAGGTGTTAATTGCAGCATAATTACGCAATAAAATGATGAATTAAGGCATCCACGGCACTGGTGGGTAATTGATGAATTTTTAAGACCGTGCCATCAGGACGGGTTAACTCAATCCCAAGCACCATCGGTGATACTGACGGCTTGTTATCCTGGTGATTAACCACACCTGTCGCGGCAAGATCCACGCTAATAAAATCAGTCGCCATAGATGCACGGGATGGCGATGGTTTAGGTGGCGCTTTCTCTGCAAGACAATCGGGTTCCCCTAATAACAACGCACGCTTATGCATAAACTGAGCACGGGTAAGCCGTAGTGTCGTTAATATCTTCGTGAGTTTATACTGCGCCTGCAGTCGAAAAACATCATGCCATAATGCATCAGGAAAGGGTTTACGAGGTTTAGGACGCTGCCGCCAGGCTTCAAACTTAGCCTTGACGTCTTCCAAAGTCAAAGGGGTTTCAGATTCTGATACCGCTTGCATGGGGCTTCTCCTGAACCATTAACGATGCAGGAAAAGACTAACAGCAAGGGCTAGGAGGAGTCACGCACGGTTGCAGAGGGGACACGATTATTTTCAACGGTTAACAAAATGAATACAAATATCACTTTAAAAAAGTACGATAGTTTAATACAGTGTCACGCGATGTTTAAATTGACCTTTAAACTTCTATGCTTCGCATTGCCTCAATGATCACAGTTCCTCCCGTTTTTTTAGGTTTTGAGGCGATGTTTTTTTCAATTTTTTTATTGCTAATAAAGCCGCAATATTACGCAATTTCAATTAATAACAACAAAAAAATACACTTACTACTACAAAATGATAACGCTCTATTTAAATCTTCACTTGTTATAATGATTGTTCATATTGAGTCATAAGCACTATTATTTAGAATATTCCTTCAAAAAGCGACTCCTCACCTTCCCAACATAATAGACAATACACTCAATTAAATTTAAAAACTTCTCTTCGTGACTTGATAGCTCTTAAAGTGATTCTAGACTGTCAATATACCACTAGATGTGGTTGTGCATAGGTCAGGGACGTGACTACAGTGGACATGACCTTTAGTGGTGTCCTTTGGTGTGAAATACTTAGACTCCCGTGATACTGCACGCACTATAGTCATAGTAGAGTTTAGGTATTTCACACCAAAGGGCATCACCCCTTTTTTAAGCTCCACCTCCACAAACCATATACTGACACAAAGTAAACCGAGCACGTTGAGTAAACGTTAATCGTACACCCGCAGAATCAACACAGGAATATGCAATCCAGTCGCTTATTTTATAGTACAATGATATGCCATACGTAGAAAAACCACTTACCCACGAAATGTACCTTAGAGTCCAGAGCGACTTAGTGAATGCATTCATAGAGGAGTTGAGCTTATACGAAGAGCTTGGTTCTGCAAGCATGTCTACTTTGGCTTTAAAGATAAAGATTATCCCCGAACCCACTTAGCACCACGCCCTTTACCTTTTAACTGGATAATACCCTCTGCTTTTAATTCGCGAATAACATTACGTATCGTTTCATGGCTAACCCCTGGTAAATTATTGACAATATCAGAAATAGCAAAAGGCTTTATTTGGTCAAGAATATAAGCTTTCACCATTTGTGATTTACTGCCTTTTGACGTGCTGAAATCAACCTGGTCTACCCGTCCTTCAAACTCTTTATAAGCCCGAATCAGCACACCCCAAAAATAATTGAGCCAAGGCTTAGGATCATGCATCCCTTGATGCCAGCGCTGTGAGCTTCGCTCTAGCGTGGCATAGTAGTCGTCTTTGGTTTCTTCAAACACCCTTTCTAAACTAATGAATTTACCAACCTCATAGCCCGCTTGGTACAACAGAAGCAGTGTAAGCAAACGAGCTGTTCGACCATTGCCATCAGAAAATGGGTGAATACATAAGAAATCTAAAATGGTTAAGGGAATAATCACCAACGCATCATACAAACTCATTACTTCCTTATAACACAGCTCTAACTGCTCCATAGCTATAGGGGTTTCAACAGCACTGACTGTCTGGAAACGAACCCGCAAAATACGTCCATCTGGGCTTTTCTCTACAATATCATTATCCATCGCTTTCCAGCGACCACCATCCTGTGGCAGATAACGATAAATAAGATTATGTACCTGGCAAATCACATTGCATGAAAACGGCATGTAGTGTGCTGACTCATGGATAAGCTCCAGCACATCACGATAACCAGCAACTTCCTGCTCTGATCGACCACAAGGGGCACTATCGTGTAACACCAAGTCTCTCACTCGTTCTGTGGAGACAATGATACCTTCAAGACGGTTAGATGATTCACTGGACTCAACCAGTGCAACCTTTTGCAATGAGTTCAGAACGTCCGCTTTTTGGTGAGCATAGAGAATCTGCTTACCTTTATGCTCGCCAATGGCCCTCAACATAGCGGTTTGTTCAAGGCTTAAATAAAGCTTATTGAGATAGTCTGTTGTGAGTGATTTCATAAACAAGGTAATATAGATAAATTAATACCCTGTTTATACCAATAAATGAGGTAATTTAAAAGAAAAACAGGGTATAAACATAAAAATATTACCCTGTTATGTTGTATAAACAAGGTAATGCTTCATCACTATCATCACACACCAACTGACCGCATCTAATGAATACCCATGAGTAGAGTCAATAGCTTATCATCCTGTCCAATTTGCGTGACATTCATCACATTATTGCCAATAACTAACGCACGATAACCCCGCAAAACCTGAACATAAGTACATATACGAGTTAGATCAATGTGCTCAGTATCTGTATAAATTATAAACAGATACACCGCTTTTTTGATGGTTGATAACGTTTTCATCAATTTTGAGCAGGGAGACGTCCAATGAGCTTTTTAGTATCGACGCTAAGTCTGTTACTGACCTTCATCTCAGCCTGTAGGTCACAGGTTTTTTGGGTAGGATGAACAATACTCGACATGTCGCCTATTTTACCTAAAATAGTTATCCCGCAACAGCAAATTCCAACGATGGATGGGGTTTAAATTGACTGATATCAAATCCTCGTAAAAGCCAATTAAATTGTTCTGTCGTTAAATGAATGGCGTTTTGCTCCTGTTTTTTTGGCCATTTAAATTTTGCTTTTTCTAACCGTTTATACCACAAACAAAAACCGGTTTTATCCCAGTAAAGCACCTTGAGTTTATCTCGACGCCTATTACAAAACACAAATAATGCGGTTGAAAAAGGTGACAACTGTAAATTCGCTTCCACGATCATCGATAGACCATTAATGGATTTTCTAAAGTCAACAAACTCCCGATGTAAATACACGTCAGGACAGGTGGTTAAATCAATCATGCGAGTTGCTTCAGTAATGCCGCAAGCCAAGTCGGTGATACACCTGGGTTAAGTCGAAGTTCGGTCTTACCATAACGGATAGACAGTACGTCATCATCAACACTGGCCATCACATGTGCCTGGATAAACCTCTGTTGTGGTGGTGGGCTATGACGAAGCTGTCGCTTACGCAAACTGAAGTACTTTGGGCACAGCTTATGCTCTCGACAAAAGGCGGCAGCACTTAAGCCACTTGCCGCTTGCTGATCTAATAAAGACTGCCATTCTTCTACAGTGCGCTTTTTCATGTACGACTCCTATTTAAAAATAGAAACCATACAAAGGATATTTCATCAATGGCAAGGTGTAGTTGCTTTGGCGCTTACAAAAGTGAAACTTATTATGGGTTTAAAGGGCACTTACTCATTGATTTTCATGGTGCAATTGCAGGGTTTACGTTAACACCCGCTAATGACAGTGAGCGAGAAGCCGTCTGGAAGTTAACGAAATTGATGAAGAGTGGTATTTTGCTAGGTGATAAAGGTTATTTAGGTGCAGATTTTAAGGCTGAATTATTTGCGACGGAACCGTTCTGTGTAATCAATTAAAAACAGGTTTAGGCACCTGTTTTTTTATATCGGTTATAGCTTTAAGTAGGTCATAAACAAATCAATCGCGATGATCAAGCAACACCAAAAAAGCATATGCAGCCATACGGATCGACAAAATAGGAACTCTCTGAATGCGCCTTTCAATGCTTCCCAGCGTTTCACTGCAGGCGACCTATGGACTTGCCGTGGGTTGGATTAATCTTTTGCCTGGCATGTCGTCAAGCGCTTGACTCGTACACACCTCACTGGGTTTTAGCACCATCAGTTTATCGTGTGTGCTACTAGGGAGATATTTCCATATTGTTTCAAACAGCGTCGCTTGAGAGCCAGGGATCTGTATTACCCACAGAAACTGCATTACTTTGTTGGCACCTAACTGCTCCAAAGCTTCATCCATGGAGCAGTAATCATCCAAATCACTGTCATGTAACTCATACGCAATGTAATATAGTGCCATTCGATACCCCACCTTTGGACGTTGATATACTTCAAAAGTAGCATGTGACCGATCATTACGCAGCAATCACCTACCAATAACGCTATAGCAATTAAATTACTCTCGAAAGTCTTTCTGGGGATAGGTTAATTGACGTAGGCATGGCCTAGAACGTAAACCCGTCTGGGTTATAGCACATAATAATACAACACAAAACAATCACTTACCCTCTATACACGCCACAATTCTACTATCATTAACTTATATAAACTAAACATTTCCCTACACGATACTAGACGTTTAGTTGCATGTATTTTTATTTGTGTGTACCCTGTCTTCAAAATTATGGATAATAATAATGAATCAAGTTAAAGTTCAATCCAATACAACGACACTCAACATTCAAGCGCTTTGTCGGGAAATTGATGCAGGAAAAGCAGAACAAGGAGGGATCAAACTAAGGCCTTTTTATCAACGGGACTATAAATTTACCAAAAAAGATGAAAGCTTTTTGATCGAGTCATTGCTTATGGGGATTCCTATTCCCACAATTTACTTGGCCTCTGACACCTCTAAATTTCCACATATTTCGAACGTAATAGATGGTCAGCACAGACTGAGAGCGATTCACCGATTTATTAATAATGAATATCTGCTGTCAGGGTTAGAAAAAATGCCCGATTTAAATGGGTTATATTTTGAAGATTTACCTGTAGAGCTAAAGAATAAGCTTTCTGTTCAAACAAGTCTTAATGTGAACTATATTCATGTTCAAGATGATCCTAGCTTAGAGTTAGAAATTTTTCTGCGGTATAACAGGGGAACTAATCCTATGTCTAAACAAGAAATTAGGCATGTACTCTTTGGTTCGCCCTTTAACGACTGGGTGACGCAGCAAGTTGAGCGAATGAAAAAGGAAAAATCTGTTTTAGCTGAAGTTTTTAATATGGTGAAAAAACGAATGGCGGATAAAGCTGTTCACTCAGATTTATTTCTGATGTTTAACATTTTACACTATGGCTTAAACGCAAAGCATGCAGGAACGCCCTACTATGTTGATGAAATTATGTCAAAGACAAGGAAAATGGATCACAATGAAATTCAAAAATTTATAGAAAAATCTACTTTTATGTTTGAACAAATGAGTGATTTTTTATTTCATTTGCGCTCATTAGGGATAAAACATACCTTTTCAAAAGAGCTTTATGCGCCCAGTGAGAAAAGTCATCATTTTCAAGCAAGTATAATGATGATCGTTACATCCGTGTTTAAACATATACTTGAAACGCATTACAACTATAAAGAAGATAATGAGTTGTTGAAAAAAATAAAAAAAGGTTTTTGTTCAAGTATTTTTTATGGGGCTAAAAGTGCCACTACTAATTTTGATCTGGTCAGTGATGCCATGAACAGAATTAAAACTGAGCTTGAAGGGCAGCCTGTATTCTGACCAAGCGATTCATAACTGAGGGTGTACTTTGTATATTCGCAGTATCCAAGTGATCTGTTTTAAACTCTTTAGTGTACAGTTTTCATTAAAAATACCTCAATACTAGAGATTGATTATCTCTCATTAATGGGTCTAGTTCCATTAGGCCTGAACACCTTGCCAGGATTTTATTAAGAGGGTAGTAATCTTTACATAAGATATCATTGCAACAAACAAAAATTACATTATTTATGCTACACAACCCCTATAATCTGCGTCCATTTGGTCTAGGGTGAGTAAATCGACCATAGGGAAGATCAGAATGATCTGCCTGTTCTCCCTCGACCTACCTTAAATTCAAAAGAGTATGATTTATGATAAAGATACTAGCTGTAGTTTTAGCTGTTGTTGCTATTAGTAGTGCATATGCTGACTTTACTCCAGAGTTAATATTGGAAACAGAGACAGCTTTGAATAACTGCCCACCAAGTATTTGTCGTATCAGCTAATGATAGAATAATCAGAAAAGTAAGCTGTACTGGTTTTACCCCGTTGTAAAACCAAAATTAATATACTTTCAGGCTCCACATCGTTGGAGCTGTTTTTTTACCTTCACTATGAAAACCTATTCAATAAAACCACGGCCAGCTTTTATTGATTACGAAGTTTATGGTGTTGTCTCCAAGCTTAAAACTTAGCCTTTACTGCTTCCAAGAAGTGTCTGTGGGTGAATATGTTTTCATGGTGCTTCTTATCCATTCCTGATACAGGAACAGGCTAATAGCAAGAACTAAAGTGAGTTCCATAGGCCGCACTTGATGGAACGATGGGAAACGTTGAAAGGAGCATTAAGGGGGTATGGGTGACGGATGAATATTCTTTCGCTATAACAGATTTTAAAAAAACAGGTACCTAAGCACCTGTTGTTAACTTATTATAAACAGTTACTGAGCACGATGTATTTTAATATCATCCAGATAGTACTCAGTCCCTGCTGAGGGGCCAACTATCATCATATAAGTGCTGCGCACGTTATGGGTTGGCGCAGTGAATGTGCCCTCAATATCGTACCATTGCCCATGATTGACTTTCTTAGTGGAGACCGTTTCCCATATACGATAGCCATTGTTATTTACATAGGTCAGTGCTACCTCAACATTTTCATTTTGTCGTAGACTATAACCCAGTCTTAATTTGGCTTGTACTTTAAAGCGCTGGCCAGGTTCAATAATGCCATGCAGGTTTAACGCGGGACCACTATACGCTGATGAGCGATTATAAGTCAGTAAACTAGCGTAACCTGAGGTTGAATACTGCCATGAGTTTGCCACATAGCTGCCATACCCAAACCAGTTACTGGTACCTTGCTCGAAGTTTTCATCCAATACATAACGGATTACCGGTTTGGGTGTTCCATTCACGTTTGTCTGATCAACTTTCTTCAGCAAAACTTCATCCAGATAAAAGTCAGTGCCTGCATCAGGTCCGTAGGCAAAAACGCGTACAGAGCGCAGCGTACCTATTGGATTAATTTTAAAACGGCCAGCGAGTTTAGAAAGCGTATTGCCTGCCAAAGAGTGATTGTCGACATAGTGATAGTAGGTACCACGGTTATCTGAGACTTCTATCGCTAGGTATCCCATACTCCGTGAGCGATAGTGACTGCTTAACCCCATTTTAGCGGAAAGGCTATACTCAACACCAACCTTAATCTTTGAGGTAATATCTTGTACAACACCACTGTAAAAATAGTGACGGTTGCTTACACGTGCCATATAGTCCCTTCCACATTCACGATCTTGATAATCGATGCTAATGTTTTCAGCACTCGTGTAAGACATCCATACACCCAAATTGTTAAAGTCACCCTCACTGAGTAAGTTACCTTCTAACTCGTCTTTTTGACAAATGGAAATGGGCTTAGGGTTTGGCTTTGATGTGGGTGTTTCTGGCTGAGAGCCTGTGCCTCCATCCGTTGGTGTGGAGGTATCGACCACCTTTGTGGCCATAAAGTTAGCTACTTGATCCCCCATTTTATTCAAGTGCTTAGCAGCATCCGCACTGCCAAAAACACCACATGCATCACCATCACACTGGTAAAGAGAAGGATTAGAAATATAAGGAACAGCTTTAGCCCAGCCAAACACATGGGGGTAAGCCATAATCGTAGCAAAACGGTTATATTGCCCATAGCCTCGAGCCGACCGGTCTACCCGATAATTTTCTGAATTATAGTCATCCTGCTCAGCAGAGTGCCCTGCACCGGCATTATGCATTGACTCGTGTAAAAATGTTCGGTTACCACATTCGACACCCACAAGGTTGTAAGCATTCGCGCTTGCCGTCGAATAAAACGTGTTATTATACCCACCAGGTATGTAGCCTATACCACATGTGTAATAGACCGCATTTCCCTGAACGACTTCTTCGCGAAGATTCACCAGTGTGACAATATCAGCCCCATATTTTCGCCGCAAATTAGCAACTTCACTGTTTTCTGCCAATGCCGCTAAAGCACTGCTGGTGACCCTTTTATAGCGACCAATATCATAAGAATTAAATAATTGCTTGTGTACCAAGCGATATTTCAAGTTAACATGACTACGCTTAAATGTTTCATTTGAATAGTTAATATAAGACGCTATTTGAGTGTCAATATCACCAGCCACGGTATAATTAGCCGCATCTTGGGTATAAAGTACCATGATATCAACCACATGCTCACTTGACTGTGCTGATAGTGCAAAACAGCTTGCCAGCGATAACACGACTGCTTTTTTTGGACACAAAAAACTCATTGCCATACTCCCAGGGTGGCTATTCATTCTCAATATGATTTAAAGATTATTTGGGGTGTGAGTTACGTAAATCGTCTTTAACAGTAATAGCATCAACATGCTCAGGATTTTGGCGTTGTGCAATCTCATCTTCACTGGTGGCACGACCTTTCCCTGTCTGTTTATCAATGACAACGGTCTGATTACCATAACGTGTTGCTAAACTGATAATGGTGGTTCGCTTCCCCTCTGTTACCAGCATGCTTTCGGTGTCATTGCCATCAACTATCTCCCCTTTCCATACAATCTCCCCCATATCACCGTTATAAGTTTCTATTAATTTGGCGGTAACGGAATGCTCTGTTGTGACCTGCATGGTGACAACACCATCCATTATAAAGGAAGATAATACCGAAGGATCCGCTTGAACAGCATACGTTTCTTGGTTCTGAATATCAGCATCTGGAAGCAGCCAAAGTTGATGCTGTCCTTGAGTTAAATCTACTGCTTTTTTTGAGGCTGGTTGCTCTGGTAATGTTACGGCTACTGTAGGGTTATTGGTGGATTGCTTCTTATTTTGCTGTGAGGTTCGATGTTCTGTCTGTTCTGCTCTGACTTTTAACTTTTCAGTAGCGGAATGTTTTATTTCCAATTTATCTGAGGATTCAGAACACCCCACTAAATAAATAGAAAATAGCGAGACGCCTAATGCCGACAATGTCGTACGCATCAGCCAAGTATACTTCACTTAAAATTCTCCAAGAGATGTGTCTGAACACGTTGTACTGCGATGATTCTAATGTGTGGCGGCATACCTTGCCGCACCATCAACGCTAAATAAGACAGAACGATTATACTACTTAGATCAATATTATATGGTGAACTATTTCACATTTATGCGGTTGTGGTGAACTTGTAAAGGAAGGTATAACCTCACTCTTACTTAAGCTTAAGGGATGAAAGTGAAATGGTTTTCATAAATTACATGGCTCAAAACTGAGTATATGTTCAATAGTAAATCTTTAATTCCAGAAAGTCTGCCAACGAATAAAGGCTTGATGTTCTTCAATGAAGCCATTCTTTGTTTTAATATCTTCTCCGTATTGTAAAATTAACCTGCTTTGTCTTGATTTTTTGATAAGGGCTAGTCCGTATCGATGCCGTTCAATTGAATCATGTTGTGAAACACCCTCTAGCTTACTTTCTCCACCTTTATGAAAGTAATAACTTCCTGCGAATACTAACGTTGGTTCTATATTGAACATTAAGGTAGCTTGGGTCGAAAAAAGTAATTTTTGTTGGTATTTTTGATGGGTGAGGCGGTAGTCATTATTTTCTTCAAACCATTGCACATCAGCAGAAACCATAATATCCCAATGGTCACTCAGTTTTGTTTGATAAGCGATTTGCTGAGCAAATGACCAGCGATTTAACCCTAAATTGATCAATTGATTTGAGTTATAGTCTCCTGTTGGGGCGATCAAATATGATGCTGTAGCAAAGTAGCGACCCGTTTGATGATCAGCATAAAACCAGTACGCAAATGCACTGGCGGTATCTCCCAAACCATATTCATCATCGAAAGAAGAGAGTGATTGACTGGGTTTAACATGCAGCCAGCTAGGTTGAATGTAAACGGCGGCAGGTTGGTTGTTAAGAGTAAAGGTTCGTGTATAGCGAACTAAGATTCCATCAAAATTAAGTTGAGTATTCAAACTAGTTTTTTTTCCATCGCTGTATTTGTCCCCTAACTGTATAGCGGTATACGACAGCATGAATGCATTTACATCTGGTGGAGGAGCAATAGCTTGCCCAGGTATAGTATCAATGGCATGTGTAGTGTCAGAGGCCAGTAAAATAACCAAGGGCATCCAACATATCATCTCATTCCTGTTCATGATTACGGTGAATCAACTTTTTAATCAATGATTTGTAGGGGGCCAGCCAGCATTGAATAGTCTACTTCATAACCACCAATATGATGTTACTCAATTGGATATAACTTCTGCAAAGTCTTTAGAACGCGCATTAAAAATTAATATTTAACAAATTCTACCAATAAAAGTATGGTTAACAATATTAAATGCGTAGTCATTTTTTAAAATCATGCTGGCTTTATATAAACTTTTTACTCATTTTATTATTTGATTACCTGAATAATCACTATTTATTAAATATTTTTACATCACTCGCCTTTTAAAAAAAATACATCATTAACCATTTTAATACTTTTTATTTTCTCAATATATAGCATAGATTACTACAATACATATTATGGACTTTTTATTCACTGCCTCTTGATAGTGCTGGCCATGGAAACATGCTCACCATCGATTTTTAAAGTTTTCAAATAAATATAGCCAGTTTAGGTTGACCAGTAATGCATAACAGATCTAGCTTTATAAAAAATAGTTAAAAGACAGTAGTATGATAATGAATAGTATTAAATATGCAGTCAATGGGCTTATTGCTTCTACTATCCTAATCTCACAGACAACATTAGCCGCTCAAATACGGATTGATGGTTTTATCTCCGTTGTCGGTGGAATGACGGTCAATGATAAGAAGCTAGCCAATGGTAAAGAGTCAACTTATGTCACGACACCCGTCTTCATCAATAACTCAGATAAGACGCCTAATGAAAATGCGCGATATGATGATAGCTTTAGTTTTCTACCGGAATCAAATCTTGGCATACAAATCCATTCTGATGTAAACGAAAAACTATCTGCTACAGCGCAATTAACTGCTCACGGGGCCAATGATTTTGATGCCGAGTTAGAGTGGGCTTATGCCTCTTACTCAGTTGATGAGTCATGGACGTTGGTTGCTGGTCGGCAACGTATTCCTCTTTACATGTATTCAAGTTATTTAGACGTAGGTTTTGCCTATCACTGGTTACGTCCCCCTGTAGAGCTTTATGGCGAAGGTGTGAGTGCATACACAGGTCTTTCTGTTAAACACTCAACGGATATAGCAGGTTGGGATCTAAAAAACCAAATTTATTATGGCAATGCAAAAAACTCTCAAGCAGCGCTTGGTAATGTTGAGTTAGAAAACCTGGTAGGTATCGTTATTTCCGCTTAAAATGATGCTTTAACATTAAGAGTATCTCAACATTATGCTAAAGCCGAAGCAGGGGATGGCAATAATGCATATTATACAGAAAATAATAAAGATGCTCTTTACTTTAGTTCCATTGGCGCTAAATTAGACTTCTATCGCTGGTTTATAAGTAGTGAGTTAACTTATTTAACGGGTGATAAAATAATTACTACAACGTCGGCAGAGTTAGGGGGAGATGATCGGTTATCTGCTATGATTAGCGCTGGATTAAGAGTAGACAGTCTTACGCCTCATGTTTCTTATGCTTATCGTTCAACAAGTTTCAAAGCAGAAGATATCAATCACGATGGAGTAACAACAGGAATAACCTTTGATAACAAGGAAGATAATATTGGAACGTTAACACTAGGGCTGCGTTGGGATTTTGTTGAATCTGCAGCCATAAAATTTGAATATACACATTCGAGTGACAAATCAAGCCAAACATTGAAAAACATTTATGGTGAAAGAAATTCTGTTAGCACTTTCGCCATGGGTATAGACGCTGTATTTTAAGTGAACAAAGTCATGAAAAAAACAACCCTATTTTACTTATTATTCATAAGTATCCTACCCCATCTTTCAAGTACAGTAAGTGCTGATGCAATTATTGTTCATCCATCAAGTAGTTTTACATTAACACAAAGTGAAGTATCCAGAATATTTCTAGGCAAAGCAAAACGTTTTCCTAATGGTACTAAAGCTGTTCCTATTGACCAAATGGATACTTCACCAATAAAAAAAGCATTTATTGAAAAAATCCTTAAAAAAGACAGTGGCCAGCTAAAATCTTTTTGGTCTTATAAAATATTTACTGGAGAAGGTATGCCACCAAAAGTGGAATCTAATGATGAAGCGGTAAAGGAATTGGTTTCAAAAAACCCAAGTATTATTGGTTATATAAGTAATAAAAATATAGATGATTCAATTAAAGTATTACTTGAGTATTAAGATGTATCTAATATTACTAACTATATAGAGCAATTTTTAATCATTACAAGGTACAAACTAAACGATTTTTTATGGTGTCAGTGTCTTATTCGTATTATAGTACCCATAATCCATTGTATAAATTTTGCGGCTGACGTAAATAAAGAGGTTTTATGGCAATTGTAATTTCACTCTGCCTTTTCATGCTAGCTTCTTTTGTTTCAGCGGAAACCCTGA
The DNA here is from genome assembly GCF_018263875.1 of Zooshikella ganghwensis. Taxonomy (NCBI): domain Bacteria; kingdom Pseudomonadati; phylum Pseudomonadota; class Gammaproteobacteria; order Oceanospirillales; family Zooshikellaceae; genus Zooshikella; species Zooshikella ganghwensis. Next base: position 55,783 of record NZ_JAEVHG010000021.1, read on the forward strand.
TATTAACGATTGCCTCCGTACATGAGACTACACCCTATGTGACGAAAGACCATCAAGGCATCTTAGATAAACTCTATGCTGAAGCCTTTAAACGGGTGGGGAAAAAAGTGATTATTCAGCCTGTTTTCCCTGCAAGAGGAATATACCAAGCTAATCATGGTACAGTAGATGGCGAAGCGTTAAGGATAGAAGGTATAGAACTTCATTATACCAATTTAATTCGTGTTCCTGAAATTGTGTGGGAGGGAGATGCATCTGTCTTTACTAACAAAAGACGAACAGATATCAAACCTCATGGTTGGCAGTCATTGGAAGGATATCGCATTGGTTATTTAAATGGTTGGTTGTTTCCTGAACCTTATATAGGAGGGTTTAATAATATTCATAAATCTAACTATTTATCATCACTGATAGATATGGTGGAACATGACCGATTGGATGTATTTATTCATTTACGTTTAGTTACGTTATATTACTTGAAGAAACAGGGAAACACATCGGTTAAAGAGCTTAAGCCAGTTTTGGCCAAGTTACCGTTATATTTGTATCTTCATAAACGCCACGCTCGACTGGTACCGGATCTGATAAAGGCCTTACAGACGATGAAGAAGGATGGTACCTATCAATCAGTCTATGACATGATTAACTGTCAACTCGCGCTACAACACGATAAACGAGGTTGTTGAGAATTCGTCAGTTCTCACAATATAGCTTGTCTATGGTTTATTAAGTCATAAGGTTCTGTGGCATGTGTGCCTACGACACACATGCCACAGAACCACCGGTTTTTATTGGGTTAACCACATATGTATTAACATAAAAATCGTTTGCATTAAGTTATACTTAAATGCGCAACTGAAAATCTGATTCTATAGACCTGTTTACGTCATACTTACCTGGAGTAAAAAAAGCACTGCCATCTTGTTGCTGAACATAAAATATAAACCATTTTGACAAACTGTTATCTGCTGGGTGTACAACTTCTCCTGGTCGACATAATGTGCTGATTGAACGGTAAATTTGTTCTTCGATACTAAAAAAATAAAAGTAAGTGCCGTTAGGCATAAATTGGCTGTGCCATTCACCTTCTACTTGTACGGTATTACCATCTTGGTCATTGACCCAATACCAATAATCCCCACGCATCGACGCGCAAAAAACGTTTGTAGTATCCGCAAGAGCGCCTAATGACATAGTATAAAATAACAGAAAAAAGATTACTTTCTGCAATCGTAAGAGAGATTGGTGAGTCACGATATACCTTAATACGTGAAGCGTAGTTCATTGAGTGCTAGCTTTTTAGTGATCAAAACGCTTAGCGTAACAGAGACTGGATTGTTCTATAGGCAAAGAACAGTGTAATAACACCAGTGGAATTGCAAACCATACTATACTGCTTGACAGTAGCGTTGACGAAATAACACTATTTTTCGTGCCTATCATTAGGTCAAATGTTACATAAGCAAAAAAACTTAAGACACAGGTAACCACAGCACCAACTGGCCAAAATGAATCAATACACTTCAGTAATTTCGAAAAATCATTATTTTTTCTTTTGTTCATGGTTGTATTAGATCCATTTATAATAGAATTAATGCGAAAACACTACCTTGGCATCAATAGCACTATATACATCCGACACAAATTCCTTTGAGTACAAGGTGCTTTATATAGCACTAACGTCGTTTGGTCATACTATAAGTAACTATGTGACTAATCAACCACTTTTTAGTAAAGTATTGCTCATATTAATCGACGTTGCTTTTGTAAGAATGGTGTTAAAGCATTAAAAAAGTCCCAACACTGTGGGACTCCAACGTGACTAACTGATGTGATAAGGGGAATTAGAGCCTGAATTCTGATGGCAACAGATCCCTTGATGTTGTGTTATACTTTCCTTCTGTTACATATTGACTACCATTTGACCTTTGGACCAAAAATATATACCACTCCCCCCAATAATTATCCGAAGGCTGCGCAACATATTCTGACGAAAATTTTTGTTTACACATTTGGTTGATGAATAAATAAATTTCTTCAGATACCTTAAAGTAGTCAAATTCAGAGCTGTTAGTTGCTATTCCTCTACCCCACTCGCCATTAACTTCCAGTGGTGTTCCATTTACGTCTAACCAATCCCAATGACTTCCATCAGGCGTAGCACAGAACACATTGGTAGTCTCACGCTCTGCATGGACATTACTGATACATAAAATAGCTATCAAGGTGGCAATTATTTCTCTCATAGGAAACGCTTTTAGTTTGATGAAAGGGTGAGGGATTATACTGACCAGAATAGCTAAGTAAAGATAATGAATGATTTATATTAAATAGAGAGTATATTATTTTTGTATAATAACTATTCGTAAAAATTAATTTATTAAAAAATACGTTTAAACGAATCGTTCACTGCTTGATATTCAATTTTACGTAATCAAAAGAATAATAGTATATTCTTAATGATACATATAATTTAAGTATTATTACTTATATGCTGGGTAGTCACAAGTGAAAGCTGCTACCCTATGTTTATAGGTTATTACCGACAAATCAATAAGTTGCCGGCAAATTATACTAAAATAAAAATGAATATTTATGATATATTAAAAAATATGTAAGTTTATTAAGTCTGTGTGTCGATAGTTAATTTCGTATTCATAAGCATTATTAATAGACTTGATTAAATAATAATATTTGTACTTACGTCTATTCTATGCGTTAATTCTTAATCTGATTTTATAGCGATTTTAAGCCATGACGGCATTCAGGCAGTTTACAGTACCACTTTGCTATATAGCACGGTCCAAGTCAAAAATTTGTCCTTTGATCAATATCCCCGTCATAGTACAAGAAATTCGTTTTTAGGGGTTATTAATCCATTATGTGATCACTTAGCACCACAAAATAGGTTAGGTTTACCTTTGGCCTGTAGGTAAACATCTTCCTACTAGGGATTAATTGACGCATCAAACCTTCACAAGGGCGTGAAAGGTATTCATGAAGATGATTATATGAAAAGTATATTTCTTTTCAGTGTGAGTGCTTATTTTTGGTATTTAGTGTCGTTAACGCAATAGCGAAACAACGACACGATGGATAGCCATCGTTTAATTTTATGTGTTTTTTTGGAGGAAATAATGGTGTCAGTAACGTCTGATAAGGGTTTTCAGTGGGAAAATATCCCCAGTGTTGAACTGTTTTCAGAGAAAGCTTCTGTTTTTTTAAAACAACAAGGTGAGCGTTATCGGACCATTACCTCAACATTGACCGAGCTACATGCGACCACTCGAACAGACCAAAAGCTGGAAAAAAGTTTTCAGTTGCTCTCCCAAATTAATCATTATATGGCTACTCATGCTGAGGGGAGTTTTAGCCGAGTACCCGCATTACGTGTGGTAGCAGACCAAATTAGTCAGACTCTTTTCCAGCAAGTACCAAACAGTTGGCGTCAAAAAATTACGACGTTATCGTCACATAGCCCTAAATTAGCAAGCCAGATTTTACAGACGGCATTGGATGAAATAAAAGGGGGGCATCCAGGCCTCACAAGCTTCCTCCTCTCTGCGGCGCAGCAAGATGAGTTACTCATTGATTTCAAAGGTTTTCAAGGTGATGTGCCTAGTGATGTGGTGTTAGGTTTCCCGGCGAAATTGCATGTTAATGTTGCGGATATTGATAATTACCAGGCGATTAAAGCGCATATTTTAAACGCGCAGCGAGCTGGATTATTAGAGCATGTTGCATTTGATGACTCACAGCAACGCATTGATCTTGGTTATTCTTATACCGAACTCACTGAGCTTTCAGAAGGTCATGGTGAGGCGAAAGTCGCTACGTTTTTGCTTAAAAATGCTTCATCACCGGCTAATCTCCCTGCGGGATATCATTCAACGAACCGCTTAACCGATTTTTTAGCCCATACTGCCAACCCTCGCTACCTTGCTCAGTGGCAAGAACAGCGTTTAGATCAACTTAAACGTATTTATGAAAGCAGCTATCAATTTGATTTTCGTTCTTTTGATAATACCTACAGTGAACAACAGGTTGCTAAATTAAATGAACAGTTAGATACGCTATCCATTGCTGATAAAATACAGCAGTTACTGACGAATAAACCAGGTCTTTTATTGGGTGAAAATCATAGTTCTGACTTGCTGGAGCAAAAATTTATAGTCGACAACATGGATACTCTTAAAAGCAATGGGGTAACAACCATCGGTTTAGAGCATTTTCGCAGTGAGCTGGCACAACCGTTAATTGATGACTTTTTCAAAACAGGTGAGTTTTCTGCTGATTTAGAGGCTCTTTTAAAAGCCAAGGACCATAAAGGCTATCTTCGACAAATATTGACAGAGGCAAGAACACTCCAACTTAACGTAATTGCTTTGGATAATGAGTCATCTATTCGTTCTTCTGCAGGGTATAATTTAGTCTATCGGGCGGGCTCGGCCAATAATATTGCGGTTGATACCTTGTCGGCGCTACCCGCCAATGAAAAGTTTGTGGTCATTTATGGTAGTGCACATTTAGAGTCTCACCCTGGCTTAGCTCATGGTTTACCAGGTATTACTCAACGGCTCAGTATTCCCCAAATGACAGTATCTGCTGACGGACAGCTGGTCGTTCATCCTGACAATTTGGATAACCGCATCCCGTCGCCGGCTCTCGCCGATGTCATCATACCGGATCGTGTCGTCACCGCATCTTCCACGCAATTCTCTCCACAGTATTACAATGAAGTCATTGATAACTTTGTATACGGCTATCAATTAAAAAAATCAGGCTCAGATATTCATTATTTATTGAATGCCGAAAAATTTCGACAGCGGATTGAACAACCATTTAATGCTTTACCTGATAATTTAAAAAATGCCTTAAATTTCTATATTGGTAATCGTTCAGGTATTGATGCAAGCTTTACCGAACAACATAATGGTTTGTACTTTTATGACATTAATAATTATCTACGAGGGTTACGTGATCCTGGAGCCCCTCATTTAGATAAAGTAATGACACTCACCAGCGAGTTAAATGAAATATTAAATACGTTATCGGGCGAACCGGTGCGTAGTTATCGGGCTTTCGATGCCTCACCCATTCAAGGCCTGGCGAATCTTGAAGTCGGTCAGTTAATGGGCGACGTGGCGGCGATGTCTTCTTCCGAGAACCCGAACTTTGTTCGAGGTTGGTTTAAAACGCGGATGTCAAATCAGCCTGTGGAAAAGCCGGCTGTTTTTATTATTGATGGACTTGATGGGGTCAATACAGGGACGCTCACCAACAAATCAGAAGTGATTTATAAGCCAGGTTCGGTCTTTGAATTAGTCCATAAAAAAGTAGTTGATGTCGAACTATTACCAGGGATTACCCAGCCCTTTGATTTCTATGTCATTAAACAGGTTGATCCTACTGTACTCGATCCGAAGCAATCGGTATTAAACCTGGCAGGAGGTACAGAACAAACCGTTGGGGCATTCTATCAACACATCGCAGAAAAAATACCGAATTATCAATCACCGAGACAAGGCTTTGACAATCTGTACGTGCATGGCACTGACAATGTGAGGGAATATCTAGGTCAATGGCAACAGAACCTTCAGCATATTGATCAATTTCATCAACGGCTCACAGAGGTGGATGCGAACTTGCGCTGGCGTCCAGCGCCACAATCTGTCCTGACGATTGAGCCCAATGTCCCTTATCGTAATGGGGTTTGCGCTGCACTCGCCACGGCTTGGGCCCATGCGGTTTATCTGGATACACAGGATCAGGGAAATCGGGCACAGCACCTGTTAGATAACTTATTTACGGTTGGGGCTATTCGTAGCGAGCAGGTCGCTGGGCCGATCAGCAAACATGATCAAACCCAGGCTCAGCAGTTTTTAAACGCGTTGGATACCCTCAATTTGTCACAAACAACAGCGGCGGTTTTGCCGAGTGGATTAAGCGAATCGTTGGGAGAGTTATCAACACATCATCTGCTACAACACATAGTGGATAATATACCCACTTCAGGTTCAGTGGATACGTATTTGATCAGTACGCCCAACCATACCATGGCCGTGACAGTGGGTCATGATACTGATGGCTGGCATATTCAGTTTAACGATCCTACGGTGGGTCAGGTAAATAATATCCAAAGCCCACAACACCTGCAGACATTGCTCGCTAAACACTTAACTGATTTACAAACAGTTTATGCATTTTCAGCAAATCAGCTACACGTTGAAAAAGTCAATCATACGGCTTTCGCGAGCCATTCACTGAATCATGCCATCGAAGCACAGTATACTCCAATCGAAACCACGGTTGATCAGCTACGCGCACAAGATACGGCACAAGGCAAACTCTCGATCGGTGGGCAGGTGTTCAGTCGTGTTGAACTTTATCGTTTAGGTACTTTTGTCGATGGCCAGCCCATTTCAGCGGCGGTTGACGTTACTCAGTCAGACTTCGTCAGCCGTATGACCTTTCGTCACGATAAGGTATTGGCTTTTGTAAAAGGACAAGATCAAGCTACCACTCATCGGCTTGCTCAGTTAGTGGAATACGTTGCTACTCAGCGACAGTTAGTGGGTCAATCACCTGGCGTCATGATCGATGCGGTAAATCCACAGCATGTGTTACTGATGGAGCATCAGCGCCTAAATGCAACACGCTTTCACTTTGATCAAGCAAAACAGTTGTTGCATATTGCTAAAACCAATGGTTTGACGGTAGAGCTATCTCCTGCCGCCATGCGAAGCACCCCTACCGCACTGGCAGATGTATTAATGATGGCGGCAGTGAAGCATCAGGACGGTGATATTGCGAATACCATTGCCCATCAAAACCGAGCGCGCTTTACCTCAGCGCTGGCACGAGACGCTCGAGCAAGTCACGCGGAAACAGTAGCGGTTGAACGGTATACAACTGCTCAAATGGATTTGCTTCACCAGTATCAGCAAGTTACCTCTCGACGTGATCTGGGAACGCTCACCATCAAACAACTGACAGACCAGTTCAAGGAGACAGGGGATAAGGCCTTTGCGCTGCAGGCTGGGAAACATCACTACCTTATCAGCCAACAGGCAGGACAACTCGCTTTCTACGATCCCTCCAGTGGCTGGCTCAATGGCTTCGCTGATGCGCATGCGTTACAAGGCTTTTTAACTCAGTATTTTTCAGATGCAACCCGTTTGCAATTGGGCACGACGACATCCGCATTCAGTGTGACCGCACTGACCGCTGATTTTTTGAATAGTAGCACGGTCAATCAGGCAGTTACTCATTTACAGCAACCCATTGCCGTGGAGCTGGAACGACTTGCACAGCTGGATGCCGATCATGGTCCCCTGATAATTGAGGGCCAACTGATTACGCGGGCTCAGCTTTGGCAGTTGGGTGCAGAGGTGAAGGGTAAACCAATTTCTGTTGCTGCACTGTCTGGCGATTGGACGCCGAACTTGAGCCTTAATGCCGAGGTACTCAAACAGCATCTTGCAACCGCATCTGATACAACCTTTAACGACAGTGCTCGTATACTGAAAGCGTTGGCGGCCAAAGAACGTATTACCGTCAATAACTTAGTTGAAGGCCACACTACAGGTGCTTTACAACGTGCACTGCACCCAATTGATACCCATCGTTCGCTAAGTTTACAGCAGATTCAGGGTATTCAGCACAAGCTGTCCACAACACGGCTTAACCTGAGCACACTGAAAAACATGGGCTTGCAAGTACCTGGTGTAGGCTTACAGGCTTTTGGTATTTATTCTGGCGTCAAGGCCGCTAATGCGGCTGAAGCCAGAGGTGACTATAAAGAGGCCGCTATTCAGCGTGCTGGAGTAGCTGCTAATGTTATTTCGATAGGGGCTGAGCTTGCACTCGATCGTATCATGCCTCAACTGGGTCAGAAACTCACGGCTCAGTTTGCTGGAAGTACTTCTCGGTTTGCCGCTTCAAGTAGCCAGCTGGGTAAATTAGTCGGTCGGGGTGCCGGGGTTGTTGCTGGGTTAATTACACTGCCCTTTGATGTTTATTCCGCTTATAAAGCTTTTAGTGATGCAGCGGCAGAGGGGTTGACGGATGACCAGCGGCAGGATCTTTATGTGCAAGGGGGCTTTGCTGTTGCCGGTGCCACGCTCTCACTCAGTTTAATGGGCGCAAGCTTAGTGTATGGGGCTGCCGCTACAGGACCTTTCGGTCTGGTGGCCGCCGGGGTACTCATTTATGCCTCAACGATGTATGCCGCTGCTAGACAAGCGCAAGAAATTGGTAAATATGTTCCTCAGCTAGAAGGTGCGCCTGCATTTGAGTATGCCTTGCGGGAAATGGTTGGCTGGGATATGGATAAATGGGCAAAAGACCTTTATTTAATTAATAAAACCGAGCAATCCTATGTTGAGCAAGTCAGCGAGGAGTCTGCCCGCCTGTTACAGGGAGCACTGGGCGAAACCATCGATACCATCGTATTTGGCGATATTTCTGCGTTTGTTGATCGCCAAGGAAACGTCCAGGTTACCCCCTTTGATGATGTCATTTTTGCTGAAAATGGCATTGAAGCACTGCATCAACACGAGGATGCGATCGGTCTCCGGCGAACGAATGTTGTGCGCGGTGATGTGGATGAAAATAAAGCCGTCTTTTTTAATACGGGAGGGGGAACGGACACCATAAAGGGCGTATTAAATAAGAAAAATAATTTTCTATTAGGCGCTGGTTCCAAAGCCATTACAGGCGGTAACTTAGACGATAACTTCACGGTATCCATTGATGGCCAAACCATTAAAAACGTTATCGATCATCAAGGTGAAGCTAAATACCGACTCTTTTATGAATTAGAGGGGGGAGAAGGTCAAAATACCCTTGTTATAAATACCGATGATTTTACAAGCGCAGATTTGGGTGATCACTATAATGGTTTTTTAATCGATTTACAGCAAGGCAAAATATGGCTACATCATTCTGAAAAGAAGGATACAGCTGAAAATAAACGTTATATTGGCGCGTTAACCAATATTCAGAACACGATTGGCTCAGCCGCCGGTGCCGATAAAATCATTGGCTCAGATGACGATAACCGACTATTAGCCAATGGCCATGATCACGTATTTGGCATGGGGGGGACGGATGTTATTACCTTAACCGATAGTGCCTGGGTGGATGGTGGTGAAGGACAAGATATGTATTTTGTTCAGCGAGGGATCGAACAGGCGGTTATTCGAGAAAATGGCAACGATGTATCAATGATTCGCCTCGCATTTTCCGTAAAAGAAATCCATGACTGGCAATTACAGGGGACCGATTTGGTGATCAGCATTCATGCTGATGGCCAGAGTAAACAGCTGACCATCAAGGATGTTTATCAGCAAGCAGGCAATGTATTTCAACGTGTGAATGATCAATTAAGCTTTCAAACGACAGACGGTTTATTATTAGTCCCACAATTAACGAAGGAGTTTTCTTCAACAGACGCCAGTCAGTTTTCTTCTGTTAAACTCACCGCTCGGTATTTAAAAGCAACGGATAAAACTTACAGAAATGTAGAAAATGGCGTCACCATTGATTTGGCTAAAAATACTGTGGATGGGCCTAATGCTGAAGGCTCACATCACTACACTGAACCGTCTCAATTGGATACGTCAAATTTGACGGTGATTAAAGCGGATGACCCTATCACGTCTTCTTTAAAGAATGACACGGCTTTGGTCCAACGCGCGGAAGGCTCAGGGGCAAGTTATATCAGGCTTAGCGCTGATACCCATCCTGGCCAATCCATCAAAACCATTTATCTCGACTATGATGCTGATGAAATTGCAGGGATTAACACGGTTTATCTTGTTAAAAACTTGGATTTAAAGGGGCCAATAGTTCAAGACATTGAGCGTCGTCGTTACCAAGGCAAGATTCATGGCTATAACTCCTTGACCGGTGAACTGGGTGAGTTTGACAGCTTACCTGTGCGCATCGCGTTTCAACGCACTAACTACATGTTAGCGTTGCGTATGAAAAATGGTCATCGTCTTGTTCTACAGGGAATTAAAGCGGATACAACACACTATGTTGATGACAATATCCGCGACTATGTGCATGAAGGTGGTGAGCAACTATGGGATTATGAGTTTATCACCCGAGATGGTATCAAAATCACGCGGGGTGAGCTGAATACTTATCCCTTAGGTTCAGACCAACATATTAAGCATTATCGCCCCGTGCAACATCGCATCCGTCGTGTACCCACCCTAGACACGCATCCTCGTGAAGACTTAACCCTGTCTGACTGGCAATGGGGGCAAGGACAACAGCTTGATGTACGCTACCAGCTCACTGGAGAAGGCAGTGCCTTTGCTGACACCATTTTAGGTGACAATACAGCAAATATCCTGCGAGGCTATGGTGGTGATGATTATTTAGCCGGCAAAAATGGCCATGATACCTATGTGATTGGCGCGGCTGAAGGACGTGTGACTATTGATAACCTTGCAGAAGATAGTGCCCTGGATAGCGTTATATTGGCTACTCACATCACCCATATTGCCACCCATCGTGAAGGCATGGACTTAGTCATTATCGCGCAGTTGCCTCAAGCTCAGGAGGAGGGAGAACCTCTTATCATTCAACGCGAGGTTATTCTAAAGAATTATTTTGTCAGTGATTTATACCGCCATCTCAACATTGTGAGTGCTGAAGGCCATCAGCAGCAGCTGGTTGTGGATGATACGGGACTGAGCCGCTTTATCATTGCCGCAGAGTCTACTGATGAACCGGTTGTCGTACCCGAGCTTTTATCAGACTTCACCAATTTACATCTTGCAAGAGCGGGTCATCATCTTCATGCGGTCATCGCTCATCCGCTCGCGATGAATAATGAAGTTCAATTAACTGAAGTCGTCTTCCAGAACTTCTACCTGGGAGGCATTCACCAGAACATTCGCTTAACAAATGGGAGAGTAACGTTATCTGGACGTGAGCTATTGGGCTTGGCACTGCCTCAGAGCGTGATTGAACGTAGTCAGCTTAGGCTTGATACTCCACAAACCTCACATGTGCTAGTGGGTTCCCAGTTAGAGCATCCTATGTATAGCGGTACAGACAGTAGTGATGTCGTTTTGGTCAAAGACCTCGGCAACGTAAATGAGATTAATTTGGGGCACGGGAATAATACCTTGGACTTTTCCATGATGAACCCTCATCTATCCCCAGTGATTGTAAGCCTGGAGTCTGAGCAGCTGTATGCCCAAAACCACCCCATCACCTTGAAAAATATCACTAACGTTATTGGTACAGCCTTGGCAGATAACATCAGAGGCAACCGGCAAGATAACGTGCTGATAGGAGGCGAGGGTAACGATGTGTTAACTGCCACATCAGGTCAAAATACGTTAGTAGGTGGTCACGGCAATGACGAAATTCGCGTAGGGGATGGAAGTGATACCATCATTTTCGCGAAAGGTGATGGTAAAGATGCCATTCTTGCAGGTTATGGCGGCAGCATAACGGGTGATGTGCTGAGCTTAAAAGATATTCATTATGGAGATATTCATTTTAGTTTAACGGAAGATACACTCTTGAGTGGTGTTCAGTTAAATATTAATTTCAAAGGACAACTCACTGACAGCATCACGATTGATCACTGGAATGAGACTGATGCGTTCTATGTCGCGACAGAGGATGGCAGTGTGATTGATCGGCAAGGGATTGATTTATTAATTCAAGCATTAGCGGGCTTTGAAGCCTCTGACTGGGTGAACAGTACGGCCTCAATGGATGACGCCGTGATGAGCAATATCACCGCTCATTGGACAATAAGTGCAACGTTACCCAAGCACTAGCATGACATACTGTTGAGAGAAACAAGCAGTCGTATAGACTGCTTTTTTATGATCGCTGATTTACGTTGACGCTTCTATCCTTTACTTTTACGGACAGCCAGTGATGAGAAGCTCGCTGGGCTTGATACTCGGTGTGGTAAAAAAAATGCGCGTTTATGGTCATTCATGAGGAAAAAGTGTCAGTAGGTTAGGTCATCAATGTAATGCAAAGCGATACCATTCAATTCAACTCCAAACGCAATGTGCTGACCTGTAACGGTGAACAGCGTTGTTTATCACATAGTGAAAGCAAAGCACTAACGCTTTTTTTAGCTAAACCCAATGAAGTAATACGTAAAGAGGAGCTGAAGCGCTTTATTTGGGATCACGCGGTTGTCACTGACTCCTCACTGACAAAAACCATGACCAAATTAAGGGGCCACCTTGCCGCGTTTAGTGAAAACCATGAGGTGATTATTACTATTCCTAGAATCGGTTATAAATTAGTACTCGACCATATTACGATTGCTTCATCGACGGACAAGACCGATACACCCAAAACATCCAACACAAGCCAACAGGTCTATCATACGCTGCAAACCTATCGGTACATCATCGTATCAGCGGTGTTGATCGTTTTCTCATTCATTAATTTTTCTACACGTTTACCTTCCCTGCCTAAAGGGTATATCGCGGATGACTATCAACAACAAACGTATACCCATGATCAATTCAGCTATTCACTGGTGACAAAGAAGGGGGATACCCTCGATAAAGCGCTGCTAACGGGATTATCGACACTTCCTTGTCATTGCACTTATTTTGTCGAAAAACGCGGTGCTAATTTGCTCATCAGCTTTTTTGACCACACACATCAACAAGGGCACAGCTTCATTATGCCTGACAGTGATCCTCAACAGATCATTGCCAAACTACGTAGTGGGTTTCAACACAATGAATAGTCTGCCCGTACTGATGATGAGTGTGGTGATTTACAGTTTGAGTCTTTGGGTGCACCTCAGCGACAGCAATTTGTCAGGGAATTATAAATCGGTAGTGCACAGCGATGCGCAGGAAACCGGCCACTGGAGTGGTGCATTGGATATGACGATCAATCAACGTATGCTTCATTCTCGTGTTTTTTTTGAGAGTGAGGGCGCTGATGGGATTGCCCTGTTTGAGGCATCAGGAGAGATCATGGACTATACCCAGGGAATATATCGCTATCACTCCAAATTAACGGTCGTTCATGAAGCTAAGATACAGTCAGTAGCCCTTGCGAAACCCTATACTAATCTGCTTTTTAACGCACAACATGACAAAGTCGGTGCATTGAAAATGATTTATTATGATGGTGAAAGCTTCATTGCAGACTTAAATCCTAATAACCCTAATCATTCCATTTTTTTATTTGTCAAAAAATAATGTTTGCCTGATGGTAAGGAGGCGTTGTTTTTATGCAAACCAAAGCGAAATGCTTCTTTGTATACAGCATGAATACAGTGATCTGATTGACTGGTTGGTTCTTTATTTTTCCTTGTATTTCCGTGTTTTTCTCTGTTGATTTTTACCTTCCGATGTCACGCTTACCCCGCCATTCACTCCTGCTGTTGGCCTCCAGAAAGCTTAGCTACCTGGCACGGTCTTTTAACCTTTAAGCGTCATTACGTACTTGAGGTTATTAAGCGGTGTTGGCGTGCAAGCAGCCGATTCATCGTTAACCGGGTAAGTCTATGACCAGTCAACATCAATTCACGTTTAACCAGGCCCAAAAAGCCTATGACAATAACGAACTTGAACAAACGATCCATCTACTGACTCCACTAGGACAGCAAGGTGTATTAAAGGCCTGTCGCTTGTTAGCCCTTATTTATAGCATGGAGGTTGATAACCATGCAGATACAACCTGCGCTCATGATTGGCAGCAAAGCTTTATCCATGCTTTGAAACACGCCGCACGAAACGGTGATACCAATGCCCTTTTTGAATTAGCCACTTACTATCAACAAGGGGTGTTCGTCGTACAGGATGAGCGCAAAGCACAGTACTTGTTTTTGAAAGCAGCCGTCAATGGCCATCGCCAAGCTCAGTTTAAGTTAGCGGTATTGTATAAACAGGGCGAGTGTGGTTTACCCATGGATCATGGTGCTTATCGCCACTGGCTGAGGCTAGCAGCCCACAGAGCGCATCCTGAAGCCATGTATCTTCATGGTGTGGCACTGATGCATGAAAAAAGAAAAGCAGAGGGGACCCAGTTTATTCGGCATGCCAATCAAAAAGGGTTTTGGCTGGCCGAAGCCTATATCAAGGCTATTGACGAAAACCGTTCGCCTGTGGCCACCTGCAAATAAGGGCATATCGTTACGGTCTCCCTCCCTTCCTCGAACACGCCGTGAACTACCCCTCGACTATTGTCCCCTTTCTCCTTATCTCTTACACAAGCAAGCCACATTGATGGATGTGGCTCACCCTCATTTTTTCATTACCTACAGCATCCTATGGTCTACCGGTGATTTATGAATGCTGACATCCACTTTCCTTGTTTTTCACTGTAATTCACTGTTTTTCAGTGTTAATTACTGTGTTTTCGCAGCACGATAGCGTTGTGTGTAATTGCTAATTCACCAACATAGTGAGCAGAAAAGCATGTTTAAAAAAAGAAAGATAGCCTCCGCTGTGAGTCGCAGTGAATCAAGTGAACTGAATATGGACATTAGCCGTAGACGTTTTTTAATCAACAGCTCGATGGTCTCCGCTGCGTCGATGATTCCATTATCCGGTCAAGCAGCGGCTTTTGTAGGCCAAGCTACACCAACAGCAGCCACCAGCCTTAGCTTAGAGAATTTAATTAATATTTTACCCTATGCTTACCAGTCAAACTTCAATAATGAGCGAGTTAACTTTGGTAAGTTAGCAGACGAAGCCCAGTACATTGCCAACCGTATGCTGACAGAAATCATGAAAGCGGAAATGTATAACCATTACAGCGTGATTCATGAATTCAACGGCAAGCTGGACCCTGATTGGGCCATTTACAATCAAGCGGGTGTTTCTAGTGTACACAGTCAGTTTCAGTCACTGATTACCGAGGTTGCACCGATCTATGTCTCACAAATTTTACAAGAAGAATATGCCGCGACAGACGATATTAACAACTATAGCCCACAAGACCGACGTGCTTTAAATGCTTGGGATATGATCAAGGCCAACGCGCAATATAATACCACGAAATCGACCCATGCATTTAATGAGCTTATGTCAAAGCTATACAGCTTGGCCATTGATCATGCGCAAGAACCCTTTAGCACGTATCTTCCAGGCTCATCATTAAAAGCCTATAAAGACAGTAACTATAACTATCACTGGGGAAAACAACTCTTTAATTACTATAACAGTGAAGCGGCCATACAAGCTGTCGTTGAAGATAATAAAATCAGTAACAGCACAGACGATACACTGCATGTCGCTGAAAAATTTGCCAAAGTGCAAGCCATATTTTCTAAATTAAGGTGTTTAGCGTACACCGATGCCTCGATAACAGAAGAACAGATTGATGATCTGGAGGGCAAATATTTTGGTGCACTGATTTTAGGGTTAGCACAGAGCATTAAGATAGGGGCTAAGAGTGAACCGTATTCACTCAGAAACAATCGCAAAGTGCATATCGATACCATGAACGAGCTGTTAAAGCCGGAAAGTGCTACTCGGACATTCTGGGAACGTTTTGTCAATGAGTATGGCAATGGTAGCGTCGAAATTGCCCATACCATGATTTATAACCAGGCTTCATCAGCCGACACGATGGGCGCGTTGGGACCTAACTTTATTAGCCGTTTAAAATCACAATACCCCATGTTCAATGAAGTGGGAAGTTCGGGAAGGGCTAGGGTTATGGGCGCTGTCCATGGTGAAGCCGCCCTTTATCAGTTCCTGTTGGGTATTGCACTTGGTCACTTTATCTATACGACGGTTGAAGAGGGTAGCGATGAGGTCAATATCCCTGAATTAATTAGTTTCTCCAGTGCGGTGGTTGATGCTGGCAAAGGGGTACTTTACCTGGTGCTTGTCACTCAAATTAGAAACTATTTCCTGGGTGAGCTGGCGGGGGTCGCGCAAACCGGTGGACCATTAGGTAATGCTGCTAAGTTCTACTTGAATTTCGCCAGAAATTATAAATCGGTGCAAAAAGTAGAAACCAAAATTATCACCCAGATTTTTATGAAGTCAAAAATTGCTTCCATTGCTGAGCGTGTTTCTCTCGTGTTTGGTGTAGCGGCATTGGGCGTTGCGGCTTATAGTTTGGCGGATGCCATTATTAATGGTGATATTGCAGGGATTGTCTTTGAAACGGTCAATACCCTCATTGGTTTGGGTGGAGTGATGTTTGGCGCATTAGCCTTAGCCGGTATGTCAATGGCGGGACCCATCGCTGTGGCACTGGCCGTTGTGGGCGGTATTGTGGCGATCGTCCAATGGCTTTGGGAAATGTTTGGACCCAAACATATACCCCCTTCACCCATCCAAAACTATACCAATAAAGTCGTTAAACCTAATGGTTTTTACTATCCATCGGCGGGGTATTTTCTGGCAGCCAAAACCAACAGTGACGGTCGTGGTCAGCTGTTTCAATTCCATGTGAACGAACTATTGTGGGAAAATGGCGGCCACAGTATGGTCACGCTGGATGATTCCATCAGTGATGCGGGTGCAGTGTGCAGCCATGGTAGCTACGTCTACATCTATGACGACCATGCCACGAATGGCATCCCTCAAGTGCTGCCTGCCTCGCTCACAAGTTCACCTCAGAATCTCTATGACGACTGGACACACTATAAATCTGATCTCATTAGATCCGTTAAGTGTGTAGCTGTGCATGATGATTATGCATATGGCCTCTGTCGATTAACGGATTATTCTGAGGGAATGTACCGCTGGTTAGCTGGACAACGTCCCCCTACTGAGAGTGATCGTATGTATATCACTGCCAGTGATCACCCTGCTACGGATAAAATTCAATGGATTTGTTCAACAGGGTCGAAAGTATGGGCGGTCAGTAAAACCCGTCTCTATGAAATTACAGGTAACTCAATCACTCAAAAAGCCCAGTTTCGATCCAATGAGGAAGAAAAAAATATCGTTGAAGTGAATGTATGTACTGACAATGAAACCCTTTATATCACCACCAGCAGCCGTGCGGTCGATTATAACAATGATCCTGATTTTGCCATTATGACGGCCATTGTCACCAATCAGACGAATGAACAGGGAGGACTTTACCAGCGAGAAATGTTTTCGTCACAAGCGCCCCTGCGCATGACCACTGTCGCGCATACCGTCGATACATCAAGAACCGAGTTCATTAGTATGACGGATGAGCGTACCCAACGGCAGGGTGCGCTATTGAAAGCCCAACCGAAAGACCTGGATAAGTCGCTCGACTTTATTACTGGGGTGACGTTCCCTAACTCTGATGGTGGCTGGAACGGCTGTAAGCTCTTAAGTAATGTCACAATGAGATCCTAATAAGTTAGCGCCTAGGTTACTGTTGATGACAGTGCCTAGGGTTACATTGAATGTATAAAACACACCCATTTATTTGATTGATTTTCATGAGGTATCCCATGGCAGGTATTAGTATTTGGCAACTTCTTATTATTGCCATTATTGTGGTTTTATTGTTTGGCACTAACAAGCTACGCACATTAGGCAGTGACTTGGGTTCATCCATCAAAGGCTTTAAAAAAGCGCTCAATGAGGAAGGTGATAAGTCGAATGTGACGACCAGTACCTCATCATCATCAACGCAGAGTGATGCAGTGGCCTCTCCTACTGCACAAGTCACCCACGGCAACGATTAGGAGCACGTTATGTTTGGCATCGGGATAGGGGAACTCATATTTATCGTCATGATTGGCTTGACCGTATTAGGCCCTGAGCGCTTATGTCATACGATAAAAACACTCTCACGGACGTTCCGCTCATCCCGAGCGGCCATTCAACAAATCACACAGGATGTTTCAGACCAGCTCGCTGTAAGTGATATTGAAAGGGCGTTAACGTCCGTCGAACAGGAAATTACATTACCAGAATTAACGTCCTCTCCTCAAGCAAAGGGACAACAGGTGTTGTCGGGTCAGACGCCTTCGCAACCACCGCACTAATTGTTGGTCATTCATTTTTACAAGCAGGCATGATTATGCGCAGTACAGCCCGTCACGGTGAACCTCTTAATGCATTTTCTCATTTAGTCGAGCTACGACAACGGTTTTTTTATATTTTGCTCAGTGTATTGCTGGTATTTTTAGGGTTACTTTATTTTGCCAATGATATTTATGAATTTTTATCGGCACCGCTCATTACACACTTACCTGACACCAGCAGTATGATTGCCACAGAGGTGACCTCTCCACTATTGACCCCCATTAAGCTCACCTTCATCGTCGCACTCTTTGTGTGTGTGCCTGTCATTCTTTACCAGCTATGGGGGTTTATTGCACCTGGACTTTATCAAAATGAGCGCCAGCTTATTATGCCGCTGCTGGTATCAAGCTCATTGATGTTTTATGCGGGGATAGCCTTCGCCTATTTTTTGGTATTCCCAATCATTTTTGAGTTCTTAACCCATATCACTTTAGAAGGGGTTAAAGTCGCCACAGAAATTAGTCATTACTTAGATTTTGCGATGACATTATTTATGGCCTTTGGCATTGCGTTTGAAGTACCCATTGCCATTATTTTACTGTGCTGGTTAGGTGTTACCACTGCACAGCAGCTTCGTGCCTGCCGACCCCATGTCTTTGTATCAGCCTTTGTGGTGAGCATGTTGCTCACACCACCCGATATTATTTCGCAAAGCCTGCTGGCGATACCGATGTATTTACTGTTTGAAATTGGGTTATTTTGCAGTCGATATTATACGGGTGATAGACACTGACGTTCGGTATGAGAAAAACTTAGAGACGAGAGGTTGTCGAGGTAACCTTTATCAACAGCCTTGCGGCGTATGATGAGAATCAAGTTGGCAGTTGATCGTGTCATAAATAGCCTGATACGTACCGTCCTCCTTCATGGCCCGTAAAGCCAGTGTTAAATCAGGTACCAGTGGCGCGTGGCGTTTATGTAGATATAAATACGCAGGCAGTTTCATCAATGGGGGGATTAACGGCTTAATAGCAGTGTTTCCTTGTTGCTGTAGATAAAATAATGTGATCAAACGGCTATGTACCAATACATCCAGTCGGTCACGCTCGACCATCTGGACCAATGAGGATAAGTAGCCGGACTTATGAATATATTTAAAGTCACCTATTTGCTGATCGATAAGATGCCAGCCATTTAAATACCCAATGCGATACGGTTGTAATGACGACCAACCCTGCGGTGTCATATCCATTTTTTGACTAAATGCTGTCAGTTCCAACTCCCAGACGGCTTCAGGAACACGGATTAAGTTTGTAAAGTGGTGTTCTATGCCTTGAAAGCGTAATGCCTCACCATCTGACTCACCACGGTTGGCCATGTTGAGTCCCCTGGCTGAAAAAATCGGTTGGATGATAACTTGTTTACCCACCCGTCTAAAGGCTTCCTTGAGGAGCTTATCTAAAATCCCTTGGTGGTCTTCAGTGACATAGGGGGCGGTTTCTTGTTCTGAGGCCACAGTGAGCGTTAAGGTATTCGCGTATGCGCATGAGAGCATTAGCAAAAGGCAGACATACAGCGAGGTCTTCATGTAAGCCTCCCCTCCTCATTGAAGCCGCTCAGCACTCCATGGGTAGTATATCAAATGGTTAATCCAGTATACCCATAATACGTGCCCCAAAATGTCGTCTTTTCGCCCGTCGTGCTAACGTATGACGGCGCACTAAGCCCATTTTAGGATTACGAAACACCGAGGTTTCATAAGGCTTGGTTTGATGGTGGGTTTGCGTGTGTTTATGTTCTAACCCGTGCTTCACAAAATTATTATTTTTATTACCCATCGTCTCACCCTCCTCACCATACGATGTCATCGCTCGTTATTTAAAGTGTATGTAGCCCACCTGGGACTGTCAAAAGACACACTAATCGCAAGCCGCTGTCATTTCCTGGTTACTAAGTCAAAACAAAACACGCCGTTTCGCCTATGAGTGATGATGGACTACCTATACTTTTCACTAAGGGATCTAACAGAACGATTAACAGCACACGGTTTTTATTACCCCACTCACCCGTGAGAGAAAGATAGTTATTCACGACCTATGACTGACGCAAACCTTTGACCGTTTTCGTCAGTGAGCCATTTAATCAACCCCATAAGACATCGCCATGCGTGGCGGGGTGAAGATTTTTTTATGTTTAAAACCTGTGGCGAACGCAGCACCGCACCCTATTGACGCTCTGACTAAGGCACCACCATGAAAAAAATCAGTTCGCGTGAACGTGATGATGATATAAAAGCAATCGAACAGCGTGTCCAAAAGCAGTTAGGACAGATGATGCGGAGACCACAACGGAAAAGACCCCGTAAAATCAGACCACGCGCCCTGGGTTCACTTAAACGTGACGCCTTATTCAACCTGCTGGATAAAGCCAACCCTGAGCATCAGGCCCTGCGTGAACAAATCGCCCAATATGGTTTTACCAACACTGCCCAAGCCGCCTGTGCCCGTGCTTCTACCGAGGGCAAGGACAGCCTCAGCCATGAACTCAAAAAACAATGTGTTAAAGCCGCTCAGGTTACCGCTAATTTACGCCGCGATGTCTTGAACGCCACCGATCCGACCCAACGGCGCATTCAAGGGGCATTAAACAGTATTCCATCCTGGGCGCGAGCGGTGGTAAGAGAGGCCGGTAACCTGCATGCGATGCCCAATGCTATTCAAGCGGAAACCTCACCCGGCGGTTACCTGGCGCACCTCTATCAAATTGCGAATGCCAATGGCACCGATTATGACTACGGTATAGCCAGAGAAGAGGATGACATTTACCACATCGATAAACGTCGGCCGGATATCCTCCAAATACAGCTCAGCGAAGCCAACGCCAAAAAAGAAATCCCTACCATCCACATCGTCAATAATGTGCTAACCGCCTGTATTGAAAACAAAAAGACGGCAGAGCTTGAGCATGCTGACTTAGAAAATGTGTTTTTCCCACCCGCACTACCCTATGTCGCCGATATCGAAAACACCCAGCTCGCCATGCAATCACTGGGGGTTGAAAGCCTGAATGCACTGGATTTGAGGACTCAGCCCATTGCACGCCCTGAAAGCTTTAGTGATGCAAGCAAGTTCTACTATTTTATCAACAATGTGGCTGAGCCCCTGCAGCTGGGCACCATGAATACGGGTAATATCGGGGATGAGGTCGCGCTGTTAAAAGGTGAGCTTGACAGTGTCAACACATGGATGGATCTACTGGGGTATACAAGCGATACAGGGCCTGATGAGGGTAAAGTGCCTGTTGATGACTTTATCCATCGGATGGGCATGAGTAAGGATGAGTTGAATCTTTTGTATCGGCAGTATGAGGCGTTTGATGACCTAGGTGCTAGTTTACACTGGGAAAACTCACAGGAGTACCCTCATAACGTCAATGGCATGGAAATTAGTGGAGATGATCTGAGTGGATTTCTTAATTCATGCGACCAAGCTGTAATTAGTACATTCAATGGTGATAGTTATGTGAGCAAAATTACATTTCCACCAGCAAGCGATCACTCAACTAAATCCATTCAAGTAATAGTTCATGCAAGTATGGGTATAACCCTCAACGTAAATGGTACAGAAAAGTCTTATATTTACGGTTTGTTACATACTTACTATTCAACAGGAAGTAAGTGGGAAATCATAGAGGTACCTCCAGCCTTATTTGGCGCCACCCTATATACCAATGCAGACCAGTGGCTACATATCGATAATGGCACCCTCCAAATTTCTGACACAAAAGATGGGGGTAAAGGTGAACTAAGAGCACCTAGACACCGATCATTAAACTACCTACTTCGTCTTAGCCAAGGCACAGGCATCAGTCCAGTAGATCTTGATTGGATAGCGTCTTGTGAGGGCGCTGCTGAAGCTACTAGCTGTAATGCGGATAGCACTACAGAGCCCGTTAAAAAATTGACCGATGCAGGACTCAACCTTCTCGCTCACTTCATCCACTACCGTGACACCTGGGGACTGGATGCCAATACCTATGTGGGTCTGATCTATACCCTCAACCCTTATGGCTACTTTGTCCCCATTCCCACTCAGCCCGACAGCACAGAAGAGCCGGAAACGATCGTTTATAGCCAGCTTCGTACGCTATTTGGGGAAGAAGGTGCCAGGACAGTTAGAGAAGCCTGCCTTGACTCTGGCATTACCATTGGAACCGTTGATGACGATGATGAGCTTAAAGGTCTCCTCTGTGCTGGCTTGCAAATTTCTAAAGCGGAATGGGATGCTATTACGCCATTGCTTGAAAACTATAATAATGGGGACCTGATACTCGACGAAAAAGTCCTCAGCCAAATCGCTCGTATTCCCACCGTCTGCCAATTAATGGGTGGACTCTCAGTCCTCTACACGCTGGAACTGTGTGATGAACGATTCCAGTTAACCTCCGAAATTCTCTCTGCAACACCCATTACCGCGTTAAGTGGTATAAACAAGCTGATCTGGTTATGTCAGTGGATGAGTGATAATGGCTATAGCCCTGAGTCACTCAGTGAAACGTTAAGCAGTCCTACTGAACATGAAACCGATCCTCTGAATTATAAAGCAAATAAAACTTGGCTTCTGGCACTCAAAGACGCGATGGCAGGCAATAAAGTCACTGAAGAAACTTTTACGCGCTATGAAGATGTGTATCTTGACAATGGTGGAAGCAACAACTTACTGAACGAGTTTACTACTAATGGCATCATTGATAGCTATGGGCTGGTGATGTCTGAGGCCAAAGATGACGTTGAATCATTTGTCAATGGCACTCTTACATCAGGATGGAGTATATGGCCACCAGGTGACGATAATGGAGTGCAATATAAAGCCAACCTGACCAATACCGTGTGGAACGGTAAGCTCCAACAAGACCGCACCACCCTCAATAAGGTAGCCGAACTTAACACGAACGCCAGCCAAAGTGCCATTAAGCCGATGCTGCTTTGGCTGGGCTACCCTGAAACCAATATTTATGTGTTATCCCAAAAACTGTTAGCCTGGGATTATCCCAGTGTGAATGCCCCCCCCATCTCAGCAGAAAGAACCAGCTTATTGTGGGATCTGCGGAACCGCTTAACGTTTATTCAAAAGCATCAGCTACTGGGTGAAGACATTGGATTGCTGGTGTTGCAACTGAATCAACAAGATCCCACCAATAGCAATGACGAACGTTGGCTTTCTGCTGATTTAACGCTCTCAAGTGCGCTGGATTGGCCTACAATCTATGCACTGACCCTCTTTAAGCACCTACAAGTAGGCAGTGCCACTGCTGAAAGCTGGCTGGCGTACTTAGCGTTAGTGAATGCAAGTGATGGAGAGGCAGGCACCGAAAATATCAACGCATTTATTCTGGCGGGACTACTGGGCTGCCACCCCGATGATATTTTGACGTATTACAACGATTTAGATAACCAACAACTCCCCACCCATGCTGAGGCCATTGACCACATGGCACGCCGTATTGATATCGGCATTGAACTGGACCTCAGCGCCCAAGAAATGATTCCGTTACTGGAGTGTGCAACAGGCAGTATTGATCCAGTCAATAACCAAAATGCATGCGCCTCGGCGGAACTGGCCATTCAACGTCATGAAAGCAGTGACCCGGAACAACTGTATCAATCCGCATCATCCGAGCGCAAACGGGATGCTTTAGTTGCACTTTATATGAAAAACTTAGTGTGGATAGACAGTAGTCCGCTATTTGGAGTCGTCTTCGATAATGAAAGTCTGTACCGCTATCTGTTGCTAGATGTCAATGTCAGCAGCCAAGTGCCTACCAGTGTCATTGTTGAAGCCCATAGTTCCTTGCAGCTATATATCTATCGTGCTTTGTCCCATTTAGAAAGCCCTGTCGAGATTCACAATCCCATCGGACTTGAAACCAGTTGGCCCTATGACAAAGAGTATCGTATTTGGCAGGCCAACGAAGAACTCGCGATTTATCCCAGTAATTATATTGAGCCCGAAATGCGCAGTCAGTCATCCAGCGCCTACCGAAGTTTTATGTCGGGTATTCAAAGCTCATCGTTTGAAGATGAGGATATCGATCAACAGGTGTATAGCTATCTGGAAAGTTTACAGGAAGAGATTGAAGTTAAAGTCATTAGCTTTTGCAAAGAATATTATCAAGATGATCCGCGTATTACTTACCACTTTGTGAGTCAGTCAATTCATAACCCCGCGTATTATTACCGAAAAGTGGACATCAATACTGACACACTAAGTGAGCGCGAAGATTGGTTAACCAGTTTAACCTGGACCTTCTGGCAGTTATTGTCCATTCCTGCTGTGAATGAAATTGTGTCCAATATAGTAGTCGGTGTAACAGAGCACCAGCTTTACTTTATTTGGATGGAGTTACAACAAACCAGCTCAGAGCCTGATAATGAAACCTACGAATTTCAGCCGCTCTATGCCAAGGCTAATGCCGGATTAGAACTTAACTGTGCAAACTCATTTGAGTTTAATTTAGATGAATCTCACTTACAGGAGTTTCAGGGGCGTTCCAATAAACCGGAAAATGTGATTATCAGTCAAACAGTTAATGAAGTTGATAACTCACTGTTGGCTTCTTTTACCTTATCGAACAGTGTGATAGGGGCAAATATGGAATATGACCTGCGAGTTAACACATGCTGGAGTGAACTATCAGTAACTGAAGACAGTGGCGTTATTATACAGTTGAGCAAATATGACCTGAATTTGGAAGATGGTGAGTATTTTCATGCGTATGGGCCACGTTTAGAACACGGTAGTCATGTATTAAATAACAGTGCAGTGCAGACGAAAACGCAGAAAGTCATTAATACAACTCTTTCCTCTTCCTTTGCTTATGACTCATGCCATATTGACTGTATGTTATCTGTCAAAGTAGAACTTCTTCTAGATCATAATACAGGGAAGTGGTCTGTCATAGTTAAATCAAATACACACAATGACAACATTGTTTCAACCTATGAATCAGATAATTATTTTTTAAACGCTGAGACACCCTACCGAAGAGCTGATGAAAACACTTCCAGCAGGGGTTATTTACAAACCTCTTTTAATGTAAAGCTTGATAATGCTCAAATTACAAGCCCAAACTGGTGGTACATTGATCAACACCTGCCTGATTTTACTTTGCATTCTCATCCTGAAGTTATAAGTACCCCACTTATCAACAGCTCTTCAGCAAAACAGAGCCCTAAATTTTACCTCACACCAAGTAGCGATTGCAGTGTAACAGTTGACGTGCGAGTAACTTATCTTTTAGAAGATGCTTATTATTTGGAGGCTCTTGGTTTTACTGGTGAGTTCAAAGCTAACGATAATCCTACTACAGTCTCATTGGGAAGAATAACGTTTAACTTTACCTATCAAGGTGAAGATATTCCAGCTGAGCTTATTGCATACACTCATAGTAGCACCACCAATCTTGAATCTTATCTCTGCTTTCCTACTATAGCCAACTGCACAACGAGCTCGTTAGTCTCTGTTAACCATACTACAGCTCTCCAATCGGTCACCATGCAAGCTCCCTCACAGAATGGCTGTCAAAGTCTTTTCAATAAAACTAACCAACAACTACCGGAAGGTGATGTTAACGCATTTTGGGATGCACTCCTTGCAAAAGAAACAGCATTAGAGGTTACATATATAAACCAAGCGTTCCCTCCCAATGAGATCTTTGACTTTAATGGAGCCTATGGTCAGTATGGCTGGGAGCTGTTCTACCATATCCCGTCTATGATTGCTTCAGCGGCTACCGATAATCAACAGTATGAAGCCGCGATTAAGTGGTTTAAGCAGATATACAACCCTCAAGCAACAAGCGCTGGTGAAAAGTGGGGTGTATTGCCAATTCAAAATGCTTTTCAAACACAAAATGGTGAATATACAAACTATGGGTTTAATGACCCAGACCTGATTGCCTGCCAAAATCCGAGCTACTATGGCTATGCCACTATTCGTCAGTTTCTACAGATGATGATCCAGGCGGGGGATGACCAGTACAGTTTAGCCAGCCAGGAATCCTTGCAAAAAGCCAAGATGATTTATGTGGAAGCACAGGGTTTATTAGAGCTTGAAAGACCCGATGATGTTTTCAATATGGATCAAACCGTTTGGAGTAACCCCACACTCACTCAGGTACTCAATGGCGAAGTGGCCTTGCTTACCCCTGTTAACTATGAGTTGTATGCCTTGTCTGCCTCATTAAATGAGCGCATTAAGAATTTACGGGACTGGAAAGACATCAACGGCGAACCACTCAATGTGCCACTGTATGCGCCAAAGATCAATCCACGTGAATTACAAAAAGCTAATCAACAAGGTAATACTCAGTCAGATGAGCCAACTTCTCCTACTACACCGATCATCGATGCTCTTGAGTATCCGACTATCTCTGCCAAGGCAAAGGATACAGTGGATAGATTAATCCGGCTCAGTGATCGTATTGTGGGTGCTTATGATAAATTTGACTCTTACAACATTAAGCTGGCTTATCAGCTCGGAGTGACAACAGGGTATGAGGATGTTGATCGCGATGACCTTTATATTCCACCAGACTCATATGATGATCCGAACAAAGACCACCACAAACGTTCACCCCAATTTGTACAGAAATTAATGATCGAGCAAAGTGAGGCTCACGTGGTAGCCTCCAGAGCCCGACTAGCGGCAGTACTTACTGAGCTATCACTTGCCACA
This sequence comes from Zooshikella ganghwensis, assembly GCF_018263875.1. NCBI lineage: Bacteria > Pseudomonadati > Pseudomonadota > Gammaproteobacteria > Oceanospirillales > Zooshikellaceae > Zooshikella > Zooshikella ganghwensis. Next base: position 82,451 of record NZ_JAEVHG010000021.1, read on the forward strand.
GCCTACTACCTAAAATGGGCTGTTAAAACCATAGGTATAGCAAACGACTTAGCGCAAACGATAAAAGACGCGAACACAGTTATTAATGAAATATTACCATCATCACTAGGTGTGGATAACACAGTAAAGGAAGAAGCAAGAAATAAAAAAACTAAAGCAGAGGCAGATCTAAAACTGTTACACTCGAAGTCACTCGCTAAAATACCTTCTACCATGATTGCAGGTTTGTCATGCGGAGGTATTGACCCAATCACCTCTGACGTCATTCAAGCAACAAATAAAAACACTAAAGCTGTTCACATAGTCAGTGAAGATTTATATAAACTCTTTAACTATATAAAGGGGGACGATGGTAAAAAGGCCTCCATTTTTATGGCTAAAAAATCATGTGAAATCACTGAGCTTTCATCTGAGGTACGTGCCGCAAAGCTCGAAAAAAAGATCAACGAAGCTACATTTAACATGGAAGTAGGCGCCTATGGTAGTGAGCTTGCCAATGAAGAAGCCATAAAAAATGCCACACTGAATGCATCTTATTATCAGGGATTTTTGAACGAACTGGTCCCTATATATGATGATATCGCGAGTAGTGCTTATGAAATGTGCGACATTGCTAAAACTGTGTATCAGAGTGCTACCTCACAATGCCCAACATATCCTAACATTCCCATTTATAACTCAAAGTACACCCTTGCAACTATGCTCTTATACCCCTATAAGCTGGAGCATTTTATGATTCATATGGATCTGGATTATCAAAATAATAAGCCAGATACCGTAATTAGAAATACTCTCCAACTTTCATTAGCGTCACAAACTAGCGATAAGGGTATTTCATTACTCGATAATTTACGTAAACAAGGCTGGTGTGAATTTACACTAGATCAAGATTTCTATGATGTATATATACCCCAACTACGAAGTAAGCGAATAGACGATATTAAAGTTACATTCCATGGAGTGAATGAAAACATGCAAATGGGTGCTTTATTAACCCAAACAGGGCACCAGGTCCATATGCATCGGAATACAAAAATGACACCTGTAAACAAAATGCTCCCAATCAGTGAAGTGGTAACTGATACACAACGATTAACATGGAGTGATGAGATGCCTATGCCATTTAAAAGAACGGGGGCGGTTTCCAGTTGGCGTCTCAGTATTCCTTGCTTGGATCAGCATAATGCTAAACGCACCAGAAAAAAAGCGACGCCCACGCAAGTGGCTTTTGCGAAAGAGATGCAAGACATGCTGGATAATCATTTAAAAGATGTCATGATTGAAGTGACTTACACGGCGATTCAAGGCTAATTTTTTGGTTTTAGGCGCTGCTTTTTTACGAATGCCAGCGCCGGTTGTTTTCTTTTTTCTTTGCAACTCCTTCTATTAGCTGACGTATTTGTACCATGAGTTTTATTTAAATAAATACAACATATGTCGTCTATTTATTATAGTTAATGGTCTTGGCCCTTTAACTATACACTCCATGTCGTGTACTTACTTGCGGCCTCACTCCCCGTTTTCGTGTATGACCGCGATGGGCTCGTAGTGCGCCGGCCTCACACCGATACTATATCACCCCTAAAAAAAGTTCCGATAACTTATATTATCGGAACTTTTTGTGATAAGTAAAAAGTGCTTAATGTTAGTAATTACTAACTTGATATCTCTTTAAAGTTAATGGATTTGAGTGTAATCAGTAGTCACATGCTATGTTTGTTGTATATCCACTTCAAAAGGAAAAGGTCAAATGGCAATTTACTATATTGCTTATGAGCTACATGATGGGGATTTAGATGACTACTGTTCTATTGATGAAAAGCTGGAGGATTTGGGTGCTCAAAAAATCATGCAGTTTATGTGGGTAATACAGATACCTGGTTCCCAGGTGAGCCTCTTTAATATCATTCGAAAGTATCTGTCAGACCAACAACATGACAAATTGGTGATAATTAAACCACGGGATATTTGCTTAAGCCAAGCGCTTCACTTTCTTCCTGGTCAAAGACCACCACAGGCTTCTCATGTCGCTGAAGCCTAAGATGGAAGTCTGGAAAGTACTGAAAGAGTGTTTTAGGGAGCTACTGTTTAGCCGAGCAGTTTGGGTGTATGTCCTGTTTTGGTTTTCTTTACTAGTTATCACCCAGCTGTTTCTAGCCTACTTAAAAATATAAGCAGATTATTATGTCATTGAGTGAGCAACACCGGTATGACCCATCCGTGCGATCACATACTCAAACAGTTGTTTAACGGATTCAAAAGCGTTATCACTTTGGTGGGAGTAAAAGCAGTACTTTGAATGTGTTAACTCTTCGTAATAAAACACTTTAAACTGATGCTTTAATTGATGTGTATTAAAGAAGCGTTTAATTGAAATAATAACATCTTCTAGCTCAACAATTATTTCTTTTGTATGGCATTCAAAATGCCAAATTAACTCACCCGTTATTGATTTTTGGTACACATCACTTATCAACCTAAATATATAAGGTGGGATCATAAAGTTAATTACCTAAATAGTATTTAGAATAAATATATTTTGTCACAACTGAAAGGATATCTTAAAGATTTAGAAAAAATACTCAATAATAAGTATAAATTAATTGGTTATATTGATCAGAAAAATGATGGTGAAACATTCTATATGTAAAATATGAATTTTCCTTAGAAAAAGAAAGTCACGTTTATAACGTTTCAAGGGGAGCGTCAGTGTGACTCATACAAGTTAGCACAAAGTTAAACAGTTGCTCAACGCTTTCGAAGGCTTCGTCATTTTGATGGCAGTAAAAACAATACCTTAAACTAGTAAGCTCTTTGTAATAAAAAACCGCAGTTTCGGATAATAAGTGCAATTGGCATTAGAGAAGCCAGCTGATAGAGTTTGCGCTTCTCCCGACCAAGAGATGAAGCACTGTGAACTACAATCAGCTGACTGAGCATGAACGATACCAGATTTATTCGCTTTTAAAAGCAGGATTAAATCAAAAAGAAATTGCTAAGAACTTGGAACGAAATCCATCAACCATCTCTCGTGAGTTGATGCGTAATAAAGGACTTCGAGGATATCGTCCCAAACAGGCACAGCAGCTGTCAGATGACAGACGATCATCAGCTTATAAAGCACGGAAAGTATCCGATGAAATACACGTCAAAATTGTAAAACTGATTCGCCAGGAGCTAAGTCCACAGCAAGTTGTAGGCTATTTAAAAAAACATGAAAACACCTCGTTACACCACGAGACGGTTTATCAACGAGTGTATGAAGATAAACAAGAAGGTGGTGATCTATATACGCACCTTAGAATCGTTCCAAAGCCCTATCGTAAGCGCTATGGCCATTATGACAAGCGAGGTAAGATAAAGAATCGCGTGAGTATTAACGATCGTCCTGATGTCGTTAATAGGCGCAATAGGATTGGTGATTGGGAAGGAGATACGATCATTGGCAAAGGTCACAAGGGCGCATTATTAACATTGGTTGAACGCAAAACGCTGTATACAGTGATAAGGCGCTTAACAGGCAAGCGTGCAGATCTTTTGGCCGAAGAGGCTGTGAAAGCGATGGCTGAAATGAAAGAGAAGGTAAAGACGATTACGTTTGATAATGGTCTTGAGTTTTCAGCCCACGAGTTGATTGGAGAGGGTTTGGAAGCAGATATTTACTTTGCTAATCCGTACGCATCCTGGGAACGTGGCACGAATGAAAATACGAATGGCTTGATACGACAGTATTTTCCAAAGGACACGGATTTTAATAAAGTGAGTGATGAAGATATTCAGTTTGTAATGGATCGTTTGAATGAACGCCCGAGGGCAACAAGGAATTTCAAATCACCGAATGAAATGTTTTTAGGGTGGCGAGTCGATTTACTCGCTAATTAAGAATTGCACTTATTAGTTGAAACCAAGAACCTTATATTGATATTTATGTTGATTTATATTTAAAAAACGTTTAATTGAAATAATAGTATCTTCAAACTCAACAGTTATTTTTTTGTATTACTATCAAAATGCCAGATCATCTCACCAGTGGTAGACTTTTGGTACACATTACGGATCAATCTAAAAATATAAGGTGGAATCATAAAGTTAATTATCCAGTAATAGTTTGAATAAATATGTTATGTAACAACTTAAATGAGATATTAAAGGGTGAAAGTTAATACTCAATAATGAGTATTAACGAATTGGTTATATAAACTATAATAGGTATATCTAACCATTCTATACAATATAAAAAACGGACTAAAAACTAAGATGGCAAGCAGAATAGACGTTAGTCAGGCTGTACAACAGTTAGCCGAACTCGCTTTAGGAGATAATGGGTTTAGTGCTGAAGCTGCCGCTCAGGTACTTTTGAGCTGCTGGCGGGGTTATGACTACCATATAAGTGCAGCAGACCTGTGTAATTTGGAAAATGACTACTTAGAAGCCGCGTTGATCGTGTTGAGAAGTCGTGCCCAAGACTGGTCTGAGCCACAGACAGTAATTGTTGATGGCGATGCTGTTTTTTCACTTCTTGCAAAAAAATGGAAGTACTTGAAAAATCGTGAGCGCTATACAGATTTGTATAGAAGTCAAGCAAAAGCAAATGGCGTGTAAATGTTGCCCTCCTAACTTAAGAATTATTCCTTGTCATTAACTTGCTGTTTATTTAATTAACTACAGTTGTATCCATTTTCTTAAAATTAACATATGCCTTATTTTGTTAGCGGCATTCAAGCTTTCATATCCTCTAATGCCCTTAGTGCGCCTTCCCCACCCCAGATTACTCAACCCCCTCGAAAAAACTTCCGATAACCGCTGTTATCGGCTATTTTGACGATTTTCGCGTAAGATGATATCACTTTTGGTATTACGTATTACTAAATCAAACAATTTGACTATGGGTAGCGCCTTAGTTTTATTTCATGACAATGACATCATAAGCAGTATAGATGGACTTATTAGTTAATGGGTATTAGGTGCAACAGGTTGCATATATTGATTTACTTAGCTTTGAAGCCAGGTGCAACCTATTGCACCTTATTGTACTTGAGGTTAGTCGTAGCCTAGAAGGCTACTAACATCATACACCTCTCCAGTGGTATAGGCTTGATAAAGATAATTGGCTACATGGTGAATACGAAGAGGCAAATACATAAAACAAAGCCATACTTCATTAATTGTCAGGCAGTATATAGGATCAGTTAATTTTAACTTTTGGAAAACATGGTTTACATCGTTTAAGAATGGTTCAAGCCATAAGTAAGAGTCATGGTATGAGAATGTAATGCTTTCATCATTTATGGCTAAGGTTAATTGATAACACTCTTCTCCATCACTTGAATCAAACCTTTTATCATTCAAGATTTTCCAACTTGTTTTGCTTGGTTCAATAAGAGAAAGTATTTTTTCCCATAAACTATAAAGCTGATATAGTTCAAGAGCGTTGTACTGAATAATACAACAATCAGGTACTAACATGTAAAGCATGCCACTTATACGGCCAGTATCAAATAAGGAACCATCTATATACTCTTCAACACCTACTTCATCCATGTATTGTTTTTGATTTTCTCTGTCTTCAATATATTCATACCTAGTGTCCAGGTATTTATTTAAAATGGACTCAGTGCTTAAATAGTCTGACTTGCTGCTTACTGGTACTCCATTTTGTTCAAGTAGCTCAATAATGATTTGTGTTTGCTGGACGACGTCTTTATCCCAAAAGTTAGAGAGGTACTGATCTAGCTCTTTTATTATCATGTCTGAATCCATTACTACTCCTTGAGTTCACACGACAACATCTGCCCTCCCCTACTTCACTTCAATTAATCAAAGCAATGTGGGTTATGGGTGCAACCTGTTGCATATAATACGTTGTCGCTTGATTAGAGTGTGAATTAATAGGATGAACTAGTGTTATATGACTGACGTATGCAACAGGTTGCACCTATTACATTGTGAGTGATACATACAAGTGACTTGACCATTTTATGATCATGTGCAACAGGTTGCACATAGAATGCTATAAGGTGCTAAGCTGCCTAGTATGATTATTGTTTAAGCAATAACTAAGGTAAGTGCAACAGGTTGCACCTGTTGATTTGAGTGGTATAGGGGGGCGTATGAAAGCAAAAATTATAGCTTTGGCTAATAAGAAGGGCGGGGTAGGGAAGTCGAGTACAGCAATTAACTTAAGTGTATCGCTTGCAAAATTAGGGTATAGGACATTAGTGCTTGATCTTGATGGGCAGGCCAACACTACATCATGTTTAGTGAATAACTTTCGTGAGCTGAAGTACACGATTATGGACTTATTCATGAATAGAAAGTTAGCAGCGGGAGAAGCTGTGGTTGCTGCTAACCCTGGTGGTGAGGTTATAGATAACTTATTTATTATTGGTGCACATTTACAACAACAGGATGCATATGATTTTGTAAATAATCGCGCTGGCCGAGACTCAATTCTAAAAAAACATCTTGCACCGTTAGTCGATCAGTTTGATTGTATATTGCTGGATAGTCCCCCAGATGTTGGCCCTGCTACTATTAATGCTTTGAATGCGGCGGATTTAGCACTGATTCCTATCGATGGTTCTTTTAGTCTGGATGGTGTTGCTGATATTTTGAATATTATCGAGGAAGTTGATAATAATCGGCTTGATTATCTTATCTTGTTTAATAAGTACGACCTAAGAAGCACAAGCATCAATACTAAAATGGCTGATTTAGTAAGTGAATATAATGTAGCAAGTACGAAAGTTCGCACAAGCAAACCTATTAACAATGCTCAAATGGATTATGTTCCCCTTACAATGCATAAGGGTGACAGATCTGCGGTAGAAGACTATGACAAGTTGGCTCAAGAGGTGATGGATGTTTAATCGTCGGTTGGGAGTAAAGCCAAAGCCTAAAGCGGTTCCTACTAGTACAGTTACAGAACAATCTAGCAGAGAGAGTACATATAAACGGCCCACCAAAGGTGTGAAGCTGACTAAAACGGAGTCTGAAAATCTTGAGAAACTAACAAAGTTGCTACGTGTTGAAACTGGTGAGAATGTTACAGATAACAAGACACTAAGAGCACTGACATATTTGGCTGATGACCCAAATGTTGTCGAAGCGCTTGCTGAAGTAATTAGAAAGCAGCTGTCATAATAGATGCAATAGGTTGCACCTAGAGAGGAGTCTAGCTATTTTCCTTTGGCTAGACAGATACCTCGGAAAGGGTTAAATTGATTAAAATAGTCAAATTGATCGATATGAGGTACATAATGGAAAGTTTGAATGCGAGCGAGGCGAAACGGGAATTCGGCGAGCTACTGATTAAAGCGCAGTATGAGCCAGTAGGAATTAATAAGAACGGTAAACCTGTTGCTGTAGTCATGTCTGCAGCTGAATATGAGGCGCTTGCAAGGCTTAAAGAGGAAAGCTTAAGAGCAGCTATCCATGAGGGTTTAAAGGACCTCGATGAAGGTAATGTAGTTGATGGTGAGTCAGTGATTGAGCGCTTGAAAAGTAAGGTGGTGTAGTGAGTAGTTTTAAGTTTACTGCAAAAGCCGAAGTTGATTTAGAAAGTATCGTTGACTACACAAGAGAGCAATGGGGACAGCAGCAAGTACATCAATATCTGGATGGGTTTATGGAGTTGTGTGGAGCACTTGCTGATAGGCCCTCACTAGGGCTAAGAAGGGATTCTCTAAGCTCTGGCCTACGCAGCTTTCCCTATGAAAGTCATATCTTATACTACCAGCCACAATCACATGGAATCACTGTGGTTAGAGTCCTTCATAAGCGCCGAGATCCTGTTAAGCATCTTTAACTATTAGGTGCAACCTATTGCACGTAAATGGATTTGCTTATACTGCATTGCTGCATCTGGAAATTCATCAGCTATATGCAACAGGTTGCACCCAAGTGGTTTGCTGTGATCTAGGCTGATAGCTGTTCATAACTGAGTAGGGCAGGGAGGAGTAGTTTATTTCTACTGCGCTGAGCTACTTCCACTACTGTAAGTTACTCTGGGTTGATAAGATTTAAAATAGTTATGTCTGAACCAAGTTATTAAACTTTGTAAATCGCTCATCATGGGATAATGCTTGATTTTCTTCCAGCTTACAAAACTGTCTAAATGCTAGGCTTTCATGACCATTACGATAGAGCTTTAGTACATTATTCTCAGTAGGCTTTAATACTTGTGTTTCGTGTCCTCTCGGCAAGCGTGCGAGTTAAAAAATTTGCTCTTACACACCTTCACCGAGGGGACACGGCCTTACAATGCTTTTCTTATTTAGGTTGCACCTATTGCACTTATTGAGATTTCTTGGTTGACCTATCTATCTTAGAATGGAAGCCCAAATAGGTTATCAGAGGAGCTGTTAGGCTCTCAGAGTGTAATTTGAGGCTGTGAGGTGTATTGGAGTGGGTATCATATAATGAGGGCTTAGAAAGGCTTGGGAGAGCCTGGAAATGGAAGGTAGGCAAATGGCAATTGGTTTTGTTGATCTTGGTATGAATTGGCAATGAAAAACAAGGGATTGGTACATGCTCATAGGTAAAATCATATACACCCCCAGAGTAATACAAAGGCTTGCACCCCCATAGTGGCGAGTTTATGAGTATTGCGTTGAAAGTAGTCACTTGTAGTTTAGAGTTAGCAGTTACCAAAAAAACACATCACATATTATCAGGATGATGGATTGATATAAGATCACCCCCACAGATAACTCCCCAAAGAAAGACACCATTAAATCAACATTAAAATAATTAATTCAAACAATAAATCAGATATTTGACTGAAAAATATAATCTCTCTAGCCAGAATAATTTATAGAATTAATTTAATTAATAAATCCCAAAGCACTTCAAAAAAACGACTAAAAATAAAATAAATAGCAGAATAAATAAATAAATTAATTAATTAAAAAATAAATAGGAAAATAAAATAAATAAAAATAATTAATTAAAAATAAAATAAATAAATTAAATGTCGATTGTTATAGGGGGTGGGGATACACGCATGGTTAACGCATACACCCATAGGC
>NZ_JAEVHG010000022.1:0-89503 GCF_018263875.1 Zooshikella ganghwensis
AGATAATATTCCATTATATTGAAATGTTTTATAATCCAATACGGCGTCACACACACAATGACAGGTGCTCACCAGCAAACGCTGAAGCAGCGTATTTTCAAAACCTAGAAACTGTCTAGAAAAGTCAGGCCGTACCATATGTCATAAGAGGTACCTAAAGGGACGAATACCGACTGACCACTATTACTACTCGGAGGTATCGCTCTGTTATTTCTTGATTGATATTCAAAATTTTTATAAAGCCCATAAGTATCTGATAGAGCCACTGAAGACATAAGTAATGTGGAAATAATACCTAGCTTTGATAGTTTTTTATGCATAGCTACTCCGTAATTTTACTACCTTAATATAGGGAGGTAATCTCCCCCTTCCTTCTTGCTAAGAAACTCGGCGCGCTGTTACAAGTACGGCCAAAGAATAGCAAATTTTTTTTTAATCATACCAATAAATAACAGGAATACTTTTTAAGCAATTACATCTTAAGTATATCTAAACAATTATACCCACAGTGAAGGATTTTTAGGAGCGGCCGTCAAGCGATGAAGCCCCCAGAGCTTATATTAATAAGTGACTGGGGTGGCAGTTAAATGCTCCTCGGCAATAGCTCCTGCATTGCTCTACTATATGACATCCATGTCATTATGCATAAACTGCATTCCCACCATCCTTGGTTGTCAAGAGCGATGACAACAAACCCTAAAATTGATTCGCGAAGGGTATATTTACATCTCAACAACAATGCATATTCCCACAAAATAATATGCACTATAATATATAACTCAATGGGATTTTATTTAACGAATACTATTCAGTTACTTTTTTTTAAACAAACCAGCAAAATATCGCATAATATATTTTTGGCGCTCTATCATTAAAATTAAATAAGCTTATCAACCAGCATATAAATAACTTAATATCAGCCTCATAATTATGCTAACTAATTAAGACACAAAAAGCATATTTAAAAAAATGACTTTTCAGTATCGCAAGCCTATTTTTTTAAGGCTAATTAATACAACAGCTGATGCTTTAAAAGTGTTAATGATGCATCAAATGATGAGTTCTCGGAGCTAAATTAGTAAATGACCACGGTAGAGTTACCCTCTCTACATGTCACACATTCAAACTTATTCTGCATGGTGACTACTAATAAATGTAACCTTCACTGATCCATCATACACCCATAATACATAAGGTATTTATTAAGAAAGCCCCAAAGCCCTTATGGGTTTATTATTAAAAAGAGTATCACAGCATTTGTTTTATATGCAAGACGAACAACAATATATTTAGGTTTTAATTTTCACTCTGATACTTAATATATAAAAAGATATATATTTATAAATATACACATGCTTTCATCTATTAGTATTACACACAACAGAGTCAGTTAACATTTAGTCTATTTAGTGATGAAGAATAGACTAAAGTCTAATTTACATTTTAAAATATACAAGGCAAGCAAGTATCACTTGGCATTCAATTACCTTTTCAAATAAAAAGAAAAATTTTTCCAAATAAATTAATAATACACCTTATTTAATTTTCAAGATTAATAAGTATGTCTTGCGTCATCATCACAAACTCGCTTTATATGCGACTACTCTGGTATTCATCAGGTAAGTTAATCACCATAGTTAGAAAGCAATCGGTTAACTAAAGGAACAATATAAAAAAACATCAAGGGTACAAGGATTAAAGTCATTATTAGTGACTTTAATCCAAGTGAAAAAGATAAATCTAATCTCTGTATGACAAATAGAAAAGTCGTTACTATTGGATAGACAAATGCCCATATACAAAAGACGTGTAACAGTTGTTTATTCATTTCTTCAAATCCATCATAAACTTACAGATTACATCAAAGTAACCAGGAAGAACTGACTCTAAAAACTTACATCCCTTTTCGGTTAAAGATACTTGTTTTGCTCGACGGTCTGATTGATCAGCTTTCATGACAATTAACTTTTCATCCACCATACTTTGCAAGGTTCGGGTCATTACAGGGCGAGATACATCGATACGGTCTGAAATTTCACTTACAAGTAAACTATCTCTTTCTGGTTCGCGGTCAATAACGATTAGAATAAGAAATCTTAGCTGAGAAGTATCATGGTCGGAGAAATATGCTTCTATTTGACGGACTAACAGACTGGCTTGACGCATCATCAGTAGAGCAGTTTCAACAGAATCTACGATTTCCATAGAGTGCTGCTTAGCATATCCCTGAATCATTTGTCTTGTTGGCAATTCCTTTAGAAAAAACATGATATTGCCTATCCCAGCTTAGATAGTTTGGTAATTTCTACAGGCTTTGCCAGCCACTCTTTGTATGATTCGAATACCGGCACAACATAAGGCATTGAGTAGTGGTTATCCAATGCAGCTTGATCGTCCCATTCTTCATATAGATACAGTGAAATATCACCTTCATGAACGATGAATTGTCTACAACCTTTCTCTTTCAGAGTAGGCGTTATGATTTTCAAAATAGCAGTCTTTGCATCTTCGAAAAACTCGGCTTTCGGGGTTATTTTGGCAAGTATGAATAGTTGATCTGACATAACTGGCCCCTCTATAAAATTTAGTTATCATGATAACTAAATACCCGAAATATATCAATACTCATTCCCACCCCAGGGCAGGCTGTCGCAATGGTCTAAATATTCTTCAAAATATACTTTTAACCCATATAGCTTTTCGCACATCAACAAAAGTTACTCTCATGGCCCCAAGGTAATTACTGCTGCGATGACTGAAATTGGAAGCTCAGTTCGTTCACTATAAAAAATAAGCGGTAGCTATAGAGGTGCTGGATCTACGAGATCGCACCACTCAGCTAAATAGGGGGAAGAGAAGTTAATTTTATATGGTTTATAGCAAATAACTAAGGTTGACTGTTCTGTCGAACAATAGAACAGTTACGCGGATTGAACAATTTGCTGAAACTGCGTTAAAAAGCTTGCACCTAATTCTGGCTCAACCATGCGGATAAAATTAATTTTCCCTTGGAGTTGGGACAGGGTTTCATCCTCATGAAGCGACTTCCCTTTTGACAGATTATGTAGCATTGCACGTACTTCTCGTTTTGTTGCTCTAGGTACACGAGGCTGAGCGTGCTCATTAACCACTAATCCTGTAATTTGCTGACAACTTCCTGGCCGTAGAATACGTGTTTTTTTACTATTAATATTCAACCCTTCGTCTTTAACAACCTGATGCACAATACCTATTAGCTGTTTTATATTTGGCTCACTCTGAGAACCTGAACAACTAAATGTTAAATCATCAGCATAACGACTATATCGCCAACCATTTTTTTCAGCAAATGCTGTTAAGCGACGATCCATGCTTTTACATAATATATTGGTCAATGATGGACTTGTCGGTGCCCCCTGCGGCAAACAACGATCTGCTAAAGCAATAAAATAAGTTTTATTCTCATGCTCAATACGTTCACGAGGCGCTTCTGTACATAATAATGCTAATAGTGTTGCTACTTGCTCTTTATAACCTGCTTTACGGAATATACCTTTAACACGCCGCCAAGAAATAGAAGGGAAAAAGTCTGCAAGATCAAATTTAACTACAAGTTCGCTTTGTGTATGCTGTTGTGCATTCGTCAGAATAGAACGGCCACCCACAAAACCGTGAGCAGCGCCATGAATCAACATACGCTCAACAATGTTTAATAATATCCAACGTTGTGCTGCTTTTAACTTTGGCTTAGGAGCCCAAATGGATCGTTCTCCTCCACTTCGCTTGGGTATAGAAAACTGTTGATAATGACTATACTCAGCAGCGTTACGGTGGTAAGTAAACCAACGCAGTTCTTTTATCGTTAGTTGTAACTGTTCAGCAAGCTCAGCTGGAGTATGAATAACGGGCAATTGATAACCCACCAATGCTTTATCTGCATTTTCTCGGTCATACTTATCCCAGTCGTCATTATCATGCCAATAAACCTGATCACCTAAATAAACAATGTTATTTTGTTTATAAACCTGCCAAGCCTCTTGGTTCAGCTTTTGTTTTGCTTCTGCTTCTTGTTTAAGCTGCTGTTTATACCGAGCAAGCTCTTTAGCCGACAGTTGTTTTGCATCCAACCGCTTAACCAAATAACCTTTTTTCTGCAGCTGCTTGTTTACATACGCGTCAATACTACCTGCGTGCTGTATATCCTGCCAAAGTTGCTGAAAGTCAGTCATTGGTCATACTACCTTGCTGTTGCATCAATAAAGCCACGAGCTAATAGACGTTGCTTTTGCTCATTAACGGCCGACTGCGCTGCTTGCTGAGTATTAAATACCCACTGCTGCATTCGTAATGAAGTACCTGCTTTTCCCCAACGCAGTGTTACCCGTTGCTGGTGACGTTGAACCAAGTAAACATGCTCGCTCTCCGCAACACGACGGGTAAAATAATGGCGCTCATAAATAGGGTCACTTTCAGGCTGCTGTTGTTGTTGAAAGTGTGCCATCCGCAAGGCAACAATATGTGCACATGGTCCCTGGCTCATCCCTTGTTTAACGAATGTGAAACAACTGCACTCAGCTTTACTGACATGACCTTCCTCAGTTACCTGAATCATTGTACTGATGGGTGATTTACTGTCAGCATTTAATGTCGCCGTTAACTCAATAGTATCGCCTGGTAACCAATGCTGTTTAACATCAGAAACAGCTCTCGTATCTAGTAAATTCATAGCATCAGCAGACACATCATCACGATAACGAAGCTGGTGGCTGTCCGGTATTTGATCCAATAAAGGCCGATAATAAAAACACTGTTGCAGCATGTTAAAACTAATTAAACCATGCTGAATGCCATGTTGCGTCAATGCAAGTGTATCTGGTGCAGATAGGCTTAATTCATTGGCCAGCGCATCCAAACGATGTGGTTGTTTTTGTAGACATGATAACAATGCATCGAATTGTTCAACATTTATGGTTTGATGTCTTGGTAACAATAAGTCAAAGCGTGCAGCTTGAGACCAGTTTGCTGCAGTAAAACCACTTAATACCAAGGTTAATCCAACCCCTTCACCTTGAGCTTGCCAAATACTGGGTAAACCACTACCTAATAAATGAACAGAGATGTGTTTAGTATGAGACAAAAATGACTGTAAATGCTGTAACCGACGACGTCCCCATATTCGAATAACCTTAGGTTCTGAGCCTGTCCAGGGTTCTGCAGAAGACTCAATGACTTTTTCCCAAGGTTCTAAGACCAGTTTTGGGTATTGATTTGGCACCAGCTCAATTTTAATTCCACGTTTTTTACCTTTAACATCACGATTTAAACGTAAAAAATGCAGCACGTTATAAAGATCAATGGGGGCCAGCTTAAAGCTGTCACCTGGCAATTGCATGGCTGATTGAATCTGCAATAATCCTCGTAACCAACTATCAGGCAAGTGCGTTTGCTTTGCTAATACTTGTCCTTGCTGCGCTGTTTCCAGCCCAATGGCTTGCTGGCCTATATGGATTTCAGTGGTTTTATATTGCCGTAACTGTTGAACACCCTGAAAAAAATGTGCTGAAAAATCAACATTGGTGGTACCACAACTTATTGGTGACAATAACTCCAACTGGCTATGAGCAATACTTAACTGAGCATAGCAACTCTCATCTTTACTAAATACTTCAAAAGTCGTGTAATCAGGATGGACACTCACCACAGGGTCTAATACGCAATAAGCGAGCGGATCATTTTCAGCCAGCCAGTCAAAATACGCTTGTTGTGCAGATAAAATATGACGACGTTGATTAGTACGCTGTAATTCTTTAAACGCTAAATATTGAGCACGATCTTTTGGTTTGTAGCGTAAATCACTACTGACTACCTGATATAAAGCAGATAAACCACTTCTCATGACTGTCGAGCGCATCAGTCGCGCATGAAGCTTAACAGGCTGTCGAGTCAGAGTACTGAATAGTGATAACTGTTGCAGCTTTTCCGAGGTATGAACACTACTGACCTGACTATAGGTCAACTCAACAGCTGTCGTACTTATTTCCATCACTTCAGCATTTTGGCTATTTAGTGGAGATAATGACTGCTGTGCCTTGTCACTCATACTGATCTCCTATTTCCAGTGACTTATCACTCCCATCATTGCCTAACACATCCGCTACACTCAGCTCAGTTTTCTTACGTTGGCGAGCACGCTGGCTACTACGTAATGCACGATATGCTGTTTTTTGCAGAGAGGGTGATAGTGACTTGGCTTTAATGAGTTTTTCCAATGCAAACTCCGCATCTTCAGCTTGTAAGTAACCTAATGCCAGGAGTGCATCAGCACGCTGCTGTGTAATTAGCTGCTCATTGTTTATAAGTGCCAACAGTGACTCAATAGAGTGTTGTTGTTTGCCCGCCAATGCTAATAAGGGTTGCTGCGTGTCTTCTTCCAATCTTTGCAGTGACTCCAGCGAAGGCTGTCCTAACCAATTTTCTGCCAAAGCGTCAAAAGCATTAGCGGTGCTGTCAGCTATAGGTTCATTTTGTACCTTACTCAATAATGTAAATACTTGTTGCTGCAAACTGCCTTGAACATGATTTTTGAGTGACTCCAGCAACTCAATTAACGGTTCACTCATGGTATACGACTGTTGCAGCTGAAGCTGTATTACTCGAGCCATTAACGACTGAACAGCTAAATACTTTGCAGGTAACTGGTAGACCGTAGTAAGCACAATATCCGCAGCTTGGTGTTTAATTAAACACCAGACACCATCCCGCAAACAGTTCTTTAGTTGTTTTTGATCAAAGTTTTTCTGGTCTGCTTCAACAACGTGGAGTGGTAGCACTGAACGCCGGAAGTATGTTAATTGCCGCTGACACATTGCTTCCACTGCTGCCAGTGCCGTACTTGAAGGGTCACTCAAACGTCCTATCAACCTAGCAGCCATACCATTCACATCAGGATGCTCGTGAGTAATACCCTGTAATAATAGGGACTCGTCATAAATGGGATTAGCTAAAAACCCTTGACTCAATAGTTGTTTGGTTTTAGCGCTACACTCTGCTAACAGCAGTAAACGCTTTAATCCATCCCCATAACGAGCAACACGAATTAATAATTTTTCATCCCAATAGTTTGCTTGATTTTTAAGTACCACATAATCAATTTCACGTACCTGGTTGTCAGTAACAGGCCAGATATGCTCCGCCACTTCCATTGCTACACTGACAATACGCCTATTATCGTCCAGCTCAACCAAGTTAAATAAAACTCTCAAGTGTTGTGAATCTTGAGCAAATCGCATTTGCCTTAGCGCCTCAACACGATACCGAGGTAAAAATGCTTTATTTTGAATACACGCTACCAGAGCAGCCCAAGACTTGGGAGAATCAAACCATCTTAATGCTTTAATTGCGCGATCAATTTGTGATGCGTAATTACTTTCGCCTTGCTTCACTATTTTGGTTAGTAAGCTGAGTACTTTATCAGCTTGGTCTGTATGCTTGAGGTAACCTACTGCTTCTATCGCATCGTCTTGTAGCGCATGTTCTTCATTGGTCGCAAGATCCAGTAATAAGTCAACTGTATCTGCATCACCAAGACGACCTAAAGCAATGACTGCACGTTGGCGATTTTCATACGCCGGGTCCATATCAATGGCCGCTAACAAAATACGCTTACCCGCCCGATCACCCACCATTGCCAAGCCTTCTGCAGCAATAAAACGCACTTGTGCTTGTCGGTGTGCAAGTAATTGCTGTAATAATTGGGCACTTGCCCCACGGTATCTTACACGCCATGTATAGTGTTCAAGTAAGCGATAAAACATCGCATCAGGCAAACACGGCATAATATTCGCGAGCAGGGAATTAATATCAGCAGACTCAGCAAACTTTAAAGGCTTTAAGAGTTTCTCTAAACGCTCAAAGTGACCTAAATTGACTAGCGTTTGCACCAGCTGCACAAGTAACTCATCACATAATGGATATTTCGTAGCTTGCAGTTGCTGAGTAGGTGTAATTTTTAAGGCTTGGTCATAACCACTGATAGTGGTCAAAGCATCCGTTACTGCTCGCGTATGCTGGTGCTTATTTAAAAGCTTAAGTAGTTGTGGTGCTAACGTTACCTGTCGATATTTAGCAACGATGGTCAGTAAATCCTCAACAGGCAGTGACTTTGAGCGATTACTTTCAATCATTTGCATGACTGGCCCAACAATTTCAGGCTGATTAACCTGCCGTAAGGCATTCACAATTAGGCGGGCTTCCCTTTGCTGCTGGCTATTGGCTAATAAGTTTAGTAGCACCACCATTGCCTGCGACTGCCCTTGTGGAACAAGCATATTACCCGCTTGTAAATGAGCATCTTGTTGGGATGACAGTAATCCTTGCTGCTGATAAAGTGCAATAGCCACCTGCAAGGCTGTATCCCGCCAAGCTCCCTGCATCGCTTCGACTAAAATGGCAAATAATTCAGATTTGCCTTCTTCATAACTTTTAAGTAACCATTGAACAGCATTTGATCGAAGCTGAGCTGAGCTGGCTTTTGTACCTAGCACAGCAGCTTGTACTTCACCTTTAAACTGAGCGTATAAAGTAAACGCCTCAAACTCCAAACCATCCGTACGTTCTTGTAAACACTGCTTTAACACAGCAACTTCTGCATCACTTACCCTTTCTGCAGCGATCAGTTGAAGACCTGCTTTAGCAATATCTAAGTACTGGCTCTGTAGGGCTTCCCCTATCAGCAATGACTTTTGCTGAGTACGGGAAGACAGTAATGCCCACGCACGCTGGCGAACATCTGAATATTTATCATGTAAACACTGAATTAACATGGGTTCAGCTTGTTGCCACCATACGCCAAATTGATCTGTTAATTTGATGATGGTTTGTAAAGTACTTAGCCGTAAAGCAACTCCTTGTGATGACAGCAATTGTTGATGACTCAATAAGCCATACAAAATACCAAGTGCCCACTGTTGTAGGCATTGTTCACTTGTTGGAGGTATATTTTGTTGAGACTGTGTATCAGCATTAAGCAACAACTGCTGAATATCTTCCTGATAACGCTGTTTGAATCGCAACCAAATTAATCGTGCACGTTTTGGTTCTTCTGACACCCATGAAAATAACTGGTAAGCAAAGCGTGCTTTCAATGGCAGATTATCAGCCAAAAGAATAGCTGCCATGATGTTAAAATCATCCAGCGTTAGCAGTGTTTCAGTTGTTACATCTGTTGACAAAGTAGCCTGATCATCACCCATTTTTTTAGTAGAAGACCCAGACAGTTCGCTACTCTCTTGCTGTAGCCAACATACAACACTTTGCTCAATAGTTTTCTGTAGTGCAGGCTTATCATTAAATACAGCTAATGCTTGAGCAACATAAAGGTGTAGCTGTAAATCACGCTGATTTAATAAGTCTAATAATGGAGTCGGGTCTACGGCTTGTGGACAGGTATGGGGTAAAACCCCCAATAAAAAACCAAGTAGCGGCTGGTTCTGAATGACATCAGGTAATGTATTTCGGACTGTTAATGGCTCACTATGTCCTGCAACTGTTTTATTTAGACACAGAAAAACCGCCAATTGCTGCCACGAAGTCAAGGCTGAGTTTTTCTGTTCAAGAATGCCAGCAACCTCATGCTGACCCAACAACACCAAACCCAAAGCCGCATAGGCTTGCTGCAAAGTATTATCGACTTGCAATAAGCGTTGTAACAAACCTTGCTCAGCTGGCGTTGCACACCAACTTAATGCATAGGTTGCTGTGGTGGCTAGTGGCTGATGCTTATCTTGTAAATAAGGTTGAATATAGGGTACAGCGTCTGCAGAACCAAGTTCAGCAAGTGCCTCAAGTACTTCTATTTGACGGTTCTGCCATATTATTTTGTGCTCTTTACTTTCAGGTGCTTTTTCAGCCAGTAACTGACATAAAGCCTGTTGTGCGCGCTCATCACCAACCATCGCCAAGGCTTTTGCTGCAGCTATAACACAGTCTTTATGGGTTGAGCTTAATGCAACTGCAACTTCATCCCAAGCTTGAGCAATAATGAGAGAGTCAATTGCCTGATGACGTAGCTCGGGATCTTCATCTGCAATAAACGACACAAGCAGTAATTGTGCCGCATCAGAGTTTAAATCAATTAGCTGCTTTAATGCCTGCTGACGCAAATCCCTATGCAATGATTCTGCCGCATGCTGTAAGGGTTTTATTGGCTGATCTTCAAATTGCTTTTGAGCTGCAGCAAATGCCTGTGAACGAACCTCATAAAAGCCATCATTAAACAACTGGATCAACAGAGCTGGCTGCCAAACACTCCTTTTATGTGCTAACAATTCATGTAAGGCAATAAGATGGCAGTCTTCAAAGTGACTATCCAATAATAAAGCTACACCTTCAGCTTTACCTTCTGACCAGGCTGTATTTAAACATGCCTTAGCGGCCTCTTGTCTTACTCGCTGATGAGGGCTGTTGATACCTTGCAATAACCAATGCTTACGATAAGACGGCTCTACATCTTCAAGCATAGCTAACAAGCGCTGTAATCCTTGTAGATGCACATCTTCTGCGGTTGATTGCCATGCCAATGCAATCACTTGATAAGGTTCATCCATTAACAGCTGTTCAATGGCACTGAACGCAGCCATACGTACACCACCATCTTTATCATTCAGCAACCGCTGGAGATGTGAGAGTGCATGCTGATCTTTAAGTAATGACAGGGCATAACATACATCCAGACGTGTAGACTGCGCCTGATGATTAACCAATTGCAACAATACAGGAAGTGCACAGGGATGCTGCTGATGCGCTAAACAGCGAGCTGCTAATAAAACAATATCGGTATAATGAGAAACCGTGGCAGGCAGCAAAATATCTATATCATGCTGTGTAAGTAAAGGTACATTCGCAAACTGTTTTTCAAGCGACTTATGATTATTTTGACCATGCAGAGAAAAATCATTTATATCAGTTAATTGCCGTGCAATATATTCATCTGCTTGATATAAAAAAGCAGCAAGCGCTTTACGACTGAGAACCATAACCCAAAAAGCCGTATTTCGAACATCATTGTCCTGATCACTTAAGCGCTGCCTTACAGCAATATTTACAGCTGAGTTCATTAATTGCTGCTGTTGATAGCAACGAATAAGCGCTGCCCTTCGAATATCAGAAAACTGTGTATTTAATGCATGTAAATAAATTTCAATTGTTTCACTTGTTACTTGTTCAAGACAGTGCAATGCATAATGTCGTATTCGATTGTTATTGTGATTTAATGCTTCCATTAAAACACTTTGTGACTGTCCTTCTTCATTGGCATTCACCCACTCAGTCAATAGTGCTAATGCGGCAAAACCAATATTTTCATACTCCGTTTGTAATGCCTTTTGCGCTAAACGAATATCACCACGTTGAGTAATAGACTGTAGTGCCGTAAATGCCTTAAGCCTAACGTCATCATCACTATGCTTAAGCTGTTTTAACCATAAGTTCAAACAGCTAGGGTGACGTGCTTCAGTAAGGTATTTTGCTGCTAACCGCCTAAGCTCAACGTCCCGCTCACGCTCAACAACGTCTGCCAATAAACGAAGTGATTGTTGATCAAAGTGTTGGGCCAGCTGCTCAATACCTTGCTGTCGATGCTTTATATCACTTGCAGAAAGATTAAACTTTGCTTCAGCTATAGCGTCATTAATGACTTTTTGAGACTGACCAAAACGATGTTCAGCTGTCAGGGCTATTAATTGAATGGTATGATCTTCACCCGCAACAGCTAACCAACCTTGTTCTGAATCTTGCACATAAGCCAAATCTACAGGCACTGGAATCTTACCTGTATAAGTCACTGGTTGTCCTTTCGTCATTGGCCAGCTTTTTAGTGTTTTATCACTGGCTGCTGTAAACAGGCGATTTTCAGTAATGAATAATTCTTTAATCGCTTGCTTATGCATTGCGTTTTGTCCTCGATCCAGCAACGCAATGTCATCATGCCCAGTATGAATATCAATGCAATAAAATGTTTTATCTTGGCCACAACTGTATAAACGCCCATCCGTCTCACTAAAAGCTAACGCAGTAAAAGCCTGTTTATGTACTTCCTGTTGGAGATATAGCTGCCACCCTTTTTCTTCAGTAAAAGCATAAATAGTGAGTAAACCTTGTATGCTACCCACAGCAATATATTTTCCTGTTTTATCAACAGCCAGTTTTACACCTGGTTCCATAAGCGTCAGCTGTTGCTGTAACTCACCATTTTTTGTACCAAGCAACCATATATACTGCTGCTGTAAAACAGCTAATTGCTTGTCGGCGATAACAATCGTATCAATCTCTATTGATTCAGCCGGAGAAAATGGCACTGGTGTCAGTACATCGTCAGCAAGTGATTTTTTCCACAGCTGATGTTGGCTATCCATCAACCATAAAATACCTTCATCAATTGCTATATGCTTAGCACCGGTTGCTAAAGCATCTCTTTTAAACTGCTTAGTTTTTACGTTGTAGTAATATAGCCCTGTTGGTTGCCCTTCACTATGCTCAGTCACCCAATACAACTGATTATCATGACCTAACAGAGCACGAATAGCACCTCGATAGGGTAAATAAAGCGTCTGGCTCATAACTTCTTCCTGCTCTTTTTTAATTAGGCAAACTGCGTTGGATGAGCTAGGCGTATTCGAGTCAAAGCAACCAAACACGCCTCTCGTTCCATTTTACTTAAAGAGCGACTAAAACCTTGTAATAATGACCAAATAGCTTGGGCAAATGGCAAATCACGCTCAGCAAATTCCTGAATAGTTGCAATCAACGCACACTTACTTTTTATAGAGGAAAATGCCGTATAAAAGGCCTCTTTCTTTTTATTCATACGGGTAGGAGGAATGGTAAATAATTCATTACAAACTAACTGTTGCCAATCATCTAAAGGAAAATCAACTGAACGAGCGCCATTACCTTTTCGGTAGTGAAGCCATAATTGATGTATTGCAAAATAGCGCAATTGTCGATCTGGGCTATCAAGTAATAATAAAAGCACATTTGCGGATAACTGCCCGAGTTGTTGCAAAGCATACAGGCCAAGCGTTCTTGATACTTTATGGTTTGACTCACATAACACTAACCAATCAACAACCTTATAGTGACTTAAATCCAAATGGCAAGCTTGCAGGATGGCTGGCTGATTTACTATGCTGTCCTGAATAAAGACATTTACTTCATTGTGATTTTGCTCAAGTAATTGAACCAAAGTTTTGGTAGTGGGCTGCCATGCTTGCCACTCTTGTTCAGCAAACCGTAAGGCAAAAGCTCTTAACTTTCGGTCACTGTGTTTAAACAAAGGAAAAAAGCGCTGTAATGTTAAAAACTCAGCAGGAATTTCTGCACCAGGATCAACGGGGCGATCAGTTTCAATTAAACAAAGCTGTTGGTGATGATGTATTAAATAATGGCGAGCAAATTCGGCTAAGCTTTGCTGTTCAACTTTAGATGCGGTTGCCCACTGCCATAATACCTCACACCCAGCCATTATATCTTCAGCTGAAGACTCAACTTCCTGTCCTGATGTTTTTTTCAAAAACGCAGTTTCAGAAATAATGGCTATTTCTGCACCTTGAGCCTGTAGTTGCTCAGCTTTAACCTGCTTGCTACCTTTTTTGCCATTACCATACAACGGCGAACCTTCATCACCAATAACTAAGTAATTTAATTTTCCATTAACTGCACTAGCAACTGTACCTCCCAGCTTTTTAACCAATGCTTGTGCTTCACTTCTTGTCATTGTTGCCAGCTTGCCCGTAAATAAGAAGCGTTGACCTTCAAAATTTACTGACTCATCCGCTTGTGTTGTTACAACAGATTTGGCCTCAGATAAAGCTGTAGCTTGAGCTGAAGTGTTACTGGCAAAGTCAGCCGGCAAGAAATTAATTGTGAGTATATCAACCGCAAACAGGTGGTATTCCTGGTTAGTTGATGATGCTAATGTAAGTAGCCAATCTAAACCTAGTGTTTTCGCAGAAAACTGTCGTACATCCTTGAGCCAGTCGCGAACCTCTTCTGCTAACTCTTCCATAAACTGAGTCACTGCAGGCCACTTTTTATCTTGGTTTATAAGCTGTGCACGCCACTCAGCTTGCTGCCAGTCTGGTTCATAAACCAGTGATTGGCAAAATGCAGCACCTAATGTTGCTGCTTTTAATTTACCCTCATTTATCCAGTCGATAATGGTTTCAGTGGCTAAAGGATGGAGTAAAAGCTGCTGTAAGTAATCTTGTGTTAACCCAGATAATTCAAAGTTTTTGATGTTCGATAATGCAAAATCAGCAACATAGGCACCTAACGGCTGCTCTTCGTCAGTATTGTTAAGTAATAACTCCAAGAAGAAATTCAGTGTAATTTCAGATAAGCTGTAATTATCAACTAAATAATTAACTGCAAAATTAAAGGCTTCATAATTATTTGATAGCAGTTGTTGCTTTAACCAAGCTAAAGTAATTTCTTTACACGTATACAATTTTTTAATCTGCGTAGCTGCAAACTCATGGGCATACTTATCCGCAAGTAATGCACCCCAAGTTGAAAGTGAAACGTGCTTACGAAGATTAAACAGCTGAACCAAAGTCTCAGCAAATGCACGGGTATTTTTGTGCTGTGACTGTAGTAACTCAAGAAGCTGGTCACAGGTTAGTTCTTTGTGATTAACTTGAAAGAAATCAATTGCAAACTGTCGTGCGTCTGTGACTTGAGAGTTAAGCAACCCCCACATTAAGTCAAACAGCCCAAGTTTTAGTAGTGATTTTTGTTCATAAGCGGGTGCATGGTGTATTAACCAAATGACAAACTTATCAATTTCTCTACTTTGACCTGTTGGCAAAGATTTCAGCCATTCACAAGGTAAACACCGTAATCCAGTTATAAAGTACTTTTGTAACAGTTCAATAGCAAAACGCCTTACCAGTTCTGCATTTGATAATGACAGTATCTTGATAAGAGGTTTTAAGTGTAATTGCCAAGCCTCAGAAAAAGCACAGTGTTTAATGACATTTTGTCGGTCACGGATATGACGAAATTGATTTCGTGAATACTTTTTACTTTCATGGTAAAAAATATGATTAGCAATCCAAGTTGCTGCCCAAGGAGTATCATCTCGATAATGAATTAATACTTGCCCTGCCACAACAGGATAAAGTGATGGCCAACGCTTGCCAATATTCCTTAATGTACGCCAAACCCGTCGTGCAAGATAAGCTAATGTTTTATTACTTACCTCATCAAAATGGCCTTGGCTAGCCAAAGCCATATCAACACGAGCTGCTAGCAATCCGTAGACTACGTAATCTTGCTCTAACTCAGCCAACTTAAAGATAAGTTTAATAGCCCGCCATACACCGTAAGCAAAAGGTAACTCAGCTAAAACCTGTAATAATATTTGTCTATCTAGCACACACTTACTTTGCCAAAGAGGCAACACTAATTTATATATCAACAAGCGTCCATGAGTATCTGGCAATTTAGTCACTTGCTGAAAATAGTTTTCACGAAACTGCTGTTGTTGCTCGACTGTAAGCTGTAGATAACTAGGGGAACGTAAATGTATAACAAACTGCTCAACTGACATTAACTCTGTACGTTGGTGCTCACTTGAGAGCGGCTCTACAGTTTGTTGTTGCGCAATATATTGACTAAGAAATGTAGAAAATTGAGGGTCTTTTGAACGGAGGGCTTGTTGAAGTGTGCTCAACGATAATAATGCTGACAAGGTAACACCTTTATAATACTACGGGCTTGTCCATTTTAGTTTTTATCACTTGCTTAGCCACTATACGAAGGCTGTTATTTAGCAGTACAAAAACGCTCACTAATACTTGTGAGAATAATCTAACGCTCAATCATTATGTGGAGATAAAATTAAACCTAACAACTTGACTCAAAGCTTTACTTAAAGCAATACACTATCAGTCAAATTGTTAGGTTCTACTTGCTGCGTATCTACTTCATGACTTGGGACATGGAAGGCTCACTGGATCGCGCCACTATATACCGTTATGGTAACTAGCGTAACCGCGATTGCGTGGTTGGCTCAGGTCGCTGGTTACCATAACGGTATATAGTGGCAAAGCGAGCCTGAAATAGCCTTCCTTGTGTACAGTGCATAGCAATAAGCAAGAACGGCGCATCACCGCTCCGGTGTTTCCACCAAGCTAGACCATGACCAGCAAGTACAGTGCTTGTATACCAGTTTAAAATATAGACTGCAACTATTGTAAGACAAGTTGCTTGTGAGTAGACATAAACTATACGAAAAAGCAGAAATACATCAGTTATAGTAAAACTAAAAAGGCTACTCATAAACTCAGTAGCCTATCAACCATTACACCCTAAGTAGTTACATTCACATCTAGTGTTGAATAACACGACAAATTTCATTAACCACTGTCCGAGGAATTTTGTTATCCGTGGTAATAATATAATCAGACACTTCCCTATAAAATGGATCACGAATTTTCATTAAGTTCGCTAAGACGGCTTGAGGATTTTCATTTTGTAACAGTGGGCGCCGCTTATCTCGAAAGGTACGTGCAAGCTGTTGCTCAACACTTGTATACAAATAAATAACCGTCCCTGTACTTTGCAGTAGCATTCTACGGTTCTTTTCCCGTAAAACAGCACCGCCCCCTGTGGCTAAAATAATTCCATTTTCGTGAGTCAGTTCTGCCAGCATCGCAGATTCTCGCTCACGAAAGCCTTCTTCACCTTCTACATCAAAAATCCAAGGAATATCAGCACCTGTTCGTGCTTCTATTTCTCGATCAGAGTCTTTGAATTCCACATCAAGTGCTTTAGAAAGCAAACGCCCGATGGTGCTTTTACCAGCACCCATCGGGCCAACCAAAAAGATACTCGTTTTAATCATGGCCTACATGTCAATTAACGTTGGGTTAACGCATTATCAACAATTTTAGGTGTAATGAAAATCAGTAGTTCTTCTTTCTTATTATTATCCGTAGTTCTGCGGAAAAGCCGACCTATTGCAGGCAAATCCCCTAAAAAAGGTACTTTGCTATTTACTTGCCTATTTGTTTCTTCAAACACTCCACCTAACACTAAGGTTTCACCATCAGGCACCAATACTGTTGTATTTACTTCATTGGTATCAATAGCAGGAGCGCCATTAAACTCAGTCTCAGCAACAGCATCTTTTGTAACAGCAACTTTAAGAGATACATGCCCATCAGCTGTTATTTGAGGAGTTACCTCTAACGATAACACAGCTTTTTTGAAGGAGGTTGATGTCGCACCACTAGAACTTGCCTCCTGATAGGGAACTTCTTGGCCTGTTTCTATCCTGGCCGTCTGCTTATCTTGAGTTAAAACTTTAGGTTGAGAAATCAGCTCTCCTTTATTTTCAGACTCAATAGCACTCAGCTCTAAATTCAATATGGCACTATTAGACACAAAACCAATACTAAATGTACTTGTAGCAGGAGAAAGGGGTAAATTAACCAAGCTTGCATTGCCTGGAGTTGTTGAACCTGTGGTATTATCGTCTCCACTACCACCCAAACGCCACTTCCCACCTTTCTTTATCTTACCACCACTCCACTCAATTCCTAAGTCACTAGAAACATCAATATCTGCTGTAACAATACGGGCCTCAATCATAACTTGTTTTACAGGAATATCAATCTTGGTCAGCAAGTCACGAATACTATCTAGCTTTGCTTGAGTATCATGCACCAAGATACTATTAGTGCGGTTTACAACTTGTATGGTACCTCTTTCTGAAAGCAGCCTTATCCCAGAAGCACCGTCCTTAGAGGTCCCAGAAAACTTAATTAACGCAGCAATTTCTATTGCATCTGCATATTTTATTTGTATTAACTCTGTAAATGTTGGTGCTAGCTCTTCAATTTGCTTACTATTTTCCAGCTCTTGTTTTTCACGGGCAGCTATTTCTTCCGCAGGGGCAACCATTAACACATTCCCCACTTGTCGTTTATCCAGGCCTTTCGCTTTCAATACCAGATCAAGCGCTTGGTCCCAGGGAACATTTTGCAGGCGTAGTGTAATATCACCTCCAACAGTATCACTTGCTACTAAGTTTAAATCAGTAAAATCAGCTATTAACTGAAGTACTGAACGCACATCAATATTTTGGAAATTTAAAGATAATTTTTCACCTGTATAAAGCGCTCGATTCTGTTTTAACTGCTCAATTTCTTTAGCAGTTAAGGACTTAACACTAATAGTAAGCGTATTATCTGTTTGATATGCTAAGTAGTCATATTCTCCCTCAGGCTCAATAGTAATAACAGCATTACCACGCTCTACAGTAGCATCTATGTAGTGTACTGGTGTTGCAAAATCAACTACATCTAACCGGTTACGTAAATTCGTTGGAATTTTTGTTTCAGGAAACTCTAAGCGAATTCGACCACCCTGCTCGTCCATATCCAAAGACACATTAGGGTTTGATAATTGAATAATTACATTGCCTTCACCTTCTGTACCCCGCTCAAAGTCTATGCTACTAATTGCTTTGACATTCCTGTTATATAGTTTTTTTCGAGCCTGCTTATTACTAACAGCAGGTGGAGTCTGCGTATATGTTGCTTGAGAAGCTGATCGCGAGGTCTGCTGCGCCGCAGCTAGATCCTGGCCATCCGTTCCTATTAAAATATATAAATTATTCCCGTCAATTCGCGTCGCATATTTAGCCGGCTGGTTTAAATTAACGACTAGACGTGTTTTGTCTTTTGTCTCTAAAACCGTAATACTTTTTGTATTACCAAAACCAATTTCATTAAATTTCTTTGCTAGCGCACTTTGTGTGCCAGGTAAGTCAATAGAAATTCGTGCAGGCCGTTCTACCGTGTAGCCTTTTGGTGTTGGTACTGCACCATCAAATTGCAGTTTTAATTCAACTTTTTCCCCCGGAAGAGATGCTACATCCAAATCTGTAATGACTGATGCCAACACCTGCCAGGAGTTGAAAGCCAAAACAGTGGCTATTGCCAAACCAGCTTTTTTTAAGCGTATGGTGTTCATACTTACCCACCAATGTTATTGAATACCACGATTATCACTGAGTCTTGAATAGCCTTAACCAGAGCAGCTCAACATTAATAAACAAGCGAATTCATTCCACCATCGCCAGCATATTTTTAATTAAAAATATGCATTAATGTTTATAAGCCAGTCCTTAAAGGCGGGCGATTCCATGCCTTACACATTACTGTGTAAAGTTAGCGCAGCCAGCACTGGAAGCAGCGAATTGAATAAAACAGACTTCCCCCACAGATGTGCTTTAATGGCCTACCCTTCATTTAATGCAATTGTTCTAGGGCGTTCTACCCACTTATCTTTACCACTTGGAACGATTTCAGTCACTTTTATTTCAGTCTCCGAAATTGAAATAATTTTGCCGTGATTTCGTCCTAAGTAATCTCCCTCTTTAACTCGGTGGACACCTCCCCCCCCTCGAATCAAAGCCCAAAAACCATCATCATTACTTATACTACCAACCATCTGGAACGTTTCTATACCAAAATTTTCCAAATACTGTTTTGGGCGGTTAAAATCTGGTTTGACTGACGAATCCTGTTGATCTTCCTTTTCAACTACCTCAATAGGGGCAATGAAAGGGCTTCGTAACCCTGAAGCACTATAAGTAAATGCTTCATAGGGTTTAACAATTGGAATAGGGGGTATACTTCCTTTTGGTCTTGCTCTTACTTCATCCATAAAAGATTGTAAATCTTCATACTCCCTACTCGTACAGCCTGCCAGTAATACAACACCGCTCAATAACGCTACCAGGGAAACTTTTGTGTAACCGCTCATACCCAGCCCCTAGTTTTCTTCAGTCTTATCATTATAACGATAAGTCTTAGCAGTTATATTCATCGTTAGAATTTCAGCATTATTTGACTGTGGCTTAATATCAAAGTTATGCAATGTAACAATTCTTGATAAACTAGCAACAGCACTCACAAAATTACCTAAATCGTGATAATTACCCTGAACATTTATTTGAATCGGCAGTTCAATATAAAACTCTTTGGTAATTTCCGCTTGCAAGTCAATTGAGTTAAAGTATAGACCACTTCTTAAACCTGCACGGCTAATGTCTTCTAAAAGACCAGGCACTTCTGTATCTGTAGGCAACTGTTTAACCAAATCCCCTAATGTGCGCTCCATTTCAACCATTTGTTCTTTATAAGCATCTAGGTTTGCTGCCTGAAAGGCCTTTATTTTAAACTGTTCTTTTAATTGATCTTCTTCTTTTTGAACCGTTTCGTATTGATTATTTAATTCTTCTAGATGAAATTTATAGCCTAAAAACAGCACCGCGCCAAACAGAATAATTGCTACAACAATTTTTATTGGAGCAGGCCACGCCCCAACATTTTCAAGATCAAGTTCATTTATATTTTTAAAGGAATCAGCAACACTCATAGTTACTCCTCCTTATCTTTTTTGTCAGCTTCAGGTGTTGTCTTCAACACCGCCATTACAAAGTTGTTCATAGACTGATTCGCTGGATTTCTTTTTACAGAGGCTAAATTAGGCTCTTTAAACCATTTAGAGCTATCAAACTGACGCATCAGGGTTGAAACACGATTATTAGACTCGGCAACCCCAGTAATCGAGAGTCTATCACCCGCAAGTACTAAGTGATTAAAAAACACGCCATCGGGTATTACTCGTACAAGCTCATCAAATACCCGAACAATAATCGGTCGGTCACCTTGCAGACGCTTGATTACATTCATCCGTTCAAGTAGCTGTTCTCGCCTTTTTTTCAGCTCTTTAATTTCAGCTATTTTAGTATCCAGTGCAGCAATTTCTTTTTTTAGAAACTCATTACGTCCCTGCTGGTTTGAAATAGCACCATTGATCTGTCGGTCCCCTAAAAATACAAGCCCTGCAGCCACTGCAACCGTTATTGCTAATGCTGTGACAAAGTGTTTTTTCCGTTCTTCTCTTCGCTTTTCCCGCCATGGAAGAAGGTTAATTTTTGCCATCAGTCAAAACTCCTCATGGCCAAACCACAGGCAATCATCATTGCTGGCGCATCATTGCTCAAAGCCGTCGCGTTAACTCGGCTAGCTACTGCCATTTCCGCGAATGGGTTAGCTATTGTTGTAGAGTTACCTATTTTTTCCTGAACCAACTTATCAAGGTCACTCAAACATGATGTGCCTCCAGCAAGAACAATATAGTCAACATCATTAAATTGACTTGATGAGTAGAAAAATTGCAATGACCGAGACACTTGTTGTACAACAGCATCTTTGAAAGGAATCAACACCTCCGACTCATAGTCATCTGGTAAACCACCTTGCTTTTTAGCAAGTCCGGCATCCTCAAACGATAAACCATACCTGCGCTGAATTTCTTCCGTTAACTGTCGTCCACCAAATAACTGTTCACGGGTATATATAGTTTTCCCTTCATTAAGCACACTTAAAGTAGTCATGGTGGCGCCAATGTCCACAATGGCTACAGTCTGATGCTCATCATCCAGATTTAATTGCTTGGCTATTTGCTCGAATGCTCGCTCCATTGCATACGCTTCAACGTCCACAACTTTTGCAACCAGCCCTGCATGTTCAAGCACAGCCTCACGCATCTCTACATTTTCCCGCCGACATGCCGCTAGCAGCACGTCAACCATTTCAGAGTTTCGCTGTGAAACACCTTGAACTTCAAAATCTATGGCTACTTCATCAAGTGGATAAGGGATATACTGATCAGCCTCTACGGAAATTTGGTTTTCCATTTCATCTTCAGAAAGCGAGGCATCCATTTCGATGTGCTTGGTAATGACTGCAGAGCCTGCAACCGCTACCGAAGAGTCTTTACAGCTACTACGCGACTTTTTGAGTGCTTTGGCAATAGCTTCACCAACAGCATCAACGTCATTGATGTTTTTTTCAACAACCGAGTTCTCCGGTAAAGGCTCTACACCGTATGCCTCTACCTTAAAACGGTTACCACTACGACTTAGCTCTAACAACTTGACAGATGTGGAGCTAATGTCTACCCCCAAAACGGGCTTTGATTTCTTATTGAGGAACCCTAACACGGATAATTCCCTATCAAGACGGCCACTTACAGTTAAAAGCTCATTATTTACATTAAATACCAGACTTTACATTCGCGCAATTATGTGAAATGCAAAAAAAGTCCTTATAATCGATACTAAAACAATGCAAAATTGATTAACCACTTCGCTAACTCCTTAATATGTCTAGAAAAAAACGAGGAATACTGTGACACTGATCAGATTTTTTATTTGGACCACTTTTCTCTTAATATGTGGCACATTCCTCATTTTGACGAGTGTATACCTATACCTTAGCCCAGCATTGCCATCAGTTGAAAGTTTACGTGACATTAATTTGCAAACCCCATTACGGATATACTCAAGCGACAACAAACTGATTGGCGAGTTTGGCGAGCAACGGCGTGCACCTATTGCTTTTGAAGATACCCCCAAACAAATGATCAATGCGTTTGTCGCCGCAGAGGACAACCGCTTCTTTTCACACAACGGTGTTGACCCCAAAGGCCTTGGTCGAGCCGTTGCTCAGCTTCTAAAAAGCGGCGCCATCCAGTCAGGTGGTAGTACCATCACCATGCAGGTTGCCCGTAACTTCTTCCTTAGTCGGGAACGGGTGTTCTCCCGTAAGTTCAATGAAATCCTGCTTGCCCTTCAAATCGAAAAAGAACTCAGCAAAGGCGATATCATTGAGCTTTACATGAATAAGATCTACCTGGGTAACCGAGCTTATGGTATTGCCGCCGCGGCTCAAGTTTATTATGGCAAACCCATTGATCAACTCAGTTTAGCTCAATTTGCAATGATTGCAGGTTTACCTAAGGCACCTTCTGCATATAACCCTATAGTTAATCCAGAACGAGCACTTGAGCGCCGTAACTGGATTTTAGGCCGTATGCATTACCTCAGTTTTATAAGCCAAGATGAGTATGACTCAGCTGTCGCAGAACCTATCACTGCCAGCTACCATGGCTTGAAAATTGAGTTAGATGCTCCCTACTTGGCAGAAATGGTTCGCCAGGAAATGGTCGAGCGCTTTGGGCCAAATGCTTATACTGATGGCTACACGGTTTACACTACCGTATCCAGTAAGCTACAAAATGCAGCACAGGAAGCCATTCATCTGGGTTTATTAGAGTATGAACAGCGCCATGGCTATAGAGGACCTGAGAAACAACTACCTCCCACGGAGTTTGACGAAGAAGCATGGCAAAAAGAGCTTAAACAAACGTCTATTGTTGGTAATTTAGAGCCAGCCATAGTAACCCATGTTGGTCCAGATGCGATTGACGTAATGATGAAACATGGACCAGCCAGTGTGAGCTGGGAAGGACTGAAATGGGCACGCCGCTATCGTAGTGTCAATTCTTTAGGGCCACAGCCTAAATCACCCGCCGAGGTAGTGAATGTTGGCGACCTGATCAGACTATTTAAACCCAAAGGAAAAGATACTTATGAGCTTGGACATATACCTAAAGTTCAAGGCGCTTTGGTATCTCTTAACCCCAAAGATGGTGCTGTTATAGCTGTTGTTGGAGGGTTTGATTATAGTCACAGCAAGTTCAACCGAGCAGCGCAAGCTGCACGACAAGTGGGCTCCAACTTCAAGCCATTTATTTACAGTGCTGGTTTAGAAAATGGCTTTACTGCTGCAACAACCATTAATGATGCTCCAATCGTCATGCCTGATGCTAATTTGAAAGTTTGGCGTCCGGAAAATGCGGGGGGTAAATTCTTTGGTCCAACACGACTACGAAAAGCACTTTACTTATCTCGTAATCTTGTGTCTATCAGGCTCTTGCAAGCTATGGGCGTTGACAAAGCCATTAGTTATGTAACTCGTTTTGGCTTTGATGAGAAAAAGCTGGTCCCCAATCTGTCGTTAGCATTAGGGGCTGCTGACTTTACCCCAATGGAACTTGCAACAGGCTATGCAGCCCTTGCTAATGGTGGTTATCAAGTAAAGCCTTACTTTATCAGTCGTATTGATCACCTAGATGAAACAGTGTACCAGGCAACTCCCTATAAAGTCTGTAAGACTTGCCAGCCCTCACCAGACCCTTCAAAGGTAACAGATGAAGCAGAACTTTTGGTAACAGATGATGATGGCTCTAGCTTCTATCCCGCACAGCAAATTATGGACCCAAGAGCTAATTACATTATGTATACCATTTTGCAAGACGTCATAAAGCATGGCACAGGGCGCCGAGCACTCGCATTAAAACGTAGTGATCTGGGAGGAAAAACAGGTACCACGAATGACCAGAAAGATGCCTGGTTCTCCGGGTTTAACGCCGATGTTGCAACCTCTGTTTGGGTTGGGTTTGATCAACCTAAAACCCTTGGTAGAAGAGAATACGGTGGTACAGCTGCACTGCCCGTCTGGATACGTTTTATGGGGGAAGCATTGGCCGGCAAGCCTGAACACCCTCTGCCACAACCTGATGGTTTAGTGCGTGTTCGTGTTGACCCAGAAACAGGTATGGCTGTAGCGGCAGGAACACCTGGAGCTATGTTCGAAATATTCTTAAAAGAAAATGCACCTGAGTATGACCCATCTGTAGCGATGCCAAGTATTAATGATGATGCACTCAAAACAGAGGAAATTTTCTAGTGAAAGGTGTCATCTTGGCCCTTGCTTAAATCAACCCTCACTACAATGTAAAAAATAAAAAAGGCACCATATGGTGCCTTTTTTATTTATTTGCTTCAGCTAGTTAGATTTGTGTAATTACATCAATGAAAGCGACTTGAGATGAAAGTTACTTAATATCTTCAATAGCCTGAAGAGGATAGTGATCCGGGTATGCAAGTTTGGCTGCCCCACTGTCTACAGCTGCTTTGGCAACAGCGGCAGATACTACTCCAAGCAGCCTGACATCCATAGGCTTTGGAATAATATAATCACGGCCAAAGCTGAGCGACTTGCCACCATAAGCATTAATAACATCCTCGGGAACAGGTTCTTTCGCCAGATCTTTCAAGGCATGAACAGCCGCCAGCTTCATCTCTTCATTGATCACTGTCGCTCTAACATCCAGCGCACCACGGAAAATAAAGGGAAACCCTAATACATTGTTTACCTGGTTAGGGTAATCAGAGCGCCCTGTAGCCATAATGACATCATCACGAACAGAGAGTGCAAGTTCAGGCTTGATTTCTGGGTCAGGGTTTGAGCAGGCAAACACAATGGGGTTAGGCGCCATTTTTTTCAGTTGCTCAGGCGATAATAAGTTAGGCCCAGAAAGCCCCAAAAAGACATCAGCACCTTCAATAGCATCATCAAGTGTACGTTTCGACGTTTCATTAGCAAAAGCAGCTTTATACTGGTTTAGATCATGCCGGCCACTGTGAATAACGCCTTTTCGGTCAAGCATGTAAATATTCTCAGGCTTCATGCCACAAGAAATAAGAAGCTTGCAACAAGCAATCGCTGCAGCTCCTGCCCCTAAGCAAACCATAGATACATCACTTATAGACTTACCAGCTAGCTCCAGTGCATTCAACATGCCTGCTGCTGTAACAATAGCTGTTCCATGCTGATCATCATGAAACACCGGAATAGAGCAAAGTTCGATTAACTCACGCTCAATATCAAAACACTCTGGGGCCTTGATATCTTCTAAGTTAATGCCTCCAAAACTAATAGCAATTCGCTTTACTGTGTCGATAAACGCTTGTGGGCTTTCAGAGTCAACCTCAATGTCGATGGAGTTTATGCCTGCAAAGCGCTTAAACAATAAGCTTTTTCCTTCCATTACGGGCTTACTAGGCAAAGCCCCCAAATTACCTAAGCCTAAAATAGCCGAGCCATTACTAATAACTGCAACTAAGTTACCTTTAGCAGTGTATTTGTAAGCATTTTCTGGGTCTTTCGCAATTTCACGAACGGGCTCAGCAACACCTGGGCTATAGGCAAGCGCTAAGTGTCGTGCAGTTTCGGCAGGTTTTGTAAGCTCAATACTGATTTTTCCTGGTTTAGGATTAGCGTGATACTCCAGTGCAGCGGTTCTCAAGTCCTCGGACATGGCGTTGTTTTCCAATTATTTGTTGTTAAATTAAACAGCTTAAAGAAAAGGCATTACTCCCTCAAGCAAGCAATGTTGCATAAACATTTACAAAGTTTAATAGTCAATTTTACGTAATCATGTGTCAACGTGTTACTAGATTTGTACATAAAATCCTTTTATTAGAAGATATTTGTTTTATTCAATAACCTTTAGCCACTGTCCTACTTTGGGCTCCCCTTTAGGGTACATATCATTAATTAAACGTAACTGAAGCTCAGCTTGCTCTCGTATTGGACTTCTCTTAGCCAATGCAGAAAATGTCATCCCTGGTGAAGCTTTGATAAGTTTAATTTTATTTCCTTCTGCTCGTTGGTAATCTTGCGGGGGTAACGACTGAAAACTATTTATGATTTGCAAGAACTCAACATCATAACTGGCAAATGTTGAACTCAGTTTAACTTGCCCTTGTAATATAAATACTTTTCCTTCATGAAAGAAAACCGCCAAACGAATAAAGCTCCCCCCCAGTTTCGGCTGGACTATCGCGGTGTAGCCAATAGTATTACCTATATGAATTGACTGTCCTCCTCGCAGTCGATAACGTTGATCTACAAGGGATTTCAAATATGCATCAGGCCTAAAGCCATTTTTGATGGGGCCTTGTTCCATTACAAAAATGGCGGACTTTTCAATAGGGTGAGCAATCAGACGAGCAGGTGTATTAATAATTTTCCAATGTTGGGGAAAGTGCACTTTAAAATTCATCGGCTTATGTAAAAACTGATTATTTATCGTCACACCAGTACTACTACTTTCGCCAAATGCCAGCCCATTTATTTTCTCTAAGTACCTTTTTGAAAATACTTTTCCTTGGGATTTAGTTGGTACATTAGCTACCACTTCTTGTAGTCGTTTGTCATTATCGGGATGTGTTGAAAAAATACCATGGTAAGTGCTCGCCTCTTTACCTTCTGCCTCAGCCTTCTTGGTAGCCCACACTTCGTGATTTTTTAGTACTTTCACTACATTAATCATGGCTTGCGGGTTATAGCCTGCTTTAGCAAGATAAGAAGCACCCAAACCATCGGCTTCAAGTTCATGCTCCCTACCATACCCTCTTACCACAGCAGTACCCAGAATACTGGTTAAATCTCCTGCAATACCAACTCCCGTATAGGCTGCAACCACTTGACCAAAGACATTACTGGCTGTACTCATACCATGCTGCTGTACACTATGCCTTGCAGTTACATGAGCAACTTCGTGTGCTAATACTGCTGCCAGCTCAGCCTCAGAGTTTAAATAAGCTAGCAACCCACGATAGACATAGATATAACCGCCAGGCAAAGCAAAGGCATTAACTTCTGGAGAATCAATCACTGTAAATTGGTAAGGTAGTGAAGGGCGATGACTAACACGAGCAACCTTAAGCCCAACTTCTTGGACATAGCGCTGCAACGTTTGAGTATCTAATATGGCAAGCTGATTACGAACCTTTAGATTATTTTTGCTCCCAACATTCAACTCCTCCTGCTCACTCATCAATACAAAGTCATAGTCGCCTGTTGCAGGGTTTACAACACACCCCGAAAAACTAAAGCAACTCACTATCAGCAGGATTAAAACTGTTCCCTTATAAGGTGACAATGAAAAACTAAGATGTTTCATGAGCATTCACAATCGTTTAAAAACGTTGCCAGGTATGAGTCCAAGAGTACTAATATACTCTATTTGATGGCTTTTTTAGTTGTATCACTGCAGGGTGCCTTACCAGCATTAGCCAGCGAGCATAGTGTTTTGGCAGTTTACGCCGTTTATGCTGTCGATCAATTAACCAGCCACGCACTTCTAATGTTGTATTTTTCAGTTTTTTGACCCACTCGACATTGAAGAAAGGCTGGTCTGCTTTCTGTATCTTTAGCGCAACATCATTGCCCAGTATGACCCACCAATGATTATCTGTGATAATGACACTTGTTACTTTACCAAGTACAAGCTGAAAGCCAGACTGGCTTACATTACCAGTAGTTGTTGGTAACAGCTCACGCCAAATATTTTGCCTGTTATTTCTAGCCCTCTTCTCTGACGCTATAAAGCATGGCAATAATTCAGTATTAGGTGGAACCGCAATGTAAAAACCCAATCCTTTGAGCAACAAATGCTTGGAAAGCAGCTCTCCTTGCTCATTAACGATATAAGCCAGCACTCTTCCATAACGATCACGTTGCTGCTTACCTTTAACGAAGAAGAGATGTTTTGAGTATTGTTCTAGCCAGCGTTTAGCTGCTTGCTTTGCTGCTAGAGCAAAAGGCTCTGACGGAGAGTTATCATATCCTAACTCAGGTGTATTAATACCTATTAGCCGAATTTTTTGACCATTTCCATACAACGTATCACCATCAATCACTTTCGGCTGGTGGAGAGCCTGCTGCTTACCTTTGGGTTTACAGTTGAGCCGAGCGGCTGATACGTATGATGCTGATGCAGAGGAAGAAGCCTGAAACGCAGGAAGCGTTGAAGCAAGGGCTGGTGATAGAGAGAAAACAGCTGATACAAAAAAGGCGCTGATAACCAGCACCTTCTTTGAAAATCTTAGCGCGTTGGTATTATGCTTTGCGAGTAGTACGCATACCAAAACGTTTCTTGAAGCGTTCAACACGACCACCAGTATCAAGAATCTTTTGCTTACCAGTGTAGAACGGGTGACAAGCAGAGCATACTTCAATGCTAAAATCTTTGCAGACAGTGGACTTAGTTTTAATGACATTGCCACAGCTACAAGTGATGTCAACCGCCTCATAAGTTGGATGGATTTCTGCTTTCATGACGTTTCCTCTTGTATCGTGTGCCGCTACCCGAACCATTTGCACAAACTCGTTGCCAGGCACCGCACTTACTATAAATAATATATCAGCACTTAAAGCATGCTAGAGGGTGGCAGCACAAATACAACACCACCTAAATAAAACTGACCGGGCATCTTACCAGAAAGTAAAGTATTGGCAACCTTCAACCATCATTGTTCACTATTTATTCTGCAAAGTAACCCACCATCAAAAGCGATAGCACTACATTTTTACAGAATTTGCCTGTTATGATGTACTTTTTGTAGCGGCCTTCTTAAACCTTTACTGATCATATACTTATGGGCAATTACGCCAAGACAGAGTCAACGCACTATCTTCAGGTTGCCTTGCCAACCCCTTTACGCAGAGTATTTGACTACCTCCCTCCAAAATCTGGTATTGATGCTTTATCCCCAGGCATACGACTCAAAGTGCCCTTTGGGCCTCGAAAACTCATTGGCATCCTTATCGCGATTACCACTAAGACAGATATACCACCAAGCAGCCTGAAGCATGCAGAACACGTGCTGGATGAGCAGCCGATAATCCCTAGAGACTTGCTGGACCTTTGCCGGTGGGTAGCCCATTACTACCATCACAGTCTAGGAGAAACACTGAGCACTGCTATCCCCGTCGCACTGCGCCAAGGTAAGCCAGTAGCCCAACAAACTCGAAAGTTATGGCGTCTTACCTATCCTGCCGCTGAGGTACCAAGCAACATTGCGCGCAATGCCAAACTACAATTAGCCGCCTGGCAATTATTAAAACAGCACTTAAAGGGATTACATGAGCCTATGCTGAAAAGTTTAGGTGTCAGTAACCAAACACTTTCAGCGTTGGAAAAAAAAGGAGAGGTTGAGTGTATTCTTGAAGAGCTGCCAACACTGCATACTATGCCTCAAAGCATACTGCATGAAGCACCCTTAACGCTTAACCCCGAACAAGCACATGTTGTACAACAGATACTGCAAGCCGCACAACAGTTTCAAACCTTTTTACTGCAAGGGATCACTGGCAGTGGCAAAACCGAAGTCTATTTACAACTTATCGAGCATACGTTAAAAGCGGGTAGGCAAGCACTGGTACTTATCCCCGAAATTGGCTTAACGCCACAAACCTTACACCGCTTTGAGCAGCGCTTTGCTGTTCCCATTGTCGTTATTCACTCAGGGCTAAACGACAGTGAACGCTTTCTTGCCTGGCAGAAGGCCATTGATTATCGCGCCGGCATTATTATTGGCACTCGCTCTGCTGTATTCACCCCGCTCGCGAAACCTGGCTTAATCATCATTGATGAAGAACATGACGCCTCTTATAAACAGCAAGACAGCTTACGCTACTCAGCCAGAGATATTGCCATTTACCGAGCCAGACAAGCTAACATCCCGATTGTATTGGGAAGTGCCACCCCCTCTTTAGAAACCATTCATAATGCAAAGGCTCACCGCTACCAGCATTTATGGCTGACTCGGCGGGCAGGTATGGCCAAACCACCCAGCATAGAATTGCTTAACATCAGAGGAGAGACTTTACAGGCAGGATTATCTTCTGCATTACAACAAAAAATAACACAGCACTTAGAAAAAGATCAGCAAGTACTCATTTTCATTAATCGTCGAGGCTACG
Organism: Zooshikella ganghwensis; assembly: GCF_018263875.1. Taxonomy (NCBI): domain Bacteria; kingdom Pseudomonadati; phylum Pseudomonadota; class Gammaproteobacteria; order Oceanospirillales; family Zooshikellaceae; genus Zooshikella; species Zooshikella ganghwensis. The sequence goes on from NZ_JAEVHG010000022.1 coordinate 30,519, forward strand.
CACCCACGCTACTCTGTCATGAATGTGGCTGGGCTGCAGACTGCCCTGACTGCGATGCCCACCTAACTATTCATCGTCAGCCTGCCCATTTACACTGCCACCACTGTGACTATCAACAGCCTATTCCAGAACGCTGTGGGCGCTGCAATACTGCCAGCTTATTCCCTGTTGGTGCTGGCACAGAGCGAATTGAAGACTTTCTCATAGAACAGTTTGATCCTACTCCTGTTATTCGCATAGACCGTGACAGTACTCGAGGGAAAAGCCGCTTACAGCAACTATTTAAGGACATTCACCAAGGTGAACCTGCTATTTTGGTGGGCACACAGATGCTGGCAAAGGGCCACCATTTCCCCAAAGTAACATTGGTTGCCATTCTAGATGCTGATTCAGGGCTATTCAGTAGTGATTTTCGGGGGTTAGAGCGCCTGGGACAGCTTATCACCCAGGTAGCAGGCCGAGCAGGAAGAGGCACATTAGCAGGCGAAGTAGTCATACAGACCCATCACCCCGAAAGCCCAATTTTAAATAGCTTAGTTACTGAAGGCTATGACACTTTTGCTAATACATTGCTTGCAGAGCGAGAAAAGCTCGGTTTACCACCGTATGGCTATATAGGATTATTTAGAGTGGAGTGTAAAAAACATGAAGAAGGAGAACAGCTCCTGCTGCAACTACGAGAATTAATTAACCAATTTTTGCAGCACAATAACTTAAATGGCCCACTCGGTGTTACGTTGCTTGGGCCTCTACCAGCCCCTATGGAAAAGCGACAAAATTGGTATCGATGGCAGATGCTCGTTAGCAGCCCTGCTCGACAACCACTGCATACAGCCATTGCTTTTGCTGTTCATCAACTGGAGGGTGGAAACCAAATGCTGGTTAAGCTTGCCCGTAAACTGCGCTGGTCAGTAGATATTGATCCACAAGATATGATGTAAGCAAAATAGAAAAAGGGCCTTTTTAGGCCCTTTTTTAACGACTAAATATAGTGGTAAAAAACCTTACATTTGCTCCACAGTATCAATCCCCAGCACGTCAAGCCCTGCTTTAAGGGTATTAGCTACCAGCGCACAAAGCAGTAAGCGGCTCTGCTTAGTTGCTTCTTCCACACCTGGCTTATTAACTGGGCAAGCTTCATAAAACGTCATAAAGGTACCCGCTACATCATATAGGTAACCACACAACAAGTGTGGCTGACCTTCAGCTACCATGACATCAAGGGTTTCATGAAACTGCATAAGCTTCATAGCTAAAGTGCGCTCTTCTGGTGCTAAAACAGCTAATTCACCAGATAACTCTTCCAGTTGAACACCCGCTTTACGGAAGATACTTTTCACACGAGTATATGCATACAAAATATAAGGTGCTGTATTACCATCAAACGCCAGCATATTGTCCCAGTTAAAAATGTAATCACTGGTACGGTTCTTAGAAAGGTCAGCGTACTTAATTGCTCCCATTGCCACAGCACGAATAACGTCTACTTTTTGTTCTTCGTCTAAGTTAGGGCTTTTCTGAGCTATCAGTGTAGCTGCACGGTCTTCCGCTTCATCGAGTAACTCGGCAAGCTTTACAACACCACCCGCTCTGGTTTTAAAGGGCTTACCATCATCCCCCAGCATCATGCCAAACGCATGGTGCTCAAGTGAGCAGCGTGCTGTTGAAAACCCAGCCTTCTTACAAATTGTGAAAACCTGTTCAAAATGCTGTGCCTGGCGAGCATCCACATAATACAGAACGCGGTCAGCATGCAGGGTATGACAACGATAACGGATTGCGGCCAAATCCGTTGTTGAATATAAAAAGCCACCATCTTTCTTCTGAATAATGACTCCCATAGGCTCGCCATCTTTGGTTTTAAACTCTTCCAAAAAGACAACTTTAGCCCCTTGGTCATCTGTCAGCAGGCCTTTCTCTTCAAGCAACTTAATGACATTAGGCAAATCATCGTTATAGGCGCTTTCTGCCATAACATCATCACGAGTCAACGACACATTAAGTCGATGATATATTTCTTCACTGTGGTTCAGTGAGATATCAATGAATTTTTCCCAAAGTTTTTTACAGTGTTCATCACCACTTTGCAGCTTAACAACATACTCACGCGCCACTTCAGCAAACTCAGGATCTTCATCGAAGGACTTTTTCGCATCCCGGTAAAATGTTTCCAGGTCAGATAGCTCCATAGAAACTGCATCAGGATTTTCTGCTGCAAGCCGTTCCATATAGGCGATCAACATTCCAAATTGGGTACCCCAGTCACCCACGTGATTTTGTCGAACGACTTTATGACCTAAAAATTCAAAGGCTCGTGTTACCGCATCACCAATGATTGTGCTACGTAAATGACCAACGTGCATTTCTTTCGCTAAGTTAGGCGAAGAGTAGTCAATGACAATCGTCTTTGACTTATCTGCTTTAGGCACACCGACTCTAGGATCTGCGATCCACTGTTGAAGCTGCTGCTGCATCCATTCAGGCTTTAGAAAGATATTAATAAAGCCAGGACCAGCAATTTCTATCTTTTCAGCTACATCAGCCAAACTGAGTTGTCGAATCACATCTTCAGCCAGTTCACGAGGATTCTTGCCAAGCTTTTTAGCTGCACCCATTACCCCATTAGCCTGATAGTCACCGAAACTGGATCGCGAGCTGGTTCGTACCATTGCTTGAGTCCCCTCTGGTGCCCCAGCGGCAACTAACGCCCGGCTAACTTCGGATTCTAAAAACTGGCGAATGTTCATCAGATTTCCTTTGTTTGCTATTACCAGATGCATAAGCAAAAAGCCCGATTAGCAATGCTAATCGGGCTTGTGTTACATACCACGAGCACAGACCGACAGGCTTGCCATCATAACTGCAGTAATGAAAAGCCTCGTCGGAATGGCAGCAATGCAGATGTCCCCCAGTAATAAACTATGGGCGTAACATCTCCATAAAAATTCTGTATTGTCTTACCAAAAATATATTTCATAGCGCGTGCATACTAGCCGAATCTTGGCACCAAAACAACTTTAGTGCTCGGCTACTGATTATTCAAATAAGCTTTGGCATAATGCACACTAGTTGTTGCCTTTAGAATACATCTCAAGTGCCTTATCTGAATAACATACCTCAAAATTTAATAATCAAACTGAATACAGCTGCAACAAATGTAGTCTATTAAGCTAACAAACTATATATACCTCAAGTAAATGGTAGATTCTGTATATGGCATTCAATTCGTAAACGAGGGAAGACTTTTTTCAATTTTTTGATAATCTTTTCACATAGGTAAGTAAGAAACGAAAAACTATGACAAAACGCGGTGCTAGTCGTAAACCCAAACAAACCCAGCAAGCACGCCCCTCTGGACTCCCTTGGTTAGTCACAGGTGTTGTTGTTGGACTCTTTTTAGCTTTTCTGATCAAGCTTGTGCCTAATGCAAGTGATATCCGCAAGACTGTCACTAGCAGCAACAAGTCCAACTCAGAGCAGCAGTCAGATAGCCCATCTAAGGCTGTCTTTGACTTTTATACACTACTCACAGAGTCTGAAACAGTTGTACAAAATGTAGAAGACAATGAAGTGTTACCTGCAAAATTAACTCAGCCGGAACAACAAGCACCAGCCCCTAACCCTCCAGAAAAGGCTGCCCAGACTCAATATGCTCTTCAGGCTGGATCATTTAGAAACCGGCAAGATGCAGACCGCCGACGTGCAGAACTTATATTGCTTGGACTAACGGCTCAGACCCAACCCGTTAACATTCGCAACGGGGAAACCTGGTATCGAGTCCAAGTAGGACCATTTGCAAACAAGCAACAAATGGTGAGTGTTAAAGGCAATTTAGCCCAGCAGAATATTGACTCTATTGCACTCCAGCTAAAGTAACAACCACCCCCTCGTCTGTTGTCCTTGAATTATTCTTTAATTACCCCATATTGAAAACATACCCGAGCCTGCGATCAGGCTCGATGATGACGCACTGAAACAGCCGAAGTCAGCAGCTTTCTTACATAAAGAGAAATGTATCTTTGCCCGTGCCAGTCTTACGCCCCAATCACAAGCTAGGGTTTTGACAGTTTTCAGGCAACACGAAAATGTTCAGGTAGCGTTATACCCATGCAAGATCAGAGGAGTTCACATTGGAACAGTATCGAGGCACTACCATCCTGTCTGTACGTCGTAACGGTAAAGTCGTTATCGGTGGTGATGGCCAAGTGACACTGGGCAATACCGTCTTAAAGGGAAATGCTCGCAAGGTAAGACGGTTATACAATGGCAACGTGATTGCAGGTTTCGCAGGCGGAACCGCAGATGCCTTCACGTTATTTGAACGTTTTGAAGCGCAACTCGAAAAGCATCAAGGACACTTAGTACGAGCAGCTGTCGAACTTGCTAAAGACTGGCGTACAGACCGAGCACTAAGACGCTTAGAAGCCTTGTTAGCGGTTGCAGATGCTAAAGCCTCACTCATTATCACAGGTAATGGTGATGTCGTTGAGCCTGAAAATGGGTTAATCGCCATTGGCTCAGGAGGTCCATTTGCCCAGTCTGCCGCTCGTGCTCTGTTGGAAAGCTCAGAATTATCCGCTCGCGATATTGTTGAAAAAGGCCTGGAGATCGCTGGAGATATTTGTATCTACACTAACCACAATCGCACCATCGAAGAGCTTGATTGTGAGTAAGCGCTAGACCAGGACACAAAAGCACGACACGTCGTATTGTGAGTAAGATTTACCTTTTTTAGATATTACAGGTTTACCATGTCTAATATGACTCCACGGGAAATTGTTCACGAGCTGGACAAACATATTATTGGCCAGGCTGAAGCCAAACGAGCTGTAGCCATCGCCCTACGTAACCGTTGGCGTAGAATGCAAGTCAGTGCTGAGCTACGCAATGAAATTACCCCTAAAAATATTTTAATGATTGGTCCAACTGGGGTGGGTAAAACCGAAATTGCACGTCGTCTAGCCAAGCTAGCTAACGCCCCCTTTATTAAAGTCGAAGCAACCAAGTTTACAGAAGTAGGCTATGTGGGGCGCGACGTAGAGTCGATCATTCGTGACCTGGTAGACGCTGCCATTAAGATGAAGCGTGAACAGGAAATGGAACGGGTAAAACATCGTGCACTGGATGCTGCTGAAGAGCGCATTCTTGATGCCTTGCTACCTCCAGCCCGCAGCTTTGAAGACAGCGCTAAAGAGCGTGAAAGCTCAAGCACAAGGCAAGTCTTTCGGAAAAAATTACGAGAAGGCGAGTTGGATGACAAAGAGATCGAAATTGAAGTCAAAGATTCCCCTGTAGGTGTTGAGATTATGGCTCCTCCAGGTATGGAAGAAATGACAAGCCAACTGCAAAATATTTTTTCAAATATGTCTTCTGGCCGAAAAAAAGCGCGCAAACTTAAGATTAAAGATGCCTTCAAGTTAGTGCAGGATGAAGAAGCTGCCAAACTGGTCAATGAAGACGAGCTTAAAGCAAGTGCCATTGAGTCTGTGGAACAAAACGGTATTGTCTTTCTTGATGAAATTGACAAAGTCGCCAAACGTTCTGCCGGCAGCAATGCTGACGTATCTCGAGAAGGTGTACAGCGTGACTTGCTGCCGTTGATCGAAGGCTGCACCATCAACACTAAGTTTGGCATGATCAAAACCGATCATATACTTTTCATTGCATCAGGTGCTTTCCACTTGTCCAAACCTTCAGACCTGATACCTGAATTGCAAGGTCGTCTGCCCATTCGAGTTGAACTTAACGCGCTGACAGTTCAAGACTTTGAGCGTATTTTGACAGAGCCTGATGCTTCACTAACAGAGCAGTATCAAGCACTTATTGCAACTGAAAGCCTGAATGTTGAATTTACCAAAGATGCTATCACTCGTATTGCGGAAGTAGCATGGCACGTCAATGAAAGTACCGAGAACATTGGTGCTCGCCGTCTACATACCGTAATGGAGCGATTATTAGAAGAGGTTTCCTTCAGTGCTGCAGACTTGAGTACCGAATACAGTGATAAGCCTCTTGCCATTGATGCTAAATATGTTGATGAGCACCTAGGCAAGCTTGCTCAAGATGAAGATTTAAGTCGTTACATTTTATAATGACTTAACGAAAGCAAGCACAACATGACCTGCCTGAATGAGCTTTATAAACTGGAGCTTATTCAGGTGTTTTTTAAAATATTCTAGCCTTTCTTAATAAGCTTCCTCATTACTGCATTGATAAGCATACTCACTCAAGCCTCTCTCCCAATATGCTAAGGAGTAGTCTACAATCAACGCGGACTATCATCTGAAATGAACACAACTACCAGCAACATTATGAATACACCCTTGCTGATTGATATCAAACTCCATAAAAAGTCACGTAAAGTAAGTCTCTCCTACGACAGTGGCGAGCAGTTTGAATTATCGTGTGAACTGTTAAGAGTATTATCCCCTTCAGCTGAAGTGCGTGGTCATGGTCAAGGCCAGGCTGTATTACAGACAGGAAAGCGATTAGTAAACATACAGCAAATTGAGCCTATTGGTCATTATGCACTAAAAATCACCTTCGATGATGGCCATGATAGTGGACTGTATACCTGGGACTATTTATACGACTTATGTTGTCATCAGCAAAAATACTGGGACACATACCTGCAACAGCTCCATCAGGCTGGCGCCAGCAGAGACCCAGATGTTAGCGTTGTTAAATTTATTGAGTAAAGGCCGTTAGTCTCCATCTTATTTATCCCCATCATGGTATAGATAAGCTTTCTTCTTTATAGGAAAATCCTTACCTTTACTCAAAAACTATTTTATTTTTCCATCAATAGAGGCGCGTATGTCTGGAAATAATAAGCCATCAGATGGCCAACAGAACACGACCCATTTTGGATACAAGCAAGTTAATGAGACAGAAAAAGCTAAGTTAGTTGCTGATGTTTTCCATTCTGTAGCGCCGAAATACGATTTGATGAATGATCTCATGTCGATGGGCATTCATCGTATCTGGAAACGTTTTACTATTGAGCTAAGTGGCGTACGTGCTGGCAATAAAGTATTAGATATAGCTGGCGGTACAGGTGATCTCACCCGAAAATTTGCCAACCTTGTGGGCATGGATGGCCAAGTAGTACTCGCGGATATCAATGACTCAATGCTAAAAGTAGGCCGTGACCGACTTATTGACCGCGGTATTTGCGGTAATGTTGAGTACGTTCAAGCTGATGCTGAAAAGCTACCCTTTGCCGATAACACTTTCGACTGTATTACGATTGCTTTTGGCTTGCGTAATGTGACTCACAAAGAAGAAGCACTAAAGTCCATGCATAGGGTGTTAAAACCTGGTGGGCGCCTATTAATTCTTGAGTTTTCTAAAACCAACAATCCAGTTATGAGTAAGATGTACGATGCATACTCGTTTACGGTACTTCCGTTACTAGGTAAATTAATTACCAATGACAGTGAGAGCTATCGTTACCTTGCAGAATCTATTCGCATGCACCCTGATCAAGAAACATTAGAGCGAATGATGCAAGAGGCTGGGTTTGTCCGTACCAGCTACCATAACATGACTGGAGGCATTGTCGCGTTGCATAAAGGAACAAAACCATAGCAACAAGTGCTTTTTCCATCAATAAAAACAGCTAGAGCTATTGCTCTGTAATTAATGAGTACGAATTTGTCTAGCGAGCACTATTACCCTGAATAGTATATTTACAACAAATAAGTTGCGAAGTAGAAGGGAGTCAGAAGTATGAGCATAACTGTGAATACAGCCCTGCAAGCCGCCATGGAGAAGGTGGTTAATGAGTTATTAGCACTCGACCCACTGACTCAACAGCGTCTTGCCCAGTTTAGTGGTGAAACTCTGTGTATCCAAAGTACACAGCCCAAGCTCACCTTTTATATCTCGTTTACATTGCAAGGTATTAGCCTGCATAGTCATCATGAAAGCAGCCTTACCGCTTGCCTCACTGGTGAGGGTAGTGATTTGCTTCGTCTCCTGCTTAGTAAAAGCACAGCAGATAGTACATTAAGTGAGCACTTACAACTTGCTGGCAACACCGACTTTATCATGGCTGTTCACCAAATCATTCAAGAAAGTGAGCTTGACTGGGAGGCTCTAGTTGCCAGGTTAGTAGGCCCACTTTTAGCACATAAAGTTACCAATGGTTTAAGAAGTGGCCTTCATTGGCTGCAATATACCCAACAAACATTACAGCAAAATATCACTGAATATTTACAAGAAGAGCTGAAAGAACTTCCTCCGCGCAATGCGGTAGAAATATTTCAAGAAGACCTGATGCAACTTCAGTCTGATACAGACCAACTTGAAGACCGGCTTGCTCGCCTTCAGAAACACTTTAAAAACGCCCCGCAACAGGACTAGCCGTGGTTCAGATTCCTCGCCTGCTAAAAATCATTTATGTTACTGCTAAGTATCGCTTAGATAACCTCATCGACGATGCCCCACTACCCTTTTACTTAAGGTTGGCTTTTTGGTGCTTACCATGGCGTTGGTTTGTCCGTAATCAACGCCCGCGTGCAGAGCGACTTCGTTTGGCTTTGGAGGAGCTAGGCCCAATTTTTGTTAAGTTCGGCCAGCTACTTTCTACACGTCGAGACCTGCTTCCTGATGACGTTGCCCAAGAACTGCAAAAGCTCCAAGATCAAGTCCCCCCCTTTGCCAGTGAAGAGGCTATCAAAATTATCGAAGCAAGCCTCCAGCAGTCGGTTACAGAGGTGTTTACTTCATTCTCAGCAACGCCGATGGCATCTGCTTCAGTGGCTCAAGTACATGCCGCAGAATTGCCTGATGGCCAGCAAGTTGTGGTCAAAGTCATTCGACCAGGTATCCAAAAAGTCATTCGCCAGGATATTGCCTTACTCTACTTATTAGCAAGAATCATCGTTTTAATCTCTCGCGAAGGCCGGCGACTTCGCCCTCTTGAAGTTGTTCAAGATTATGAAAATACGATTTTTGATGAGTTAGATCTGCAGCGTGAAGCCGCAAATGCTTCCCAGCTTCGCCGTAACTTTGCGGATTCAGACAAACTCTATGTGCCTCAAGTTTATTGGGACTTTACTTCGACTCAAGTTATGGTGATGGAGCGGATTCATGGAATCCCTGTCGCTAATGTCGAAGCCTTGTTGGCCCAAGGAACCAATATGCGTAAGCTTGCTGAGCGAGGTGTAGAAATTTTCTTTACTCAAGTCTTTCGAGATAGCTTCTTTCACGCAGATATGCACCCAGGAAATATCTTCGTTGCCACAGAAGATCCAAGTAACCCTTGTTACATTGCCATAGATTGTGGGATATGTGGCTCGCTGACTCCGGAAGATCAAAGCTATCTGGCTCGCAACCTGATTGCTTTCTTTAAACAGGACTATCGTATGGTTGCCCAGCTGCATATTGATTCAGGCTGGGTACCCAAAAATACCCGAGTAAATGAGCTAGAAGCCGCTATTCGTACAGTATGCGAGCCGGTTTTTCAAAAACCACTGAAGGATATTTCGTTTGGGCAAGTGTTGCTTCGTTTATTCCAGACGGCTCGCCGTTTCAATATGGAGGTCCAACCTCAGCTGGTACTTTTACAAAAAACACTGCTCAACATCGAAGGTCTAGGCCGGCAGCTTTATCCCGAGTTGGACCTATGGTCAACGGCTAAGCCTTTTCTTGAGCAGTGGATGAAGAAGCGCATTGGCCCTATGGGTCTTCTAAAATCACTACACACCAAAGCCCCCGACTTACTTGAGCAAGCACCACTACTCTCACAAACAGTGGTTAAAGCCGTCGAGGGCTATGTTTCTCACCAGCATCATTACCAGCAGCAGCTTGAAGAAGCACGTCATAAGCGACAGCGCCGCAGAATTCAACAGTGGGTTGGCTGTGCTACCCTGGCAGTGGGCCTGATTGGTTTGTGGATTCCAGACTGGTATAACGTCATACTAAATGCAAGTGAAGCCCACTTATTACTTGTAGCACTGGGTGTAGTATTACTGGTTAAGCAGGACTAAATGCAGCATGACAAATGCAAATAGAAATCACGATGATTGGTTAAGCACTATCAAGTGGGATGCAAATGGACTGATACCTGCCATTGCTCAGGATGCCAGCACTGACCAAATTCTCATGATGGCCTGGATGAACAAAGCGGCCCTCCAGCAAACAGTTGAAATGGGTGAGGCTGTCTACTGGTCTCGATCACGTCAGAAGTTATGGCATAAAGGTGAACAGTCTGGCCATACTCAACAAGTCCATAGTATTTTTTTGGACTGTGATAGTGACGTTATCATTCTAAAAGTGACTCAACAAGGAGGTATTGCTTGCCATACTGGCCGGCTAAGCTGTTTCTATCGTCAGCTAGACACCAGCCAAAAAGCACCTCAGTGGCAGACCGTTGCTCCTGTTTTACAAGATCCAGAAGTCATCTACTCGAAAAAGTAGATAGTTTGCCAACAAAACTTTATCGGCGCTAAAAAAAATTATCAGAGCCTATGATGAAATATCTTTCAGCTAAAACCTGTTTACCAAGGTCCAATCTATGAGTGATGTGCTAATTGCATTAGGCAACATATTAGAAGAAAGAAAAAACGCAAGCGCTGATAGTTCCTACGTTGCGAGTCTTTATGGCAAAGGGCTCAATAAAATATTGGAAAAAGTCGGCGAAGAGGCAACAGAAGTTATCATTGCAGCTAAAGATGCAGAACAAGCCCAGTCAAAAGCGGATGTTGTCTACGAAACAGCCGATCTTTGGTTTCACACGCTTGTCATGTTGGCTCACTTGAATATAAAGCCGGAAGAAATATTACAAGAGTTAGCCAGACGTTTTTCAATTTCTGGCTTAGACGAAAAAGCTTCACGAACAGGTAACAAATAATGACAGACTGTTTATTCTGTAAAATTGTGGCTGGAGATATTAAAGCAGACATTGTTCATGAAGATGAGCACTGTATTGCCTTTAAGGATATTAACCCAAAGGCTGCCACTCATTTATTAGTGATCCCTCGCCAACATATTTGTAACCTTTATGATATAAAACCTGAACATGATCACTTGCTAACCCACCTCATCAAAACCATTCCAATGATTGCCAAAGCGCAAAATCTAGATAATGGCTTTAGAACGGTAACCAATACAGGTGAAGGCGGTGGCCAGGAGGTTTTCCATCTGCACTTTCATATACTAGGTGGTGGGCCATTAAATCCCCTATAATACAGCATCGCTTTTGCTGTGGAAATTCGTTAAAAGGAGTAACACATGGGTAATATTGGTTGGGTTCAGCTGTTAATTGTACTGGTGATTGTCTTACTGTTATTTGGTGGTAAGCGATTACGCAACTTAGGGGGTGACCTAGGTTCTGCGATCAAGGGTTTTAAAAAAGCCATGGATTCTGATTCAGATGCGAACAAAGATGCTCCACCTCAAAAGCTAGAGCAACAAAATCAGCAGCAGGACAATACCTCTTCAGAAACCAAACAAGAAACAACCAAAGAACACAACACTGTAAATAAGCAGTAGTTTTGGGGTTTTACTTTGAGGATACAACGTGTTTGATATAGGCTTTGCAGAGCTTCTGCTTATTGCCATTATTGGCCTGATCATATTAGGTCCTGAGCGACTCCCCCATGCTATTCGTACTGTAACTCTCTGGGTTGGCAGAATTCGTCGTGGTTTTACAGCAATGAAATCCGAAATCGAGCGTGAAATTGGCGCGGATGAAATTAAGCGCCAACTTCATAATGAGCGGATCATGGATGAGTTAAAACAAGCACAGCGAAGCTTGCAAGAAAATGTTGAGGATGTAAAACACGGCTTGGATAACTCTATTCATCCCACACTTTCCGAGCCCTCTTCATCATCAGTGCAACCAGCTGCAACTGACTCAAAAGCACCACCGACAATTAAACCTTATACTGTTTCTCAGTCTGCACCTGAAACAGGCAAAAGCGAAGTGCCGGCAGAAAAGTCAGCTCATCAATCTGATTCCTAACCGTACGATATAAGTTGTGAAAACCCATGAGCTCGCAAAACTCAAGTACTGAAGAGATCCATAACAAAGATAAAGAACAACCTTTTATTGAGCACTTAACGGAACTACGAAATCGCTTATTAAGAGTTTTTATGGCAATTGGGGTAGCATTTGTGATCCTAATACCCTTTGCTAATGTTATTTATGAGTTTATTTCTTTGCCTTTAAGGGAGCTTCTTCCAGAAGGCAGCACAATGATTGCTACCGAAGTAGCCTCTCCTTTATTAGCACCTTTTAAACTCACCATTATTGCATCCATTTTTTTAACTATCCCTTATATACTTCATCAAGCATGGAGTTTCATTGCTCCAGGCTTATACCGGCATGAACGCCGGTTAGCCGTTCCATTACTTGCCTCTAGTGTGCTGTTATTTTATCTCGGTGTGGCCTTTGCGTATTTTGTTGTATTCCCTTTATTATTCGATTTTTTTACTAAAATAGGCCCTACCGATGTAGCAATTATGACCGATATCAACAAGTATCTTGATTTTGTGCTAAAACTATTTTTGGCATTTGGTACTGCGTTTGAAATACCTATTGCTACTGTCTTACTTATTTGGTCTGGAATTGCATCTGTTGATAGTTTAAAAGCAAAACGCCCTTATATTATTGTTATTTGCTTTGTGGTCGGTATGCTACTGACACCACCAGATATTATTTCACAAAGTTTACTTGCCATACCCATGTGGTTGTTATTTGAAAGCGGGCTATTGTTTGGGAAAATGATTACACAGCGTTCATCTGCCACAACATAACCACCGAATGATAATTATAAAAAAATGAATTTAATATTGCTGTTCAAAGAAGACTTTATCAGTGTAAGCCATGTTCGCATCACTGATCGAAGACGATGGCATATTCAAAATATATTGACCAAACAGGTTGGTGATAAGGTCACTGTTGGCCTATTGGGAGGAGATGTCGGCCAAGGAACTGTCACAGCAATTAATGATCAGGGAATTGAATTAGCCATTGAATTAACGTCTCCTCCACCGCCGCCATTGCCTCTAACCTTATTATTAGGGCTACCGCGTCCCAAAATGCTCAAGCGAATTTTATTTTCAGCAACCACACTGGGAGTAAAAAAGATAATACTCATTAACAGCTATCGCGTTGAAAAAAGCTACTGGCAAAGCCCATGGCTAAAACCTGAAAAAATGGCGCCCTTTTTCCATGCAGGCCTAGAGCAAGCACGAGATACCCTTTTACCTGAAGTTATTCTCGCAAGGCGCTTTAAGCCTTTTGTCGAAGATCAGCTCCCTTCACTTTGTGCAGGTAACCAATGCTATATCGCCCATCCTGCAGCTATCTCTACACCACCAACCAACCTGACCACGCCCAGCATTGTTGCTGTTGGCCCTGAAGGTGGATTTATTGAGTACGAAGTAGAGATGTTAGCTGAAAGGGGGTTCGAACCTATTAGGTTAGGTGAGCGTATTTTAAGAGTTGAAACGGCCATTCCAACACTGGTCGGCCGCATGTTTAATCTAACATAATACTTTTTTTAGGGCTTATTATCAGGCCTTTTTCTAGTGCCTGTTAACAGGCACTAGTACATTAAAACTCCAACATAAATGTCACTGGTCCATCATTGGTCAGTGATACCTGCATATCAGCAGCATATGTACCAGTGGCAATTTGGGGGTAACGCTGGCGCAAATAATTTACGAAGTAATCATACATTGCTTCACCATGCTCTGGAGAAGCCCCAGCACTAAAGCTAGGACGTAAACCTTTCTTGGTATCTGCAACTAAGGTAAATTGCGAAACAACGAGTATTCCCCCATTGACTTGCTGAACATTTAAATTCATTTTCCCTGCATCATCACTGAACAAGCGATAATGAAGTACTTTTTCTGCCAGCTTTTCTGCAACGGCTGAAGTGTCCTGCGGTTCAACGCCTAATAACACTAAAAGCCCATGATCAATAGCACCAACAATTTGTTTTTTTACTTCTACCTGAGCCTGAGAAACACGCTGCAACAATGCTTTCATAACTAATTTACTTCGTTGATTGATATACCCAAACTAATACTCAACAGTCACCACTGACGGAGTCTGACGAATCAGTCTTCACCCCACTCATGCTTCAGGCGTTTACCAATTTCATCTGTTGCACGAATTAATGCATCTGCAATACTCGGCTCAGCCGCAGAGTGTCCAGCATCACGCACAATGTGTAATTCGGCAGCAGGCCATGCTTCCTGTAGAAGCAATGCATTATCCAGCGGACAAATCATATCATAGCGACCATGTACAATAATGCCGGGAATATTGGCAATTTTATCAATATCTCGCATGATTTGGTCAGGCTCTAGAAAACCATTATTAGTAAAATAATGGCATTCAATGGTTGCTAGGGATGTTGCTCGATGTGGCTCTGAAAAGGAATCAAGTACTTCTTGATTAGGCCGTAGCGTAGCACAGTGACCTTCCCAGACAGACCAGGCTTTTGCTGCAAACATACGGGCTAGCTCATCATTTCCTGTTAATTTACGATAGTAAGCACCTAATAAATTCTCTCGCTCATCAGGAGGAATAGGTGCAACAAAGTGCTGCCAGTAATCAGGAAAAATACGGTTTGCACCCTCTTGATAAAGCCAGCGAATATCTGTCTCTCGACACAAGAAAACACCTCGCAACACCATTGCCATCACATTAGACGGATACTGTTGCGCATAAAGTAGTCCAAGTGTAGAACCCCAGGAACCTCCAAAAAGCACCCACCGGTCAATATTTAAAAACTTTCGTATTGCTTCAATATCTTCAATCAACGCTTGTGTATTATTTGCTCTCAACTCAGCATGAGGCGTAGATCGTCCACATCCCCGCTGATCAAATAAAATAATGCGGTAGGTTTGAGGATCAAAAAAACGTCGACTATGTTTATCACATGCAGCCCCTGGGCCACCATGTAAGTACAAAACCGGGATACCATCAGCATTGCCACTTTCTTCAAGATAGAGTTGATGTGGTTCATCTACTTGCAATGTATGACGAGCATAAGGCTTAATTGCAGGATAGAGCGTATACATAGTTTTTCCTTTACCCAGGCCTGACCCCTATATGATATACCCTTCACGAAACGTCTTTATGAAAAGATGTGGCCAATGTAATCAATGGCTAAGCATGTATTTACATGGACTTACGCACAAACTCGTTTAACCTAATTTATACCCACATTTTGGGTACACACGCACTCAATATACGCTTACCTCAGGTTGTTTGCTGACACTCCTACTAAAATTCGCTTTGAGTATAACTAAATCGCTATGAATAGAAAAAGTACCTTTTTTTCGCAACTAATAAAAGCATTACTCGCATTAACCATCAGTATTCTTTTAAGTGCATGCAACTCCTCTCCTGATGAAGAACTTATTGCAGAAGCTATCAACAGCATACAAGAGGGACTGGAAACCAAGAATAGCAAATTAGTCCTTAATACGCTTAGTGATGACTTTGTGACGAATAAGAACCAGGATAAAACCTGGGCAAAACGCATCATGGCGCTTTATTTTTTTCGTCATAAAAATATCACGATTCTAATTACAAAATCAGACACTGAAATAAATAAGCAACACCCTAATGAAGCTGATACAGAGGCTACTGTTCTAGTGACTGGACAAGCTGGATGGATACCTGAGTCTGGCAAAATATATCAAGTCAAAGGCCGCTGGAAAAAAGTTGACGACCAATGGTTATTATCTTATATGGAAATAAAGGACTAAATATCAATCCTCAAGATCTATACCCTTCACAAATCATTTTTAGGGTTTATGGTAATCTCTCCTAAAAAAGCTTCGTTATGGGTATCTATTTTAATTTAGTAAGTACTAAATGAACTCTATATACCCAATGTTCATACCACCCATCAATGAGCAAATAAATAAAAACTACTGTTTATTACCCAAACTATCTACAAACCAGCAAGAGAGATTGCATAGCAAGCACCATATTGTTTTACTGGATACAGGTATTAATGTAAGCCATCCTGCCTTTAATAACAGTCGGCTCACCTTAAAAGACTTCACTTATCCACAGGGTAACTGTCATGATGAAATAGGACATGGTACTCATAGTGCGGGTATTTTAGTAGGTCGTGATGTTTCCGGTTTTTGTGGTTTAATACCCAACTCCCCTCTAGTCATAGCCAAAGTCATAGGTAAGCACTTATCCAAACAAAAAAAAGTTAATGCTATATCGAGGGCATTAACATGGTGTGCCAAACATGCTGGACTTATCATTATGCCGTTAGGCTCAATGGGAAACCACCCAACAATAGCACATATTGTTAAACAATTAAGTCAACAACATATTCCCATATTTGCAGCAGCGGGCAACTATGGTCGTGATACGCTTTTATTTCCTGCAATACTTCCAGAGGTTTTTGCTATCTCTGCTTGTAATAATCAAGGAAAAGCGCTGCCAGAATGTTACCAGGCAGAAAGTCATTATTACTTAGCACCAGGAGAAAACATTGAGTCAACGGGTTTAACACGTTGGCATACCCACTCAGGAAGTTCCCAAGCCTGTGTCATTGCCGCAGGGTTGACAGTTCATAATTATTTAAAAAAATAATTTTTTTTGCACTTTTCATCTTTAGTGCTAAAACTAAGGCAAACCGTTTCAGTAAATCTAATAAATCTTGTGACTTAACCTACCCTAAAGTCATTCCTAAACACTAACAAGCACTCTTGCAGAACTGATTTTATCAATCAGAAAGAATAACCCTATAAATTGATTTGTAGGGAATTTACTAACATAAGGAAAGTGAGGACTACATGAAACAGGAACCTATTATTAACGACAACATTACACTCGCCAACAGTGAAATAAAAAAAATCGTTGAGCGTGTAATAAATAGTGCAAAAATTGCTGCTGAAAAAGTTGCCGTTGAGGAAAGCTTTCATCCATTAGAACGTAGCTTTGAGGACATTTTCAAATCACGCTTTGACGAGTACTCTAAGGAAAAGAAAGAAACCATTAGGCGAAATCTAAAGCCCATTTACACTGCAGATAAAGCCATTAGAACTAGATTATACGGTGATCTAGGTGCAATAGATGTTAAAGCAATGGAAAGTGTTGAACATGAAGTGACAAAACTGCCTAAGCTAAAAATTGATCCTCGTCTACTGGGTATTTGGACGCCTTCCCCTGTATCTGATATCAGTCAGCCAGAAATAGAACGTATGCGCTCAACACAACCTCAAATCCTAAATAGTCATAATATTTTAACCTCAGATGCCTTGTTAGGTGGTGGTCGTGTATTTACTGATTTACAAGCTGAATTTGATCATGATGATTTTGAACCTCAAGCTGTTACAGACAAACTCGCACTTTATGTACGTCGTGTGAAGTGTGTTGATGAAACAAATCCAGAGTGGTGGGGTTCCGATGAAGTATCTGTTGCTGGAACATCTGTAGATGAAACAGGTGATACCAAAAAAATAAATGAGCACTTTGTTGGTGGAGGTTTTGATGACGGTGATAGCCGTTGGTATAACCCTCATTGGCGTTTCCACTGGTTTAGTATGCGTGAAGGTGACAGCTGGCCAAAATCCTATTACATTACGATGATTCTTGCAGAAAAAGATAATGGTGGTTTAGCCGCTTTCTTACAAAAACTATGGGAAAAAGTAGAGTCTCAAGTTAAGGATGCTGTTGCTGCCTATGTTGGTGGTTTAATTGGCTCCAGCTTCGGTCCACTAGGCACCCTCATTGGTGCAGCTGTAGGTTATGCGGTTGCCAAAATTGTTGACTGGTTTATCGATGCTTGGAATGATGATATCTTCCCCCCCAAAACAGTCAGTTGTACTGTTCCCTCTTTTGGTGCTCGCTGGACAATTAATGGCGTTTGGGGCTCAACCACCTCGGGCATCCGTCGTAGTCATTTTTATGGTCATGGTGGCCACTATTATATTGAATACTACTGGAAGCTTTACGCATAATACAAAGAAAAGTATAAACTTCGTTTTAAGCATATAATATTTTAAGCCTACCTAATTATTGGTAGGCTTTTTTATGACTCCCGCTGTAATGAACTTTTATAGCACAAGTTAGCCCTAAATCATCATTCATGGTTTATATTCAATAAGAGAAAAATATCAACTACTAAACTACTATAAATTACTAATAAGCACCAAGAAGGATTACTCTAACAGGGAGGCTAATATAATGGATACGCTTAAACGCCCCTTTACTCAGTACTTTAAATTTTTTTCAGCAATTTTGTTATCATCTTTATTACCTTTTAATGTCCAGGCAGCCTGTCCAAATATTAACTGCACAAACTTCAGCGATGCCACATGGACTTATATACAAAATACTTATTGTAATAATCCCTGCGTTGCTAATACCAACAGTGCGTTTGATAGTGCACACTGCGCATCAAAACAAACCATGATAGATCTTTGTAATGCACTCATTGCTGACACCAGTTGCTCAGAAACACCTCTTCGTGGAGGAAGAATATTAGGCTCAGCTACACTCACAAATGATTTAGGTAACCTTGCCAGCAATAATTGTTCAGCAACAAAAAAAGGAAGTATGTTATATAACTCTGTAGTTAACCAGGTAACAACAATATTTCCTGGACCTTAACCAATCAAAGCTTAACGTGTTTTATTCATTCCAGGACCTACTACCTTAACTTAGTAGGTCAACCTTATAAGCGCCTATACACTCAATCACCTCCTCCACAGCCACCACCACAACTACTTCCACAATTTGAACCACCACTATCAGAACTACAACTTGATGCACCAGAACTTCCAGCACATCCCGAAGAGCATCCAATGTGACTGGCACAATAGCCATCACCAAATTTGTTTTCTTTGCAGTCCAGTACATACCTAAACCCATTAGGAATATCGAGCATGGTATCTATAGCAAAGATCAAGGGTAACTGAGCTGGATATTTAGGGTTTATTTCCTCTCTTGCGCATGCTAAGCGCCAAGCACGTTTGATACCTTCAGTGGCATCTGTTGAAGATTTCATTGCTTCTGTTGGGGTATGATGAAGAAACTGACCAATGGCCATTTTGCAAAATTGACTGTACGCTCGCGTAAATAAAATAAACTCATGCCAAGCATCATCAACCACTTGTGAAGGCATGGCAACCATTTGACTATTAGCTTTATGGCACATCCAAAAATAATCCCTCAACCCTTCAAAAACGAGTTTTAATTGCTCTCTATCCAGTTGAGGGTACTTTTTACTTACTTTCATTTTAAGCGCATTTTGAAATCGGTAGCGCTCAATATAATTTAGCTGTTGAACTTTCTTCACCTTATGATTAATAACAAAAAAAATAACAGCGATTATAATTACACCTATAGCAAAAATTTCCATAAACTAACCACTTGCCTAAGGTTCACCCACATAACCAATAACACTCACTACAAGCTTTTATGATCAACCATAACTCGTCAAGTTTATAAACGACTTAATTTCTTGCGCCCTAAAACAAACGGCATCAGTTTAACCATATTCCTCGCATCATCAATACCACGATGGTGTGTACCTTCAAGCTGAGCACCAATCAAATTTAAAGCTGTACTCATACCGTACTTGCGCTTAAGACCTTGAGCCTCTGAAAAGGCTTTTTTAATATTGATATGTCCATTAGTTAAAGGATAAGCTACTTGATGAAATTGACAGTCTTGTTCAAACTGTTTTTTATCATAATCACCCCATGAACAGAAAATATAGCTACTATAAGACTGTAACCACTGTTTTAAATGTTCTATTGCTTCAGCAAAACCTGGAGCATTATCTACATTCTTTTGTGTAATACTTGTCAGCTCAGTACAAAAAGGAGTTAATGCTGGATTTCTGACTGGACGAATAAATGTTTGAAATTCGTCTACGATGGCGAGTGTCTTTGCCTCAGTCAGGACCGCACCGACTTCAATAATTTCCATTTGATTTCGTGCTATCGTTTTTTGATCACAGCAGGTCGCTTCTAAATCAATAATTAAAAAATACTTATACTTGCTCATTGCTTCCATAGTAATACCATTTTAAATATACTCACCATATTTAGGCTCACATAAAAAAAGCCTGCATAACAACAGGCTTTTTTTAACTCAATATAATACTCAATTTTTTGTGAGTACTTTATTTTTTAGCACGCGCCGCCTTCCGCCGATCATTCTCTTTTAAGAACTTTTTGCGAATTCGAATTGATGTTGGTGTGACTTCAACCAGCTCATCATCTTCAATAAACTCAAGTGCTTGTTCTAAAGAGTGTTTAATTGGCGGTGTTAAAATAATATTCTCATCAGAACCTGATGCACGAATATTAGTTAGTTGTTTCGCTTTTGTTGGGTTAACCACCAAATCATTTTCACGACTATGGATACCAACTACCATTCCTTCATACACTTCAACATTTGGACCAATAAATAAACGACCACGATCCTGAAGATTATAAAGGGCATAACCTAATGCCTTACCAGATACCATTGACACCAAGGCACCATTTGTCCGGCTCGCCACTTCTCCGATTTTAACAGGGCCATAGTGATCAAAGACGTGCGTCAGAATACCGCTACCTGAAGTCATGGTTAAAAATTGAGAGCGGAAACCAATTAAGCCTCGCGCAGGCATAATGTACTCTAACCGAATACGTCCACGGCCATCAGGAACCATATTTTTAAGCTCGGCTTTGCGATTACCCAGCTCTTCCATGATGCCGCCTTGATGATTCTCTTCGATGTCAATCATGACATGTTCATAAGGCTCCTGATGCTCACCATCCACCTCTCGGGTGATAACCTCTGGACGAGAGACACCAATTTCATAACCTTCACGGCGCATCGTTTCAATCAACACAGATAGGTGCAACTCCCCCCGTCCAGAAACGATAAACTTATCAGCGCTATCGCCTTGCTCAACACGCAGTGCAACGTTATGGATTAACTCTCGCTCTAAACGCTCTTTGATATTACGGCTGGTGACGTATTTACCATCACGCCCCGCAAAAGGCGAGTCATTGACTTGAAAGGTCATGCTCACAGTAGGCTCATCTACTGTTAACGCTGGTAACGCTTCAGGGTGGTCAGGATGACAGAGCGTATCAGAGATATTCAAGCCATCAATACCGGTAATACAGACAATATCACCTGCAGATGCTTCAGCTGTATCAACACGTTCCAAACCAAGATATCCCATTACATTCAATACCTTGGCATTACGCTGCTGACCTTCACTGGAAACCAGTTTGACAGGCATATTAGGCGTTAATTTACCGCGGGTAATTCGACCAATCCCAATAACACCTACATAGCTGTTATAGTCCAACGCAGAAATCTGCATTTGGAAGGGACCCTCCACATTAACATCCGGTGTAGGCACATTGTTTACGATCATCTCAAACAGTGGTGTCATATCATCAGCCAGCTGGTCAGGCTCTAAGCCTGCTTTTCCTTGAATGGCAGAGGCATACATTACAGGAAAGTCCAGCTGCTCTTCAGTAGCCCCCAGGCGGTCAAACAAGTCCAGTACTTCACCCACTACCCACTCAGGACGAGCACCTGGACGATCGACTTTATTTACCACCACAATAGGATGTAATCCTTGCTCAAATGCTTTTTGTGTAACAAAGCGTGTTTGAGGCATCGGGCCATCAACCGCGTCAACCAGTAAGAGTACAGAGTCCACCATGGATAGTACACGCTCTACCTCACCACCAAAGTCAGCGTGTCCTGGTGTATCTACAATATTGATATGGTGATCTTGCCACTCTATCGCGGTATTTTTGGCTAAGATAGTGATTCCACGCTCTTTTTCCTGATCATTGGAATCCATGATCCGCTCTGTACCCATATCTTTGCGCTGCAGCGTACCAGACTGCTGCAACAATCTATCCACCAGCGTAGTTTTACCATGGTCAACATGCGCAATAATGGCTATATTCCGTAACTTCTCAATCACAAGACAGTGCCTCAATAAGGATTACCCGGTCTTACTGGACTGCAATGAACAAACCAACAGACAAACGCTTAGCTTTATACCCAAGAGTTCTGCGTAAAGTATAAGCTCATTACTAACATAACGACTAAGTAGCGATACGTTTTTACCCTTCACACTCCCTTCTGATGAAAGAATATGTGACATTTCAACCGGCAAATAAAATGTGCCATATCTTAACCGCAGATATGTCACCTTCAACTAAAAAGCATTAAAAATTTATAATAATGCCCATCGTAGTGGGCATATTTGACAAACAGCGTGAGTTATTTAGCAGGACGATACACTTTAACATTTTTATAGCCCTCATCGAGCAAATGCAGTGCATGTAATTGGCTCATAACCCCTTTTTCACAGTAGAGATAATAGTGCTGATTACGATCCAGCTCTGCAAATACACGACTCAGCTGATAAAAAGGTACCGTTTTCACTTCATGATCCAGTTCAAGCGGTTTATTTTCCTCTTCATCAGGGTGGCGAATATCTATCACGATAGCCTGCTCAGGTAGCACTTCATCAATTTGCACTTCATGAATCTGCCGGTCATCCTGCATGACTTCATGAATATTCACCGCACTTGCACTATTAATTGCCTGCTCAAGCACAGCAAAATCAAATACCTGCTCTTCTCTTGAAACTTTTTCGGGTTTAGCCCGAGTTGTAGGGTTAACCGAAATCACTCCACAGTACTCAGGCATATGCTTCGCAAACTCTTCTGTACCTATTCTGGCGGCAGTATCAATGATGTCCTGCTTATCCATTGTAATCAAAGGTCTCAGCACCAGCCGATCCGTAGCCTGATTAATAACCCCCAGATTAGGTAAGGTTTGACTGGAGACTTGAGAAATAGCCTCCCCTGTTACCAGTGCATGAACATCCAGATTCTCAGCGACTTTATCAGCAGCACGCAACATCATTCGCTTGAGCAAAACGCCCATGTAGGAGTTATCTACTTTGGTGAGTATTTCTTCCACCACCCCCTCAAAAGGCACGGTAATAAATTTCACACGGTGGGATGCACCATATTTGCTCCAAAGATAATAAGCAACTTCCTTAACGCCTATTTCGTGAGCATGACCGCCTAAATTAAAGAAGCAAAAGTGGGTGAGGACACCTCGCTTCATTGTCAAAAAGCTAGAAACGGTTGAATCAAACCCACCTGAAATCAGAGACAAGACAGCATCCTGCGTACCTAATGGGTAGCCACCAATGCCAAGGTGCCTTTCACGAACGATATACAGCTGTTTATGATGAATTTCGATACGTACAGTAACGTCAGGGTTTTTGAGTTTAACAGAGCAATCTTGCACACGCTGCAATAGCCCACCACCGACATAACGCTCGACCTCAATTGATGAAAATTCATGATGTCCATTACGCTGGCAACGAACGCAGAATGTTTTGCCTCGTATGGCTTCACCCATTACTTGAAAAGCTTTTTCAGTAATGTCATCTAGATCAACCAAAGGAAAATCAACGACTTCCAAAATATGACAAATGCCGGGGGTATGTTGGAGCTGCTCTCTAATTTGTCGACATACCTGCTTGTCTTGCTGTTCAGTAGATATAATGATTTTGTCCCATGTACCCGTCACATCGATACCAGGATCAATAGGCCGTAATAAGGTTCGGATATTACGTCTTAGCTGCTTAACAAAGCGCTGCCGAACCGGCTTACTTTTAATGGTTATCTCTGGAAAGATCTTTACAACAAAATTCATGGGCAAAATTCATGGATGGTCAATAAAAATGTAGCAAAACATTATACAAAATCTGGCTATTATCAGCACCGTTAATCTATCTTGTATTTTTTCATTAACACCGAAGACACATGCTACTCATTGTATGTTCGAGCATTGAGTGCTCTGATAACGCTCACTCTCGGCCAAGGAATGGATCATCCGTGAATCATTAAATAGCCAATTGGTTTAAAAAAGCACTTTTTAAGTGCATAAATCAATATATTGCACTAAGTTTGTGCATATAGTGAATCGACTCACCCCCAATTCTGGTGCATTTACTCACCAAATAAGGGTGTTTATCTGAATGGCACACTAATTGCTGTCAAGGTAAACATCTTTTTATGGGGGCTGTTCGCGTTTTACTTAAACTGAGTAGCCAAAATCATTACGGGCAACTCTGCAAAATAACAATAGCAGTGTCCCGCTGGGTATACCCCTCTGGAGGAATTGCAATGTCAGAGCATACGCTGAACCTTATCAAGGAACACGAAGTTAAGTGGATAGATCTTCGCTTTACCGATACACATGGTAAAGAGCAACACGTCTCAATGCCTGTGAGTGAAATTGATGATGAGTTCTTTGAATCAGGTAAGATGTTTGATGGATCATCCATTGCTGGCTGGAAGGGAATCAATGAATCAGACATGATTCTGTTGCCTGATGACAGCAGTTCTGTACTTGACCCTTTCACTGATGAAACAACCTTAATCGTTCGCTGCGACATCATCGAGCCAGCCACCATGCAAGGTTACAATCGTGACCCGCGCTCTGTTGCCAAGCGTGCCGAAGAGTATCTGAAGTCTACCGGCATTGGTGACACAGCATTCTTTGGCCCAGAGCCTGAGTTTTTTGTGTTTGATGATGTGAAATGGAAAGTCGATATCTCTGGCTGTAACTACCACATCAACTCAGAAGAAGCACACTGGGCGTCATCTGAAGTCTTTGAAGGCGGTAATATTGGTCACCGTCCCAAAGTAAAAGGTGGTTATTTCCCTGTACCACCGGTTGACTCTTGTCATGACCTACGGACAGCCATGTGTTCTGCAATGGAAGCAATGGGACTTGCCGTTGAAGTTCATCACCACGAAGTAGGTACTGCAGGCCAAAATGAAATAGGCGTTAAATTTAATACACTGGTACGCAAAGCTGACGAAGTGCAAATCCTCAAATATTGCGTACATAATGTTGCGCATGCCTATGGTAAAACCGCTACTTTTATGCCGAAACCATTAGTAGGCGATAATGGTAGTGGCATGCACTGTCACCAATCAATCTCCAAGCAAGGCGAAAATATTTTTGCAGGAGATGGCTATGCTGGCCTTTCTGAAACAGCCCTTTACTACATTGGCGGCATTATCAAGCATGCGAAAGCACTCAATGCTTTCACTAACCCTGCTACTAACTCCTATAAGCGCTTAGTACCAGGATTTGAAGCGCCTGTTATGCTTGCCTACTCTGCACGTAACCGCTCTGCTTCTATCCGTATTCCTTACGTGAATAGTCCAAAAGCACGCCGTGTTGAAATTCGTTTTCCTGATCCTGCTGCAAACCCATATTTAGCATTCTCTGCAATGCTAATGGCTGGTCTTGATGGTATCCGTAACAAAATTCACCCTGGGGATGCTGCAGATAAAGACTTGTATGATTTACCTCCAGAAGAGGCGGCAGAATACCCAACCGTTGCAACAAGTCTTGAAGAAGCATTGATTGCTTTAGACAGAGACCGTGAGTTCCTAAAAGAAGGTGGTGTGTTCAGTGATGACCTGATTGATGGCTACATTGACCTTAAACGGTCTGAGTGTGAGCGTTTAGCTCAAACCACTCACCCTCTTGAGTTTGATATGTACTACAGCGTGTAATTCAGCTTTTAGAAACAATGCTGCAAAAGGGCTACTATCATGTAGCCCTTTTTATACGATACAGCTTATCTTCTGTTCAGCTCTCCTCTTCTTCCTTGACACGTCCTTGATATGGTTCATCGTTATAATTACTGGTAAATCCCCATCTAGGACAGAACGCTTATGTACAACATAAATAAAGTGGTGAGCAAAGGGCTACAAACAATCGCTTTTCTAAGCTGTTGCCTCTTGTTACTGACAGGTGCAGACAAGATTTATAAAGAAACTGATGAACAAGGCAATATTATTTTTACGGATGAGCCTAAAACCAAAAACCCTGAAAAAATTGACGTCAAGCCTGTAACAACTATCTCTCTCCCCAAACCAGCTGCAAGCTCAAAAGATACATCACAAGATGACAGCGAAAGCTTTACCTATGACTCATTTACCATTACTTCACCTAAAAATAATGAAACCATCCGTGACCCGGGCAATTTCAAAGTAACAGCAAAAACCTCTCCTCGCCTCAAGCGGGGTCATAAGGCACAGGTTTTTCTGGATGGCGCATCCAAGGGCGCAAAACAAAAACTACTCAGCTTTTCAATAAGTAATGTTGAAAGAGGAACGCATACTATTGAAGTAAAGCTTTTTGATAGCAAAGGTAATGAGATTCAATCTGCCAGCACCACAGTACATGTTAAGCGCACAAGCATTCAAAACCCTAACCACCCCCAAAATAAACCTAAGCCCACCCCAACTCCGGCCCCAGCCCCCAGCAATAATAGTGGTAGCTAATATCAAGCAAGATAATCTATCGAAACCATTCGCAAAAATGCATCCTTGCACTAAAATAGTGCAAGGATGATTTCAGCACTGACAGCCTGCCTTTGTCCAATCAGCTTATCATTACAACTGCGTATCATTGCTGCTAAACCACTTAGTACTTAGAAACGCATGAAGTTCACCAACTACTGCAACCAGAAAATAAAATTTGTTATAAGTATTTATCTCTTAATAACCTTTTTGGCCCCAATTTTGCGTTACTAACGGGCAAATTTTGGTTGGCTTTGAACCTTTAAATATGAAGTGCCCATTAACCTATTAGCAATACAACAAATCACCTTGGATAACCTAACAATTCTTAATAATTTAACGACTGCAGTGGTAGTAATTGACCACCAATTACAACTCAGTTACATCAACCATGCCGCAGAAGTGCTGTTAGCGGTCAGTGGGCAACGTATTCAGCATAAAGCTTTAGAAGATCTGTTCCGAAATGCTGATGAGTTTCAAGCGAATCTTCTACAAACCTTAAGCAGCGCTCACCCACTCACCAAACGAGAGGCCAAACTCACACTCTTTAATGGACAACAGCTGATTCTGGACTACACCATTACCCCCATCACTGACCCTAGTGCCTTGACGGATACCAGTACACTGCTTGTTGAGCTATTTCCTAAAGACCGCTTACTGCGTATCTCCAAAGAGGAATCCATTCTCGCCAAGCAAGAAAGCTCAAAGCTTTTAGTTCGTGGTTTAGCTCATGAGATAAAAAATCCCCTTGGTGGCATTAGAGGTGCAGCTCAACTCCTCTCCAGAGAGCTGCCGAGCGCTGATTTGCAAGAATATATTCAGGTTATTATTGAAGAAGCAGACCGCTTAAGGGATCTTGTAGACCGGATGCTAGGTCCCATGCGCCCTCCGCAAATGAATCCCATCAATATCCACCTTGTGCTGGAACATGTTTGCAATCTAATCAGCGCAGAAGCATCAGGGTGTATTGATGTTATTCGCGACTATGACCCCAGTATTCCTGAGCTTCCTGGGGATGCACAACAGCTTATCCAGGCTGTCCTCAATATCATGCATAATGCGTTGCAGGCACTTCAAACCAGTCAACAATCACAGCCTCGCACACTGATTGTACGCAGCCGTATTGTTCGCCAATTCACTATTGCCAGTATCTGTCATCGTTTAGTTTGCCAGATTGACATTCATGATAATGGTCCAGGCATACCAGCCTCTCTCATTGATACCATTTTTTACCCAATGGTCAGTGGTAAAGCTGACGGCACTGGACTTGGGTTGAGTATTGCCCAGGCTATTGTCAGCCAGCACAAAGGGCTTATACGTTGCAACAGCGAGCCAGGCAACACAACCTTTACGATTTATTTACCTTTTGAGCATCATCAAGGATCGGCCCATGAACACAAATGATCACGTCTGGATAATTGATGACGACCGCTCTATCCGTTGGGTGTTGGAAAAAGCTTTACAACGGGAAACCTATATTGTGAGCAGCTTTTCATCTGCTGATGCCGCACTGGCTCAACTCCGACGCCATCAGCCTCAAGTTATCATTAGTGATATCCGTATGCCCGGTACAGATGGACTTGAATTTCTAAACAACGTCAGCGGTCAATTTCCTCATATTCCTATCATTATCATGACCGCTCACTCAGATTTAGAAAGTGCTGTTGCCTCCTATCAGGGAGGAGCCTTTGAGTACTTACCCAAACCCTTTGATGTGGATGAAGCGGTTAACTTGGTAAAGCGAGCTGTAGCCCATGCCCATGAGCAACAGCCGAACATAACACCAGAGCAGGTACCTGTTACACCTGAGATTATTGGTGAAGCACCTGCCATGCAGGAGGTGTTTCGGGCAATTGGACGTTTATCAAAATCAAATATCACCGTATTAATCAACGGGGAGTCGGGCACCGGGAAAGAACTGGTTGCCCAAGCCCTACACCGCCACAGTCCTAGAACACAACATCCCTTTATCGCACTGAATATGGCAGCAATTCCCAAGGACTTGATGGACTCAGAGTTATTCGGTCATGAAAAAGGGGCTTTTACAGGTGCAACCCAACAACGGCAAGGTCGTTTTGAACAAGCCAATGGAGGCACACTATTTTTAGATGAAATTGGCGATATGCCTGCAGAAACGCAAACCCGCCTACTGAGAGTGCTAGCCGACAGTGAATTTTATCGCGTTGGCGGCCACACGCCGATAAGAGTAGATGTTCGAATTATCGCAGCGACTCACCAAAACTTAGAAAAACTCGTCACTAAGGGTTTATTTCGCGAAGACTTATTTCATCGTTTAAATGTTATTCGTATTCACATCCCCAAGCTCAGTGATCGCCGGGAAGATATCCCTTTGTTAGCCAACCACTTCCTGTCACGTGCAGCCCATGAACTTGACGTTGAACCTAAAATTCTTCTCCCAGAAACGGCTAACTTCCTGAGTCAGTTTGACTGGCCCGGCAATGTCCGCCAGCTGGAAAATATTTGTCGCTGGTTGACAGTCATGGCTTCAGGCCGCGAAGTTCATATTCCAGATCTCCCGCAAGAGCTTTTGCAACAGAGTGAGCAACTCACCCCTTCACTAGATTGGGAGCAAGCCTTACAGCAATGGGCCAATAAGGAGTTACGCAAAGGGCATAAAAATATTCTAGAAACTGCAGTGCCGACTTTTGAACGCATCATGATTGAAGTCGCTTTGAAGCACACTGGTGGACGCAAGCGGGATGCAGCCAACTTGCTGGGCTGGGGGCGCAATACACTGACACGAAAGATAAAAGAGTTAGGTATGTATAATGACGATGAAGAAGATGAAGGAATAGCCAGCTGACCTTCCAAACACAGTAACCTGTGTATAAAAATTTCAGCCGCTCTGGCTAGCGATAACCACAGCGAAGGATATAGCAACAGATAGTGCATTTTTAGAGACCTTCTATATACTTGCTTAGGCCAATTTAGCCTGTATTACCAATAAGTTGAACCAAGTATGCTACACATTGTACTGTTTGAACCTGAAATTCCACCCAACACTGGGAATGTTATTCGGCTTTGTGCCAATACGGGGTTTCATTTGCACTTAATCAAACCATTAGGCTTTGATTTTGATGACAAACGTATGCGACGTGCTGGATTGGATTATCATGAATTTACGCGCGTACAGTTACATGATGACTTTTCTGCTTTTCTTAAGCAGGTTAAGCCTAAAAATGTGTATGCCATCAGCACAAAAGGTAAGCGCTATCATGCTGATCCCTGTTACCAAGAGGGTGATGCCTTAGTATTTGGACCAGAAACCCGTGGTTTACCTGCCTCCATTTTAGAATCACTCCCCGAAGAGCAAATTATCCGTATTCCAATGCGAGAAAAAAGCCGCAGTTTAAACCTTTCAAATACAGTAGCCATTATGGTTTACGAAAGCTGGCGACAATTGGATTATAAAGAAGGCATTTAAAAGCTAGAAAAGCACAAAAAAATCCCCCAACTGGGGGATTAAATAACATTCTTATTTACTAATAAAATCTACGCAACAGTCGCCAAAACTATTCCCATTACACCAATCACACTCACAATTAACACAGACATACCTAAACCAAACTTAAGCAATGAAGCTACTGGTACTTCCTGAGGACCAGATAAATCCTTTGCAATGGTTGTCATTAATAAAATCATGGGAATTGAAGCAAAGACTAAATGCCCTGCTGCACTATTTTGAATAGCCGCCAATATAGTCAATTGGGTATCGGCTCCAGATGAAAGCGTTTGCTGCAGTGGCATCATTAATGCGTTGCCACCTACATTTGAGCCTGTGACAAAGCCACTGACGCCTCCTAAAAAAGAGGAAAGTACGACATTAAGGGTTTGATTTGCACCTACCAGTGTACTACCAACATAGCTCAGCATATTGCTTTCACGCATAATTTGAGCCATAGCAACAAAAGCAATAATAGACACTATTGGTCGTGCAACCGTGGGTAATATTGATTTAATAGATACTTTAGTTCGCTGTGATAGTGCAATAACTATCGCAGTAATACATAAAGCAAAACCAGGGCTGGTAAAAGGGGTAAACCGGATATGTTCAGTTTCTAAAATTAAAAGGTTACTTAACCAGTCCCAAACGCCAGGAATTAATCGCGGTAAAGCCACAAGCATTAACAAAAGACCATAAGGTATTAATGCTCTTATAAGAGGTACACCAGCAAACTCTTGTTTTTCAAACCGAGCTTTCGTTAAAATAACACCAACAACGAGCGTACCTAGCCCCGAAAAAATACCTGCTGTTTCGACCCATAACCAGCGATTATTAACATACAAAAGACTAGAAAAAACCAATCCCAGCAAAATAGCCAGCCAAGCATACTGGCGAAATGCCTGCCAGCCCCCTAATGCAAATAAACAGGCAATACCTAATGTTGGAAATACGGCCATGCTGGTTATGCTAGAATAAATTCCTAACTGCTGAATAGACAAACCCGCAATTCCAGCACCAACGACTGTCGCAAGCCCCAGTGTTCCCCACGGCATAATATTCATGGTTAACATGGCTGTTCGATATGCAGCTTTTCCCTGATAAAGCTGGAAAATAATCGGCACAGATAAAAAAAGTGAAACACCAAATCCTGTAAGAGATTCGACAGCGGGCGCTACTCCCAATAACAACAACAACGCTTTATGTAATTTAGGTAATTGTACACAGTCGATATAGTGTGCTAACGCTTTAATAATATTTTGCTGCTGAAGAACTCGATTTAGAAGTTGTCCTGGTATAATAACCAACGCAACACTAAGACCTAAAATCAAAACCGTCCCAATACCTGCATTATATTGGGCAGAGTCAATCGCAAACTCTGGTATCAACAAAGAAACTAAAATAGCTGTGACTAAACCAACAAGAGCCCCGTTTAGGGCTCCTTTTCCACAAAGAATTACAGTAATCGACGACAGCACCGGCAATGCGGCTAGTAAGAAGTAGATACTGTTCAATGTCCATTCCCTCGAAAGTATTCTAATAATTTGTCATACATCATCTCACCAGCCATCGCAGCCTGGTGGGCTCCTTTGATAATATCATACAACACTACCTGTGCTAATTCTGGCGTATTTTTTAATAGCCCCTCAATCATTTCTTCAGCATGGTGTGGATCAATTCTCATATGGGCGTCAAAATATACCCGTACATTCTGATCAGTAATACCAAGACGATCCATTCCCTGAAGTATCTTTTTAAAGTGAGGAGCTACCCACGCTTCTGTTGTCATAAAATGACCATAAGCCCGGTGGCATTTAAAACGCGTCGTTAACACCGCATTAAACGAATTTGATGAAATCGATGCAAACCAAGGTTTTTGTTCTGCCCGATACGTTAAAATATTTGACCACTCATCATGGGCTGTCAGTAAACGTCTTAGCCAATTAGTATGGAAATTATCAATAGCCCCATTTCCACACTCATCCCATAAATTAGACACTACTACCTGCTTCATTGAGTATTGTAACCCTGGAACCATTAAAGCAACTTCATCATCAACTATTTCATTTCGAATAACTTCCAGTAGTAAAAACTCTTTCATTTGCTGTTCTGACATCTCATCAGCAACAAAGTCAAAGAATGCATGACTAACACCGTAGTTATGTTCGACAAAAAATCTAAGGTAGTCGCCCACTTGGGCAGCACTACTGATTTCAGGGAGTTCATACCTAGATTTTAGTAACGTATTAATAAAAAAATCTTCTAACGTTAGCTTAATAAACTCAATACGAGAAAAAATCTCAGGCTTTTCCCAAAAGTCTATTCTTGGTGCGTCTTTATAGCCATAGTACAATGAATAAATCTCTGCCAAGTATTTATTGACAAGCTCTTCATTATGGGTTGCGGAAATGATCTCTTGCAACTTATCAGTAAGTTCTCCCATATTAAGAGCTAACAACTCATTTAGCGTTAAACTAAATTCATTGGCTGCATTTACAGGTGGCCAGTATTGCTCATGAGGAAATCGACTATGTCCAATAGTTTCTTGTTTTAACATAACTTATCCCTAACGTTAATTTCTGCTCAGATCATAAAAAAAGTTATCTATTTCGATGCTAGAGCCTTGCTCAATAGCCTGTTGATAAATGTAGTGTCCTAATGCCAGATCCAAGACACCAAGACCAAAGGGTGAAAAAACGATAGGCTTGTTGTTATCTGGTATTTTTTTAGAACCACTTAATATCTCAGGCAAAGTAGCATCAATAAATTCTCTATGGCCTACTTTTATTTCAGCCAAGTGTGGTGATGTATTTGCTTTCAAGCAATGATCAATATCGTCTAGCACATTATATGATCCGAGAATAACCTCCTCTCCCAGGTCTCTAAGAGATATATTAAGAATCAGTGGATTATGCTCAAACACGCTCAAATCATTAATATATGGTTGAGCTGCAGTTGTTGTCAGTAATATCATCTCTGAGTTTTGTAAACACTCATCTAAACTATGACTGACATTAAAGACATAACCTGTTTTATTACCAATAGATTCTGCAAACTGAGCACTGTACTCTTTATTTTGGTCATAAACATTAATTTGACCAATATCCCACTGTAACCCCTGCAAAAAAGCCACTACATATTTTGCAATAAGCCCATTGCCCACAATTCCCAGGGTACCTACCTTGTCATTCTTATTTCTCAGATGGTAAGCACCAATAACCGCCGAAACAGCAGTACGCATTGCACTGATTATGCTGGCTTCCATGCAGGCTAAAGGATATCCTGTATTACCGTCATTGAGAATCAGTACAGCAGATGCCCGAGGAATGCCCTCTTGAATATTATCTGGAAAACTGGAAATCCATTTAATACCGCTGACATTGATTGGGTCAATGTAACTTGGCAAAGCAATAATTCTCGCATTCGGCTTGTGCTTAAACCGTAAAAAATAACTATCAGGATTAATTGTTAATCCTTGCCCATGATCTAAGTATGTTTTTTCAACAATATTGGATAAGGTTTCATAGTTTTGTGAGAGTAAATCATTAACTGTTTCACCAGATATTACACGGAACTTTGGAACCATTTTCATATTTAACTCTTTTAAAGAAAGTCGCTTTATTTGCTGTAAAAATTGTATTTTTAGTGGTGGCCTACGCTATCCCGCAATATGCTGACACCACTCGTCGTTATAAATCGTATCGATATACTTTTCTCCACTATCAGGCGCAATCATCACAACGGTTTCATGGGGTTCTATAACATCATTCCAACGTTTAATTGCTGCCAGAACAGTTCCTGTGGAGCCACCCACCAGATAACCTCGTTTAACCATTTCCCTACACATGGCGATTGTTTCTTGATCGCTGACAACCTCCAAATTACTCACTTTATCAGCCTGTAGAATTTCTGGTGCTCGACTGGTCCCTAGACCAGGAATATTACGTTTGCCCGGTGCTAAACCAAAAGTAACGGAGCCTTTATTGTCTACCGCAATAATCGTTGTTTTAGGGGAAAATTCTTCAAAATAGTTAATGCACCCCATTAATGTGCCTGTTGTTCCTGCGCCGACAAATAGATAGTCAATATGATAAAAGCTATCTAGCAGCTCTTTTGCTGTTGAGTAATAGTGTGCAAGATAGTTGTTGGGGTTAGCATATTGATTTAACCAAATACAATTCCGGTTATTTTGTAAGTAGTGGTTGATGTACTCCAAGCGTTTTTTTAAATACCCACCATTTTCATCACGCTCAGTAATAACAACGACTTCCGCTCCATAGCTCTTCATAAGGTTAATACTTTGCTGAGAAGCCATTGCATCAGTGACACATAGGAATTTATAGCCTTTTGACGCTGCAATTAAGCTCAAGGCTATTCCTAAATTACCTGATGAAGATTCAACAATCACTGTATCACGATTAATTTTATTTTCTTTTTCTAGAGCTTCTATCATCCTGAGGGCAGGCTTTATCTTTATCGATCCGGCAAAGTTCCCTGCCTCATACTTCATATAGACATTGCTGCGAATAATATTATCTAAACAAAAAAATACATTACTGGGCCTATAGTCTATCGGCGAATGGTATATTTCTGTTACTTTATTATCAAAAAGCGTAACTACAGGTTGATTCATTTTGAGTTAACTCATTTATTGTAATTTTTATTTTTTTTGGCTTTGGATTGAGCGTATGTCTCGTTGTTTTATAAGGCAAAAGTGCTTGCTTTTGTACATACTGATTAATAAGTGACTCTGTAATCTCAAACTCGGGTCGCCAACTTGAAACGCTTAAACGAGTGTCACTATATTCAAGTAAAATACATGGAATATAAGAAAAACCCAGCAACTGTGCTGCAGCCAAACGATGGTGACCATCCATGACAAAAAATTTATTTTTTTCAATAATCAGAGGGTCAGTCCAGACACTTTCTACTTTAATGATTTGAGATAATTTATACGCATGTTCTTTGCAGTGATGTTCAGTAGCTATGATCTTATTGACATTTATTAGTTTGATATCATAGCCATAATCATTACTCATTCCTCCTCCCTAGAAAAAGCTAATTTAGATTTTTATTATGCCTGCCTTTTCACAGAACATTATATATTTCTCTACGGCATGTTGACTATTCGACTTAGGTATTAAGTATTTTATACGTATATCTTCAGAGACAGCTTTTTACGGACAGAGAGGATAGAGAGGTAGGAAAATTTCAGTAAAGAGTGTTTTACTAAATCACAGACATTAAATATAAGGGGTGTAACACATCAAGTTCACGACGCTTATACTTCAGCTCAGTACTTGCATTGCACAAGTACACTGAGCTTTTTTTAAATGTGGTTATACCCTTCACGAATCATTTTTAGGGTTTGTTGTCAGCACTCTTGACCTCCAAGGACGGTGGGAATGCAGTTTATGCAGGAGCATTTAACTGCCACCCCAGTCACTTATTAATATAAGCTCCGGGGGCTTCATCGCTTGACAGCCACCCCTAAAACCCCTTCGTTTTGGGTATATTTGACGTGTTACAGTGATGATTACTGAATAGTTTCAGTAGACTGCTGGGCTTCTGCTTTTCTTTGCTCTAAAGCTTGCATATAAAGTGCATCAAAGTTTACGGGTGCAAGCATAATAGGAGGGAAGCTACCACGTAGTACAAGGTTATCAACCGCTTCACGGGCATATGGAAACAGGATATTTGGGCAGAATGCGCCTAGTGTTTGATGTAAAGACTCATCTTCTAAGCCGCGAATCAAGAATACACCCGCTTGTTGGATTTCTACAACAAATGCAGTTTCTTCATCAGAGGTCACTGTTACCGTTAGTGTCAATACAACTTCATAAACATTATCTTCCAACTGCTTATTCTGTGTATTAAGGTCCAAGTTTACCTGTGGCTTCCACTCTTTGGTAAATACATCAGGCGCCTTAGGTGATTCAAATGATAAGTCCTTTACATAAATACGTTGTAAAGCAAATTGAGGTTGCGCCTGATTATTTTGATTTTCAGCCATCGAGCTTTCCTTTCTTGTTTAGTTTACTCATTAAAATGTAATGTACTCAGTTACTGCGCTTGACTTAGCAAACGATCAAGCTCTCCCTTGGCTTCAAGCGCATACAAATCATCGCACCCTCCAACATGAGTAGTGCCAATCCAGATTTGCGGGACTGAAGTACGACCAGCTTTTTCAGTCATTTCGCGCCTGACATTAGGTTGACCATCTACAGAAATCAACTGATAGTCCACCGCTTTTGCATCAAGCAGTCTTAGCGCACGTATACAAAAAGGGCAATAGGCAGAAGAATAAATTACAACTTTACTCATCGACAATCCCTGCACTAGGACTTCACTAACGGAAGATTCTCTCCCCGCCAGCCAGAAATTCCACCCTGTAATCGAACCACATGCGTATAGCCCGCTTTGCTCAGGGCTTTACCTGCAGAGCTTGCATGCTGTCCCATATTATCAACAATAATAATGGGAGTGTCTTTGAACTTTTCCAACTCTGACATGTGCTCTGTCAGCTTATTGAGAGGAATATTGATCGCATCCACAATATGTCCTTCTGAAAACTCTTTTCGCTCTCTTACATCAACCACTTTTGCTTGCTGCTGATTAATCAACTGTGTCGCCTGTTGGGTCGTCACTGTCTTGCCTGCTTTTCGGCTCTCAGTAAATAGCAGGAGCAATAACAACACAACAAATGAAGTAACCAACACTGGGTGATTACTGACAAATACGATTAGGTGTTCCATCTAACTTACCAACCCGATATTAATCAAGCTAGCAAGTATAGCGTGTTACATTTCCTGGCTAAACACCCATTGTCTTTTAAACATGCTTTGAATGAATCAAATCGGCACTCAACACTAAGGCAAAACACATAATTGATGCAGCACAATTGTTTGCTTAGTGATGTATACTTAGTAGCCAGTATCAATAGCTATTCACTTCAGGAATCGTTAGTATTTCTCGTTCACTTACCCTTCACATAAGTAGTGGAATCCTATGACTGACAAACGTTGTACTACAGCTCTCATCATTTTGGATGGTTTTGGTTATCGTGAAGAAAGCGAAGCAAATGCCATTGCTGGAGCCAACAAACCCGTTTGGGATAAACTCTGGGCAAATAACCCTCATGCACTCGTTTCTGGATCAGGGAATGATGTGGGTCTACCTCATGGCCAAATGGGTAACTCAGAAGTGGGACACATGAACCTCGGTGCAGGGCGTGTTGTTTACCAAGAACTCACCCGTATCAGCAAAGCTATTGAGGATGGTGACTTCTATACTAACCAAGTCTTAGTCAAGCCTGTACAAGCTGCTGTTCAAGCTAATAAAGCCGTACATATTATGGGCCTGATGTCTCCTGGTGGTGTCCATAGTCATGAGTCTCACTTACATGCCATGGTTGATCTTGCCGTTAAACAAGGTGCAACAAAAGTCTATGTACATGCCTTTCTAGATGGTCGTGATACGCCACCCAGAAGTGCTGAAAACTCGCTTGCTGCAATGGATGCCAAGCTAAAAGACCTTGGTGTAGGTCGTATCGCCAGCATTATTGGTCGCTACTTTGCCATGGATCGTGATAAGCGCTGGGATCGTGTTCAAACAGCCTATGACTTACTTACCCAAGGTAAAGCTAAGTTCACTGCTAACACAGCGGTTGCAGGGCTTAAAGCCGCTTACGAGCGTGATGAAAATGACGAATTTGTCAAAGCAACAGCTATTGTTGATGAAAGTAACAATCCTGCATTTATTGAAGAGGGTGATGCGGTCATCTTTATGAACTTTCGTGCAGACCGCGCTCGCCAACTCACTCAAGTGTTCGTAGATAAAGAATTTTCAGGCTTTGAGCGAGAGGTAGTTAGAGAGCTAGCTGGCTTTGTCATGCTTACCCAGTATTCAGCCGACCTTGCTGCACCTAGCGCTTACCCACCTGCTGTGCTCAAGAATGGACTGGGAGAATACCTGGCTAACCTAGGTAAAACTCAATTACGGATTGCAGAAACCGAAAAATATGCCCATGTCACCTTCTTCTTCAGCTGCGGAAGAGAAGAGCCTTATGAAGGTGAAACCCGTATTCTGGTCAACTCTCCTAAAGTAGCCACCTATGATTTACAGCCAGAAATGAGTGCGCCAGAAGTGACTGATAAACTGGTAGATGCAATCAAAAGTGGCCAGTTTGATTTAGTTGTCTGTAATTACGCGAATGGCGATATGGTGGGCCATACGGGTGATTACGATGCAGCTGTGAAAGCCATTGAGTGTCTGGATGAATGTGTGGGTCGTGTTGTTGCCGCGTTAGAGGAAGTTAACGGCCAGTGTCTCATTACTGCTGACCATGGTAATGCTGAGCTGATGGTGAACAAGGAAACAGGCCAGGCTCATACAGCGCATACAACAGAGTTAGTACCTTTGCTGTACTGTGGACCTAAGCAAATCCAGTTGCATGATGGTGGTGTTTTGTCTGACATAGCCCCTTCACTGTTGGATTTAATGGCGCTTACTCAGCCTGAGGAAATGACTGGTAAGTCACTTATCAAACATTAACCAAGCACTCATCATTAATCACATTTTGTTATAAAAAAATGAGCCCGAATACCCGTTTGTGGTATTCGGGCTTTATTTATATTTAGAGCTACATGCATACTTAACCCGAATCCGTTTTTAAAGAATGACAAGATGATAAGCAATTCAACTCCAAAGCCCCGAATGGCTAAAAAGCTCATTTGTATTATCGGCCTTTCATTACCACTGTGGTTTGGTGCATTTCAGGTTCAGG
This sequence comes from Zooshikella ganghwensis, assembly GCF_018263875.1. NCBI lineage: Bacteria > Pseudomonadati > Pseudomonadota > Gammaproteobacteria > Oceanospirillales > Zooshikellaceae > Zooshikella > Zooshikella ganghwensis. The sequence continues at coordinate 69,143 of NZ_JAEVHG010000022.1, forward strand.
CTGATAAATCACCACAAATCAATGATGAAGCAGCAACAAAGCAACAACTCGATCAACTTGAAGCTGATATCTCACGTATGCGTGATTTGTTGGACGAAATGAAGCAAAAACGTTCTGCTGCACAAGAGTCACTTCGTAAAACTGAAGTTGAAATGGAACGCTTGCATAAGGAAATTGCCAACATTGAACGCCGGCTAGTGGAGGGCCAGCAACAACTAAAAAAGTATCAAACCCGGCAACATCACCTTGATGTTGCTAAGCAGCGCCAACAACAAGGACTGGCGGCCACACTCCGTGCCGCCTATCTCGCAGGACATCAACCTTATCTGAAACTACTGCTAAACCAGCAAGATCCGATGAAACTGGCCCGGCAGCTTGAGTATCTTGACTATTTTAATGCATCAAGAATTAAAGAAATCAAAGCTTATAACCAGACATTACAAGAACTGAAATTAGTTACTGACCAAATAAATCAGCAACAGCTAAAGTTAAATGAACAGCGAATGGAAGTTGTTAAAGCAAAAGAACAGCTTTCTAAGCGACATAACGAACGCCAGCAAATTATTACAACGCTGCTAAAAACCATTGCAAGTAAAGATAAAGAGCTTTCAAAATTAGAACAGGACAGACGCGAACTAGAGCAAGTTTTAAAAAATTTACAGAGTACCATTGCCAACCTCGTGGTACCGGGCAAACCTTTCCAATTCAATAAAGGTAAGATGCCCTTACCCGCAAAAGGAGTCATTACGCAGTCATTTGGTGCAATGAATAAACAGACCAAGCTTCGTAACAATGGTCTGTTTATTCAAGCAGGTGCAGGTAAGCCCATCTATGCTATTCATCATGGCCGCGTTGTCTTCTCAGAGTGGCTGCGTGGATCTGGATTATTGCTAATCATTGACCATGGCGATGGCTTTTTGAGCTTATATGCTCATAACCAGACTCTGTTAAAGGAAACAGGAGACTGGGTTAAAGCTGGGGAAAAAGTAGCAACCGTAGGTAATACCGGAGGGCGGCAAGAGAATGGCTTATATTTTGAAATTCGCCGCAAAGGAAAACCGCAAAATCCATTACATTGGTGTGTAGCCCAGTAATGGGATATAACTACACTTACAGACTTTGATTTATCTGAGAGTAATTGATGAATATGACACACCGTAAGCTTTGGTCATTATTTGGCAGTGTCACCCTTGCTCTAACACTGGCAATCCCCGTAGGTGCTGAAGAGCAAATCAAAGAGCAAGTCCAGCCACGCCTTCCACTTGAAGATTTAAGAACATTCGTTGAAGTTTACGATCGTATCAAGGTTGCTTACGTTGAACAGATTGATGACAAAACGCTCTTAGAAAATGCCATTCGAGGCATGTTATCTGGACTTGATCCACACTCAGCCTACCTTTCGCCTGATGACTACAAGGACCTGCAAATTAATACCACGGGTGAGTTTGGCGGTTTGGGTATTGAAGTAGGGATGGAAGATGGCTTTATTAAAGTGGTAGCCCCTATCGATGATACTCCTGCGGCAAAAGCAGGTATTCAGGCTGGCGATTTAATCATCAAACTCGACAACAAGCCTGTTAAAGGCCTCTCCTTACTGGAAGCTGTTGAAAAGATGCGTGGCAAAGTAGGTGAACCCATCAGCCTGACGATTGTGAGAGAAGGCAAAAGCGCACCATTCACGCTCACACTTAAACGTGCAGTAATCAAAGTCCAAAGTGTTAAGCATAAAGTTCTCAACCAAAAATATGGCTACTTACGTGTAACCCAATTCCAAACCTCAACGGGTGAAGAGGTGATCAAAAGCTTGCAAAAGCTTAAAAAGTCAGCGAACGGCTTAAATGGCATTATCTTAGACCTCCGTAATAACCCTGGCGGCGTATTGGAAGCAGCAGTTAACGTATCAGATGCATTCTTAACCAAAGGGACTATTGTTTACACTGAAGGTCGTATCCCCAATTCAGAATTACGTTTTAATGCTACAGTCGACGACCCATCTGATGGAGTACCAATGGTTGTACTGATCAATGCCGGATCAGCCTCCGCTTCTGAGATTGTTGCAGGTGCCTTACAAGATCATAAGCGTGCCATCATTATGGGCACAGATAGCTTTGGCAAAGGCTCAGTGCAAACTGTGCTACCACTTAACCGTGATCGTGCATTAAAGCTCACAACAGCACTCTACTTCACGCCAAATGGGCGGTCTATTCAAGCACATGGTATTTCCCCCGATATTCGAGTTGACCGCGCTAAAGTCACCAAGATCGAAGATGAAAATGCCGCTTCTTACAAAGAGGCTGACCTGGCAAGACACCTCTCGAATGGTAATGGTAAGGCAGACAAACCCTCATCACAGGCAACAGCCAGCAACACCGATGACCTTGCAGAGAAAGATTACCAAGTTCAACAAGCACTAAACTTACTAAAAGGCTTACATATTGCTGTTAAAACATCACCTTAAGCAACAGCACATACACATTTTTCAAGCTGAACAAATGCCCTTTCTAAAAGGGCATTTTTTTATGTGAAAAAAACCACTTAAAAGCATTAGACCGCCAGTCTCACTTTAAATAGAATTGAGCGTTTGTGAGTCAATTATTGACTAAAATTTGCTTTATCAGTCCATCAGCAAACTTCAGTCATCGCATTGGATTCAGTCCCCATATGCCATCATTTTGCTCGCAGTGTTTAAAACGTGCTTCGTCATATCCAGTAAAACATTCGTGCTGCAGCTACTTCGCTGTAAATGCGGCACACAAAGGGTATCCGAAGTGAATAAACTTTAAGCAGTAGTTAAAAATAGTCCTAATGCCATGAGTAAACAATCAGTCAGCCATGCATATCGAGCAGGCATCTTTCACTGCCTTGCAGACCCAACATCCACAGCAACACCAGAAGAAGCCTATGAGTACTATGCTGATGGTATTCTGGTGATTAATGATGAAGGTAAGGTTGAGCGCCTGGGGCCTGCCGATCAAATTCTACCCACACTCCCATCAGGGTTTCCTATCACAACTTACCCAAATGCCATCATTACTCCAGGGTTTATTGATACACATAACCACTTTCCTCAAACAGAAATGATTGCTGCTTTTGGTGAACAGCTACTCGACTGGCTGGAAACCTATACTTTCCCTACGGAGAGTAAATTTCAGAGCTTGGAGTATGCTCAGCAAGTCGCCGGCGTATACCTTGATGAATTACTTCGTAATGGCACCACGACAGCAATGGCCTTTTCCAGTGTCCACGCTGAATCTGCAGAGGCCCTATTCAAAGAAGCCTACCAGCGCGATATGTGCTTGATAACAGGTAAAGTGCTTATGGACCGTCATGCACCAGAAACGGTTCGTGACACGCCAGAAGCAGGATGTACACAAAGCCGTACTCTTATTGAACAGTGGCATGGCAAAGGTCGCTTACATTATGCTGTCACTCCACGCTTTGCCATCACCAGTACCCCTGAACAGCTCGAAGCAGCTGGCCACTTACTCAAAGAGTATGATGGCTTGTACATGCAGACCCACTTATCCGAAAACCACAAAGAAATTGCCTGGATCAGTGAGCTATTCCCTGAGCGTTGCCACTATCTAGATGTCTATGACCATTATGGTTTAGTAGGTCCACGCTCGGTGTTTGCTCATGGTATTCACCTCTGTGAAGACGAGATACAACGGCTTGCTCGACAGGATGCAGCCATTTCTTTTTGTCCAACCTCCAACCTGTTTTTAGGCAGTGGCTTATTTAACCTGAAGCAGATGAAACAACATAAGGTTAAAGTCAGCCTTGGCTCTGATGTTGGTGCGGGCACCAGCTTTTCCATGCTGCAAACCCTCAATGAAGCCTATAAAGTCACTCAAATGCGTGGCGACAAGCTGTCACCCTTTGAGTCATTCTATCTTGCGACATTAGCAGGCGCAGAAACATTACAGCTGGATGATCAACTGGGTAATTTCTTACCAGGAAAAGAAGCAGATTTTATCGTGCTGGATCTGCACAGTACACCACTCATGCAGTACCGCATGAACAACTGCAACAATGTGTTTGAAACACTGTTTGTGCTGTGTATTCTGGGGGATGATCGAAATATCAAGGAGACATTTGTTAAAGGTATTTCTCGCCATCAACGTGATCAGGCAACGCACTAGTACAGTACTGTAGTTGATATTTAAAAAGCGGCAATCCAAATAAAGATTGCCGTTTTTTGTGGAATAAACCGCTATGAGTGTACCCTAAACATCAATCAACGCATTTCTATGCCATGTTGACGCATATAATCTTTAGCCTGCTGGATCGTATACTCACCAAAGTGAAAAATACTGGCGGCAAGCACTGCATCGGCCAAGCCTTGTTTAATGCCATCCACCAAATGGTCGAGATTACCCGCTCCACCTGATGCGATCACGGGAATATTGACCGCCTCACAGATAGCTCTTGTGACGCCTAAATCATAACCAGACTTAACACCATCCTGATCCATACTGGTCAATAAAATTTCACCCGCCCCATAGGCTTCCATCTTTGCTGCCCACTCAACCGCATCCAAACCTGTGGGCTTACGGCCCCCATGGGTAAAAATTTCCCATCGATCTTCTTCCTGTGGAGCACTCACCTTTTTCGCATCTATGGCTACAACAATGCATTGAGCACCAAAACGGTCTGCAGCCGCTTTCACAAAGTCAGGGTTGAAGACGGCAGCGGTATTAATGCTGACTTTATCTGCCCCAGCATTGAGCATGGTGCGTATATCCTCAATCTTACGAATACCACCCCCAACGGTCAGCGGAATAAATACCTCTCCGGCAATGCGCTCCACAGTATGAACGGTGGTATCCCGCTCTTCATGACTGGCGGTAATATCCAGAAACGTGATTTCATCCGCCCCAGCCTCGTTATAACGCTTAGCCACCTCAACGGGATCACCTGCATCACGAATATCAACAAACTGCACACCTTTCACAACGCGGCCATTTTCAACATCCAAGCAGGGAATAATGCGTTTCGCTAAACCCATTTGACTAACTACCCCGCTGCTCTGTAGATAAATCACAAAATGCCTGGGCTTCAGCCAAATCTAATGTGCCCTCGTAAATAGCACGCCCTGTTATCGCGCCCAGAATACCGCGATCAGCTACAGCACTCAGTGCCCGAATATCATCCATATTGGTGATGCCACCTGATGCAATCACTGGAATATTGCACTGCTCAGCAAGCTGTACTGTTGCTTCAACATTGACCCCTTGCATCATGCCATCTCGAGCAATATCGGTGTAAACAATGGCAGAGACGCCATCATTTACAAAGCGTTGAGCCAGCTCAATCACATTAACCGAGGTCACTGTTGCCCAACCATCAATGGCTACCATGCCATCTTTGGCATCTAATCCCACAATAATATGATCAGGAAAAGCTGCACAGGATTCGGCTACAAATTCAGGCTGTTTAACTGCTTGAGTACCAATGATCACATAGTGCACTCCAGCTCTAAGGTAGGCTTCGATTGTGGCGAGTGAGCGAATACCACCACCAATCTGAATAGGTAGATTAGGGTAGGCCTTAGCTATAGCTTTAACAATTTCCCCATTCACAGGTTCTCCTGCAAAGGCCCCATTTAAATCTACCAAGTGCAGGCGACGACATCCCATATCAACCCAATGACTTGCCATGGCAACTGGATCATCGCTGAAGACGGTAGCATCGGCCATTTCACCTTGGCGTAAACGAACACATTCTCCATCTTTTAAGTCAATGGCTGGAATTAACAACATTGAGAAAGCCCTATCTTATGGTTGCCAGGAAAGAAAATTTTTCAGCAGCTGAAGTCCCAGCGCTGCACTTTTTTCTGGGTGAAACTGCACTGCAACTAAGTTATCCACAGCCAGCACAGCATCGAGTTTTACCCCGTAGTAGCCACGTCCAATAACATCTGCAGGCTGATCAGCTTGAACGTAATAGCTATGCACGAAGTAAAAGCGACTATTATCAGGAATACCTTGCCAAATAGGGTGGTTTCCTACTTGCTCAACTTGATTCCACCCCATATGCGGTACTTTTAATCGTTGGCTGTGCTCATCCTTTAAGTCTTTACCAAAAAAACGTACATGACCTGGAATCAAGTCAATGCAGTCAACACCTTCATTTTCTTCACTGTGACTGAGTAGCGACTGCATCCCTACGCAAATACCGAGTACAGGTATTCGCTGAACAATTTCTTTGATCAGTTCATCCAGGTGCAGACGCCTAATCTCTGCCATACAGTCACGGATCGCACCAACCCCAGGAAATACCACATGATCAGCATGACGAATCACTTCTGCATCAGCACTTACCTGTACTCGCCAGTCAATAGGCGCGACATGCTCCAGCGCTTTTGCCACAGAGTGCAAGTTCCCCATGCCATAGTCCACCACCACCACACGTTTCATCAACAACCCTCGTTTTCTAGTAAATCCAATTCAACTTAAGAAAGTGAAATTTCTTATAGGCTGCCTTTAGTGGATGGCACAATGCCAGACATTCGAGAGTCAAGGGTCAGCGCCATGCGCAGTGCCCGCCCAAATGCCTTAAATACGGTTTCTATTTGGTGGTGAGCATTACGCCCCCGCAAGTTATCCACATGCAAGGATACAAGCGCATGATTAACAAACCCTTGGAAAAACTCATAGCACAAATCCACATCAAACTGTCCAATCATCGCTCGAGTAAAAGGAACATGAAACTCCAGCCCCGGCCGACCCGAAAAATCAACCACTACGCGAGACAGTGCTTCATCCAGAGGAACATAGGCATGACCATAGCGAGTAATACCCGCTTTATCACCAAGCGCTTGGCTAATAGCCTGACCAAGTGTGATGCCAATGTCTTCAACAGTATGGTGATCATCAATATGGTTATCGCCCTTGGCCACAATTGTCATATCAATCAGACCATGTCGTGCAATCTGATCTAGCATATGCTCTAAAAAGGGAACGCCTGTATCAAACTGTGATTTTCCAGAACCATCCAGATTCACTGTCACTTTGATTTGAGTTTCCAGGGTATTGCGTTCTACAGTGGCAGTACGACTCACCATTTCGATCTCCACGCACTCATCTTGTTGATATGAATTTATTTGATAATGAGTTCAAAGCTTACTTCAGCACACTTCTCACCCATATATGGGTGCTTGCTTCAAATACACTTGCCGTTTTAGGTATAAATTAACCCATTAAAACTTATCACCAATTTAAAGATAGGCACATTATAACCGCAGATATAATCATTTTGCCCGCATTTTAAGCTAATTTACCGAGTATTTAGCAAAGGAGTTGTATATACATATACACTTCAACACAGAGTAATTTAGCTTACATAAGTAATACATCACCATCCCATAAATAATGAGTGCTAACGATAATGTGTATAAAAAGAGTTCACGCAGGGTATATACTCGACTTATGGTAGGCTCATAACAAACATGCTATCTAATGATCCTACATAGAAGCTGTTTAGAATACGACTTGTGTTTTAAGACGATGGTTAATTATGCCGATTATTGTTGAAATTATTGACTTTCCAAGCGAACAAGACCGTGAGGATTTAACCAAGATTTACTTGGATGCTCCTAATTGGATGTTATGTGACTATGAAAACCATCATGCCATTAGCCGAGTTAAACAGTTTGTTCAATCCATTATTGAGCAGCCAATGACCCACTTTATTGGGGCCCGTTTCAATGACCGGCTTGTGGGTGCTGCAGTAGTTGAACAACTTGAATATGACTGGCATATTCGCTCCATTTGTGTGCGAAAAGTCACTCGAAACAGAGGCGTTGGTAAACGGCTTCATGCTGAAATTAATCGTTTAGCCCAGCAACAACAAGTAAACCTAGTGTTCGAACAAGCCCCTAAAGACTTCTAGCTTTGAACTAGCCTTGAGCTAACAGTTCCACATGCCAAGGCTACTCAACGATTAACATTAAAAATTACCACTTCTCCATCACTTGCTGTAAATCCCTTTCAAACTGTTGCTCAAGCGTTTGGTTCATAACACCTGCGGCCACAAGCAGCTCTTTTGTATGCTTTTCAACTCGATGACAACAACGGTTCAGTTCTTCAACCAGTTTTATCAACTCCTGATTTTCTGGCTGCTGTTGAATGGTTGAAGCCAATGTTTTATAGAGTGCATTTAATTGTTGAGTAGATTCAACTGTCTGTTGTTTGAGTTTTTCAATCGGCATATGGGAACCTCTCTTCTGCTTTAAATATCCCCCTAACAGCAACATGCATACTTTTAGTATGGCTTGAGTTATCTAAACTGTCATAACAATAAGTGACTACTTACTACTTTTGATTCAGCGTAAATGCTGTTTTTAACCTACAACCTTCGCTGATGGTACGTATTCAATTAATGAAAGATTCGCCTTATAGCCATTCGATTGCTATATCTATTTAAGTAGTTCCAAACTGAAGAGCCTCACCCAAAAAGAAGAAAGGTTTCGTTTATCTAGTCATCTCAAAAGGTTCTTTCTAATAATTAAAGATTTCGTAAAGCACCAAACGGGGGCGTTTCCATGAAGTTAACCTTGAATCTTTATCTAGCCATTCTACTAATCATGTCAATAGCTGGCTGCTCTTGGTTTTCTTTTGATGATTCAGAAGACAGCCAAGACGATATCACTATGGAAACGTCAGACACCCAGGCAGTCAGTGATGCTGACGTATCAATGGCTGAGTTTCCTACAGGTATCGCCTCCGGCTGGGAATGTCTGGCAGGTAAAAACACGGCTTGGAAGTGTAAACCTGGAGAACAGTTTAATGGAGAAAACTATTCAGAATCACTGGAGTCAGTGAGCACTAAAGAGCGCCCACGGATTACCAAAGCAATTCAAAAACAAATACAGCAAGCCAATACACCTCGAAATATTTTTTCTGATGTACCCACTAACTATTTAACACTACAGTTATTGGCCGCACAAAAAACCCAAACAATTAATAACTTTCTTAAACAACATCCTTTCTTACAAAATGGAATTTTACTTGAATATACAGCCAAACAAAAAAACTGGCACGTTTTAGTATATGGACTGTACGAAAATCAACAACAAGCCAAACTCGCCCTAACAACACCACCACTCAACCAACTACGTAATATTACACCTTGGCCTAGGACCATTGAGAGTTTAAATGCAGTGCTAAATCAGTAAAAAAATTGTTAAAGCTATCCCAACTCAATGCAAGCGGATAGCTTATGAAATATAGAGGGAGTTGTTAACTTTTTTATGCATAAACCACTAGGGCTTAACCATACGTGTAAATCACATTACTGTGTTTTGGCAGCCTTATGACGTGCAACTTCTGTATCAAAATTGACAGTATTATAATACTCTTTAATAGTGGCTATCCATTTATCAGCATACTTTTTATAGAACCCTCTTTTTTTCCCAAACACATAAAACACCGGCGTTGCTCTAGAAATTTTATATACAAGTCGATAATCTGAGGACTCTAAATCAGCGAATTGGCTACGATATTTGTCAATTGTTGAGCCAAGATCTCCTAGCGGAAGAAAAAAATAATCAAAGCGTTTACTCTTAACTAACTTCAGTAATTGACCTTGGTTTGAAACTTCCTTCATTTTATTATCAATAAGGCTTTTAACAAAATTATCAACCGTTGAACCATAAGAGTTACCCCTAACCATCACTAAACTAAACTGCCGTAAATCATCAATTTTGTTAATATTATCAACTTTATCATTATCAGCACTTGTATAGACACCCACCGTTGAAAAATTGATGAATGCGGGTTCTGGTAAATAATAGTAGAGTTTTTCCCGCGCTGGTGTTTTATTCGCGCCGAGTATCATGGTGATATGACCACTAGCAACCTCAGCTTGACATCTTTTCCAATTATCAATCACGATAGGTTTAACATCAATATTTGGGTTATTCCTCTTAAACAGCACTAACTGATCGATAATTACTCCAGCATAACTATCTTTAGATGTTGGATATATCCAGGGATTCCAGTTGTAATAAGCACACCATGTTAAGCTATCTGCAAGGGTATAATTAACTACCGTTAGCAGATTAAAAACAACGAAAACTGTAACTATTTTTTTCACGAATAACCACTACAGTCAAAAGAATTAGTTTTCCAACTTTATCAGCATAGAACAGCCTTACCTTCTATCACAAAAAATCATTTAATGATTGATCAAATATACAAGAATGCTCAAAACCCAATGTTTGTTGAAATATCAACAGCAAGCGCTATTGCTTAACGGTAGTTCACCTATAACCTAACTCTATAAAAACCCATTGTTTAGGAGAAACAATCCTGTTTGCTACAGATTACCGAGTGTATAATGTTGCTTCCACTCAATAAAAATGCAAATAATAAAATCATGGAATCAGTTGATATCACTATCATTGGTGCTGGAGTCATTGGACTTGCACTGGCAGCACGTCTTGCCCAACCCAATAAAACTATTGTTATTCTAGAGCAACATAAACATATTGGTGAGGAAATCAGTAGCCGCAACAGCGAGGTGATTCACGCAGGCATTTATTACCCCACACAATCATTAAAAGCGACGCTTTGTGTTGAAGGAAAAGAGCTGCTGTATGACTTCTGTCAACTGTATCAAGTGCCTCATCGTCGCTGTGGTAAGCTGATTGTTGCAAATACCACTGATGATGAAGAACGTTTGGCTTTAGTTCAACAACAAGCCATCAATAATGGTGTAAACGACCTACAGTTCTTATCTTCTCAACAGGTCAAAAAGCTTGAACCTGCAATACAAGCAACCAGTGCTTTGCTTTCTCCTAGTACGGGCATAATTGATAGCCATCAGTTATTGTTAACATTATCTCGATTAGCAGAAGAACGAGGAGCACTACTTTTACGCAACACACAATTTAAACAGGGAGAAATTTCCAGCAATCGGTTTATTCTGAATGTTCAAACAGGCAAAGAAGCATACCAGTTTTCTAGTCAGGTTTTGATCAACGCAGGTGGTCTCCACGCACAGACGATAGCCAATACTATTGAAGGATTTCCTAAGTCTGATATTCCATCACTCTATTACTGCAAAGGTAGCTACTTTAAACTCGCCGGCTCCTTTAAACTCAATCACTTGATTTATCCGCTCCCTGAAGCTAACACGACAGGTTTAGGTATTCATGCCACCATAGACTTAGCAGGTCAGGTTCGCTTTGGGCCCGATACGGAGTATATCGACAGAGTTAACTATGATGTCAGTACACACCACCTTACAACCTATTACCAGGCCATTCAGCGCTATTATCCTGGATTAAAAAAAGAGCAATTGGTTCCAGACTATGCAGGCATTCGCCCAAAACTTCAGGCACCCAACTCACCACCAGCTGACTTCATGATACAAACTGCAGCAGAACATCAAATACCTGGCTTAATAAACCTGTTTGGAATAGAAAGTCCCGGTTTAACAGCATCATTAGCTATTGCTAATAAGGTAGCGGATTATATTGGCGTCTAACCATTCACCAAAGTTAAATACACCTAGGTTATCCTGTTTAACGATCTCACACGCATCATAATTAAGCATGAGCACCTTATGTAGAGGCATAATCTACTGAGAATTTAAACCTGACCCACTTGACGTCTTTGTCTAAATGGTGTGCTATGAGTCAAACTCTGTGGTATTGCACACTACCTCTTGCAAAACGTAAACGTTTCGAGTCTAAGGAAACTGATATGAAGTCGGTGATTAAAATTTCGTTAGGTGTTATTTTCACCTTATTACTACTGGTTGTGGTCGCAATTCTCGCATTGAATTTTTTTATCGATGCAGACCAATACAAAAATACAATTCGTACCATCGTCAAAGAAAATACCGGATTGACTCTTGATATTGAGGGTCCACTTGAGCTTTCATTTTTCCCTTCATTAGGTTTTTCAGCGAACAAACTCTCTGTAACCACACCTAAAGAAGAAAAATTGGTGTTAGTCGATTATGCTCAAGTTGAAGTTGAGTTATTTCCCTTACTGAGTAACGAGCTAAAAGTCACAGCACTCAATATAGAAGGTGCAGAAGTTAACCTTGTTAAAGATAAAAAGGGCGTACCAAACTGGCAAATAGAAACAACACAATCTCAAAATAAACCTGCCAGTAAAACAACGCCAGCAGAAACATCAGATCAGGATAGTAACACAACATCAAATACAGGAAAAAGCACGACAGAACTTAATATCAGCGCCGTTTCACTCAAAAATATTACCTTAAACTATCAAGACCAACAAAAATCACAAACATTTAACCTGAAAAATTTAAATGTGAGTGCCTCTAACATTGCAAATAATCAGTACTTTCCTATTCAAGTAAGTTTTTCAGCCTCTGGTAATCAACCTGCATTTAAGCTTGATGAAAAAGTTCGCACTGACTTTTTATTTGACCTTAAACAACAACGTTTTGAGCTAAAAGAGTTTTCATTAAACAGTCAGGGTCAATTGACAACTGAGAAACAACCTTTTGCAATAGACCTAGACGTGTCTGCAGAAAAAATTGAGTTAGCTAGTCAAGCACAACAAATAAATATTAAAAACTTGGTACTGTCCGATAAGCAGCTCATGGCTAAAAGCAATGTATCACTGACCAACTTTATTCAGCCTACCGTCAAAGGTAATATCTCACTTTCAGTGGATAACTTACCCGAGTGGCTTCAGGGTCTTGGGATAAACTATAAACCCACAAAATTAGATGCATTAAACAAATTCTCATTCACAAGTCAAATTAATGGTGATGCTGGTAATATTGTACTGAACAAATTAAATTTAACTGCAGGTGATTTTACACTCAACGGTAAAATGACATTGGCAAATATTACTAAACAGCCACGCTATGAGTTTGATGTCAAAGGAAGTGATTTAGTTGTAGATCACTTTACCCCTGCAACCAGCTCCACTACAAGTTCATCTGCCTCGAAAACTCAATCAGAAAAGAATGAATCAGCTAAAACCTCTACTCCAGTTAAAACTGCTGATAATACACCCATTCTACCCATAGATACCTTACGCAAATTAAACCTAAAGGGTAAATTACACTTAAACTCACTAACGCAGCAAAAAACAAAACTTGAAGATGTAAATCTTACGATCCATGCCAATAATGGAAATATCCAACTTTCCCCAGTCACAGCAAAAACGTTGGGCGGCACAATCAATAAAACAGTCGCAATTGATGTTACAAAGAAAACACCTATAATTGATGTCACAACTAAAGCAAATAATATTAATGTTTATCAAGCATTGATGAATTATGCTGATTTGAATGCAATAAAAGGTGCCGCTAACTTAACCGGACAGTTTTCTACAAAAGGCAATACTAAAACACAGTTGATCGAGTCTTTAAATGGCCAAGCCAACTTTGCCATTGCTAATGGCGAACTTACTCAGACCAATGTGGATAAAATACTATGTAAAGCCATTGCCAAAGTAAGAAAAGAAAAAGTCAGTAAAAAAGACTGGGGAACAAGTACCCCTTTTCAAGATATGTCTGGTCAAATCATTATTCGAAATGGTGTAGTAGATAACCAAAAACTCATCGCAAAACTCGAACAGCTCAATATTGATGGCTATGGTACTGTTAACCTATTAACCGAATCTTTGGACTATCGGTTGGGATTAACGATTACTGGTTCCCAAAGTAATGCAGGAGAGGAAGCCTGCCAAATCAATAAACGCTACGCGAACATCCGCTGGCCTGTTCGTTGCCAAGGGGGTTTTTCTGACAAAGAGCTATGTGGTATCGACCAGGAAAAAGTAGGTGAAATTGCTGCAAGCCAAGTCAAATCTGAACTTGAACGTAAAATTGATAAAAAACTGGAAGATAAACCTGAACTAAAACCTGTGGGTGATTTACTGAAGCGCTTTTTGGATTAACCATAAAATTAATATTGTTACTTTTCAACAAAGGGTATAGCAGTATGTTATACCCTTTCTTTTTACATGCCTCACAAGATACTATATCCCCTCGTTTCTGTGTAAAAAACAATATATATACATGATTAGAGCCAATACTTTTAATCAAGCAGTGTTACGCTGGTTTGATCGGCATGGCCGCAAACATTTGCCCTGGCAGCAAAAGAAAACCCCGTATAATGTCTGGGTATCTGAAATTATGCTGCAGCAAACACAAGTAAGTACTGTAATTCCTTATTTTGAACGGTTCATGGCACGTTTTCCAAATGTTGCCAAACTAGCTGCCGCCGAAACAGATGAAGTACTTCATTTATGGACAGGGCTTGGTTATTACGCACGGGCTAGAAATCTTCATAAAGCCGCTAAGATGATCTGTGAAACATACAATGGCCAATTCCCTGCATCCGTTGACGAGCTAAGTACATTACCTGGTGTAGGCCGGTCAACTGCTGGCGCTATTGCTTCCATTGCGATGGGCCAGCGTGCAGCCATATTAGATGGGAATGTAAAACGGGTACTGGCTCGCTTTGAATCTATTGAAGGTTGGCCAGGTAGTACACCGATTCAAAATCAACTTTGGGCAATAGCTGAACACTACACCCCACATAAACGTGTAGCAGATTATACTCAGGCTATGATGGACCTTGGTGCAATGATATGTACCCGCACCAAACCTAAATGTGATGAGTGCCCAATACAAAAACATTGCCAAGGCTATCAAATGGGTGATCCCACTCGCTTTCCAAGCCCTAAACCAAAGAAAACACAACCCATTAAGTCTGTAGCTATGTTGCTCGCTGTAAATAAGAATGGCGAAGTACTATTAAACAAGCGTCCTACACAAGGTATATGGGGCGGGCTCTGGAGCTTTCCTGAAATAGCACTTACCGAGTCTGATAATAATACCGTAACTCGGCAACAGCTTACTAAGTTGGGAAATCAGCTCAAGCTTAAACTATTAAAGCCAGTCCATTGGTCTCCAGTCAAACATGTCTTCAGTCACTTCCAGCTTAATATTATCCCTGTGGTCTGCCAGCTGGAAAGCTCACAACCATTGCAAGTTATGGAAGACAACAATAGGCTTTGGTATAACGTATATCAACCACCTTCCATTGGTTTAGCTGCACCTGTTAAAAAGTTGATTAGCAAACTTGCGCACCAACAGGCTACACAGTATGCCATTGAGCTTTAATGGAGTTCTCAACATGACACGTACCATATTTTGCCAAAAACTAAATAAAGAAGCTGAAGGGTTAGCAGTTCCCCCCTACCCTGGAGAAAAAGGCCAGTGGATTTATAACAACATTAGCAAAGAGGCTTGGGAAGCCTGGCAAAAACATCAAACAATGCTTATTAATGAAAAGCGACTCAACTTAATGGAACCCGATACCCGAAAGTACCTCACAGAACAGATGGATAAGTTCTTCGCAAATGATGAGGTAGATCAGGCTGATGGTTATGTACCAACATCAGATTAACCTATAAATTGAATACTATTTATACAACACTAACCTGTTTACAAACTTTTTTAACAACCAACTCTTGACTCTTTGTGCCGCTAACGGTTTAATAGCGGCCCGAGCGTTGCCCAGATAGCTCAGTCGGTAGAGCAGGGGACTGAAAATCCCCGTGTCGGTGGTTCGATTCCGCCTCTGGGCACCATTCTTATTCTTCCATGCCGAAGTGGTGGAATTGGTAGACACGCTGTCTTCAGGTGGCAGTGCCCTTTGGGCGTGGGAGTTCGAGTCTCCCCTTCGGCACCATATTGCCTATCCTATTGATTTTCCTAGATTTTTTCTTCTCAAAGTATCCAAGCCTAAAGCCAACTTTGTAGCAACTCTCGAACTAATTTTGTAGCAGTTCCGAACACTTCCTGTCAACTACTTTCGTCTCCAACTGTCTTCTATCTGTGCCATCATAATGGCTTCAATCTGTCTTATATCTTAAACAGCTTATCTCAACTATAATTCTTTAACCCCAATACTTCTTGGACCTGAACCAATGAAAGAAAAAGAAACCAATGAGACCAACCTAGAAGAGCGTGATATAGACCCTTCTGACCCTCTCATACCACAGCAAATTGAGGAACTACAAGCTTTAGCGGCAAAGACAGATAGCCAAATTGATACTAGTGATATTCCACCAATAACTGATTGGTCCAACGCTGAACGTGGTAAGTTTTATCAACCAACAAAAAAGAAGTAAGACCGCATTAGCAATGCTTTAACAGAATAATTTTTGGTTACTTTTGTCTCTCTCAATTTTTATCCGTATACAATCCACAGAACTAAATACCTCCAATTTTGGGAATAAATTTCTTTAATATCAGATAGTTACATTTAACAAATAGCTCACAAAACTTAAGCCTTACGCTTACTGTCTTACTATTTGCCAGTTATTATTTTCTATTATTCTCCACTTCAACATGAAAAGCTGGAAACAGACGAAGATAATTATGGACCGCCCTAGCCTAACCTAAGTATAGCGATAGCTGGACCACATAATTAGAAGTAGCTCAAGTACTCTCACCCCCTTGTTGTGCTATGGTTCAACACTCAAAGTTATTCAAAGGATGGAGCACCACTAAGTGTTAAAGCATCTAGTTCTATCATCGTTACTCTGCTGGTCTGTGGCTGGAATAGCTGCGTCTACTATTAATGTTAGTGACGAGGAAAAGCTACCAAGCGTTGAGACTTTATGTAAGGACCGCCCTACATGCAACCTTGTGGCTAAATCTATAGACTGGCCTAAAGCAAAATATGAAAAAAGCCTCTCTTATGAGATTGGTCCATTCAGAATAAATTTACCTAAAAATGATATTCAGAGATGGGTATCTAGCGAGAAAACCCAATTTGTTATATTTGATAAAAAGGCTTTGATGTTTGAGTTAAGAGAAAATCAAAACTCAATGGAAATAAAGCAGTTCTTTGAGACAGCTTTTCAAAGCAAGCCTGACAGTAAAGCTTTAAAGGACATAACAAAGAAAGAAAAAGCAGAATTATTTGTATTTAAAATGATGCTTTTTGACGATGCTAAACTGTTTATGTATGAAAAAGGACCTATGAAAGCCTTTGAAGCAGTTTCCTCTAAGCTTTCAGTTGTCTACATAACTCATGACAAGCTAGAAAATGAAGTTTTAGCTATAGACTCAAAAAACTTCACTCAAGAAGAGCTGCATAAAATCATTGCTTCAGTTGAATCTACTGTACCTACACTTTAAGGACGATATATGCCTACACCAGAGCAACAAACACTTGTAGCTGAGATTCTTACAGTTATTACTGGTGATGATTTTTTCTTAAAGAATAAGCATAAAATTAATGACAACTTTATGGTTGCTGCTGAAGACGCTATAGCCTCCTATAAAAGTTGCATTAATCACTCAGGACGTTTTGCAGCCCTTATGAAGTGTATCCCAACAGGCCCCAATGTTAGAGGCTGGCTAATGAAGTGTACAACCAACTCTTTTCAGCAGTTAAAAAGAGAGTTTAGCGGTGAGCTTTACGGGAATAAACTGTGTTCTGTAGATGCAGGCTTTGGTATGCACTACAGGAACCTTAAAGACACTCTCATATTAGGCTTCTAGTAGACCAAATGAGCCTCTCTCCTTAACCAGATAAGTGCTTGAGAGGCTTAGCAGATTATCTAAAAGCGTTAATTCTAAAGTAACGAAAAACTAAGTATTCTCTACAATAGAACGTGCAAGCTTTTTAAGAGAAATACTATCTTGAACATATACTGATGCTCTTAAAACCCTACTCCTTGAAATTTTTTTATTTGGTACTAGTTCTTGTAATTTATCCGCTAGTATCTGTAGTTGTCCTTTTTCGATATCAGTCAACCTTAAAGGAAAGCTTCTACCAGAAGTTGTGTTAGGGTCTACTGGGATTGAACTCACATACTTTGGCTCTGGCTCTATTGTATCAATTGGTTCTATTTCAATTTGCTTATTCTTATTACTATTCTTCTTTTTTAGCTTATTTTTAAGCTTCTTTTTTAGTTTATCACCCATAATAGACCACTCTTTCAAGCTAAAATAATTCATGGATGTCAACTGCTTAGCAACTACAGACCATATTTCATGTTATTGTTTAAACGCAATATCATGGCAAGAAAAGTTCTCAGGAACACCTCTTGCTCAAGAATGATTTTGGCAGAAAAATCTAAGTGCCTTTTTAATTATTCAGCAGCGTAAAAATCCCCCCTACCAGCTCAGAAAACTTCTAAAAACAGCAGAAACTTTGATTGTGTCCACCTTTAATAGTGCAACACTTAACTACTCTTTCAACTTTTAATATGTCAATTAATTTATGACTTAGCAGACATCCAACAATGTACATCGTATGTTGCCAATTAAATCAAATCAGAAGTAATTAACATTCATGTCTATTTGATAAATACATGCAAAGACACAACAGATATGGCTAATCTTGGCTATGGCTCAATACGACCTATAGCCACATTGCTAGAAGCTGCTTTTAAGCTACACAGATTCACTGCTTTGAAGACAAAGCAAGCAACAGGACCACCATAGAGCAAAACATTACAGTAAGCCAAAATAACCGCAAGGCTTAAACTAATACCTGTAAGGATTGTCAGGAGCAAACGTATAAATTGATTGACTCACCACCAAACAAAATATATATTTTAAAATAGCTATTTTTTGTAGGGGACTAAGGTATGCAAATCACAGCTTCACAGCTACAAAGCCAGCACAAAGCGCTAATTGATGCGCTTAAACGAGGCGAACCCGTAGAAATCACATATCATGGTGAGGTACTAGGAATAGTACAACCCGCCAAAAAGGTCAAACAAAGCATAAGCAAGGATGGTGACAGCTTCTTTGGGATGCATAAAGACCTAGCGGCTGATAGTGAAACCATTGAAAACGAAATACGTCAAATGCGGACAGGACGAAGGAAGCGTTTTGATGATATTTGATACAAGCATCTTGATATACGCTTCACGTGGTTATGAGAAAGCCAAAGAGTTGATAATTGAGACAGAAAAGCGTGCTATCTCTGCAGTAACATACATGGAGTTTGTACCGCACTGCCGAAACAAAAGAGAATTACAGCACTTTGAAAAGATGTTAGAGGCTTTGCACTTTACAATTTATGAAATTGATAACCAGATTTCAATAGCTGCTCGTGGTTACACAAAGCAATATGCGTTAAGCCATAGTGTAGAAATGGGAGATGCTTTAATTGCTGCTACAGGCCTTCGCTATAATGAAACAGTTTGTACTACAAATATAAAACACTTTAAGCCAATCCCAAGTTTAAATTTAGAACCATTTAAAATTTAAGCTTAAGGTGCATTGCGGCAATAAACTCTCCAACTTCTTTAGTACCTTCGCTAACGTCAGTGAAAACTACGTTTAAGTCCGATAATACTCTCCTCCCTGTTCTGTCATCTCAGAGGCTTACTTCAACATCCGGCAATAAATGGACCACAACATGAAACACTACAGCGCCCACGCTTTGAATGAGGAATAAACAAACCCAAGATTTAATTAGTGAAATTTCTAGTGTGCAAATTTGCAAAAAGCAAGGAAATCAAGCTCAGAGTCATTAATGGTAGTCCTGACCGTGGTACTTACGCCTGTGAAGAACTTGCTTATGCATATGCTATGTGGATAAGTCCTTCATTCCACTACAGTAGTTGTATTTAATGGTTGTTATAGACCTCTATGCATGTAAAGCAGTAGGTTGGGCTTTATCATCAATCGCCGATAGGAGTTAAACTTTGATTAGACATAGAGTTAATCCTTGAGGTTAATTAAAGTAAAAACTTAGATATGAAACTTAAGGGAAGAATCTTTGAGGCACCTATACGACGCCGTAACTCTAGGCCTTGTCATTACTGGGCTGCACGTACATTAGAGAAAACAAAGCCGCGCTTTTATTTCTGAGAGGGAAAATCGCTAGAAGCCTTGTTATATATGGGATTACAGCAAAGAAGGTTACAACACGCCCTTCTTTGGAACTTAAAAGTTTGCTCTTTTCTACGCCTAACTCTAGCCCCTCCAGTGACTGGGATAGACGTATATTAGAAAAATCAGGCCGCGCTTATAGCTAAGAGGAGTTCTGGCTGATGGTTCTATTCTTTCTTGTTATGCAAGGACCTATTAAGTAATGATTTATCTCACTTACTTACAAAGCTTTTTTCTTACACTTACCCACTCAACAGATTGATTAAAAAACAATCAACAGATAGAATACCTCACCGCTTTTAAACTAGTAGCTTTCCTTTGATACGGAAATATCATGGAGTACTAAATGAGTTCAGCAAATAGTCTGGTACGGCCTGAAAACCTTAGACACTTTTTATGGTAAAAATGTAACTTAAACCATAAGAGGTAAATCATGGGTAAAGGTATCCGTTACTCAGGCGAATTTAAACAAGAAGCAGTCAACCAAGTCGT
>NZ_JAEVHG010000023.1:0-82110 GCF_018263875.1 Zooshikella ganghwensis
AGATAATATTCCATTATATTGAAATGTTTTATAATCCAATACGGCGTCACACACACAATGACAGGTGCTCACCAGCAAACGCTGAAGCAGCGTATTTTCAAAACCTAGAAACTGTCTAGAAAAGTCAGGCCGTACCAGCCCATAGAACTGTTTGCCGCAAGAATATGGCAACTAAACCTCTAGTGGTTCATGGTGTGTTCGACGGGCACTATGCAGCCCAAAGGTACTCATCCACGATGTGGGTTACTGTACTCCATACATTTGCTCTGGTAGCCATGTAACAATTTTAGGCCAACACGCTAAAATAATAAGTACGAGTAATTGAATTAAAATATAGGGTGCAACCCCTTTATATATTTGAATTGTTTTTACGTGATTTGGTGCTACACCGCGCAAATAAAATAAAGCAAAGCCAAAAGGTGGCGTTAAAAAAGAGGTTTGTAAATTTACAGCAATCATTACACCTAACCAGACAGGGTGAAGACCCATGGCTAATAACACTGGGCCAACGATAGGTACTACCACAAAGGTTATTTCTATAAAATCAAGAATAAAACCAAGTAAGAAAATAACAATCATGACGATAAGTGTTGCTGTAAATACCCCGCCAGGCATTGTACTAAAAAAACTATGAATAACCTCATCGCCACCATATGCTCTAAATACCAGTGAGAAAACAGAAGCGCCTATCAGAATCATGAAAACCATACATGTTACTTTTGTCGTTGACTGAACAACTTCTGCAAGTTGCTTCAGGTTCAACTGTTTTTTAGTAAGGGCTAACAATGTAGCACCTAATGCACCAACACCAGCAGCTTCTGTTGGTGTTGCAATGCCTGCTAATATTGACCCTAGAACTGCAAAAATTAATAAGAGTGGAGGTACCAGGTGTGTAAAGAGTGAGTTTGTGCGGTTAACGTTTTTTTGTAAAGCCTGTTTATCAACAGCAGGTGATGTTTCGGGTTTAATCAATGCTAAAATAAATTGAAAAACAACGTAAAAAAAGACAAGTAATAAGCCTGGTATTAAGGCTCCGACAAATAAATCACCAACGGAAACGGTTTTCAGTGAATATAACCCTAAGCTTAATTGAGCTTGTTGGTATGCACTTGATAAAACATCCCCTAACAATACCAATGCAATAGAAGGGGGAATTATTTGACCAAGAGTGCCTGTAGCACAGATTGTACCGGTTGCAAGAGAGGGACTGTAATTTTGCTTTAGCATTGTTGGTAGTGAGATTAATCCCATCGTTACTACTGTTGCGCCCACGATACCAGTACTTGCGGCCAGTAACATCCCGACAATAGTTACAGATATGCCCAAACCTCCAGGAAAGCGACCAAATATTAGTGCCATGCCTTCTAAAAGATTTTCTGCAATTTTAGATTTTTCCAGCATAACTCCCATAAGCACAAAAAGTGGTACGGCCATTAGTGTTTCATTAACCATCGTGCCATAGAGCCGACTTGGTAGTGCTGTTAAGAAAGATGTGTCGAATATACCCGCAACTATCCCCCCACTGACAAACAGTAAAGCGGTTCCGGCAAGTGAAAAAGCCACAGGGTAGCCTAGTAATAATACTAAACAGACTACAACAAACATGAGGAGTGGAATTAGTGCTTCCATTACACATTCACTCCTTTTTTTGGCTGGTGATTCCAAGCGTTATTCAGAATGAGAATTGAACGAAATAACTCAGCGCAACCCTGTAATATTAATACAGCACACATTATAAGTATGAATGTTTTTAATAAAAAAACACCGGGTATACCTCCTGGTTCGCTTGAGCTTTCTGTAATAAGCCACGATTTTGTGACGTAATCCCAGCTTATGATGGCTATAAAAAAACAAACAGGTAGTAATAAAAATAATGTACCTAGTGCATCAATAAGCGCTTTACGTTTTGTTGACATTTTTCGATATAAAATATCCACTCGTACATGAGCATTGTGTTTAAGGGCATAACCACTCGCCGTTAGGAAAATAAATGCATGTATATAATGTGCAGATTCTTGTAGAGCAATAGAGCCAATATTGAATACATAGCGAAGTAAGACAACAAGAAAAACAGCAAACATGAGTAGCAGTGTAAACCAAGATACAAAGCGGCCAATGTTTTCGGTGAGTTGATCTACCTGGATGGTGATTTTGTGAATTACTATCAAAACTCGATTAAGTTGAGTGTTGTGGTGAGATTGAACAAATGGGTTATTATTAGTGTGATTGTTGTCTTTAGTCATTATTATTATCCCAGGTTACAACACGACAAATGCCTGACTTTAGAGAGGCTCAAAGCGAAAAATCCATTTCTATACCCTTCGCGAATCATTTTTATGCGAGCAATCCATAGCGCTTACCCTCTTATCCTAATGGAGCAGCGCATGAGTCCAACTGTGTTTCTGACACATTAATAGCTTTTTGTTTGTGTTTTAGGTTCGAATCCTTTTTGAAAGCACTTATTTTATTATGTTTAATTGGCTTGGTATCTCATACAAATCTCTAGGGGCCTCTAGTGGTCTAGCGATTATGGTGAATACTCCTAATTTATTTTTATTTTGACAAATTATACTTGAAATGACTATAAAAATGCCAAGAACCTTTAATATGTTTGATATTTACTACCTATGAACTGATCAAATTTGCATCAGTTCTCTTTTTCGATGAATCTGTGTGGCTGTTTAATTAGCTTAACATAAATGTAATATTGCATTCATATAGTTTGCGCATAGTCAACGCACATCACCGCTACTAAATTTTGCAGGAGACTTCAAATGAAACTGAAAGGGTTGATTATTGCACTGACAGTTGCCACCACTAGTATTAGCACGAACTATGCGCTGGCAAGTTCAAAAGTAGATGCTAATTTACCGGAATATAAAAAAGCGAGCGGCGTATCAGGGAATTTATCAAGCGTTGGTTCTGATACATTAGCGAACCTGATGACCTTATGGGCTGAGGACTTTAAACGGATTTACCCTAACGTCAATATTCAGATACAGGCAGCAGGCTCTTCAACTGCGCCACCCGCACTCACTGAAGGAACCTCAAACCTGGGACCTATGAGCCGGAAAATGAAGGATAAAGAGCTAGAAGCTTTTGAGAAAAAATATGGTTATAAACCAACAGCAATTCCTGTAGCCATTGATGCATTAGCTGTTTTTGTAAATAAAGATAACCCCATCAAGGGGCTGACCATTGCCGAAGTTGACGCTATTTTTTCTTCGACCCGTAAGTGTGGCGCTGATGGTAAAATTGAAGCCTGGGGTGATGCTGGCCTAGAAGGTCCTTGGGCTAAGAAAAGTATTCAGCTTTATGGTCGCAACTCAGTTTCCGGAACCTATGGTTATTTTAAGGAAAAAGCCCTGTGTAAAGGAGACTTTAAAAACAATGTGAATGAACAGCCTGGATCAGCTTCTGTTGTGCAAGCCGTGAGTGCTTCTGTGAATGGGGTAGGCTACTCTGGAATTGGTTATAAGACATCAAGTGTAAGAACGGTTCCTTTAGCGCGTAAACAAGGTGCCCAGTTTATTGATGCGACGCCTGAAAATGCAGTTAAAGGTGCGTACCCTTTATCTCGTTTCTTATACGTTTATGTCAATAAAGCCCCAAATAAATCGTTAGCACCATTGGACAGAGAGTTTATTAAACTTGTCTTATCTAAACAGGGCCAAGGTGTTGTAGTAAAAGATGGCTACATTCCCCTGCCGGCTCAGGTTGTTGCGAAAGAACTTAAAAAGCTAGGGATTAATTAATAACCTTGCAAAAAATGTATACCAAATAGGAAGGGCTTTTGAAGCTTCCATAACATGGGATATATAAAGGCAGTGTTAACTGCCTTTATGCTTTTTAAATCAACATTTTTCAGTCTTTTATTTTTTATATTTATAACCTTCAGTAGCGTACTGGCTCTATCTGTGAAAACGCGTGACAGTTCAACTTAAGGTCAATTATTTGTAACAAATATGTCATATACCGTCGGTATGGTACTCCTCCATGAAACCATATACATCTAAGTACAGCTCAATTGTTGACTTCTCAAGTCCAGCGCTCAAGCGCCACAAAATGCTGCGTCACTTTAAAGACAAGCTCGCCGAGTGGGGGGTAGCTGTTGGCGGCGTAGGTGTTATTGTGGCAATTTTGCTGATTTTCCTTTACTTATTGTATGAAGTTGTACCTCTATTCCGTTCGGCAAGCATGAGTTCTGTTGCGACTTACTCCTTGCCAGCATCATCCGCAGAAAAAAACCTCTATTTTGCTATGGAAGAGCAAGCAGAAATTGGGCTGAAGCTCGATAGTAATGGACAGGTAATTTTCTTTAAGACGAACACAGGGCGTGTTATTCACACAGAGTCAATCCCTGTTCCTGAAGGGGCGACTATTACCTGCTTGGCTGAAGCAGATCCGGCAACCCATGTGCTCGCCTTAGCCTTCTCAAATGGCCAAGCTATTGTTTTTAAACATGAATATGATATTCGGTTTGCGGATGATAATCAGCGGACCATTACCCCGAAAATAAGCTATCCCTATGGTAAAGAATATATCTCACTGGCAGAGAACACAGCTTTTTCTCACCTGGCATTAAGGGATACTGATGAGGCGTTAATTATCGCAGGTTCTGGAAAGGATGCTTTTGTCGTCAAAGCTTTAAATAAAGAAGAAAACTTTTTATCAGGTGAAGTAACGCTAACTGAGCAATTGTTGTCTGTTCCTAAATTACCTGGAACGATTAATGGTTTATTAATCGACCCGGATCAGCGTTGGATCTTTGCTGCTTTGGATAGTGATCATTTGGCTATTTTGGATATTAAAGACAAAGAAAATCCAGTGATCAATGCCGTTATTGATGTGACTGAAGATGGTTCGAGTTTAACTGCTATGCGCTTTCTCTTAGGCGGTATTTCCTTATTACTCGGGGACTCTTCAGGGCATATTAATCAGTGGTTTTTCGTTAGAAATGATACCAATGAATGGCAGCTGAAAAAAATTCGTGGCTTTAAGTTAAGTGACAGTGCGATAGTGAATATTGCACCTGAACATCGGCGTAAAGGTTTTGTTGCTGCTGATGCTCAAGGCAATATAGGAATTTTTAATACAACGGCTCAACGGACTCTAATCAAACAATCCGTTATGGATAAATCAATAGCTGGTATTGCCATTTCTCCAAGAGCAAATGCATTACTGGTGGAAAACCTGCAAGGTGAAGTGGGCTTTTGGGATGTAAATAATACGCATCCAGAAGTTTCATGGTCAGCGCTTTGGGACAAAGTGTGGTATGAAAGTTACACTGAACCAAAGTATATCTGGCAATCCTCAGCTTCAACTAATGACTTTGAACCTAAGCTCAGCTTAATGCCGTTATCCTTTGGTACCTTGAAAGCGGCTTTTTATGCCATGTTGTTAGCTGCACCATTAGCCATTTGCGGTGCAATTTATACGGCATACTTTATGGCACCTGCTATGCGCCGCAAGGTTAAACCTGTCATTGAGCTTATGGAAGCGCTACCCACTGTTATTTTGGGATTCTTGGCTGGCTTGTGGTTAGCACCATTTGTTGAGAATACGTTAGCAGGTATTTTTGTCCTGTTGCTTTTTATGCCTGTCTGTATGCTGTTATTTGCTTACCTATGGGCACAGTTGCCCGGCAGCATTCGGCATAGAATTCCTGATGGCTGGCAAGCTGCTATTTTGATTCCTGTTGTTCTGTTAGTGGGCTGGATAAGCCTGCAGTTGAGCGCACCTATAGAAGGCTTTCTTTTTGATGGGGATATTCGTCACTGGATTCAGGAGGCCACAGGGCTTGACTATGATCAGCGTAATGCACTGGTTGTTGGCCTTGCGATGGGTTTTGCCGTTATACCCACCATTTTCTCCATTGCTGAAGATGCCATTTTTAGTGTGCCCAAACACCTTACCTATGGCTCATTAGCACTGGGAGCAACACCTTGGCAAACCTTGACCCGTGTAGTGCTATTAACGGCTAGTCCAGGCATTTTTTCAGCGCTCATGATTGGTTTGGGTCGTGCAGTGGGTGAAACGATGATTGTGTTAATGGCGACGGGTAATACGCCGATCATGGATGCCAATATTTTCGAGGGGATGAGGACGCTGGCTGCAAATATTGCGGTTGAAATGCCAGAGTCTGAAGTCGGTAGCTCGCATTATCGTGTCCTATTTTTAGCCGCACTAGTGTTGTTCTTGTTTACGTTTGTGGTGAATACCATGGCGGAATTGATTCGACATCGATTACGCAAACGTTACAGCTCTCTCTAATCAATTGACTCTCTAATGATGGAAAGTGTGCCTTATGCGCATCGGATTAAAAAACTGGTATAAAAGTGGAGAGCCTTGGGTTTGGCTAAATGCCGGGGCTGTTGCCATTAGTATCATTATGGTAGTTGGCTTGCTGGCGTTAATTGCAGTTCGCGGTTTAGGACACTTCTGGCCAGCTGATATCATCAAGGCAAATTACACTGTGCCTGGCCAGCAGAGCAAAGTCATTGCTGGTGAAATTGTTGAGTCAGAAGAGGTCTCTGCTCAGCGATTGCGCGATGCTGGAATAGCAATCTCTGCTGAAGAAAGTGAGTTCTTCGAGCGCCAACTGATTAAGGTTGGTAACCGCGATATATATGGCAGTGACTTCCAGTGGATTTTGCCAGCTTTCTTAGAAAGTATTGAGTTTTCTGAAAATATAATGGTTGTTGAACGTCGTGAATGGGGCAACTTCTATGGCTTTTTAAAAGAGGTGAGAGAAGGTGACCGTGTTATTTTGGATGACAAACCGTTATGGGAAACCTTTCAGCAACGCATTGCCAGAGCTGAAAGTATTCACGATGATATTTATGAAATTGAAAAGCATCAAATTGGACGAATCAATGCAGCACTTGAGCGCTTGCGACTTAAAGAGCGTAGACTGGAATTAGAATCTAAGTTGACAAATACCGCTCAGGCTCAGCTTCAACTGGAACGTGCTGAGTTACAGCAGGAGTATAAACAACTAGAGAAGCGGTTGGGTGAGCTTTATCAACAGTTTAACCAAGACTATTTTGTGGCTGAAACGGTGGATGGCCATCAAGTGACTTTATCCATAGGTAGTGTGGTAAGAGCATTCCAACCAAATGCTATGTCATTGCCTGATAAGGTTGCACATTATGGGGACAAAGTATGGGAGTTTGTTGCTGATGATCCCCGTGAAGCAAATACCGAAGGAGGCATTTTTCCTGCAATCTTTGGTACGGTCATGATGGTTATTCTCATGTCCGTTATTGTTACCCCGTTTGGTGTTATCGCCGCAGTGTATTTGCGGGAGTATGCACACCAAGGGGCTGTTACACGGATGATTCGTATTGCTGTGAATAACTTGGCCGGAGTCCCCTCCATTGTTTATGGCGTATTTGGTTTAGGTTTTTTTGTCTATTTCATGGGATCGACAATAGATGAGACATTTTTCCCTGAAGCTTTGCCTGCGCCTACACTCGGCACACCTGGCTTGTTATGGGCTTCAATTACGTTAGCACTTTTAACACTGCCTGTGGTTATTGTCGCCACAGAGGAAGGATTATCACGTATCCCTCGTTCTGTTCGTGAAGGTAGTTTAGCGCTAGGGGCAACCAAGGCTGAAACGTTGTGGCGTGTGGTTCTGCCTATGGCCAGCCCTGCGATGATGACGGGCTTGATTCTTGCAGTTGCCAGAGCAGCAGGTGAGGTTGCGCCATTAATGTTAGTAGGGGTGGTTAAATTAGCACCATCTTTGCCATTGGACGGTAATTATCCCTATTTACACTTAGATCAGAAGTTCATGCATCTGGGCTTTCATATCTACGATGTTGGCTTTCAAAGTCCGAATGTAGAGGCTGCTAGACCACTGGTTTATGCCACTGCATTACTACTAGTGGTTGTTATTGCCATATTGAATTTATCCGCTGTGGCAATACGCAATCATTTACGAGAGAAATATAAGGCTTTGGAAGTCTAACTTACGAGTTTCCATTATAATGTTAGCAAGAGTGCAGTTATGTCTGAGGCAATGGTTGAATTAAGCACTGATCAGCAGCTGGCTGATAAAAAGGCGCATGCGATTGATATGCAGTCTCTTGGCAGGGTTAAACAAGATTTAGACATTGAGTCTGAAACTACATGTTTGGATATCAGTGGTCTTGATCTTTTTTATGATGATAAGCAAGCGCTTTATGATATTTCAATGAATATCCCACAGAAGCGTGTGACGTCCTTCATTGGGCCATCTGGCTGTGGTAAGTCAACGTTATTGCGTACTTTAAACCGTATGAATGATTTAGTTGATGGTTGCCGCGTTAGTGGAAAGATTTTACTTGATGATCAAGACATTTATGCAAAAGGTGTTAATGTTGCAGATCTTCGTCGCCGTGTTGGCATGGTGTTTCAAAAACCCAATCCTTTTCCAAAAAGTGTGTATGAAAATGTTGCCTATGGTTTGCGTATCCAAGGTATTAATAAAAAACGCATACTTGATGAAGTTGTGGAATGGGCACTGAAAGGGGCGGCACTGTGGGATGAAGTGAAGGACCGTTTACATGAAAGTGCATTGGGTATGTCTGGTGGACAACAGCAGCGATTAGTGATTGCGCGGACTATTGCGGTAGAACCTGAGGTCTTGTTGTTAGATGAACCTGCCTCCGCGTTAGATCCTATCTCCACATTAAAAATTGAAGAATTGATTAATGATTTAAAATCAAAATATACCATCGTCATTGTCACACATAACATGCAACAAGCTGCTCGGGTTTCAGATTACACTGCTTTTATGTATATGGGTAAATTAGTGGAATTTGGTGATACCGATAGCTTATTTACAAACCCTAAAGAAAAACAAACTGAGGATTATATTACAGGCCGTTATGGCTAAGTTTTATTGAAACTTGGTGTATTTTTTGGGTTATTTTAGCATTAGCGAATATCAGTAATTTCCGCTTACAGATGGTTTAATGTTGTTTGAAGCAGTATGTAGTTAAGCGTACCCTGTACCTCTTATATAGCTGATTTATCATGCTATATCAGTGCAAATATTTTTAAAGGATTGGTTGCTGGATATTGTTAGCACAAAAAGGTGTTACCGGTAACTAACTCGATGTCATTGTTTGGACATGCAAAAAAATCATTTGTGTTAACATTAAGGGCTATGCTATTTCGAAATACCATCCTTTTTGAGGTTTATCATGGATAAAAACCCAGATATGTATTCGCAGCACATTTCACAACAGTTCAATAATGAGCTGGAAGAAATTAAAAATCAACTGTTGTCTATGGGAGGTTTAGTAGAAAAGCAGGTGAGTGATGCGATGCGCGCATTGATTGATGCTGATAGCGGCTTGGGCAAAGCAGTTCGAAGAAAGGATGATGATATTAACCAGATGGAACTTCACATTGATGAAGAGTGTACGCGTATTTTGGCTAGGCGGCAGCCTGCTGCCATTGACTTACGCTTGGTCTTGGCTTGTAGTAAAGCTGCAACTGATCTAGAGCGAGTTGGTGACGAAGCGGCAAAAATTGCGCGTCATGCCATTAAGCTAACGGAAGAAGGAGAAGCACCACGAGGCTATATTGAAACGCGGCATATAGGCTCTAGAGTCCGTCGAATGATTCAGGATGCACTAACTGCCTTTGCTCGGTTTGATCCAGAGCTTGCTTTTCGAGTTGCGCAAGAAGACAAGTCTGTAGATCTGGAATATAAAACCGCTATGCGTGAGCTTGTGACCTTCATGATGGAAGATCCAAGAAGTATTACACGCGTACTAAATATTATTTGGGTTTTACGTTCACTTGAACGAATTGGTGACCATGCACGCAATATTGCTGAGCATGTTATTTATTTAGTAAAAGGTCAAGATGTACGGTATATTGGCTTAAAACGAATGAAAGAAGAAGTGCTTAAAGATAACTCATAAATACAATACATAAGTAATGTGAGTTATAAAGAAACTTTTATTATAAGTTCATCATTGTTTAATTCTCTTTATGTGCGCTATGTTTAGCGCCAATTCTAATAAAACGGACCAAACTGTAAAAAAGTTCTAGATAAAGTAATGGGGCTTCACCCTTGAACTATCTGAAAGTTCTGTTCTGCGGCTCGGTATTCTCATTTTCAGCTAATATTTATAAGATAAATTGAGCTACAGGTGACAACACAAGTAATGGCTATAGTCAAGTGCCTGGTATTGATCACATGTTTGTTGCAGTTATCTATTTGTTTCGCAAGCCAAGTTATACGGCTGACTAATGGAGAGTGGGAGCCATTTTTATCTGAGAAACTACCAAAGTTTGGTCCATCTTCCCAAGTTGTTACTGAGGTATTTGCTGGGCTAGGAATAACCGTTAGTTATGATTTCTTTCCATGGCCAAGGGCTTATGAAAATGCCAGAATTGGTCGTTGGGATGGCTCAGCAATATGGATAAAAAATAATGAAAGGGCGAAATTCTTTTATTTTTCTGATCCTATTCTTGTATTACCAAAGTACCTTTATCATTTATCAACTAAAGAGTATGAGTGGACAACTGTTCATGATCTTAAGGGATTAGTTATTGGCGTAACCTACTCTTATACTTATGGTATGGAGTTGGACAAAGCATTGGAAACGGGTCTGGTAAAGGCATCATGGGCTACTTCGGACCTAATAGGTTTAAAGAAGCTACTTTCAGGTAGAGTTGACTTAGTTCCTTTAGAACCGCAAGTTTTACAAAGTTTGTTAAACAATAACTTTAGTAAAGCGGAAAAAGAAAAAATCAGCTTCCACGAAAAACCAGTTACTATTGCAGCCTACAGGTTAATGCTTAATAAAGTTAATCCGGATCATTTTCAACTCATCGAAGCATTTAACCGAGAATTAAATAAGCTTAAGAAGTCAGGTAGAGTAGAAAAAATTTATAAGGCTATTTTAGGGGAGATGTACACATCTTCTTTTGTTGATTAATTAGTCATGTTGAACTTTACCGATTCAATAGCGTATAGAAATAAAAAAAAAATAATAATTAGCGATGAGTATATAATATGGTAAAGAGGTTACAGGAGATTTGTGATTACATGTCAGCGTTCAATCGACTATATTCATAAAGATAACCTTTGATTTTTCTGGGTGTTCTATGCAGAAGGTAAAATTGCTGGTAGTTGATGATGCTTCATTCATACGTGATTTGATTAAAAAAGCAGTTCGTAGCCGTTTTCCGCATTTTGTCTTGGAAGAAGCGGTAAATGGACGTCGCGCTCAGTCCTTACTGCAAAAGAATATTTATGATTTAGTACTTTGTGATTGGGAAATGCCCGAGCTTAGTGGACTGGAGCTAATACAGTGGATACGTAAAGAGTTCCCAGATCGAAAAACACCTTTTATCATGGTGACCAGTCGAGGTGATAGAGAGCATGTGTTACAAGCTATAGAAGCTGGGGTGAGCGACTATATTGGTAAACCGTTTTCAAATGATCAGTTGATTTCTAAAATTGTGAAGGTACTTTCCAAACGTGTGTCTGCCGATCGTATTAAAGGACAAGGGCGTCAGGCTGAAATGACTGATTCTACCGCAAGCTCATCACTAGAAGCACTCACTGGCAAACCTAAACCTGCTAGCGCAACTGGAGGTGCAACACATCAATCATCGGTTAGTGTATTGACTGGAGGGAATGCTCAAGCTGCAAGTGCTGCATCTTCAAGTGGAGGCAAAGGTGCAAAACATAAAGGACAAGTTATCGTGCGGGTGCACGATAAAACTATGCCATGTGCGATAGAAACCATTACCCTGAAAGAGATAAAAGTAATTGCAAGAAAGGCAGATGGAATACCGCAGTTATTCGAGCAGGCGGTTATTGACTTTGAGCAAGGGGAGCAGGCTTCGGATATCGCTCGGATTAATGGTTGCATTTACTTGCTGCAGTCGCTCGATAAAAAGATGGAGGCTGAAGGTTATAAGATTGGAATTTTATTTGTTGATGACGATCCACAAAAATTTGAATATATTTCAAAGATAATTGCGTCTGGGACAGGGCAAAAGTATTACTAAAAAAATGCTATTTTAAACCGTGATTTTTTGGGGTTTCGCTGGAAAAGTAAAATGGCAGCACAAACCATTTTCCGGTAAAGGTGTAATCTGTAGCTTACCTTCCGAAGATGAGATACTTTTACTGAGAACTATATCCATTTTGATTTCCTCTATTTTATCTAATGTTGACAAGTTGTCTGCATGGTTTTCTGTTGCTTGGTTTTCATTATCTGATGACGCATAAGTCTCTGTGTAGATCAAATCTCCTGAATCAGCTTTAGCAACAAAGTCAATAGTAATTTCAAGTGAGCAATTTCCAGCGCGATAGATTGATCCACAGAGGAGAGCTAGAATTATTTTACTAAAATTAACGGCGGGCACAGTGAAATCAATAATATCTGACGTCAAGTCATTTACCTTGACTTGGCTGGTATCAATATTTTGCATGAAATAATTCAATGCTTTATTGATAAGTAAAGAAGGATGTAGCTTTAAATTATACTCCTTAAATGAATTTACATTGAGGCCCGATAACCTTTTTTGTAAACTTTTTAACTCGGATCTAAGTTGAATAGTTAGTTCGGAGTATAATTTAATATGACCAAATAATTTGTTGTTTTCCTGCGCTGTTTTATAGTATATATCACTATTTTCTGATGATAGTTTATCTATGAGGTAATCTGCAGTGTGACAGTATTTATGTATATAGTCTGTGATCACTTCATAAAGCGCAATCATGACAATTTCGTCATCGATGCCTGTGCTTGTCTGGATATCACGTTTGTTTTGTGACTTTGTGATAGGTTTGTTTTGTGCTTTTTCTTTAGTCATTCTTCGGTAGTTGTATGCGAATATAGTGGCTGAAAGTAAAAATATAATAAAAATTGAAAAATAAATATCGATAAAAAAAAGACCGCTTAATCGTCTGCTGTCGATATATTCTTTTAAAGAGATAGAGCCAATGATAATGCCGCTGGGTGTTTTTGTTAAAGCGATAAAATAGTTTGTCCCTGAGATACTGGCTTCTTGAAATATTGGTATATTATTTTTAGCGTCGGTTAGTGTTTCTTTTTTGATATATGGGAGTTGATAAACATGCTCATATATTGGATTCTTTCGATCAACATTAATAAATACTTTGTTGGTTGATCCATCAATAAAAAATAGCAGTGATTTCGAGGTGCTTTGTTGCTCTTGTAGTATTTGGAGAACTTTATCTAAACTCCACTCAATAGCGATGACACCTTTAGCGGACTCAGAAGTCGGCATAACATAAGTTGTTGATAGTGAGTATTGTTTGTTACTTCCTGGTGAAGGAAAGGCTATATGCCATGATAACTGGCGACCATGTTTAAAGAAGTTTTGTAGACTACTAAAGTACCACCTTGGATATAGCTGACCTTTATCTAACTTTTTGTGAGATATACTGTTGGTTTCTCGAAACGCAAATGAAGAGCGATTGACTAAATGTGAGTGAGCATTCAGGTATTCAGGTGTATAGAGTAGGGTAATGCCAATTAGCTCCTCATAGTTATTAAAAAGATGTGTTAGATAATTCTCCAGCTTGGGTTGATAGTTAGTGTTGTTGTCATTATTGAGGAAGTAATCAGTATTGACAAGAATGTCTCCAATTCTCTTTACCGAGTATTCGAAGTAGTTTGCAGAAAACTTAAGATCATTTGCGTATTGCTCACTTACGTTATTTTGTAGGTATTCATCAATAAATCCACGCAAGTGTAGGTAAATTGAAGTAAAAATAATTAGTTCAATCAGTACTATAATTGCAACGTTTTTAAAGTTTTTTGTGATTAACATAGCTGCTCAAGACGTTACACTCACTACTAATCATAGATGAATGTCAACCGCAGTGAGTACAGGAATATAGTTAAAATTTAATTTTTTAATATCTTTTATTGATTAATTATATTTCTTCAATACGTCTTGAGTTTTGGCTGTCTATTTGTACCTATCTGTGGAAATCTACGTATAATTAATTCTGTAGTATTATTGAATGGTTGTTAGCGGTGTTTATTGCAAAAGTGAGTGCTTACTACTGTTGAGTAATATAAAAATAAGACTAAACACTTGGCTAGCCCGATTTTCTTTCCGTGATGGACGTGTTGTGGCTTGGACTGCTAAAGATGATATTAATGCTGGGTTGGCATGGGTAAAGCTTTTCATTATCAGATGAGTTTATGTTTTTATTTTAGATTTACTCTTTATATGATTAAGGCCAGTGTTTTTGGTATACGCTAACTGTCTTGATTTAGATTTTTTGATAGTTTAATGTCATGTTTGATATCGCTTAAATGGTATCAAAATGGATTCCCTATTGTAGGGTAATGGAAAACGACATACTAACAGGAAGAAGTATGGCTATAACAAAAAAAGCCACAGCCATAGCGCTTGGCACATTTATCAGCGTTGGTTTAACGACTCAGGCCCAGGCAGGTTACATGGCAGCTGATGTAGCCTTTGTTATTGACCAGTCAGGAAGTATGCAGAATGAATTTGCATGGCTGGGAAATAGTCTGGAAGCAATGGATAACCAAATGCGGGCTAATGGTATAGACGCTCGGTATGGTGTTGCAGGCTATGAACGCCTGGCTGGAAGTGAAAGTAATAAAAATATTTTTGTAGATTTTACAAAAGATTTTAATGCAATCTCTTCTAGCGTTAACTTTGTGAATACCTATGGTTCTCAAGAGCGTGGCTATCATGCTGCGCATTGGGCATTAGGAGGGTTTAGTTGGAAAGATAACCGTGTCAAAATGGTTATTTTGATTACTGACGAATCTGGCGACCAAGCAAGCTCTATGACCGAAACACAACTTGCTGGAGTGCTCAAAGATAATAACGTTTTACTGAATGTAATCTCGTTGAACAACTATGCCTCTGAGTGGGATGAAACTGTTTATACAACTAAAGATGGAGAAAAGGGATTTTTTGACTTGGCAGCATTGAGAGCTGATCCTGATACACTGACAGATGAAATCATAAAACGTAAGGTGAAAGAAATTATTGAAGAAGTGCCTGAGCCTGCTACTGCTGCTGTTATTGGCTTTGGGTTGCTTTCACTGTTATTTACAAGACGTAGACGTTTAAGCTAATTGAAATATACCCCCTTTGCTATGGGTATAAATGTATTTTCAGAGAGGTTTACCTCTCTGAATTTGTTTGAAAGTATTAGGGTGCTGTTAGCGCTATTTGAATATCACCGTCATAACCCTTCGGGCCGTGATTCAAATAGTGTTAACAGACCCTAGATAAGAAGTGACTATTTTGGGATACATTGTCAGTGAAGTTAAAGGACTTATCAGCAATAGATCAACGATTAATTCAAGCAAATCAGCAAATAACGGCTGAGCAAAAAGCAGACTATGTGCAGGATGGTTACCTTGTGCTTAATGAGTTTGCATCATCGTTAGAGTGTTTAACATTAAAACAAGTTATTCAGTCTTATCTAAAACAAGTAAATAGTGAACAAGTGATTTTTTCAACCCAGGATCAGTGTCATTGTGAGCAACAATACTTTCTGGAGTCTGGTAACCAAATACGATGCTTCTATGAAAAAAATATCAGGCAAGTTGATAATGTGCGTGCAGTGAATAAGGTAGGTCATGCTTTGCATGCTAACGATGCTGTTTTTAAACGTTGGTCTACTTCTCCAAATATCACTCGCCTTGCTTATGACTTAGGGATGAAAAAGCCAGCAATAATACAGTCAATGTATATTTTAAAACAGCCTTTTGTGGGAGGGGAAGTTACTTGTCATCAGGATGCAACATTTTTATATTCTTCTCCAGTAACGGTAACAGGTTTTTGGTTGGCGCTTGAAGATGCTACTGTGGAAAATGGCTGTTTATTTGCAATACCCGGTGGACATCAGTTTGAATTAAGTCAGCGTTTAGTACGTAAAAGCAATGATCAGGTATGCATGCAACGTTTGGCTGAGCCTCAGTGGGATATAAAAGAAGCGATACCCTTAGAGGTAAAGCAAGGGACATTGATTGTCTTGCATGGGTTGCTACCACACTATAGCCCGGCAAATAATTCGCCAGTATCACGACAAGCCTATGCAATACATGCTGTGGATCTAGCCAGTGAGTTTTCAAGTGATAATTGGTTAAATAATCCGTGTATAGAAGTGCTAGGTAATTTTTAGAGGTGCTTGTTCGTTTGTAGGAAAAAGAACTCCCCCCTATTTGTTTATTTTTAATTTGAGGGAGGAGGGTATCGGTATTACTGCGTAAACTTTGCTTTAGTAAGTTGGAAGCTTGAATATTACTGCTTCGTATGGCCTGAGCTTTAAAGTGGCTAAGTTGTTTGTAGTACCACTGTAATTGCTAAGAAGAACCTCAACATTTTCTTGATAAGTGTTAAGGGGTGTTTCTTGTAAAGGGAAGTCAACGTATTGATTATAAAAGTTACAGATAACAAGTAACGCCTGACTATTATATTCCCGTATATAGGCAAATAGTGATGGGTGTTTCTCCAGTAGCAGTTGAAAGCGGCCATATGTAAGCAGAGGCTCTATTTTCCGAAGCCTTATTAGCTGTTGATAATAATAAAATACAGAGTCTTCGTCATTGAGTGCAGACTCAGCGTTTAGCTCGTGATAATTATCCGCTACTTTCAGCCAAGGAGTACCTTTGCTAAATCCTGCATGTTGTGAATTATCCCATTGCATAGGGGTTCTTGAGTTATCACGTGATTTTGCTTGAATGATTGACATAATGTCACCTTCATCCATACCTTGGTCACGCATTATTTGGTAGTAGTTGATTGTTTCAACATCCTGGTAGGCATCAATAGTAGTGTAGTCTGGGTTACACATACCAATTTCTTCGCCTTGATAAATATATGGAGTACCTCGCAAACCATGTATTGCAGTTGCTAACATTTTGGCTGATTGTTTAAAGTATGTAGAGGTATTACCAAAGCGGGAAACAACACGAGGCTGGTCATGATTACACCAGAACAAGGCATTCCAACCTCGTTCAGCGAGGCCTTTTTGCCAGTCAGCAAGAATCTTTTTTAGGCTTATAAAATCAAAAGGTGCCTTTGACCATTTTTCTCCATTAGGATAATCAACTTTTAAGTGGTGAAAGTTAAACACCATACTTAATTCTTGGCTGGCAGGGTCAGAATACTGCTGGCAATGCTCAATGGTGGTAGAGGACATTTCGCCTACAGTCATTGCATTCCATGGAATAAATACAGCCTTGCTTAACTCCTGCAAATATTCGTGGACGCGAGGACCATCAGTGTAAAAACGTCGGCCGTCACCTATTCTATCATTAGGAAAGTCTTGTTGCTTGGAAATCAAGTTAATAACATCGAGTCGAAAACCATCAATGCCTTTCTTTAACCAGAATTCGACGACTTTTTGGACCTCTTGTCGAACATTTGGATTTTCCCAATTTAAATCGGCCTGCTCTTTAGCAAATAAATGTAAATAATATTTATCGAGGTGAGGCACAAACTCCCAGGCTGATCCGCCAAATTTAGACTGCCAGTTATTTGGGGGATTTTCTGCGTTACCTTTACGCCAAATGTAGTAATTATGATAGGGGCTTGTTTCAGAACGGATTGCTTCTTTAAACCACTGATGTTCAGTTGAGGTGTGGTTGACTACCAGATCCATTATGATTTTTATATTTCTAGTATGTGCTTCTTCGATAAGGCGCTCGAAATCTTCCATGCTTCCATAGCTGGGGTCTATGTTGTAGTAATCGCTAATATCATAGCCATTATCAATTTGTGGAGAGCAGTAAATAGGTGTTAACCAAATTGCATCTATACCAAGTTTTTTTAAATAATCCAGTTTGCTGATGATGCCTTGTAAGTCACCTGTCCCCTGTTGGCCTGAGTCTTTAAAGCTTTTGGGATATATTTGATAAATGGTCGCTGTTTGCCACCAGGATAATTCTGCTGCTGTCATGATTTAACCAGTAACGATAAAAAAAAGGGCTACTGTCGTAGCCCAAACTGACTATGCCATCAATTCCAAAATTTCTTCTTTAAGGATTGAAGAGTTTGTGCCAAATATGGCTTGAATTCCTTTGCCAATTACCAGCACATCTTTTGCTCCTAACTCAATAAGGCGTGGTTTATCAATTAAATCATGATTATTTACAGAAACTCTTAACCGAGTCAGGCAAGCATCAACATGAGCTAAGTTTTCCTGTCCACCGAAGGCGGCAATTACCTGGGCTGCTTGAGAGTCACTATTCTGTAGTGATGATGTTTGACCGGTTTGTTGCTGTTCTTTTTGCTTCGCCCGATACTCTTGAGAAGAGTACAGTTTAACTTGATCTTCAGTACGTCCAGGAGTGGGTAAGTTGAACTTCAAAATCAAGAAGCGGAAGGTTACATAGTAAACCGCAAAGAAAATCACACCTAATATGGCAATGGTAATCCAGGCATTATTGTGGTGGGGCAATACATTAAACAGGATATAGTCAATAACGCCTGATCCACCCCCAA
Source organism: Zooshikella ganghwensis (assembly GCF_018263875.1). Taxonomy (NCBI): domain Bacteria; kingdom Pseudomonadati; phylum Pseudomonadota; class Gammaproteobacteria; order Oceanospirillales; family Zooshikellaceae; genus Zooshikella; species Zooshikella ganghwensis. The sequence continues at coordinate 18,496 of NZ_JAEVHG010000023.1, forward strand.
AACCTGCTTGTAAGTCAAGCATAGCGGCTAAACCAAACGCAATACCTGTCAGCAGGGTATGAGCAACATAAAGTAAAGGTGCAACAAATAAGAAGGTAAACTCTAAAGGTTCAGTAATACCCGTTAAAAAGGCTGTAAATGCTGCAGCAAGCAATAGGCTACCGGCAATTTTGCGCTTGGCTGTTTTAGCAGTATGGTACATAGCTAATGCAGCACCAGGTAGACCAAACATAACAGGTATAAATTTACCGGCAATAAAATGCCCCCCAACAACACTTATATCGCTGTTTTGTAGACGGTCAACGACAGAAGCAATATAAATGTTTTGGTCGCCTACAATGGTTTGGCCATCTATTGTTAGGTATTCACCACCCAAAGGTGAAAATAAAATAGGAGCGTTATAAATATGATGTAAGCCAAAAGGGATCAGCATTTTTTCAACAGCGCCATACATACCAACAACTAAGGCATTAGTATTAGAAGCAATAAGATCACCAATACTCAGGATGGCGATGTGGGCATAGGGCCAAAACCAGAACAATAATAACCCTAGGAAAATAGCAAAGAATGAAGCCATAATCGGCACACTTCGCTCACCCGCAAATAGCGCGATAGCATCAGGAAGTTTAACTTGGTGGAACCTATTATAAACCCAGGCACTGGTAAAACCGATGAGCATACCGCCAAACACCCCAGTTTGCAGAGTTTGAATACCTAGCTCCTGACCAAACATACGCTGCAATGCATCGACAGGTTGGCCAATATCTGTGGCCCAGGCTTCTGCCAGGGCTGCTGTACCACCATTGGTTTGAATTAGCACACCAATGACTGTATGCATTACTAAAAAAGCAATTAAGCTGGAAAAGCCGGCAATGGGTTTGCCTGTCCAGGTGGACGCAATACCAACTGCAAAGAGTAAAGGTAAGTTATTGAAAAGTGCCTGACCGGCTTTTTGGAGGAAGAGTCCAACCGATAACCAGGATGGTGCATCAAGGAAGGGTATAAAAGCATGAACATTAGGATTAAGTATGATGCCACCTATCCCCATTAAAATTGAAACCAGGGGCAGGATGAGTACTACAGTCATCATCGCTCTTCCAACACGTTGGAAGAACTCAAATGACTTGGCAGCTTGCAAGTTCATGGGCCATCTCCGCGTCTATTATAATCGTTCTTACTGCTCGGGTGTTTCCCCGTTTTTTTATCACAATCAAACCAGCGCTGATTTGAACTAGAGCCGTGCTGTAACATTCCGACATGCTATTATGTACCACATCGTAGCAAAATTGGAAACGTTTCCAATTCGGTATTTTCCACAATTGTTGGTTTTGTGATATGACGAGCATCACAGATGTGGCGAAGTATGCTGGTGTCGCTGTTTCAACTGTATCAAGAGTACTAAATGGCTCTGGCGCTACCAGTGAAAAAACAAGGCAAAAGGTTATGGCTGCAGCAGCAGCACTGAATTACCAGCCTAACCTGACTGCCAGAGCATTGAGTACCCGAAAAAGCAACTTATTGGGGCTTTTAGTGCATAACTTTAAAGCGCCAGGTACGGCTGCTTTAATTGCTGGCATCGAACAGGCTATTCATGACAGTGGTATGGAGTTATTGGTTATTTCTTGTCAAAGTGAGGAAGAGCGTGAAGCAAAATCACTCAATACACTATTAATGAGAAAGTGTGATGCCATGATTTGGCAGTCACGCACGTATAATGAGCAGCTAATTCAAGAGTTTGCCACTAAGGCCCCCTTAATTTTGGTTCCGCCATCCTCATCGTCTTCTCATATAAATACCTTGTCTTTTGACTATGCATTAGGGAGTGAGATGTTGGTTAACTACCTGCTTAAAAAAGGCCATCAACAAATAGCCTATATTGCAGGTAATAGAGGCTATTTAGATGCAGAAGCAAAGCTGGCTGGATTTCAGCGAGCAATGGATCAAGCTGGTATCCGCCATAATCCTGAGCTGTTGGTATGGAGTGAGGACTCCAGCGCAGGAGGTTATCGGGGAATAAAGCGCATTTTACAAAAAGGCGTACGATTTACTGCCATTATGGCCGCTAGTGATAATATGGCTGCTGGTGTTATGCATGCTTTGCGGGAGGAAGATATTAGAGTTCCTAAGAATATTTCAGTTGTCGGTTTTGGTGATAATCAAGCGGCGCGTTATACCATGCCTCCTTTAACCACAGTTTCATGCCCCTATGAAGAGATTGGTTTGCTTGCTGGGCAAACAGCGCTGCGCTTGATTAATAATGAGTCCCTTGAGCCCGATACATTAAAAATTCCTGTTTACTTAATAGAGCGAGAGTCAGTGGCCTCTTTGACTGAGCAAGTACTTGGGCACTGGTAGCGTTGTATTAAGCACCTTTCTATCCGCTTTCGTTGTTAAGGCTAGTCTTATCAGACCAGACTAGACTAGCTCACTAAGAACTCTACGTACTGAGTATATTATTTTGTCAGAACTCAATAGTTACGGATTTTGCTAATGGATATTGTGTAAACATGTGGTTCAATGGATGGTCTCGAATAAATTGACTGAAAGCGAATCATATTCAGGCTTGCCATTTGCCAATCTACGTCTAAGGATTGGTGTTATTGGCTAAATGCACTGCCTGATTATGTTTTGTTGAGAGGATAGCTCCTATGGGGGCGGTTTAGTGAGTAACAAGAAAACCTCTAAGGAAAATGCATGGTTATGCGCAATAAAAAACTAGGCAGTGCATTAATATTGGCAGGCACTGCTATTGGTGCGGGTATGTTGGCACTCCCTTTAAGCTCAAGTAGTTTGGGCTTTCCATTAATGATTGCGTTAATGGTTTTATTCTGGGGACTTATGTTTTACACCGCTATGTTGATCATGGAAGTCAACCTAGCCATTGAGCCGGGGTCAACATTGTTTACCATGGCGCACCGGACATTAGGTAAGCCTGGCAAAATAGTGGCAAGTATCGCTACGCTCTTCCTTTTTTATGCACTACTGTCTGCTTATATCACAGGAGGCTCTTCTTTACTTAACAGCTATTTAAGCTCTCTGTTAGGTAAACCGCTGTCCCAGGTGCATACCACATTATGTTTTACGGTTATTGCTGGGGGACTGGTGTACTGGAGCACCAGGACTGTAGATTTTGTAAACCGCCTTTTGTTTTTGGGTAAGATAGCCATTTTCCTGACTATTGTTGCTTTTCTCCTACCTGAAGTAAATCAACAGCATCTCACTGAAATGCCAGTTGATAATGGACTGATGTTAGCTGCAATGCCAATAGTGTTTACGTCATTTGGTTTCCATGGCAGTGTCACCAGTGTTATTGCTTATCAGGGCAGTGATGTAAAAAGCCTGCGAAACATAATTTTACTGGGTAGCTTGTTGCCGCTTTTGGTCTATTTTGCTTGGGAGATAGTGACCTTAGGGGTGCTACCAGCAACAGCTATAGGCGCTATTGTTCAGGACGGTGGTTCTGTACCTGAAATGATCTCTGCACTAGGTAGCCAAATCCCTAAAACACCATGGATAAGCACAGGGTTGAATATTTTTTCTAATATTGCATTACTGACTTCATTTCTTGGGGTTGCTCTAGGGTTATTCGACTTTATAGCGGATGCCAGAGACCATGGTGATTGCCGCCGAGGGCGATTAGTAACCGCAATATATACATTTATACCACCGCTTATCTTTGCGCTTTTCTATCCAAAAGGATTCATTATGGCGCTGGGATTTGCCGCATTAGCCTTGGCGGTATTAGGGGTAATTCTTCCAGTATTAATGGCTTGGAAAGTAAGACAAAATGCCAATGAAAGCCAGTATCAAGTATTTGGTGGTATGCCTCTGCTTATGATTGCGATGTTATTAGCAATGCTTATCATCTGTATAGAGCTTGCTTCAACTGTCGGGATCATTGAGGGAATATAATCTGCATTGCTAAAAAGTAAATACATTGTTGCTGACTTTTAGCAAGGGAGGTTGAGGAAAGGCTAGTACTTTGTAATTGCTTCAATGGGGCTTTAGCAAATTAATGTTTATATTGGCAAAATGTGCAGGGATAGCACAAATTACTTAAAGAGTTTTTAATGTTTGTCTATGATAACGGCTATAAATTAAGCTGTTTCTAATTGATAATAATAGGTAGTTGACCAAACAATGTTAAAATTCAGAGCAGTCTGTTTATGTTTACTGGCACCCGTCGTGCTTAATGCTCAGGATTTACAGCTAAGTGAGCACATCTCTCTACCTATTCCTGAGGGTTGGGAGATTGGTAAACAGTTGAGTCCGGCAAGTGATCTTCACTACCATACGCTATATAACTCTAAAACACAGCAAAAACTATTAATTCTAAATGGTCTTATTGAAGAATGGCAAAGCCAGTGCAAGGTTGATACTCGGGTCAGGGAATGTGTAAAAGAGAAACTAACAGAGAAAGGGTTAGCTGAACGAGATAAGCTTTTACAGTCGTATCAAAAAAAGATAATTAGTGGACCTGAAATCGTCAATAAAAAAATCAACGAACAAAATGAATTGCTACGATTTAGCTGGACAGCGCAGGATAATAATATTGTGGATTTAAACGCAGCTACACAAGAAACCCCACTATTTTACGATTGTTTTGTTATTGGTTATATATTTAATGATAAATACGTTACTCATCTAACAATGATTGATATTGTGGACCAACCACAGGATTGCAAGAAGAGAGAGACATTTATTGATAAAATAGCTGGCTCAGTCAGTATTATAGAAGAGAAAGTTGAGTACCAAGAAGTGAGTCAGGATAAAACTGATTCTGTTTTAGACTAGAATAAGAAGGGTTCAAGTAAAATTTTTTTGTGCAAAAGCATAGAGAAGTCACCTGCCCGGTCACAAGGCAGGTAACATTTTACACAACACTGATTTTACTTTAATTTTAAGTAATATTATTTAGAAAATATCAAATACGTAATCAATATAGATACGGTTATAATCGATATCTTCAGTGGTGGATACAAGTGTTTTTGAGCCTCGGTAGGTTCCGTTATTCCAAGAAACACTTAAGCCTTTTAGAGTAGGATCTTGGAAAGCATAGCTTAACGTCATATCACGCCCCCACTCTGTTTTTGGTCTGTCAATAGTATCCCCTAAACCATTATTATTTTTATCTAGATCGAAGCCTCGTTGGTAATTAATATCAAACTCAAGCCCTGGAACGCCCATATCTGAAAAATCATAGGTGAAACCAACCATGATCGCTTTTTCATCTTTATATGCAAAGTCTGACCAGACAGGAATACTAGAATTAAAACCTCCATAGTATTCTCCGGTTTCCCAAGCATAACGGAAGTCTCCTTTAGCGGTATGCTGGTACGCGAGGCGGTAAGTTGCTGCGTCTAAATGTAATTGTGCGAGGAAGGAGGTATTTTTTGACTCAAAGTCATCTGCATTTGAAAATGTTTGATTAAAAGCGTCACCTATACTTTCAAGAGTATGATGAATACCCTCTAAATAAAGCTTATTATTGTCAACAAGCTCCATGGTGTAGTGTATTTTATAGAGATTAGATTTTTGGAAGTCATTCGACTTACCCCAATCGTATTCAATACCAATCCCGTTATCAAACTGATAGGCGAGTCCATAAGCTTGAATATAGTTTACTTTTTTTGTATTAGCGTCAGTGCTTGAACCATCATAAAAATCTTCAAAGTGGCCAAATGAACGCCATGAGTGCTGAGTAATATACGCACCATGCAGCTTAAGTTCACCAATATTAACTTCACCTGTTGTACCATATAGTGAGCTAGGCGCAGCACGGGAAGAAGAGCCTTGAATCAAATTATCATTGTAAACTTGTCGGCCATGCTTAATGTTGACATTTAAATCATCATTACCGTATTTGAATTTTACAAATGCTTGGCCAATTTTATTGATATCGTTAGTTTCTCTTTGGTTTCTTCCATCTTTTGGCAAATGAGTAAAACTATCACCAGGAGAATCAAGGTCCCAAGCGCCATAGTAAGACATGTCAAAACCAATCATGTCAGCAAAATAGCCTGAATGATAATTAAGATGTAAGCCCTGAACCCACTCACGGTTATCGTAAGGTGATTCATCTCGACCATCACGATTGAAGTAAACATTTCTTAATTTAGCATCAAGGCGACTGCCTTCGAGAAAACCTTTACTACTTTCATTTGCATGTGTATTAGAAAAAGAGAAAATAGTGGCGGTAACGGCACAAAACAATGCCGAATACTTAAAAGTATGCATAATACCAAGTTACTCCTAGAGCGTTTTGTTAGACACTTTTATTATTTATTAATTTGCTTGTGCAAAACTCCCGAGCCTAGCTTGCAAAAGATTGATATTTTTATTTTGCTACTAAGTCTTATTAGCTTTTTTGATTTTATACTGTCTATTATTTAACAAAAAATAAATAAATTTGGCAAATAAAAATCAAAATATATTTAATATGTGCTTACTCTAATAGAATAATCCTTATTATAAAAAAAATTATGAGTAAAGATTTAGTTATGACTAACTGGTTTGCTAAGTCTGAAGATAAATTGAGGTAAAATAAAAAGAGTTAGGAACAGTTCAACAAGTGTTACCCAGCGTTCACGTTACCAGGCTTTACGTTGAAATATGATTACTGTTTATTTGGATGTGGTTAGCAGAGTGTAAAAAGTAGGTTTGCACTGTTGGAGTTGGTACAACCCTTATCTATCATAGACTGTTTTATATGCAGTTGCCTTGGGGGATGGAGACTCAAAGTGGTAGAACAGGGAAAGATACATGTGGTTGGCGGTAATATAAGGGTTTTGACTAAAGGGTTGCAATACTGAAATATATCTGTATTATAAGCGGCCCGTTGGGTCGTTAGCTCAGTCGGTAGAGCAGTTGGCTTTTAACCAATTGGTCGCAGGTTCGAATCCTGCACGACCCACCATCTTATTACCCCTGTTTTCATTCCCCTTTGTAATACCTCTAGCCTTGTTAGCTTATTTATATGGTTTTTCTTCTTGGATAGCTTTGGCTTACTTGCAGTAAACAGTTCGAAATAATATATCCAGCCATTGTTTGCAGCCGGCATAATCTAAAACTATCCCCTCCAGCTAAGCTTTATGTGATAGTTCTAGTATGCCGCAGCTATTAGTTACTGACGTACTAATCGCAAACTGGTTGTTGGAGCAGCTTCAAAGTTACTCCTGAATGGGTTGATATCTAAGCCGCCACGGCGGGTGTAACGAGCAAAGACAGATAACTTTTCAGGTGCACAATAACGTTGAATATCAACAAAAATACGTTCGACACATTGTTCATGAAACTCTTGGTGCTGTCGAAAAGAGATGATATAGCGTAATAAGGCTTCTCGATCAATCTGAGGGCCTTGATAATGAATCTGAACACTTCCCCAGTCGGGTTGCCCTGTTACCAAGCAGTTTGATTTCAATAAGTGGCTATGCAGTGTTTCTGATACAACTGTATTTGACGTAGCATTTTCCAGTAAAGCAGGGTTTAGCTCATAGTGATCAACACTTATATCAAGCTCATCCAACAGCGTTCCATCTAACTCTGCCATTTGGAGCGAGGCATGAGATAAAGGGTGAATTTGCACAGTGACAGGACCACCAGCACATGCAGATAAATCTCGGTGTAAGGTTGATGTGACTTCTTCTAGAGAATCAAACTGGGTTTGATTAAAACTATTTAAGTACAGCTTAAAGGATTTTGACTCGATTAAATGAGGGGTTGAAGCATCAATCCGCACTTCACCTGTCGCTACACACGGTTTACCCTTGGTGTTAAGCCAAGATAATTCATAGAGAGTCCAAAGATCTTCACCATGAAACGGTAAGGCCTCATCTTTCACGCCAATCTCTGTCCGATTAAGTTGTCTAGGAACGGGGTGAAGTAGGTCTGGTTTATAGTGACAAACATACTCAGTTGTTTGCCCAAGTGGAAGCTTTTTTAAGATATCATTATTACTCATTCGTTCTTTATTCCCAGCAACAAATCATACAGGGGTAAAAGGGGGCTTGAAGCAATGATCGCTACTTTAGTCGTATTGTGCAAGTGCCTCTTGGGCAGGTAAACTGCCTCCGCTAAAAATGCGTAGATTTATGATTTGTAAAGGGTAATAGCTGTGTAGATGTCAGAATAAGCATACCCAGGAGATGTGCCATGCAGGAAACTCAACCGATACTTTCAGGCATCACGATTTACCCTGTTAAATCAACGGCAGGTATTTCACTGTCTTCTTCTTATGTTGAACCTCAGGGCTTGGCATTTGACCGACGTTTTGTATTAGTTGATCAACAAAATAAGTTCATTACTGCGCGTACTGAACATAAATTATTACAAGTCCGTGCTAGCTTGACTGTGGGAGGATTACAACTTTCTGCACCTGGTATGGAGTCCCTCGCTATTGACTATCGACTGTTTACTGAATGCCAGAAGCAGTCTTTAGAAATCTGGGGGAAGCAAACTGATGGGATGCATGGTAGTCAAGCCTATGATCTATGGTTTTCAGATTATTTAGGTAAACCTTGTTCGTTGCTATATCAGGGAGGTGACAGTACGAGAGGTATTAAAAGCAATCCTGAGTATAAGGTAAGCTACGCCGATGGCTTGCCACTATTGCTTATCTCAGAAGAGTCATTAGCTGACCTTAATCGTTACACTGCTGAGCCTATAAATATGAACCAGTTTAGACCAAACCTGGTGGTTTCTGGCGTCAGTGATGCATTCGCAGAAGATGGATGGGATCGTATTCTTATTGGTGAGGTCGAGTTTTTAGTTGTTAGGCCATGCACTCGTTGTGTTTTAACCACAGTTAATCCAAAGACGTTGCAAAAAAGTCCAAACAATGAGCCATTGAAAACGTTAATGACCTATCGGCGCGATATAGAAGGGAAAGTTGATTTCGGCCAGAACTTGATAGCGCTAAATGAAGGTGCAATTAACGTTGGTGATGTCGTTGAGATTGTCTCAACAAAAGCAAAACCTGTATACATCGATCTTCGTTCAATGGTGGCATCAACAAATGTTAATGTTAAGAATCAGCTTTCTGAAGCAGAGTCTCTGTCTCTAGAAAAAGACACTATTGAAATTGATAAAGAAAATAAAAATATTAACAGTAAGAGACTACCTTGGCCTGCAACAGAACAAGGTCATTTAAAATGTCTGCATCGAGTACAGGAGACTTGGAATACTGTCACTTTTTGGTTCAAATTGCAGGAGGGCTGGGCGCTATCGTTTAAAGCAGGTCAGTATATAACACTGCATCAGGAAATAAATGGAGAGTTTATTTCTCGTTGCTATACAATCTCCTCGGCGCCAAATAATACAAATAGTTTTGCTATTACCGTGGAACGTACTAAAGATGGCGTATTTTCTAACTGGCTCCATGAGTATTGTCAAAGTGGTACATTAATAAAATCAAGCAAGCCGGAAGGTTTGTTTCATAATGAAGCAACAGAGAATCAAAAAGTCTTACTGTTGGCTGCGGGTAGTGGAATTACTCCAATGCTATCTATGATTCGTTATTGGAGTCAGCAAAAATTTGATAAAGACATTATCCTGATTTATACAGCTAAAACAGAAATTGATTTAGTAAGTGCTGATGAACTGAAAGTGATTGCCAGACATTATCCAGCACTGCAATTAATATTCTGCCTCACCCAAAGTGATATGAGCTGGCCAGGATTTAAAGGTAGATTGAATCAGTCAAAAATTCAGCAAATGGTACCTGATATAAATCAGCGTGCCGTTTATATTTGCGGTGGTGAAAGTTATATGGCTGATATGCGTGAAGCATGTTCAGCATTGATGGCAAAAGAAATATACGAAGAGCATTTTCAGCTTGCCATTAAAGATAAGCCTGTTAAAGACCAGCGAAGTATTACAGTGCTTTTTGATAGCTGGGATACATTTATTGAGGATGGCAATAGTCAGGATACTTTACTGGAGCAGGGAGAAATGGCTGGCCTGGATTTAGATTATTCCTGTCGTGCAGGTGTATGTGGTATTTGTAAGGTAAAGGTAACTTCAGGCTCATATGACCATGTTGCTGATTATGCATTGACAGAAGATGAAAAGGAAAACGGAATTGCCTTGGCATGCTCTTGCATACCTCAGACGGATATTGTTATTGAGTCACTATAGGATACTTCGAAGCCATAGTTGCCCTGTAAAAAAATGTGGTTTGTTCTGATAAGCGACTTGTAACGCTACCAGTTTGACAAATCATTTCTTTAGGGATGAATAATTCATAATTGTTCGATCGTTCCAATTGTCGGGTGTGCGGTATTCTTTTGTTTACCACAGGCCGACATCAAAATCACAACACTGGGAAATTTCCAGGACGCTCTTTTAAAAGTGGTTGATGTATAGCAAAAAGTGGATTTGCAATTGTTCTGAGTTTAAAGGCAAGTATACCCAAAACGAAGGGTTTTTATACCCCAAGGGCACAAGGGTGCGGCCGTTAAACGCTCCTCGGCAATAGCTCTTGCATTGCTCTACTATATGACATCCATGTCATTATGCATAAACTGCATTCCCACCATCCTTAGTGTTCAAGAGCGTTGACAATAAACCCTAAAAATGATTCGTGAAGGGTATATGTCAGTTTACTGCTTAACGGCTAATAGTGGTCGATAAACGAATTGACTTAAAATAGGTATACACAATATGATGTATTTTTTAATTTGACCAATTGAGCTAAGGGTTAAGTACATATATATACTTATTATAGAGTGTAGTGCCTAACTAAAGCTCGTTGCATGTAATGAGCGTTTATTGATTGTCAGTGCAGGTAAATATTGAAACGCTGTTTTCTTAATTAAAGAAATTGGTAGTAGACCAATATATTGGTATACATGTTTACTAAATAATTGATGTAGTAGCAGATTTATACCCAGGCTCGTTTGCTACAGTGAAGCTTGATATATTTAACATAGTTTATTCGATGTAAGATAGAAGAATTAAATCTGATATATGCAGAATGGTATCGGTATGAGAACTAGCTTGTACACTTTACCTTCATTCTTTTATACAGTTTGGGCTTCCAGGATATTAAACGACAAAAGGGTAAAAGGAGTTAAAATGGCGATTACTACAGCTGATGGTTGGGTGGTAGTCCACGATAAACCCATCAATGGTTTTCCCTGGTTGTATCGTCGGCTAATTGATCCAGACCATTTTCAAATTCGCTATGCCACACCTCATGGTGACTGGGTAGAGAAGATAGGGTCTTTGGACTTGTTAGGTGAACTACCAGAGCCTGATGACCATATTGACTGTGTAGTGGCTGGTCACTGTCTTATGGATGATGATGATACTAGTTCAATTGCGCTGCTCAAGATTGGCGTAAGACACTAGTTTACTTACACTCTTCGTGTTATTTCCAATAACACTGAACTTAAATGCCCTTGTCCACATAGGGCATTTATGGCTTCAAGAGTAAATACCCTTCACGAATGATTTCTAGGTTTTGTTATCTTCACTCCTCACCCCTCACCCCAATCACCTATTAATATAGGCTCATGGGGCTTCGTCACTCGATGGCCGCACCTAAAAACCATTCGTATTGAGTATATTTAGCACCACACTGCTTATTCAACAATAAAGCCTATCCAGATTATCCTTTAACAACTTCGCTTCTAAACGGTTCCTTCTTTTTATCAAGTAATCCAAAGTCCGATTAGCTATATATACGACAAATGGTTAATATTAGCGATTTAGTATTCGAGTTAAGCTAAGTAATTTTGGGTTTTTATGGCGAACTTTAACACACACATTAATGTTGCCGCAGCAGCAGGTGGCGTTGTATCTATTGTGGGATTGGGAGAAGGCTGGCTATCAATCTCCCAAGCGCTGACAACATGGCTGCTTATTTGTATTGGTGGTGTTTTGCCTGATATTGATTCTGATCATGCTAAGCCAGTTAAAGCGTTATTTACCGCGCTTGCTGTTGGGTCAGTCGTGTTAGTCGTAACACACCTAAAACCAGTGCCAGCCACACCTTTTTTGCTGTTAATAGGTTTTTCCGTATTTTTAAGTGTACGCATTCTTGGTTATAAAGTATTTGCAAAGTTTAGCGTGCACCGGGGTATTTACCATTCACTGTTGGCAGGTGCATTTTTTATGTCGATTACAATTGCGCTCTGTCACTATGCACTGCAAGCTAACCCAGTATTAGCCTGGGGTAGTGGTATTGCAATTGCGTTTGGTTTTTTGATTCATCTCACACTTGATGAAATATACAGTGTTGATATTGCAGGTGCACGAATTAAAAAATCTTTTGGTACGGCATTAAAACCTATCGATTTTAAGAATCCATTAAATTCGGTGTTAATGGGTGGAATTGTAGCGGCGTTATTTTTTATTTCACCCTCCCCATCCCCCTTTGTAGATTGGTTGGTTAAGTAACTTACTACAGAGATGCCTGCCTGCTATCTACTATGAACTAATGTGTAGACTGGCGGTAGGCATTTAGCTCTTTCAATAACCAGGATGAGCTGTTTTGTACAGCTTCCCCTTTACAATGAATACGATAGTGCTTGCCAGATAATTCACTTTTGGTAGCGCTATAACGAATAAAATCTTCAGTGCTTTTCACTTTGTCTTGAAAGTAGTCATATTTCTTTTGAATATGCTCTACTGCTTCACTGCCTGCATGCATCTCACCATTTCGTTCATACTTGCATGTGGTGTTTTGGACAAACTCTAATAGATGGGCAATTTCATTCTTGGTTGTAGGGCTTATGTCGGCTATTCCCTTGGTACTTACAAGCAGTACAGCCAGCGCAATAGTGATTGAGTACTTCATTTAAAACACCTGCTTATCCGTTTAACCATTGATCATAATGGGTGAATGTAGATCTGGCAACTTGAGCTTTATCACTCCAGGGGAATACGATCATCATGGCTTGGAGGAGATGAAATCACCAGCAAGTGTAAATCTACAGTTCCCTGATTACTGAGCTTGTGGTTGACCCCTGGGGTTATATTGAAACCTTGGTTAGTGTTCAATATGTACGTTTGGTTTTCGACTTCAAGTGTGGCTTGACCTGCTAAAACGTAAAAGAATTGCTCTGATTGTTGGTGATGGTGTTTAACTTCGGAGCAGCCCGGAGGTACACACTCTTGAATAACACTTAAGTTTGCTGATTTAGTCAGGTGCCAACCATCACACATTGCACCCCAGGTATAATGTTCTGCATTTTTGGTCGATATGATACCCATCAAAAAATCCCTTCCTGTTTAAAAACTGCCGTAGCCTCTTGCAACCAAAAGTGCAAGTAAAGGCATTAACAAAAATAAAGTTAACTCTACTCGAATAATGATAGGAATAGACTTTGATACGGATATATTTTTTAAAGCACTTTTGCGGCTTTTTATAAAAAATATGGTAGGGTAAATAGAAAGAAGAACAATTAAAATAAAGAGTGAAATTTTGGTGTGAAAAATCCAGTTCTTAAGATAATAGTCTGCAGGTTTTCCTACCACGAACCATAAAAGTAACCCCGCAGTTAAGGTCACTAATGCGCTAATACCATAAATAGCATCTACAATTGCGATTTTTCTAATTTGCTGTGATGTGAGTTCTTTAGCAATAAGTAAGTGTTCTGCTACAAGTGTCGCACCTAAACCAATAATGCCAATATAATGAAAATAACGAATAATTATTTCTGTCATTGACTATGTCCATTTTAGTAATTGATGTTATATGCTTTTATACTTATGTAGTTTTATAAGGCTCGTCAACAAGCATATTATTAACTGTTATATAAAACAACATTGATATGCTCTGTTAAGAATAGGACAGTCAGATTAGATGGCTTATGTTAAGAGTGGCTTACCTTTTCGAGTTCTCTTAGCTGACATTAATATTGCGCTCACATCGTCAACATTGGTAAATATACCCTTCACGAATCATTTTTATGTGCGCTATCCATAGCGCTCACCCTAACGGGCCAGCGAAGCTGTACTAATGTGTTCCCGACACATTAGTAGGGTTTGTTGTCAGCGCTCTTGACTACCAAGGATGGTGGGAATGCAGTTTATGCATAATGACATGGATGTCATGTAGTAGAGCAATGCAGGAGCAATTGCCGAGGAGCATTTAACTGCCACCCCAGTCACTTATTAATATAACCGCCCAGCAGTGCTGTTATATCAATTAAAGTGGCTACCGCAAGTTTCACAGCAGTAAACTTGCCCAGGGGCTTCATCGCTTGACGGCCGCACCCTTGTGTCCTTGGGGTATAAAAACCCTTCGTTTTGGGTATAGATAATTATTTTGTCAGACAATGGGTTTTGTACCCTAAAAATGATTCGTGAAGGGCGTAGTCAAAGGCGTATTTGGATCGAGGTAAAGCTTCATATATTACGTATTATTCATCTAACGGATATCCGGTACAATAAGCCTTTGTTATTTCCTAACCCGTTGGACCCCTTGCTATGGATACTGACATACTGCTGAGTAAAGTTACCTTTTTGTTTATCCTTGTTATGCTTGGCTATGTGGCCGGAAAGCGCCTTCCTCTTAATACCCGTACGTTTTCTTCTCTTCTTATTTATGTTGTAGCGCCTATTGTTATTTTTACAGGCATGATGGAAGCACCCATTAAGCTCAGCTATGCCATGCTACCAATAATGTTTTTTTGTATTTCTTGTAGCTTAGCTTTTATAGCTTTTCTCTGGGGAGGGCGTTTATGGCAAGATAATACACGTAATTTATTTGCTTTTTCTTCAGGTACGGGGAATACCGGATATTTTGGATTGCCAATTGCAATGGCATTATTTGATGCAGAAGGCGTTGCGGTTGTGCTATTTTCATTAATGGGTTTTATGGTATTTGAGAGCACGGTTGGCTTTTATATTACTGCACGCGGTAATTTTACTATTCAGGATAGTCTGCGCAAAATATCTCGATTACCTTTAATTTACGCATTTTCAACGGGCTTGCTTTTAAATTTAGCGGGCTTTCATTTACCTACTAATTTAGCAGAAAGCCTGGAAGCCTTTAAAGGAGCTTATACTGTATTGGGTATGATGATCGTGGGACTAGGGTTAGCACAGGTATCGCGTAGTCATATTGATATGAAATTTATTGCAGTCACATCTATCGTTAAATATATCTTTTGGCCTGCAGCAGTCATCATTGCAATTATTATTGATCACTTTGTTTTCCACAGTTTTAATCGCACGATTATGTACGGCATTTTACTAATGTCGATGGTGCCATTAGCCGCGAATAATATTGCAGTAGCTGTTGAGTTGGATGCTCAACCACAAAAAGCCGCAGTTGCAGTACTTGCCAGTACAGGCATGGGTATTATTATTATTCCATTTTATATGTCGTTAGTGCTTGCGTATTTTTAACACATTAATTTTCCATCCCCACCCTAACCCTCCCCTTACTCAGAGGCTGTCGCAAAAGGTTATGAGCGAAGCAAAGACAAGGCAAAAGTCGGCGAAAAGGCGGAGTTTATACTTAATAAATGAGTACTTTGAGTTTATTTTTAACGCAGTATTTGCAAGTGTAGTAGTTTTGCGACAGCCTCTTGATGGGGAGGGGATAATAAGTATAGCAATAGGTTGCGTGATTCATTCCGCTTTTTTGTTGCAAGGAATAGAATAAATTGTACGGTTTTTTTAATTCCTCCCCCTTGTTGAAGGGGGAGGTTAGGAGGGGGTTAAGTAGTGTGGTTAGGTAAGCGTTTTAGCAGGAAGGACTTCAAACCGCATAATAAACCCAGACACTTTTACAAGCACCCATAAAAACAATAGTGGTAATAAAACAGTTTGTAGCAAAAAGCTGGCAATTAATAACATCATGTCTTCAATCGCTTGATTTGCTTTAGCATGTAATGCCTCAAATTGCTTTGAGGGATTAAGCTGTTGACTCACCTGATTCCAACGATCACGCAGTGAGTCCATAAATGATTTATCTTCTTGAGACGCTTCCATATGCTGTTGTTGAAAATCTTCAATTGCCTGCGTTGTCATCTGTAAATGCTCAGTCGCTTGCTGTTGTTGTTCTGCAAGAAAGTGAACCTGCAGTAAATGATTAGCGAGTACAACAATTGTTAAGGCAAAGCGAACCACAATCAGCAGCGAAAACAGCTTAGTAAACCAGAGTTGAGTGCGTGGAATTGCACGTGGTATCCATATTGCGAAGATCAACAAAGCCGCCATTGTTGAAAGCATAATGTTAAACCATTGGGCACTGATCATTTGTATCAACAGCTTCTGAATACCGAGTGAAGTAGTACTGGCCAGCATCACCCAGGAAAACCGTTCTACCATATCATTCACTGGGTCGAGTATTTCCCCAGCTTTAAAGGTAAGACCTATACCTACAGGTTCTATTGATAACTCAGTGCCTTGTACAACAGAGATGGCACCGTTCAGCAATCGTGCAGCGGCAAACGTAACAGCAGCGTTTTTTAAGTGCTCAGTGACAATTGCATCGGTGGATTGGTCAATAGGCTTGATCCAGACAATGCTTGTTAACAAGATAATAATAAAACTGATCAAGCACTTCAGACGTAGTGGCATAGTGTCTCCTTTTCAACCTATTTGGTTAAAAAAGACACTAGCACTTTTGTAGACATTAGCCCAGAGTCTATAATGGGCATTAGGACGTATGAAGTATTACGCCCTAACGGTGGTGAGAAAAACAAATTGTTCGCCAATTTTATTGTGATAAATCTAACTTTTCAGGTAGGCGTAACACAATAAACTCAGTGTCATCTGGCTGCTTAGACGCTAAATGACGTCCTATGCTGAATGGGTAATTATTGTCGTTCATTACCGCAATATGCTGCTCGTCCAACACTTCAATGTTTTCAATGGTTGTGTAACTAAAGGCAAACTTACCGTTGCTGATACCAAAATCACCAGCTTGTCTATCGGCTAATTGATGAGGGTCTTTAATCGCCATTAAATTGACCAACGGCTTTTTTGAAACCTGACCATCGTCTTGTAGGGTAATGAGGTAGATCATTTTGAAGGCTTCAGCGGTACCTTCTTCATTATCACGTTCAATGACCAACCCATGTTTAGCATTGATCATGGTAAAGTCGCCTATTGCTTTGCTCTTATCTGCCATAGGATAACGATAGTTTTTCCCTGTAAACACCTTACGCTTAAGGTCAAAAACATGAATGAGCAACTCACGCTTTTTGCTATCAATAACAGGTGCTTCGAGCATTGCAAACAAGGTATTGCCATCTGCGCTTAATGCCATACCTTCAAAGCCACTGCTACGATTGATGTTGATGCTATCAACCAAGGTAGTGTTGCGGTAGGGCCAGTATAGCCCTGCTAACCAAGGCGTGTTCTTTCCCTTTTCATCCTGCAAGTTGGTACCATCATCAGCATAGGGACCTTTATTGGGGAAATCACCAATCAGGTAAACGGTGCGAATAGTGGGATAGTTTTTCTGAATATATAACAGTGAGCGAAAATCAAAGCTTTGAATATCCGCTCGCTTAGTTAATCCATTGCGTTTGATGGTATTCGCCAAAATCGTTGCCATTTTTTCAGGTGTTACAGTTCGGCTTTTATAGACGACACCATGTTTATCACGATCACTGCGAGGGTTTAATTTCGTTTCTATATTAAACCGAACCTGCTCAGCCACTTTACTACGCTTAACAGCGAGTGGGTGATTTTTACCTGCGCCTGTTGTATAGAACCGTTGGTAAAAACGCACGAAGTCAAATACCTGCTGTATGCTGGGTGGTGTATAGCTATGCTCTAAACCCACTTGTTTGGTAAACGCTAGAGTGACAGGTGATAGGTTGGGGTCATTAACTTGTGAATCACCACGAAATACTTTATCGCAAATAAAGCTAGTTTGAATTTCTTTTAGGGTAAGGTTTTTAATCAGCTTTTGTTGGTGCTCTGTATAAGGCTGGTTATTACCTAAACGACATTTTTCTGCCTCTAAGTAAGGGTCATGACTGAGCACAGCTACACCATCTTTAGTAATGCCAATGTCTGTTTCCAGCGTTGTCATCAGGTTATCCAACGCGACTTCCATGGCCGGTAACGTGTTTTCGGGGCGCAAGTTACGACCACCACGATGACCTTGGGCATCAAAGCGTTGGCTGTCAATCAGTCCTTCAGGGGTTAGATAATCTGGCTTACCATCTTTATTGCCATCAAACTGCTTAACTGCCGTTAGCAATAAATCTGGACGATCAGAAATAATACCATCCACCCCAAGCGCCATAAGTTCTAGCATTCTTGGAAGATCATTCACTGTCCAGGTAACAACAGGGTAACCCGCTTGCTGAATCGACTGAATATCAAATACATCACTTGCCGCAAGCTTTAAACCATTGGGGGTGTCTTTATCACGGGCGTAATGGCTTACCCTTGGATTATTATCCTGCAACATCACATGGTAAGGTGAAAACACCGGCTGATACTTTGCACCCTGTTGTGCTGCATGTTGAGCAGCGGCATTCATAATACGAACGCTGGAGCCTTCTTCTAAATAAGGGTTTTGTGGTGAATTTAAATAATGGCCTGTCCGGCTAAAATCGGGTAGCCGGTAGGGCTCTTCTAATACTTTGCCATTGGCATCCACATGCAGTATAAAAGGACCAAACTCATCGCCTAGCCAATACGTGCCATCTGCTGTACGACGTACAGATTCAATATCAAAATCAGCACCAGTTAAAATACGCTGTTGCGTAAAGTGGTTAACAATAGCAAAGGGAATTTTTTGATCAGGGTCGTGTAGCTCAATAAAGCCATTTACCTCAACTTTACCTGCATCAGGCTTACCATTTGTTTTTAGCTGAGGCTGAATAGTATATAAACGCAGATTAAAATCTGCAGAGTTTTCTACCTTACCAAAACCATTGTCTGACATCGCTAAAAAGGTGCCATCGGGATTTTTTAAAACCGCTGAAAAACCTTGGATCGGCTGTCCTTTTTTAAAAGGCGTATGTTTGCCGTTTATAGGTGATGCCCCTAAACGCTTACCAGCCACTGGCCCTTCAGCAAAGCTGTCAGCAGGTAGTTTTGCATAGCCCACTAACGTTGCTGGGGCAGGCTCGGTATAGTGTTGACAACCAGAGAGAATTACGGCGAGTGATGTGCCTAAAGCACAGCGGGAGAGAAAGTGATATTTCATAGTACGCCTACTACCTTTCTTTTTTTATAAGCGAAACGATAGCGTTAAGTAGTAATGAGTGACTCATATACTGCACAGTTTTCGCTCAACTTACTGTCCATGTGTTGCTTTTTAGTGACGGTAACATGACAAATTTAAAATATAAAGCCTAACCCCCACTTGAACTTTGCATCTTATTGAGAAGGGGGTGAGCCGTAACTTTTAGTTACTCTACCTTGTTTTCGCATTAAGTCCCTCCCCCTTGTTGAAGGGGGAGGCTAGGAGGGGGTTAAATGAGCGTAAATATAAGTACTGAGTTTACGGTATGCAGTACAAACCCCACCTTAACCCTCCCCTTACCAAGGGGAGGGAATATGCGGTTCATAAAGTATATTTTTTGCATTAAGTCCCTCCCCACTTGCTTGAAGGGGGAGGTTAGGAGGGGGTAAAAAAACAAATAGAAAATTAATCCTTTAAAGCACGAATAAACGCTTTTGCTGTGCTCTCACTAGACTGAGGGTTTTGCCCCGTAATTAATAAGCCATCAATTTCAATATGATCGGACCAATTATCAGACCCACGATAATCAGCGCCAAGTTCACGCAGCCGGGTTTCCAATAAAAAGGGCATGTGGTTGGTCATACCTACTTCATGCTCCTCCTCATTGGTAAATGAGGTTAAAATACGCCCTTTGACAAACTGGGGACCATAACCGGGTATATCATTGATTAGGGCACAAACGCCATGACATACCGCAGCAACCGGTTGATGCTTTTCAATGTAAAAACCAATGGCATAGGCAACGGCCGGGTTGTTAGGTAAATCAAACATAGTGCCGTGTCCCCCAGGAATAAATAAACCGCAATAATTAGCAGGGGCCACATCTGTGAGGGGAATGGTATTTTCTAGCACCATCATCGCTTCTGCATGTTCCCCCTCTTTGGGCAGGCTCTGTTGGTCTACGGGTGCTTTTCCCCCTTGAATACTGGCAACAGTGATCTCAAAGCCAGCTTGCTTTATTTGCTCGTAAGGTACGGCAAACTCCTCAAACCATAAACCTGTGGTCTTGTCATCCGTGAGTTGACTGTGGCTGGTCACCAGCATCAACACTGCTTGATCACTCATTGAACACTCCTTGTTATACGTTATAAGACTGTATGACAAGTATAGTGTAGTTAAGGGACAGGTGTGTGAAGATAAAGGAGGGGAGAAGCTCTAGTAAATTTTGAAGAAGCCCCTATGAATACTCTTTTTGTAGGAGCCTCATAGGGAATAAGTGTGTATTACATCTGTTTTTTAAGAGCATTTTGAAAATCAATTAAGTGTTGCTGCTGACGCTGAGGGGCATTTTCAATGGCTTGAGTAATCAGCATTGCTGCTTTGTCTTGTTCACCAATATCATCTCGCACACGGGCCTCTAAATAATAGTAGTACCAACTATTATCGCCATGAGTCTGAAGCCACTGTGTCCACTCAAAGGCTTCTGCAGGATAATATTTATACCAAGCTTCAATCCAACGGTTAATGATTAACGTTGTTGAAGGAAATGAGCGCACCATTGTTGCAGTAAAAGAATTAGGTGCGGGGATAACAGGTCTAATGAGCCAGTAGGTGTTTGTGAGATGTAAGCAAAAGAGTAATATAACAATTCCGCTGCATAAGTTCTTATATGCAGTAGTTAATATTGGTTGTTTGTTGTTTAACGAGATTGGCAATAGATAAGCAATACACAGCGCAAAAACTAAAATAGAGTAGGAATGATAAAATACGCCTGCATTTAAAGAGTGTAAGCAGAGTGACACTGCGGCAAAAAAAGCAATAATTTGAGTATGACTTTCAATAGTTTTTTTGTAGATTTTTAAGAGTGTATTAATCAGTATATAGCCGATCAGTGAAAGAAAGCTGACTGTGCCTATAGTTCCCCAGTCATGGAGAGCCTGTACAATAGCGTTATGGGGTTGCATAAACACAAAGTTTTTACATGTGACTTGATAAGTATTGACACCATAACCAAACAGAAGTGTTTTAAAACTAGATAAGCTTTGGAGGGTTTCAATCCACATACCAATTCGGACGGCAATGGACATTTTGCTTAAATGATTGATATTGCCTGCAGTTGAATCAGTAGTACCCATATACGCAATCAAAAAGCCAAAAAGTAAAGATATAAAGGTAGATGTTAATATTTTACTTCGATAGTTTGGCAGGATGATAATCGCTAGGATAATAGTCAATAAATAAGAATAAAAAGCTCCTCTACCGGCTGTCCATATTAAGAAACTCACTGAAACAATACATGAAATAAACCATAGCTTTTTACGTGATGTATTTTTACATAACAAGTAGCTAAATTGTGAAATGATTGCAGATACTGTGCAGAAGTAACCTAACTGTCGAATATTAGTAAAAGGAGTTGCATTTATCCAGTTGAAAGTATACGGATCTTCTAACGTAAACCATCGATATACATAGAAAATTGCAGTACAAACCAGTGCAAAAGGAATAGCAGTTATCAGCTTATCCCATTGTTGCTTGTTAAGATGTTGTGCTAGCACAAAAGCAAATACTGCATGAGTAAACCACTCGAGTTGAGTGATTAGTGAAAAATAAAACCTGACGGATAGCACTGTTGAGACTATGGTTGAAATAACCCAAATGCTAAAAGATACAATGATCCATTTGGGTAAGCGTGTTGAATGGTGATTTGTTGATTGAAAATGAATAATAGTTGTTAGCTCAATGATACAGATAATAGCACGAACACTATCAACATTCGCTGGACCAATGAGTAACTGCCAATATTGGGCAAAACCAACACCAATAAAAAGCGCCCAAAAAGGCGCTTGATTAAGTAAACGTGCTTTGGATTTCATTTAACTACCTGAAAATTTTTGACAAAGTTGGTATTTGTCAAAACCTGTATCATCTTTATAGTGTGTACACAATGCATCGAGCATTTCGCGCCAAGGCGCCATCTTTTCTTCTTTGTAATGGGTCAGTGGCCACCAGGTTTTGGTCTTGCGGTTAACGATAATCATGTTATCCGTCATATCTGGGAACAAAGCCAATAACCAGTCTTTATAGATAACGCCGCGCTGTTTAGCTGCAATAGCTTGATCGATAACCTGTGGTTTAATAGTCACTAATCCATCTGTTGTTGTTGTGTAATAGTGCATCCCTTGACGTATTATACGTAATGCATTGATTCGACTGCTATTAAGACTTTCAACACTTAAACTGCTCTCTAAAAATAAAAAACGGTCATAATCTTCTTGATCTTTTTTATCCATCCAGTCTAGTGGTATGCCATCTGGTGAATAGTTTGGTGTAATATCTAAATAGTTATAGATGGTAGGAGCTATATCAATTAGTGATGCTGGTGCTTTCTTTGAAATTCCTTGGCTATCAGTTCCAAGATGCCTAATGCCTAAAACAACACTGTATTGTTCCTGACTGAGTATATTTGTCCCATGACCATAGCTGTTGGTTTTAAAGGATACTTCATCAATGGCTTTATTTAGACTATCTTGATCCAGCATGAACCCTTCTCCATGATCTGATAATACAATCACTAAGGCATTATCAAGGACACCACTATTTTTTAGTTGATCCATCAAGTACTGAAACTGTCGGTCGACTGCTTGTAACATTGCTTGGTAAAAAAAATAGTCAGGTTTTTTTGCATCAAATGAACGTCCTTTAGGTATTTCTAGCTGTGAATATCGGTACGGCCAATGAGGAAGGGTGAAGTGGGCTGCAATAAATAGAGGCTTTTCTATATTTGCTTTGATTGGTACCATTACTGAATCTACAAAATATTCAGGTATGTAAGTTGTGTGCTTAGCTCTATTATTACATGAGTATGGAAAAATATAAGCTCCTAGGGAGGTTAAGCATGTAAGGTTAACTAAAGGAATATCTGAGATACTGGCTAATATAAAATCTCCAATACCTATTTTTGGTCCTACTATATAATCAAAGTTATAGCTTTTATCTATATTATTAAAACGACGCTCATCTAAAGCATATACTGTTGTGTAACCTGCTTTTTTTAAGGTTGTTTGTAAATTATGTTGGCGGTCAACAATATCTTTTGGCATTAGATTAAACCGAGCGTTTGTACTGTTGCCATATCTACCTGTTAATATGGACATCCATGCAGGGTATGTTCTTGCTAAAGGAGTTATTGTATCAGAGAAAAGAGTACTTTTAGATAGAAATTTATCTATGTTAGGAGTTAAGGATGGAGTTAAACCATTAGCTCCAAGATGGTCTGGCCTCAGTGCATCAATACCAATGATTATTATATTTTTGTTTTTATTTCCTGAATGATTCATCAGGTTTGAAGTTTTACTTAGGAAAAAGCTATAAGCAAAAAGAACTACTGTAGAGTATAATATGGGCTTCAAATACAAAGTGTTGTTTTTAGTTTTTAGGGTTATATAAGTAATTGATGCTAATGCAAAAGGAGCAAAGACATAAAGTTTTGAAAAAAATGATCCGGGAAAAAATATGTAGTTTAATAAAAGGGTATAGACAAAAGCAATTAGCGAAAAAAAATAAATGTTGCAGTGTTTAGGAAAAAATATAAGCTGAACAGCTAGAGAAATTGCTAAGTATTTTATTATAAAATAAACTACAGGTAATATCGTTGAAAATCTAATTAAACTACTTAAATCTACTGAGTCTATAATACCATCTTGATACTTTACAATGATAGTTGTTAAGGCGCAAGCACTTAGTAAAAAAAAGTTAATTAGAAACTGCTTTAAAATATTGTTAATCATGCTTGGAATCATCAGCAAGTCCACTTAAAAAGTGGACTTATATAAAGTTTATCGACAGCCTGTAGGCAGGTAGTCTTTATTCACGTCAACGTTTTTACAATCCCAGCTTAGGGATCCTGTATTATTTATTGGTTCAAGTTGGAATTTTTTTCCTGTATCTATTTTGCTAGAAAGGGTAATTTCAATTTTACCACCTGCAACTATTTCAACACTAGTAACGTTATCGCTTTTTATATTTGATTTAGTTGGTAATCCTGCTGCAATGTTTGAAGTAGGAAATCCATTATTTACAGCCCAATACTCAGTCACAGCTGTTTTTGCAGCAGTTGATAAGCTTAAAGCATCAGCTGCTCTTGCTCTCTTAGTATAATTTTGATAAGCAGGCAAGGCCACAGCAGCCAAAATACCAATAATCGCCACAACGATCATTAATTCGATGAGCGTAAAACCTTGTTGTTTTTTCATTTGAGTCTCTCTCCGTTCTTTTTACTAACAAACAATCCAGATATGTTCTATGAGTAGAAGATATGAGCTGTGTATTTAGTGAGAGGTTTTGCTGACCTTAACCATCAGCATATTTGTATAAAAAACACAAGGAGAGCCACATTTAGCAGGCTACAAATATGCATTTATCTATAGTGACTAAGGTTTAACTCCTAATACACCTAACTTATACCTAAATGACTTCATAGTATGCTTAGAGAGTAACCAAGATAGATACATAAAAGTACAGCGATTAAACTTTAAAATATACCTTTATATAAAGGTACATTTAAGTTACAAATCAACATAAACTGCTATGTATTTAAAGATAAGGAAAGCGCTTCTCCAATATTTTAATATGAGAAGTTTCAGCTATTGCATTGCATGCCAATATATTAGTTATCTTTTACTGTCTTGATTACTTCCTAACCAAAAAACAAAACACGTTGCATTTAATATTTTAAAATGTAGAATCCGTCACATACTTTTTTCTTGTCATGCCAAAGTCATTACTATAGCACAACAATTGTTGTGTAACGGTCGTACTTATTAAATGCTATGTGCCACGGCATTATGCTACAAAGGTTTTATGATTGCCAACCTGTTAGCATTTTAGTATTGATGTGCGTATATAAAAAAGTGATAACTGTTCAGCTTTCAACGATGAGTAGCTGTTTCTACGCATAGTTACGTACAAGGTTTGTTGTATAAATGGTATGCAATAATGCTTGTGGTGTGTGTATATTTTATACGAAGTATAAACGCATAAAACTAAAGTACGAATATTATCGTATAAATAATATACAAGATTTTCGAAAGCATCACCCCCTTACTGCTTTATCCCTTCTGATTTTAGCTTTTTCTTCTTATATTTATACCTCAATAAACGTACAGCTTATGATGTTTATGGTTAGATCTTAACCCCGCCCCAACCCTCCCCTTGCCAAGGGGAGGGAGCAGAGCGTGTAAGCAGCAGACATCTTTATTTCAGGAAAGCACCATCAGTTCCTCCTCTTTTTGAAGGGGGAGGTTAGGAGGGGGTAAATAAAGCCAGCAGGTAAATAAGGTATTTGCAGTATAAATCCACAAACCCCACCCCAACCCTCCCCTTGCTAAGGGGAGGGAGCAGACCATGCAAGCAGTAAACATCTTTTGTTTCAGGTAAGCACCATCAGTTCCTCCCCTTTATTGAAGGGGGAGGCTAGGAGGGGGTTAACGAAGCCAGCAGGCAAATAAGATGTTTGCAGTATAAATCCACAAACCCCACCCCAGCCCTCCCCTTGCTAAGGGGAGGGAGCAGACCATGCAAGCAGTAAAAATCTTTTGTTTCAGGAAGCACCATCAGTTCCTCCCCTTTGTTGAAGGGGGAGGTTAGGAGGGGGTTAATAATCACTAGGTTTGGCATTCTTTTGTAGCTTTGTAATACTAGAGCCAGCTAATAGCAACCTATCAACTAATTGCAGAGATAGCCCAACACATGCTTCCACCATTAACAGTTAATCATCGCCTATGAACCAAAACACCACAAACCATCAACCACAGGAGCGTTTGGAAGGTAACGTTGAGCGGGTGACGTTCCATAGTGAGGAAACCGGGTTCTTTGTGGTGCGGGCCAAGGTGCGTGGTTATCGGGAGTTGGTCACTATAACGGGTAGTACGCCAGCTATCACTGCAGGTGAATATATTGAAAGCTTTGGTATCTGGGTGAATGATCCTCGTCATGGCCTGCAGTTTCAAGCGAAGTCGGTGAAGATGATTGTGCCTACAAACCTGGAAGGTATGCAGAAGTATTTAGGTTCGGGCATGGTGAAGGGGATTGGTCCCCACTTTGCTAAACGGTTAGTGAAGCATTTTGGTGAGCAGGTATTTGATGTTATTGAGCATCAGCCCGAACGTTTATTGGAACTGGAAGGTATTGGTAAAGTACGGCAGGAGAAGATTACTTCGGCATGGCAAGAGCAAAAAGTCGTACGTGATATTATGGTGTTCTTGCAGTCTCATGGTGTGGGTACAGCAAGAGCTGTACGTATATATAAAACCTATGGTGAAGATGCTGTTGATAAAGTTTGTGCAAATCCTTACCAGCTTGCACTGGATATTCATGGTATTGGTTTTAAAACAGCTGATCAGATTGCCCAACGACTGGGCATCGAACCTACTTCATTAATACGTGCCCGAGCAGGTATACGTCATGTATTGCAGGAAATTTCCGGCAATGGGCATTGTGCTGCCCCATTTGAAGAGCTGGTTTTATCTGGAGAGAAGCTTTTAGACATTCCAGATACTGTTTTACGCCAAGCGATTAATGAGGAGTTAGTTGCAGAAAACTTGGTTGCGCAAAATATTGATGGCTTACCTTGTGTTTTTTTAACGCCTTTATTTCACGCTGAACAAGGTGTAGCTAATCATATTCATCGACTCGCTCGAGGTCATACCTTTTGGCAGGGCATTGATTTAACCAAAGCAATTCCTTGGGTGGAACAGCAAAATCATATTCAACTCTCAGCTTCTCAACAGGATGCTATCCGTCAGGTTATTCACAACAAGTTCTGTGTGATTACAGGTGGACCTGGAGTGGGTAAAACCACAGTGGTTAATAGTATTTTGACGATTATTGCCGCTAAAAAAGCACATGTGACTTTGTGTGCACCTACGGGTCGTGCGGCTAAGCGTTTGAGTGAGTCAACGGGGCGAGAAGCCACGACTATTCACCGCTTATTGGAATTTGATCCTAAACAGTTTGATTTTAAGCGTAATGCAAAAAAGCCATTAGAAACAGATTTCTTGGTGGTTGATGAGACATCCATGGTGGATGTGGTGCTTATGAATCAGTTGTTGCGTGCGGTGGGTGATAATACAGCTGTTTTATTAGTGGGTGATGTCGATCAGTTGCCCTCTGTGGGGCCTGGGTCAGTACTGGCAGATATTATTAACTCAAACACTGTTACGGTTGCAAAATTAACAGAGATTTTTCGTCAGGCTGCGACGTCAAAGATTATTACTAATGCGCATAGTATTAATAAAGGCTATAGCCCGAAAGTCAGTGAAAAAGGAGAAAAGTCTGACTTTTACTTTATGGAAGTGGATGAGCCAGAGTTAATACAAGCAAAGCTGATATACTCGGTAAGCGAACGTATTCCCAAGCGATTTAATGTTGATCCCATTAATGATATTCAAGTGCTTACGCCAATGAATCGCGGTGGTCTTGGTGCAAGAAGCTTAAACCTGGCGTTACAAGAAAAGATGAATGGTGACGCACACCCTAAAATAACACGATTTGGTTGGACGTATGCACCTGGTGATAAAGTCATTCAAAATGTAAATAACTATGATAAGGAAGTGTTTAATGGAGACATTGGTCGTGTTCAATCGGTTGATTCAGAATCAGGAGAGCTATTGATTAATTTTGAAGGGCGCGATGTTGCTTATGAAATGCATGAACTAGATGAGCTTTCCTTAGCTTATGCAACAACGATTCACAAAAGCCAAGGTTCAGAGTACCCTGTTGTTGTGATACCAATTGCGACCCAACACTTTACACTGCTTGAACGTAACCTGCTTTATACTGGTGTTACACGTGGAAAACAGCTAGTTATTTTAATAGGTCAGAAAAAAGCAGTAGCAATGGCTGTACATAATGTCAAATCCAGCAAGCGTTTGACTTATCTACAGCAGACATTACAGGCGCTATTTAAATAACTTGTTATAAATATGCAATGTATTTGATTGTTTTTTTGATAGAATGTATTTCTGTTATTATTTTGAGTTTTATAAGCTTAATTAAAGTAATTGAAAGAGACTAATTCTATATCTTTTCTGAATACCTGTCGTGTGAATTGAATAAGAAAAAAAATATCAATTGCAAAATTATATTCAAGCAAAAATCTTAATTTGATAAAAAAATTAACACCTCGTTCATTTTGTTTATGCCAGAATAATAAGTGTTAATAATAAAAATGCTTAAGTGCGCGCTTTGCTGTAGGTATATATTTGGTTTTTTTAATTAATTGTGCTCAACAGCTGAATTGATTTACTTTTATTTTATGTGTAGCCAGGAGGCATAGGCATGTTAACGGACTTACTTAAAACTAAGCTTATAGCGAGTATTTTGTTGTCATTATCAGCCACACCCGTTTTATCCCAAGATCAGAATAATACATTAGAATATATTCCTTCTGTGAACAGTGAGGAATTAGAAGGATCTTTAAAGCCCATTATTATTGCAGACCGTGTTGAAATGCCTGCATCATTATTGGGTGGAGATATAGAAGCACTTGGAGGAGCAGTCACTATCAGTGAACCTGGAGCGAGCTTCATAAAGGTGCATTTTGCTGAGTTTGATATTCCTGAAGGTAGCTGGGTTACGGTGAGCAATAAAGATGGATCAGAAGAATATCGTTATAGTAATTCACAGCGTGATGACTTTACTGTAAGTGATGATGAAGATGGTGTAAATAGTTGGGCCAGTATGTCAATTACGGGCGATACTGCTATTGTGAGGTTGCACCAGCATGAGGCAACTACGTGGGTACCCACTCAAAATAAACTCAAAATAAGTCACTACATGAAGGGCTATTCTGAAAATGAAATTGCCTACCGTGTTCGTACGTTGTCTACCTGTGGTAATAATGAGCGAAAAGATGTTGCTTGCTATGAACGTTCACATCCTACTGAGTTTAATTATGCTAAAGCGGTAGGACGATTAGTTATGGGCCGCGGTTTGTGTACAGCTTGGCGAGTAAGTACTGATAATCGTGTATTTACTAACAATCATTGCATGAGTACCAGTTCATCTATCCGTGGCTCAGAAGTTTGGTTTAATTATCAGCGGAGTAGTTGTGGCGGACAGAGAATGAATCAAGTAGTTAAAGTTTCCGGACAGTCGCTACTAAAAACGGATTATACCCTTGATTATACACTTTTTACGGTAAATAACTTTAGTGCAATAAAACAGTTTGGTTATTTGGGCTTAGAAGTGCGTGACCCACAAAAAAATGAAGTTATATATATTGCTCAACATGGTAGTGGTGCACCAAAGCAGTTTGGTATAGAAAGTGACTATAATTCAGGTAATGTCTGTCGAGTTGATGCGCCAAGTCGTTCTGGTCGTGGGAGTGGAACTGATTTAGGTTATTATTGTGATACAACAGGTGGTAGTTCTGGATCTCCTGTTTTAGCCAGAAGTTCAAATAAAGCTATTGGTTTACATCACTATGGTGGCTGTTTGAATCAAGGTGTGAAAATTTCGCGTATCTGGCCACAGGTTAGAAGCTTTTTTAATAACCAAGTGCCTTGATTGAGCTTCTGTTAATTAATGACTCCCCCTAGTAATCTTCTAGAGGGGAGTATCTAAGTTTTTCCTAATAACCATTTTTTTGCTTCTTGTTCTTCGTAAAAAAGCTTAATATTGACACGCCTATCTTTTGCTATTCGAGTCACGGACTCAGCACCATAATTGGTCGGCGTCGTAATAATTGCAATTTGGGTATTTTGAGGAAACCCTTCAGAAAAAAAGCTAGTAGCAAAGTTATAATAATCCATAGCATTTCGGTGAACTGACTCACCCATTTCTTTAAGGAAAACAAGCAAGCGATAGTTATTATTTTGCTGACATGCCTTAAGCACTTTTTTTCGAGCGTGTCTAAGTAAATGACTATCAATTTCTACTGCTTCTACTTGTATATATTGAAGCTGTGGATCAAAAGTAGTTTTAATACGTTTCAATACAGGGTCATTTTTCATAATGAAAAGTTATTTATAAAATAATGTAGACTCATTTTTCAGTGTAAATGATGATATAGCTGTTCTCTTCACAGGTATAGTATAAACTGTAAATATTACATTTCATCGTATAAATATCAGGGTAAAGATTGTGGTCCTAATACACGCATAATTTCTGAAACGGTTGTTAAACCTGATTTTACTTTATCAAAGGCATCGTCTAATAAGGTGATCATTCCTTCACTGCGGGCACATTCAAACATCTCATCGGTAGAGGCAGCTCTTGCGATTAAACTGGTCAGTTGTTCACTAGGAATTAATACCTCGTAGAGTCCCAGACGACCTTTATACCCTGAACCATTACATTGATCGCATCCTGCGCCATTAAAGTACTGTTTGTTGTTTTGAAATTTTTGTCCTAGTTGACAAATGATAGTTTGATCTTCTTGTATGGGTTGTCGGCAGTGTGAGCAAATTTTTCTTACTAAACGTTGAGTGATAATTCCTGATAGTGCTGAACTAATGATAAAAGGTTTTAAACCAAGATCAGTCAATCTTGCTATGGTTGCAATTGATGAGTTTGTATGTAACGAAGAAAAAACCAAGTGTCCCGTTAATGCTGCATGAAATGCAACTTCTGCAGTTTCAAAGTCTCGTATTTCACCTAGAAGAATAACATCAGGATCTTGTCTGAGAATAGCTCTTAAGACTTTTGCGAAGCTTAGACCTGTTTTTTCCTTAACCATTACCTGTCCAGCCATATCAAGGTAGTATTCAACTGGATCTTCAATTGTTACATAATTTTTTTCTGGTTGGGCATAAGTTTGTAAAAGAGAATATAATGTGGTGGTTTTTCCACTACCTGTTGGTCCTGTTGTTAGAATTATTCCTTGAGGTTTCTGAGCCGCAAAAGAGACTTGACTTCGTTGTAACTGTGACATTCCCAGGTCATCTAAATTGACTACTTCTGCATTGCGATCAAGAATCCTCATGACAATTTTTTCGCCATTAATGGTTGGTAGAGTTGAAATTCTCAAATCAATGATTCTAAGTGGTGTTTTAGCCGTAATGCGGCCATCTTGTGGTCGGCGTCGTTCAGTAATGTCAAGTTCAGCCATTACTTTAACACGTGATACTAATGGCATAAGTAAATTAGTTGGAATATGTATTTTGTCCAGTAACACGCCATCAATACGATACCTAACTACAACATATTTACTACGTGGATGAATATGGATATCACTGGCGCCAAGTCGAACAGCTTCTAAAATAATAGCGTTAAGCATTCTGACCGCTGGAGGATCTTCTGTAGAAGATAGTAATTCGTCGATCGCAATTTCGTCATCATCTTCAATGATAACTTCTACCCCTTCAAAAGGGTCATTAGAGCCAACTATTGTCTCTAACTCTTTGAACGTTAACTTTTCATCACCAAAAAGTTGTTTGAATTTTTTGCAAAATGCTGAGGTATCAGCCATTACGACATCAATTTCAAGCCCTAAGCTAAACCGAAACTCTTCAATAAGTCCCTCATCCATAGGATCAGCCATAGCAAGAGTGAGATGTCGACCGGATTGAGCTATGGGTAATATATATTGCTGCTCACATATTTTTCGCGGAACCAACGCAATTATGGCTGGGTCGATATGACATTCGTTAAGATCTATTTCTCTAATGAGAAGATCTTTTCGTAGAATTTTTCTAATGACTGGTTCTTTGACCCAACCTTTGTCAAGGATTGTTGTCAGTACAGGTTTTTTATGAAATTGCTGCTGTTTATATATTTCTTGTAGCTGAGTATTATTTAAAAGATTTTTCTTTTGAAGAAGAATAGCAAGTTGACTACGATTCGTTATAGCTAGTTTTGAGAGCATTTCTAAATCACGACTTGCAACCTCAATATTATCTTGTAGCTGTTTATTTTTTTGTTTTAGTTCATATTGCTCTAACGCTAAAGCAACGGTTACTCTTAAATCATCATCATGCCATGGTTTTAATATAAATTTGTAGACTGCCCCATCTTTGATGGCAGACATAACCGCCGTAGTATCCGCATGTCCCGTCAGCATAATTCTTATCGTATCGGGATAATGCTTTTTTACTTCACGCAGTAGTTCGGCACCATTCATATTTGGCATCATATAATCGCTGAT
Source organism: Zooshikella ganghwensis (assembly GCF_018263875.1). Lineage (NCBI taxonomy): Bacteria > Pseudomonadati > Pseudomonadota > Gammaproteobacteria > Oceanospirillales > Zooshikellaceae > Zooshikella > Zooshikella ganghwensis. The sequence goes on from NZ_JAEVHG010000023.1 coordinate 50,748, forward strand.
CATTAGATGACATAGATTTTTTTCTAAAATATGAAGAGCCTCGATACCATCACTTGCGGTTAGTATTTCATAATTTTCATCACGAAAAACACGGCGTAATGATTTAATTATATTTGGCTCATCATCAACAATCAAAATTGTATATGGGTTCTTTACTATAGAAGTAGAATCGTTGTCATTATTATGATCAGTTTTTGCGCCGAATAATGATGCATACTTTGTCATAATTTGATGCTGTTACTTTTATGGTGTGGAGACTGGTAGCCATAGGCTGACACAAGTTCCTTTTCCTTCCACACTATTGATGGTAAGTTTTCCATTATGCGCTTTTGCAATATCTTGACATATACTAAGCCCCAATCCAGTTCCTGTGCCCACATCCTTTGTAGTAAAGAATGGTTCGCAAACACGATTAATAATATTCTTAGGTATGCCTGGTCCATCATCTTGGATAGAAATAATGATAAAGTTTTCTTGGTATTTGCTTTCGATAAGAATCTTTCCACTTGGGTTATTAATGGCTTGAGCAGCATTTAATAATAAATTAAGAAGTGCTTGACTTAAGTAGCCAGGCATACAGTTGGTATGCGGAATATCACCAAGCTTTAATATGATAGATATCTCTTTATCTTTGGCTATAGTATTTTTAATAGTGCCTGTAGAAACAGTGTAAGCTGTCGTAATTAGTTCATTGATATCTATCAAATTAACTGCTTCATTATCAATGTTTGAAAAGAGCTTTAAACTTTTTACAATTTCAGAAATTCTAGCTGTACCTTGTAAAGACTCAGTAATGATGTTAGGAATGTCATCAACTATAAAATCAATATCTTCCTCAGACCAATAAGTTTTAATTGTGCTGATATCACTACTTAAAAGTTTTTCCTTAATACCAGATAGAGTTGTTATATAGTTTTTAAGCATTGATAAATTACTTTGAATAAAACCAATAGGATTATTTATTTCATGCGCAATGCCTGCGGCTAATTGACCAATAGCAACCATCTTTTCTGACTCATAAAGTTTGAGTTGAGCTTGTTGAATTTGAATGACTTGCTCTTTTACTCTTTGCTCAAGTTCTTCTGAAAGCGCTTTGTATTTTGCTTCTGAAGTGACTAGGGCTTGATGCTCAATATAAAGACGTTTGAAATCTTCATTAATAGCTTCAATATGAAGTTTAGATGCCATAGTATATCGAGCATTACTTTGGATAAGCATATTTAAAATTTGTAACGCAAGGTTTGCTTTATCTTCATCTTGCGATTCTAGCTCAAGAAAGGCAATAGGTTCTAAGTCATAATTAATCGTGATCCGCTTCGTGTAATTAATATCATTTCGTCCGCAAAGAATGGTATTATCTGATGTTAAAAGGCAGTATTTTTTATTAAGTAATTGATTTAGAATATTCTCAATTTTGGTTCGGTCAATTGAACTGATTAAGGTCGGAGCATCAAGTAATGCGTCAAAAAATTTTTGATTATCCTCTAAAGAACTATTTGAGGGCATTTTTTTAGTCATTTTAGGTTATTTTCTTGACTAGAGTTTGTAGAGTGATTAGCTTTGGGTGATGATCTAATAAGCTCATTCAAAAAATCAGTCTTGGCGAGCCCATGCTTGCTATGCAATTGATATTGATTATCAATCTGTGAATAAACCTGGCTTAGTATACCTTCGAATGTTTCAGTAACTCCCTTTCCTTCTAAGGCACTGGAAAAAACTATATTCCAAGGAGTTGGCTTCCAGAGATTAATTACATCATCTTTGCTGATAATATCAGGCAGGTCTCTTTTATTAAACTGCACAAGTATTGGTAATTTATTCGTATCAAGACCTAGTTTACCTATATTTTCAAGAAGATTTTCAAAAGATATTGCATTGTTTTCAATCTGAGTAAGCTGAGAATCTGCTACGAAAACCACACCATCTGCACGTGATAATACTGCTTTTCGTGTACTGTCATGAATAACCTGGCCTGGCACAGTAAATAACTTTACTTTAACAAGTAGGCCCGAGGGTGTGCGTAGGCCTACTGGTAATAAATCAAAAAACAGGGTGCGATCATTTTTGGTTTCAAGTACCATCATATCACTGCGTAATTGAGGTTGTAAAAGGTCATGTAGCTTAGTTAAATTTGTTGTTTTTCCACTGAGTGCAGGGCCATAATAAACAGTTTTAAGTGTTAATGTATTCTTGTCTTCGTTGAAATCAGCCATGATATACGATTTATTTAAAAGGACATTCAATAAAGTTATTCAGATTTAAAATTCTAAGTTTATCATTTTGGTTTATACCTACCTCAAACATTGACTTTTCAAGCGATCTTAACTTCAAGTCCCATGTTTGGAAATAACTACTCATAAAAAATAAGTTCATACATGAGCATTATAAGTATGGTTAATTGATATCAATAAGTTGGAATGCATCTGATTTTTTAAAATGGCTACATTATCAACTAAGTACTCTATTTATGATAGTCTAAATCAGCATTGAAAGATGAGGATTAACTGGGCGGGTCTTAATGAGAAACTGTATCGATATCTTTGATTTTTTTATCAACAGGTAAGGTTATGATAAACTCGGTGCCTTTTCCTACTTCGCTATTAACATCAATGCTACCATGATGTTTTTTAATAATATTGAAAGAAAGTGACAAGCCAAGTCCTGTGCCTTTTCCTATTGGTTTCGTAGTAAAAAATGGTTCAAACAAACGTTTTATATGTTTTTTTTCAATTCCTTTTCCATCATCTTTAATAGAAATTTGTACTTTATTATCATTATAATTTCTAGTAGTGATAGTAATTGTTCCTTTTTCTTCTATCGCATGGCTTGCATTGATAATTAGATTCATGAAAACTTGATTTATTTGCGAAGCTATACACTCTACTGCTGGAATATCACCATAATTTTTAATTACATCTGCTTTGTATTTTACCTCATTCCAAACAACATTAAGTGTACTGTCCAAACCTTTGTGTAAGTCTGCTATTATCCATTCTGACTCATCCACGTGAGAGAAGTCTTTTAGATCCTGAACAATCTTTTTAACTCTTCCTGCACCATCTTTTGTTTCTTTTAGAAGGTCTTTAAGATCCTCTTGTAAAAATTCAAAGTCAAAATCATGTTTTGCTTTTTTAGTAGCAGCTAATAGCTCCTCGTTAGCTGATAGTTCAATAGCTTCATCGTAAACAGTGATAATTCTGAATAAATCTTTAATGCAGTTATCCAGGGTATTAACATTGGAGGTTACAAATGCCATTGGATTATTAATTTCATGTGCTATGCCTGCTGCAAGCTGGCCTACCGCTGCCATTTTTTCTGATTGTAATAGTTGAGCTTGTGCTTCCTCTAATTTTTTTATCAGTTTCGCTTGCTCATTTTTTTCCATTTGAAGCTGTGTGGTAACTTCTTCTAGTGCCTGATGTTGCATAGCAATTTCTGTAGCGTCAAATATTAGAATCCCAACTAGTTTATCTTGTGACTCAGGTTTGTGCATGGGGAAGAAAGTAATGTTTTGATACATTTTGTCAGACCGCTCAGTTACTGGGCGACTGCTTGGAAAATCGAATAAATAAGGGCGTTGCTGCCAAGAGGTAAATGACATAATATCAAGCGTCAATACGGTATCAATTTTTTTTCGGACCCATTTTTCGAGGTATTCAGGAAATACTTCAAATATGGTTTTATCCTTAACCATATCAAATGTAAAGTTGCTATTTACTTCCATGAAGTCATTCCAATACTGGATACGGTATTCTTGATCAAGAATTACAACACCTACGCTGATTTGTTTTATGACATGTTGTAGGAGTTTATTGGTATCCACTATTCGAACCTTCAATACTTGGAAAGTAGCTTATCGATAGCCTTCAATAAAGTTGGTACGCTCTCATTAGCAATACAAATAAGTAAATCACAGCAAAAAGAATGAGAAGATATAGTAAAGTTAATCTCCATTACCAGAGTTTGTCTGCCATCGAATATATCAGCTGTAAGTGCTTCATCGAAAAAAGTGTTAGTTGAAAAAAGAGAAGGTGGATTAAATGAGCAAGTAACTTCTATTTGATTAGCAAGACCTTGTATACATGCACCGGTCAATATATTTGTTATGTCCAGAATAAGTTCTTCGTTTGCTTTTTCGTCATTATCGCTATATCCCATTAATTCTGCAATTTCATCAGCTCCATTGGTACCAAAGCAAACTAAAACTTCACCACGTAGCTTCCCTAAAAAAGACTGACGAGTAATAGCTGTTATTTGTCTAGAATCGCTAAGCTGGGTAGGATTCTTATTTTTGTATTGCATGTCAATGGCATGAATTTTAGGAATGCTTAAAGAAACTTGAGCCTCAACAAGCCTTGCCAGCTTATTTGCTGCTTGACCCATTGCTATATTCATTAGTTCTTGGAGGACATCCAGTTGATCTTCATTCATTATTGAACCTCAATTGCTATAAAATGCCAATTTCATGAATTTTTTTATTAAGATCTTCTGGAGTAATTGGTTTTTTTATAAATGCGGTAGCACCAAGTTCAAATACTCGCTTTTGAGCTTCTGGCTGGATATCTGCGCTTATGACTATAACAACAGTCTTTGCGTGCTCCTCTTTTAGTTTTTCCAAAACAGAAAAACCATCCATTTCAGGCATTGTTAAGTCAAGAAACATGATATCCGCCTTGCCGTTATGGTAGGCTTCTAAAGCCTCAACACCATTTTGGGCTTGACTGATTTCTACCTCTTCTTTTAAGGCAATAGAAACTGCTTTTTTTACCATTTTTCTTGATATTGAGGAGTCATCACAGATGAGAACATGTAAAGGCATTAATTTCTCCGGTTATGTATCTTAACCAATGATTGCAGTATAGAGTAACAGTTTCTAACACATCAATTAACGTTGAACAATAAATAACTATTTGTTATAAATATGATTTAACCAAGGCATTAATGTTAGTCCTCTGCATTATATTCATCAGATAAATCAATCATTCCTTCTTTATCAAAGTTAACTCTGGTTATTCCTGGAGATTCTTTTTCCAACCTTTTAAGTTCTGCTATCTGTTTTTCTAGCTTAGAACGTTGTAAACGGACAGTTTCTGCAAGTTGTTTATTTTCTTGAAGGAGATCAGCGTATTTGAGCGCATTTACTAAAGTCATAACCAGTTCATCATCATTCCATGGTTTCAGAATGAAACGATATACTTCAGCTTTGTTTATTGCATCTAAGACAGCTTTCATATCTGATTGTCCGCTGAGTACGATCCTGATTGCATCAGGTCGAAATTTTTTGAGTTTTAACAGTAACTCAACACCATTCATACTAGGCATACGAAAATCAGAAATGATTAGTTCAAAATGTAGCTCTGTTAGTTCATTTAAAGCCAGTAATGGATCAGAGTAGGTAACAATATTCCAGCCTTGACGTCGAAGTGTGCGTTTTAAGGCATTAAGAATATTGGGTTCATCATCAACTATGGCTATAGTAGTCATTCTTTACCCTACTCTTTTTGAATATAAATTTCGAGTTTATAATTTTCTAGTTTTTCGAACATGAGCAATTTTTCAATAATGGTATTTGTTAAATGATATCCCTTTGAAATCAGCATTATTCCATTTCTATTCAGTATATCTCTGGCTACAATCATCCCTGATTTCAGATTAAATGAATCTATTCTCAACTCTGTGGTGCCGTCGCTACGAACTTCAAAAGCATTTTTGTATTTCTCGATAATCTTGACTACACCTGGGTCGTAAATTTTTGAGACATTCTTTTGCATATAAACATATGCTTGGCCACTTGTCATTGCTTGCTTTTCGATAGTTCCTAGCTGTAAGCCAATGAAGTCATGAGTTGCTCTTAGTAGACGTGCACCTTTAGGAATAGACTTTCCAGCAAGATGATCAGGATACCCTTTTCCATCAAAACGTTCCATATGATGTCTAATAACGATACTTGCTTCTTCAAGCCCTTCTATACTCATTAGAATCATTTCGCCTATAGTAGGATATTTATAGTATCTTTCTTTTTGTGTGTCATTAAGCATTGATTCTGGTAAGGCTAGGATTTCATCAGGCAATCCTAGCTTGCCCAGCTCATGTAGTAACGCTGCATAGTATATTTGATTAGTTTCTTCCTCTGTGAAGTTAGCAGCTTTACATACTTGTTTAGTTAAGTCTGCCACTGTGCTTGCTTTTTGCTGATTTAGGAAGACTCTGCTGGATATAATTGATGAACATATACGAATAAATTTATCGTAACTTTTTCCCAACTCTTTATAGGCTAAATCAAGCATGTCAGCGGTTTGCTGAATTTCAGCGGTACGAGCTTTTACCTGCTTTTCGAGTTCTTCATTAAACTTCTGTAGTTTTTTATTCTGCTCTTGGGTTAGGTTGAGCAGTTCTTCTTTTTCTCTTTCTAATCGCCGTATGCGCAGACCTTCCTCAATAATCTGTTTAAACTCATCATCGTCCCATGGCTTGCTAATATATCTATAGATACCGCCTTTATTTAACGCTTCTATAGTCGCTCCAATATCTGAGTGGCCTGTCAGTAACATGCGAATGGTATTTGGCCAGCGTTCTTTAACGGTTGCTAAAAATTCTGCACCACTCATTTGTGGCATTCTCATATCAGAAACTATCAGATCGATAGGCTTTTCTTCCAGAATAGTTAATCCCTCTTGTCCACTGTTAGCAAAAGAACAATCGTAATCACTTTTGCGAAATAAACGTCGAAGAGCTGATAAAATAGATGGCTCATCATCGACAAATAGTATCGATTCGTTATGTTTGTTCATGCTCGATGATTACTTCAGGCTGTTTAAACGGTAATTCTAGCGTGAATGTTGACCCTTTTCCCTCTTTACTGGAGACTAATATTTCTCCATGGTGTCGTTTAATAATACTGTATGATAAAGAAAGTCCTAAACCAACTCCTTTACCTACAGGTTTTGATGTGAAGAACGGATCAAAAAGGCTGGTAAGAAATCGTGGTGGAATACCACAACCAGTATCAGAAACTGATATTGAAATGCATTCTTTTTTTGGGGGTAGAGAAGTAGAAATTGTAATTGAACCATTACTATCAATTGCTTGTATAGCATTCATTATAATATTGAGCAGTACTTGATAAAGCTGGTTTTCTACGGCCTCAATTTTGGGTATTTTTTGATATTTCTTTATAATTATTACATTTTTCTCTATTTCTATATGGGTAGAATCTAATATCTTATTAAGTAACTCATGAATGTCGACAAGCTCTAGTGTTACACTATCTGTTTTGGATAGGTCTTCAAGTATTTGAATAATATTTGTTACTCGTGTAATTCCCTCTTTAGATTCTTCTACTAGTTTTTGTAAGTCTTCAGCTATAAAATCAAAATCGTTGTTTATAGATATTTGCTTGAAGTCTGCTATGAGATCTTTGTTATTAGTTTGTGTAACATGATTTGTCATATCATAAATGACAAGCAACAAGGCCTGGCAATATTCCTCTAAGGTGTTTAGATTTGAGCTTATAAAGCCAATTGGGTTGTTGATTTCGTGTGAAACACCTGCAGCTAGTTGTCCTATAGCTGCAAATTTCTCTGTTTGAAGTAGTTTGTCTTGAGTTTCTTGTAATTTTTGAATAAGTATATGCTGTTCCTTTTTTTCTTTACGTAATGAGCAGTTTGTATCCTCAAGCTCTCGAAGTAAAGCATTTTTTTCTAGCCCTGCATAAACTTGGCTAACAAGAAGATCAAGATATACTTGATCTGTTTTTGAAAATACTTCTCGTGACTCAGGCTTGGATAAAATCAGTATAGTATTATTTGATTTTTTAAAGCATGATATAGGTAAAATCAGTAAATGATGGTGTGGATGTGGTGATGGTTTTTCCTTAGCATCAAATAATAACGGAGAGCTTAACTTACTTAGAGGTGTTTTTTTTTCATTCAGATACTTTTCTATTCGATTGATGCTGTTCTGATCCACTCGGTTCAATAACCAGGGAGAATAAGGGTCTTGTGTTACAAAATAGAATGCTCCACCGTTAGCATCTGTTAATGTTTGAGCACGTGTTAGCAGCTCTTTGTAAAAGGTTTGGTCATCATTATGAAGACCTTTGATCCATTCTAAACTTTCTGACCACGTCATCATATAACGCATATGACGTTGTATATCGTTCAGCTGGCTTTGAATATGATGTTGATAATATGAATGCCCCAAAGCTGCAGCAGCAAATTCAATTATTGAGTATTCATTTGACTTAAAAGAAAATGAAGTATCTTTAAATAAAATAATATAGCTTAGTTTTTTTGGACTAATTTCAGTGTTGTATATAGTTGAGAATGTTGAGCGTTTAATATCATAGTAACTGTGCCAGGTGTTTTTATTGGTATGAGAAATATATTTGCTTACAATGGTTGTTGGATCATCTGTTTTTTTGAAAATTTTGCTTGATGGACTGCTTTTGCTAATAACATTATTGTTTGTTTTATCTAACCATATCCAGGAGATACCAAAACTTGGAAATATACCACTTAGCTTGGTGAGGAGGTAGTTGTTTGAGGGTGCATTTAAACAAATATTATCACAGGTGTTAGCTTTCATAATAAGTATCAAAAAAACTATAATTCTTTGTTTTTATTTAAGTATATATTTTATTTCCGATTATACCTTGTTAACTTATAAGTTTTTTTGCGGGGTAATGAGTATCTTGCATTTGTGTTTAAATGCAATGCTATACTAAATCCTTGATGACTATTTGACTTGGTGTATTGGCTTTCTATTATTGATCTCTAAGCTTATCCTGTTCAGCTTTTTGATGCTACGATTGCGATGTTTAGAGATTACTCTTAGCTAAACCTTGTGACAATTTACCCACAACAATAGGTTACCTGAAAGTGGTTACCAATGTTCGCTTATTACTCTTAGAGCATAATGACGATGATGCTAATTTCATTGTGCAAATTATCGGGGAATGTGAGCAGCGCTATACTATTGTTCGCTGCACGTCACTGGAAGAAGGTTTAAGTCTTATTACTGAAAGCCAATTTGATATCTTTGTATGGGATTTTGGAATGATAAGCCCTCCACTGATATCAATGCTTGAGCAGGTGGTAGAATTAGATGATACATTGCCAATAGTAGTACTCTCTAACCTTAATGATAATAGTATTGCTTTAAATATTTTAAGCTTAGGTGCTCAAGACTTTATAACAAAAGAAGGTCTTGCTCCTGACGTACTTGAAAGAAGTATCAATTTTGCTATTTCGAGAAAAGAGTCTGAAAAGAAGCATATACTTTCTGAGATGGCCGGAGGAAAGCTTGCTCAAAATGCAAGTGATGCAATATTTACAATAACTGAACAAGGTACTGTTTTATATGTTAATCCTGCTGCAGAGCTACTTTTAGGGGAAAGAAAAACATCTTTATTGGGCATACCTCTGTTAAGAAAATTTGATAAGCCTACAGCTAAGCAGCTTAAGGATCTAATAAAGAAAGTTAGTATGTCAGTAGAGCCTTGTCGAAAAACGAACTTGAGTGAAGGGTTGATATATAATGCTAGAGGAGAGTCAATTGCAGTTGAGTACTCTCTTGGAAGCTGGTGTATGGAGTCGGGGCATGTTTTCAGTCTGTTTGTCAGAGATATATCTAAGCGTAAAAATGATGAGAAGAAAGTAAAAAATTTACTTGAGGTTCAAAAAGCACTTGCTCATATTCAAGCTCAGCGAGGCTATGGCGCTAACTTATCTGATAAGCTTTATAATGCGCTACTAGCGATTTTAACTATTTCGTGGGTACGTTGTGAGATTTCTAATGGAGCAATAATTTATATTCAAAAGAATGATAAGCCGCCTTTAATTGTTGAAATCCAAATGGAAATTCTTGAGCAAGAATATGAGGTTGCAAAGCAGCATACCACTAGCGCTAACCATTTAAACTTTTTTTATGATCATGATAAAGAACGCTATTGGTTTTTATTAAAAGCAAAAAGTGGAAATAAACTAGGCTATATAGTTTTACCATATCAGCCTCGTCTATTGGCTACCCCAGAGTTTTCTTATCAGTTTCAGCTGTTGCTAAATACAATTGCCTCTATGATAGAAGAATATTGTGCTACAGCTAAAATAGCTCAGTTAAGTCATGCGATTGAACAAAGTCCAGCAGGCGTGTTAATAACGGATGATTCCGGTAATATTCAATACGTTAATCAAGCTGTTCTTGATATGACAGGTTATAAATATTCTGAGGTTATTGGAAAAAATACTCGGTTGTTTAAATCAGGTCGAATGTCAGCACAGTTCTATATGAATCTTTGGAATACAATTAAGTCTGGTAATACTTGGAAGGGAGAAATTCAAAACCGCAAAAAAAAGGGAGAGGTATACTGGGAGTCGATGGTCATTGCTCCAGTTGAGGGGCTGTATGAGGATGAACAACTTTTCATTGCGATAAAGGAAGATATTGAACAGCGCAAGCATAATGAACAACAGTTATTGTACATGGCAACCCATGATGCATTGACAGGGTTACCAAATCGTTCCTCACTGCTTGAGTATCTGACGAAAGCGTTAAACTCAGCTCAACAGACTCAAGAGGGAGTTGCAGTATTGTTGTTGGATCTTGATCAGTTCAGTCTTGTTAATGAGCAGCTAGGGCACTTGCTTGGTGATGATTTACTTAAAGTCACTGCAGAAAGGTTAAGAAAGAATCTAAGAAAGGTGGATATGGTCGGTCGCCAGGGAGCGGATGAGTTTATAATTGTTCTGCCTTCTATTATTACAGAGCAGGATGTTCAATATTTCGTAGATTCGATCTTAAAGTTAATTTCTAAACCCTATCAGCTTGGTGATTATACTATTCAAGTAAGTTGTAGTGTTGGTATTGCAATTAGCTTAGATGGCTGTACATCATCTGAAGCTCTTTATAGGCAAGCAGGCGCGGCAATGTATCAGGCAAAGAAAATGGGAGGTAATTCTGAGTGTTTTTTCACTGAAGATATGGATTTACGTTTGCACTCAAGAATATGGTTTCAGAAAGCTATTCAAGAAGCATTTCAGACGAAGCAGCTTTTTCTCTATTACCAGCCGCAGGTAAATACGAAGACTGGTTTTCTTTCTGGAGCAGAAGCATTATTGCGATGGAAGCATCCTGAAAAAGGCTTTATTCCGCCAGGAGAGTTTATCCCATTAGCGGAGGAAACAGGCGCTATTGTTGAGATAGGCCAGTGGATTATAAATGAAGTATGTCAACAGCTAAAAGATTGGATAGACATGGGGCTACAACCACCTCGTGTTGCGATTAATTTATCTGCACATCAATTGATGCATATAAAATTAGCTGATGACATTATAAAGTGTTTAAAGCGTTATGAGTTAAAGCCTGAAATGTTAGAGGTGGAGCTTACTGAGTCAGAAATGATGCAGTCACCGGAGCGGGCAATCAAAATACTATCTGAACTTAGTAGCCATGGGATACATATTTCAGGGGATGACTTTGGTACTGGTTATTCAAGCTTGAGTTATCTAAAACGTCTACCTCTTGACTGCCTTAAAATTGATCGATCTTTTATTACGGACATTACCAAAGACCAAAACAGTCATGCAATTGCCTCAATGATTATCTCACTTGGTCATAGCCTAGGTTTAAGTGTGCTTGCTGAAGGAGTCGAATATGCAGAGCAGCTTAAACTGTTGACAAGGCTGGGTTGTGACGAGTTTCAAGGGTTTTACTGTTCTCCCGCAGTTCCTGCAGATGAGTTTGCGAGCTTGATCAAGTCCAGTAATAGGTTGATTGAAGTTAATAATGAAATGAATGAAAAGCGTGTACTGCTATTGTTGGATGATGAAGTTCATATACTTAAAGCGCTTTACCGACTTTTTCGTAAAAATGGATACCTTGTTCTGAGGACTGATGAGCCAGAGCAGGCTTTTAAGTACCTTGCTGAGTATGAGGTTGGTGTTATTTTATGTGACCAGCGAATGCCAACTATTTCTGGTACTGAGTTTTTTTCCCAGGTTAAGGGAATGTATCCCAACACAGTAAGAATGATTCTTTCGGGGTATACAGAACTTAGGAGTATTATAGATGCAGTAAATCAAGGCTTTATATATAAGTTCCTTACAAAACCTTGGGATGATAATCTGTTACGCAAGCATGTTGAGGAAGCTTTTCAGTTTTATGAGATGAAGCGTGACCGAGGATGAGTTTTAGCTTCACAAGTATACACTTAAAGAAGCTGCTAACAGTCCAAGTAGTTAAGATAATAAAGTATGAGCATTAGAGCATAGAGTGGCGCGCCCTAGAGGATTCGAACCTCTGACCTTTGCCTCCGGAGGGCGATTTCCGCCCCAATCCGGTCAGTCACCTGTGCGTCAACGCCTTGAAATAGCTTACTTTAACTTCCCACAGATGCAACTTGTTTCCCATTGCTTCCCGCTCCAACTGCCCCGATTTTGCCCCGATCCGTAAATCCTGGAAAAATTGGAATATCAAGTAGTAGCAGATAGTAGTATCGCTACTATCTGCTACTACCTAATGCCAAAATAAGGGAGGAGTTTTACTCTTGATGTATTGAATCTACGGTGTTGTGTCGCCGAGTATAGCGCCACGGAGCAAGCGAAGTTGTTCGGTGTCAGGCCATTGCTCTGCACGCTCAGCCATCCATTCCATAAAGTACGGCGCAGCATGCTGCCGAGCCCAGTAATATTCTTCGACGGTATCGATCTTGTGAATATCAATGCCTGCCTTGGCAAAGTATGCCTGTAATTCAGCAAGGCCTCGCTTGGTAAACCTTAGCTTTTCAGTGGTGTCAGTCAGATAGTAAGGGTGATGCATTCAGACTTTACCTCTCGCTTACCTTGGTATCGGTGGCCAATGGCTTGGCCTTATTGTCGTCGATCTCTGCCTTAGTAATGAGCAAGACCAATCCAAAGGCTGCAGTCAGTAATAATCCCAGCATCACATATAACATGGAAATCCTCCAGGTCTCTGATCCCATGGCTCTGTAAATATTCGACTAAATATAGTCAAATTGAAATGCTATTCGGTATTGCTCGAATTAGATGCGGATCTGCCTATATATAATCGAATTTTCTGGCGGCCACATGCACTTCGTGGCGTTTGCTAATGGACGGTAAAAAATACTTTCGAAAGAATTCGATTAAATATAGGCGATCATTGTGTTCATTAGATTATTGTCGAATTCAGATCTTTTTAGATGAGATAGATACTTTGGAAAGTGGGACGTTTTCGATCGAGGCTACAGTAAGTTTTTCAAGGTTCCTGTGATTAATGTTGTTTTGCCGCGTCGTAACAAAATGCTGCGAATTCTCCAAGTCGATATGACCGACGCGAACGGGCAGAAAACAAGTGCCTGAATATCAAGACCAAGGTAAGGCCCGCGAAGATTACCCATGCCAAGAATAGAAACACCTGTTCAAAGGCGGGGTCCGAAGGTCTCATAAAATAGTAAGCTGTCCATATGCCAAGGCTTGAAATGACATAATGGCGTAAACACCCGGTTGGATACAGGGAAGACAGTAGCCACCCCGGCGCCACCCAGCTTTCAGTACCAGTGGAATCGTTGTTGATGGCCACTAATGTGCCCGCATATTCATAGAGCGCTACCTGATGCCCCTTGCGGAGGTTGGGGTGTATGTCCTTGAGCTTGTAACGCCGCTCCAGACCATCTTCGGTACGCAGCCAGAATTCGCTATACAGTCCGCCGTCGGTGCTGCCGTGCTAGTTCCTGGCTTCAACGATACGGCCACGGAACAGAGTGACCGAATTGGGGTTGGGTCCAGTGCCTGATGATAGAAATGTGCTGATGAAACCAAAAGCACGGAATAGTCCCCGCAGCACTTTGAACAGCATTTGACTGGCGGCGATGATAATTGCCAGTGCGATACAGGCTACCAGGGCATTTAAAAACAGTTCCTGCATACCGTGCACCTATCCTATTACTGTTCAGCCGAAGAGGTGGCTTTCACGAAGTAGTGAATCTGGCCCTGTTGCACGAGTAATGGGACTTTAATCGGTTGCTCTTTACCAACGAATACCTTGTTGGGGGCAACGTAAAAATAGATCCACTCCGGCAGATGTTTGCTGGTCGCCAGCAACAGCTCCAACTCATTGAAACCAGGGTGATTCTTGGAAAAGACAAAACGGCTGTAGACATTGGCACTGGGATCAAAAAACCAGGTCTTGCTTTGACCCTCTCCGACGAAGGGTGGTGGTGTGTTCAGTTCAGCATCTCGGATAGCAAAGCTGATCCAGCAGTTCGATTTACCAAATTGGTTGTCCTGGCAGATGCCGTCATTGCGCCCTGTCACATAGATGCCAATACCGGTTTTGTCGGTACCGCCTTTGGCGATTTCCTGAACAGGCGTAAAGCCCAGATCCCGTACACCTTGACTGGCTGCATCCAATAACAGGTCAGCCAAAACCTCCTTGGGTGAATTACGGGCAACGCTTTCCGGCATCCAGGCAATCAGGCTGTTACGTGCTAAATCCGCCTCAGGGGCCAGCAGCCAAGCGGCAAAGTTCATACCTGCCATTTGTGAGGGGGAGAAGCCAGGAATTGGCGCATTGTACCCGGACGCTGCCATTGCAAAACCGAAGCCGGAGGAATCCGTGATGTCGGTGACCGTATCCTCCGGCAGCTCGGTATCCTTAAGTTTAGCATCAATACCGGCTGCCCGGACAATATTCAGCGCGTAGGAATCCTGTGGCGTATAGGCGATGGGTGTAGTACCGCACCCCGCCATTATCAAGACGGTGGACAATAATAGCTGCCTGAGCATGTGAAAGGGCCTCCTGTGCATGATTGATTTCCGTGTACCTGTTTTTGGTACATTGGCGATCGTACCAATAATCGGTACGCATGCAAAAGGCTATCACATCCTCAAAATATGCAAGTCTGGTTGCCTGGCTGAAACAGGCTAGAGTGGATCAGGGCATCAGCATGCGTGAACTCGCCAGTCGATTGGATGAGCCACATTCCTTTGTGCAGAAAGTAGAAACCATGGAACGGCGGTTGGATGTGTTTGAGTACAGCCTCTATTGTGAAGCGCTGGGCGTCGATGTCCATGCAGGGCTGGATTACCTCAAGTAGCCTGATACACACAGCTTCAGGTCCCACCCTGCTGGCTTCCTTTCTCATTGCCACCTCGTATCTTTCCCTTTTTTTGCGCTGATATTAACTGTGTCGGCGTAGCGTTTGTTGTGCTGGCATATCTGGGCTATACCTGTAAAATGATGCAATGTGATGCAGATTGATGCCTGCACTCATCAAACAACCCAGACCCTATTAAAAGAAGCCCGATAAAAGGGGAATTCGATGAAAGCTGTCAGGACCACGGTTTCGCTGCCCTCTGACCAATATGAAAAATTGCAGGCCCTCGCTGAGGCCAATGGTCTATCTGTCGCTTGGGTAGTGCGGCAAGCGGTTGGCGAGTTTTTAGACAGAGTGGATTCAGATAAGGGTTACAACCCACTGGAAAACGCATCAAAGGCCGGGGGGAAAGCCTAGATGTACACGGACTATCAGGCCGGGTACCTTGCCCATTGGCTGTCCCTGGAGGGTAAAGCCGAGGAAACCCTGACGCAGACAATTGCGTCAGCCAAGGTCGATATGAACCCCCATCAGGTGCAGGCCGCCTTGTTCGCCTTGGAGTCGCCGCTATCGCAAGGTGTAATCCTTGCCGACGAAGTTGGTCTTGGTAAAACCATAGAAGCCAGTCTTGTGCTAAGCCAGAAGTGGGCAGAGCATCGCCGTAAATTATTATTGATTGTCCCGGCGACGCTACGCAAACAATGGAGCCAGGAATTAGAAGAAAAGTTTTCGCTGCCATCGGTCATACTGGAAGCCAAAAACTTCAATATACTTCGTAAGGAAGGCATTGGTAATCCATTTGATGTCGACGTGGCTTTGGGCGAGCCTGCAATTGTTATCTGCTCTTATGAATTCGCATCCCGCAAAGACCAGGAACTGTCATTGATACCCTGGGATACAGTGGTATTCGATGAAGCCCATAAACTGCGCAACGTTTACAAGAAATCTGGAGCAATAACAGCGAAAAAGCTGGATGAAGCGCTGACGGGGAGACCAAAGGTACTGCTTTCAGCGACGCCCATGCAAAACAACCTCCTGGAACTTTACGGTTTGGTCTCCATTATCGACCCTCATTTCTTCGGTAGCGTGGACTCTTTCAAAGCACGTTATTCCAAGCCCAAACTGGAGGAGGCTGAGCTAGCACTGTTGAGGGATCGCTTGAACAAGGTGTGTCACCGCACACTGCGTCGCCAGGTGCAAGAAGAAGGCGGCATCAAATTTACTCGCCGCTACTCGATGACTGAGGATTTCCGCCCTTCGCAAGAAGAGTTGAACTTGTATTCTGCGTTTTCTTCCTACCTGCAAGACCCAAATATATTGGCCATAAAAAGTGGTGCGCGCCATCTTGTCACCTTGGTCATTCGAAAGATTTTGGCGTCCTCAAGCTATGCGATTCAAGGGACATTAGAAACCATGATTGCTCGCCTGGAGCAGAAAGCCGATTTGGTGGAGGCACTGGGTGATTTTGATGCGTTAGATGATTTGCTTGACGAGACCGGGGAAGACGATTCTGAAGCCCCAGGATTCATTAACCCGGAAGATCTACAGGCTGAAATTGAGAAGCTCAAAAATTTTCGATCCATGGCGGCGAATATTGCTCAAAATTCAAAGGCCGAAGCCCTGGTCCGTGTGCTTGAAAAAGCCTTTGATTTCACAGTAAGGCTTGGCGGCCAGCGAAAGGCTGTCATTTTCACAGAGTCCGTCAGAACGCAGGCATGGTTATGTGAGCGGCTTGCGCGTGAAGGGTATCAAGGAAAAATAGTGTTGCTAAATGGCAGTAACAACGATGCCGTATCCAAAGAAATTTACTCTGCGTGGATGGAAAAGCATCAGGGCTCTTCTCGAATCTCTGGTTCAAAAACCGCAGATATGAAAGCTGCCCTTGTGGATAAATTCCGGGATGATGCCACCATCATGATAAGCACCGAAGCTGGCGCGGAAGGCATCAACCTGCAATTTTGCTCACTGTTGATCAATTACGATTTACCTTGGAATCCGCAAAGGGTTGAGCAGCGTATTGGCCGTGTTCATCGCTATGGTCAAAAACATGACGTGGTGATCGTTAATTTTATTAATAAAGGAAATCGAGCAGACGAACGTGTCTTTGAATTGCTGAATCAGAAATTCCAGCTTTTTGAGGGGGTATTTGGCGCCTCGGATGAGATTCTCGGTTCTATTGAGTCAGGGGTGGATATTGAGCGGCGCATTCTTAATATCTATCAGCAATGTCGGAGTGATGAACAGATAGATGCCGAGTTCGCTCAACTCAATCAAGAGATGAGCGAGCAGCTCGAAATCCAGTACCGAGATGCGCGGCGATCATTGCTTGAACGGTTTGATGCCGAGGTGGTTAAGCAGCTCAATATCACACGGGAAAAAACACGGGAGCAACTCAGCGAGTATCATCACCGATTGCTAAAGCTGGCGAAAATGGCACTGCCGGAAGCGAAGTTCTCCGTTGGCAAGAATGAATATCAGTTTGTCTTCGAAGGAAAGACCTACGATGTTAATTGGCAGAAGGCCGAAGAGATTGATGCACAGTTTTTTCGGCCCCATGAAGGGCTAGGCAAAAGCCTGATCGAGAAGTACGAAAAAAGTCTTGGCGAGCCAAATAGCGTTAATATTCCTGTGGTGGAAATGGTTTACCAGCCTGATGTTCAAGGGCAATTCTCTGACCTGCGCCAACTAATTGGAAAAACAGGCGAACTGGTAGTAGAAAAGCTCGTTTTTAGCATCAAAAACCAGCGCATCGAGCATTTGATCTTGGCGGGTGTTACTGAAACCGGGGAGCCATTAAGACCGGAAACGATCGACCGTTTATTGTTGCAGCCAGGCAAAACAATGGGTGACGTTTTGTCGCTGAACAAAGAATCAATGATCCAGGAGCTCACTGCCCAAGAGGAAATGGCTACTGAAGAGTCTGTAAATCGAGATCTTGAGCGCTATTACGAAGAAGAAACAGAAAAGCTGGAGCGTTGGGCCGAGGATAGCCGCCTCGCGTTAGATTTAAAGACAAAACAGCTGGATGAAGAAATTAAGGCGCTGCGAAAAGCCAATCGCCAACTTGCTACCCTGGCAGAAAAGCGGGATGCCCAACGGGCACTGAAGCAATTGGAGCGGGAAAGGGATAACGCCATGCTCAATTACCACGAAGAAAAGAAAAAGATCGAGGCTGAGGAAGATCGGCTTCTGGATGAAATAGATGAAAAGCTCGCGATGCACAAAGAGAAAACCCGCCTCTTTGCTATGCGCTGGTCACTGACTGGTGAGGGCTCTTACAATGAGGATGGTATCAATGGATAGAGAAAAACTGGTTCGTGAGCTGCTTTATCAAATACGGCTGGGTGAGGATTCGAGCTACGAATTTAAAAAAGTCACCTTCAAAGGAAATAAGATAGAAGGCCCGAGCCAAAAAGACTTGGCGGATGAAATTGCAGCCTTCGCCAATACCAAAGGTGGTGTTCTGCTACTGGGCGTTAATGACAAGATGCGGGCTGGCACATCTGAAAATTCAGTTCGCGAGGTCATGGGCATTGAGCCAGACCATATTGATATAGTGCAAGGTATGATAACCCGCGCCTGTCAGGATAATATTAATCCGCCGATTACACCCTATACCCGAATCGTTGAAATCCCAGATCACGAGGGCAATCAAAAGCCGGTCATTTACATTGAAATAGATAAAAGTCTCTTCGTGCATGTGAGCAATGGCAAATACTATCACCGGGCTAACGAATCCAAAAAAGAAATGACGCCGGATTATTTGGGCCGCTTGATGATGCAGCGTAGCCAGGCGCGCATGATTTGGTTTGATGAGCAGATCGTACCACGCACCCAAGATAGTGATCTGGATGATGCTCTGGCGAAACGTTTCTTGCGGGGCGATCAACCCGCAGCCATTCAATTTAAAAAGCTCAAACTATTGGTTGAGGACGAAGATCAGCAGCTTCGCCTGAGTGTGGCGGGCGCGTTAATGGCAACCACCGAGCCACACCAGTGGTTGCCCGATGCCTATATTCAGGCGGTGAGTTACTCCGGTACAAACCGTGATGCAGAGGATCAATTGGATGCACAGGACATTACCGGCTCTTTGGATGCCCAGGTGACCCAGGCGCTTCGTTTCGTTGAGCGCAATATGAAAACGGCGGCGACGAAAAACATCGGCAGAAAGGATATACCCCAATACAGCTTGAAGGCCATTTTTGAGGCGCTGGTTAATGCGGTGGCGCATCGCGATTACGCGATTTATGGCAGTAAAATCCGCTTGCATATGTTTGCCGACAGGCTGGTTTTGTCGTCCCCAGGCGCCCTCGTCAACACCCTGGAGGTCGGTGATCTTGAGCTTAGGCAGGCGACACGCAACCAGTTGATTGCCACCTTGCTGGCGCGCTGCCCCGTAGCCAGTCCGGAGGTTGATCGCGCCATGATGATGGATAAGCGGGGTGAAGGGGTGCCGGTTATTGTCAATGAATCCGAGCGCTTGTCTGGTCGCCGTCCAGAATATCGAATGGTGGGTGAAGAATTGCAGTTGACTGTTTTTGCAGCGGCAAAGGACTAAGCATGGAAAGCCTGGATCTGTTCCACACAAAGTACGAAGAAAACTATTTGCGACACGAGTTGGGTGTGGTCGTAAATGATCCTATTGTTGCTCTGACCGAATTAGTCGCTAATGCTCACGACGCTGGTGCGAGTAAGGTTAACATCATCGTGCCGGAAGAATTTGGCCAGACACTTGAGGTGCTTGATGACGGTATAGGCATGACCAGTGAGCATCTGCAAACTCGGTGGATGATGATGCGCTACAATCGCCTGCAACACCAAGGCCCCTATGTCGCTTTCCCCGAAGAGAGGAAAACTCTCAAGCGCAAAGTATTTGGTCGCAACGGTATTGGCAGACATGGCTTACTTTGTTTTGGCAACGAATATACGGTCGAAACCTGGCGTGAAGGTTCGTGTACCAAACTGACAATACGAATCGGCAGTCAAGAAAACCCTTTAGAAGCGGTATCAATGGACTCCGAGCCTCGTGAAGGCCATGGAACCCGATTAACCGTTCCGGTAACCCAAAACCTTTGGACAGGTGAGCGAATTCTGGAGGCGATGGCGACAAGGTTTATCTCCATGCCGGACTTTGCCATATACATCAATGGCAAAGAAGTAAAGCTGGATGATCATCCGGGGCTTTTAAGTGAAGAAACGGTCGACATTGCTGGCGCAAACGTGAAAATCACCATTGTCGATACCAAGCTCTCAAAAAAGAACGCTAAATTTCAGGGCGTGGGGATTTGGGTAGGTGGTCGTCGTGTTGGTGATATGGATTGGCGCTTGGGCTCGGCCTCTTTCGCCGATGCGCGTAGAAAGTTCAGTCTAAGATTTGCCGTTGCCGTTATTGTACAAACGGACGATTTGCGAGAAGAAATACTGGAAGATTGGTCTGGCTTTAAGCCTAGAAGTGAATTCGTTAATCAAGTTGCGGAAGGGATTGCCCAATATATTGCAAGAAAGCGAAAAGAATTATTCAGTTCTGAAATTGAAGAAGTCAAAGAAGCCGCCCTCAATTCCTATCGTTCAGAGCTTGACGAACTGCCGCAGCTGGCGCGGAACGAGGTGTCTGAATTTATTGATACCATGCTGGAAGACAATCCCGATCTGGATATGAGAGTCCTGCAATTGGCTGTAAAAGCAGCGATCAATCTGGAAAAATCTCACCTTGGCCAAAGCTTGCTGAGTAAGCTGATCAGTATTTCCCATGACGATGTCGATGCCCTGGATCAGCTATTGGAGGAATGGACTGCCAAAGATGCGCTTAAAGCGCTTTCTGAAATTGACGCGCGCCTCAAGGTGATCGAAACCCTCCGACGCCTGTCTGGTGACAAAGATGCGGATGAGCTACATACGATACATCCATTGCTGCTAAAAGCTCGTTGGATTTTTGGCCCCGAGTTTGAATCTTCGGAATACTCTTCCAATGTGGGTTTGGTCAAAACCATTTAACAGGTCTTTGGCAAGCGCGTTGATCCTAAGGCATTCAACAATGCTAAGAAGCGACCAGACATTGTGGTATTGAAGGATGCCAGCGTCGGAGCACAGGCATTAGAAGACATAGATGAGGAGGGGCTGCCAACCGTTACTAAAGTTCTGCTGATCGAAGTAAAGCGTGGCGGATTCCCCATTGGCCGTGAAGAAATGAATCAAGCCTATGGTTACGTTCAGGATATTGCCTACAGCGATTTCTTAAGGTCGATTCCGTATGTTAATGCCTTTGTTGTCGGTGAGAGTGTAAAACCAAAAACGGCAACGGACAAAGAAATCAAAGACAGTGATGACCAAAACAAAAGGATTGGTCGCATCCGGGCTATCACCTTTTCCACGTTGATTGATGCGGCTGATAGAAGGTTGTTTAGGCTGCGAGAAAAGCTTCAAAAATACAGTTCCATGACAACATCCGAGTTGAAGCAAGCAGTCTTACCTATAACACAGTAATGTAATTTCGGAACAGAGTTAATGACAAGTAAACCAAAGCAAAAGCTCGAATTGAACTGGATTGGTAAAGAGAAAAGGCCAAGATTGGAGCCTCGCATACTAATGGAGGTTAAAGAGCTTTCCTATCGAAGTGAGGCTGCTGAGCAGTTAGCGGATGATCTGTTTGCTGACGAGATTGATGCACCCAAAGCATTCGATGACAACATCTTGATACAAGGCGATAATCTGCTGGCACTAAAGGCGCTGGAGCAGAAGTATGCTGGGCAGGTGAAGTTAGTGTATATAGACCCGCCTTACAATACTGGGAGTGCTTTTGATCACTATGATGATGGTTTGGAGCACTCAATGTGGCTATCACTGATTGCGGAACGCCTGAAGCTGTTATGGACTCTCCTCCATCCTACCGAAGGAACTTTATGGGTATCAATTGATGATAGAGAAATGGCATATCTCAAGATTGTTCTTGATGAAATTTGTGGTAGAGATTGCTTTATTGCATCAAATATTTGGCAGAAACGCTATTCGAGGGAGAACAGAGAAGCTATTGGAGATAGTCACGAGTACATTCTAGTGTATGCAAAGAATGCTGCAGCATTTAAGCAAATACGCAATCCACTGCCTTTAGGTGATAAGCAATTAAAGCTTTTTAAGAATCCAGACAATGATCCTTCTGGACCGTGGCAGTCAGTTTCTCTGACAGCACAAGGCTATAGGCCTAATCAAATGTATGAGATAGTCGCGCCAAATGGGAAAAAACATCGACCTCCGGAGGGGTCGTGCTGGAAAATCATAGAGGCGAATTATTTTAAGGAGTTGGAAGAGGGGCGAATATATTTTGGAAAGGATGGAAATGGCGTCCCTCGAAGAAAAAATTATCTCAAGGATGCAAAAGGCTTGATACCTTGGACTTGGTGGCCACACGAAGATGTTGGACACTCAGATGAAGCAAAGAAAGAGCAGCATTCTCTTTTCGGAAAGGATAGGGCATTCGATACACCTAAGCCGGAGCGGCTCATAAAGCAAATCATTCATATTGCAAGCAACCCCGGTGACTTGATTTTGGACTCTTTCGCTGGCTCTGGAACCACCGGCGCAGTCGCACACAAAATGGGTCGCCGCTGGATTTTGATTGAACTTGGCGATCACTGTGAAACCCATATCGTGCCGCGTTTGAAGAAAGTCATTGACGGCGAAGATCAGGGTGGTATCTCCAAGTCTGTCAATTGGCAAGGCGGTGGCGGTTTCCGCTATTTCAGGTTGGCGCCCTCATTGCTGAAAAAAGACAACTGGGGCAACTGGATTATAAACAAAGAATACAACGCCGAAATGCTGTCTGAAGCCATGTGCAAGCATATGGGCTTTACCTATGCACCGAGCCAGAAGCACTTCTGGATGCACGGCTACAGCACCGAAACAGACTTTATTTACGTCACAACCGGCAGTCTCAGTCAGGACCAGCTAAAAGTAATCAGTGATGAGGTGGGCAAAGACCGATCTTTGGTAATTTGCTGTAAGGCTTTTATGGCGGACGCTGAGCAATTCCCCAATCTGACACTCAAGAAAATTCCGCAAGCCATTTTGCACAAATGCGAGTGGGATCACGATGATTACAGCTTCTCGTTGAATGTATTGCCGGATGAAGATGAGGAACAGGATGACGTCGATCTAGACGAAGACGAATCTGAAGAAGCACCTGAGTCAGAGAAACGGTCAACAGAGCTATCAGAAGAATAAGAAGGGATGAAGGATTCGTTTTCGATGAATAAAAATGCTGTAAAAGTTGCCAATCAGATCTCGGCCCGCCTCTCGCTGCGTGATCCGCAACGAGATTCCTTGAATATTCTGGTGGATATTCTGGATCAGATGGAGCTTTCTAAAGATCCGGATCTAAACCAGTGGTTGCAAGTGGTGCAAGGTCAGTACCCTACGGTAAAGCAGTTCGAACGGGACTTCCCCTCCCTCTGTTTTGCTCTGGCCACCGGGGTGGGCAAGACCCGCTTGATGGGAGCCATGATCGCCTGGCTATACCTGACCGGCAGAAGCCGCCACTTTTTTGTGTTGGCTCCCAACCTCACGATCTACGAGAAACTAAAAGCCGACTTTACTCTGGGTACCCCAAAGTACGTTTTTGCAGGCATACCGGAAATCGCCCAAACGCCGCCCGTGGTGATCACCGGCGAGGATTACGAAGATGGCCGAGGGGTTCGCTTGGATTATGCGGTGCCGCAAACCCTGACCGGCGACTTACTGGCCTATGAAACCGCGCCCCATATCAACGTATTTAATATCTCCAAGATCAACGCCAAGGAAAACAAGAAAGGTGCCGCCAAATCCAATGTTGCCAAGGTTCGACGGCTTCAGGAATGTATCGGTGAGTCCTACTTCGATTATCTGGCGGACTTGCCAGACCTGGTGGTGTTTATGGATGAAGCCCACCGCTATTATGCCAGCGCCGGAGCCAAGGCGATCAATGACCTTAAGCCTGTATTTGGTGTGGAGCTAACAGCTACGCCAAAAACCACCGGCGCAAGACCGAGGGACTTTAACAATATTGTTTTCCATTACCCTCTGGCCAGCGCCCTGAACGATGGCTATGTAAAGATTCCCGCCGTGGCTACACGTCGGGATTTTCGCGTCGCCGATTACAGCCAGGAACAACTGGAACAAATAAAGTTGGAAGATGGCATCCACCACCACGAATACGTAAAGGCCGAGCTGGATATTTATGCCCGCAATACCGGCAGCAAGCCGGTTAAACCCTTCATGCTGGTGGTAGCGCAGGATACCCAACATGCCAGCCAGCTCAAAGAAACCGTCGAGGCGTTATTTGATGGGCGCTACAAGGGTAAAGTCATTGAGGTCCACTCCAATCAAAGTGGTGAGGAATCAGACGAAGCCATGCAGCGCTTGCTGGCTGTAGAGCACGATAAAGACACGGAAATCGTAATCCATGTGAACAAGCTGAAAGAAGGTTGGGATGTCACCAACCTCTATACCATCGTGCCTCTGCGAGCTTCGGCCTCGGAAATCCTAACGGAACAAACCATTGGCCGGGGGCTGCGGCTTCCCTACGGTAAGCGCACCGGCGTTGAATCTGTTGATCGACTGACCATCATCGCCCATGATCGCTACCAGGATATTATCGACCGGGCGAACGATGAAGAATCGATTATTCGCAAAACTGTGTACATCGGCGATGACGAAACCGCAGATATTCCTGAGCGACGGCCACAGGTTATCACAACACCGTCCATCGCTGAGATTGCTGTTACCGGTAGGCCTGCAACCAACAACGATCTGGAGATCAGAGAGCAGCACCCCGGCTATCACGTGCCGCAGTTGGATGCGCGTCGTGCCAAGGTGGCTGAGATTACCTTTAAGGTCATTGAAGAAGAGTCCACTCGCCTAACCTCCTCAAAAGATCTGGGCAATGAAGCCGTAAAAAGCAAGGTGCTGGAGCGGGTACAACGTGTGGTCAGGCAATCTATTCCGCAGCAGGCCTCTCTGGAAGGTATGGAGGACGAATCCGAACTCACCGATGACTCAGTGGCAGAAATCGTCAATAGCGTGACTGATAAGCTGGTTGCGTTAACCATTGATATTCCACAGATCACGGTATTGCCTACCCGTGAAGTAAATTATGGCTTTGAAAATTTTGAATTGACTGGGTTAGATAAAATTAACTTTCAGCCCGTTGCGCAGGAAATCCTGTTACGTCACCTGGAAGATAATAAGACCACCCGTATCCAATGGGAAAACCAGGAAGCCAAAGAAAAGCGACTGGAAGATTATATTGTTCGCAGCCTGATGGAAATTGACGCCATTGATTACGATGAGCATGCCGATCTTCTTTATCAACTGGCGTTTCAGGTGGTTGTTCGGATCAAGAATTATCTGAATAAGGACCAGGACAAAGTGGAGAATGTCCTGATCTATTGGCAAAAGCAGATCCGGGATTTTATCTGGGCTCAGATGCAGCAGCATGAATGGCGCACGCCGACCGATTATATAGGAAAAGTCACCCAGGGTTTTGAAGTGCTTCGCCCCGCCACGTTCAACCTGGCGGCGGGCGAAAAACCGCGAGACTATCGCGCACCGGTCGAGAATAAACAGCGGGTTAAGCAAATGCTATTTACCGGCTTTAACCGTTGCTGTTATCCCTTCCAGAAATTTGATTCGGTTGAGGGAGAGTTAAGGCTGGCGCAGATTCTGGAATCCGATGAGAGTGTGATCAAGTGGATGAAGCCTGCTTCGGGTCAGTTCCGTATTGAATATATCAATGGCAAGAACTATGAACCGGATTTTGTAGTGGAAACCACCGATGCCTACTTGATGATGGAACCGAAGCGATCAACCCAAATGGAGCAGGGTGAAGTGGAACAAAAAGCGAAAGCAGCGGCCAGGTGGTGTCGGTTTGCTAATGAGCATGCGGCGAAATGTGGCGGCAAGCCCTGGGCGTACCTGCTAATACCTCACGATACGATTGAGCTGAGTCGAAGTGTTGCCGCGCTGAAAGCGGAATTTCAGTGGCGTGAGGAAGGATAATTCAAACGACAGGTATGCTGCGGCAACTCCGAAAGGGTGTGGAATAAATGAGTGAACTGCTGATTCCGTTTGGAATTCATAAGGTCACCGGAGAGATTGTCGAACCCGAGGATGCGCCGAAAGGGCGCGCCTGCAACTGTTTATGTCCGGGTTGTAAAGCGCCCTTATTGTCTCGTCATCCGAAAGAAAAACGCTATCACTTTGCTCACGACTCGCGTCATAAGGACGCCAAGCCCGAAGAGGAGTGCCCGATTAACTCGGCGCTAGCCGTTGCCATGATGGTGCGCGATGTTGCGACTCAAGCGGTTGGCAAGATTCTCGAAACGCCGCCCCTTGAAGTGATGGAGCATTATGCCTGTTGTGGGGGCTATGATTTTCTACAGGTTAGCCGAGGGGCGAGCAACGTCATTGACAGTGCTCACGCGAGTACAAAAGCGTTTGGTTATCATGTGGATTTGCTGCTTGAGGTGGGTGGTTATCCGATCATTGTGGATTTGGTGTACAAAGGTAAGCTGCCTATCATAATTGACGAAAATAGCCTTCAGGAGAAAAAGGCTGCGCTTTTGGAATTGGATTGTGACAGTTTTTCAATATCGGCGCTGAAAAGTGATCGTAATCTTCGTTTTTCTGATGCGGTTTTGGCATTCCTTTTAAAAGCAGGCGAAAGGGATTGGCGCTTCCATTCCAAAACTGTGTCAGTTCTACAAAAAGCGAAGCGAGATCACCGTTGTGCCAGGCCGGAGTCGAGTAGATGCGTCGCTCAGCGGAATAGCTATCGCCCCGATTCACCCGTCGAACAGAAACCGCTAGTGGTCAAGAGAGACCCTGTACGCTATCAATGCATTATGTGCCACGTTGAGTGGGTGCATGATTTTAGTCATGGTTTACGTTGCCCCAAGTGCCAAAGCCATCTTTTTGCCAGAGACATCAGCTAACCGGTCTGACACCCTGATTTCCAAATTTTTCTACTTTTATCAAAATTACTGCCCAATCCGAGCATAAAGCCCCTTTTTGGTGGTTCCTACAGAATACTGTTTCGCTGCTTCTGTGTGAGCATGATTTCTACCGATAACGCATCGTATGCATGAAGGAGAAATCATGAGGTGGATAAGTATTGAGCAACTAGCCAATGAATTTGGCCTGTCAAAACGAACCCTGCAAAACCGCTTGAGTAACGGCAGCGCTATGCCACCGAGTTACAAAATCGGAAAACGGCGCATGTTTCTTCGCGACGAAGTGGATGCCTGGATTGCCAGCACTCGGGTGGAAACCTCCATCAGAACCCAAGGAGGCCGCCGATGAATTTGCAGGATATTGAATCGGTCAAAGCATTGGCAGAGGGCTCACCAGAAGAACGTGCGCATCTTGAGCCATTTCCGGTGCGCAGAGCCTCGATTGAGACTTTGCGCACTGCAATCGCGCTTCTGGAGTTGGCTCACTTGCAGGCTTATCTTGAAGGTAAAATGCACTGCGATAGTTACCACGAAGGTAAGCGGTCGTTCAAAGATCTTGGCGAGTCCTACGGTTATATCAACTCGTTTGTCCGGCAGGATGGAGGCAGTAATACCTTTAGGTTTGCCTATCGGCGTCCCGCGGGGGCAGGGCATGTCATCAAGGAAAATATACGACCCACCCAAAAAGGTTATACCGAAAACTGCTTTAAGCGAGCCGCGGATGACTATGAAAAGGAACTGGCATTGATGACGGAAGAGCATTATGCAAGGCTTCGCCAAAGCAGCAGAATTGTGCGCAGTGCTATCCGTAAGTTAAAAGGTCACCCCGTTTTGGAACATATCGACTGGCAGGTCGAATAGGCCTGCCTAATCTCAAATCAACCCAGTTTTTTTGCCAGATCTTCAGGACGCAGATGGGTATAACGTTTGAGCATGCCGAGGTCTTTGTGACCGGTAATGCTGGACACCTCCATTATATATTCAGCCCCTTTTCAAAGAATCGACTGGTGGCTTCATGGCGAAGGTCATGCAACCGCAGGTTCTTTATTCCGGCGCGTTGTCGGCACCTGTCAAACGCCTGGGTAATGGAGTCGGCTCGTATCGGGAATACTTGACCTATAATATCGCGCGGCAACTGCCGTAGTATTCCAATGGCTTTACTTGAAAGCGGAATCGTACGGTCTTCACCGTTTTTAGTATTTCGGGCGATGGCAGTACATTTTTTGAGATCGACATCTTTCCATTGCAGGCGAGCAATTTCGCCGCGTCGCATTCCGGTTTCCAGCGCGAATATCACTATATAAGGAATGTCTTTTGGGAGGTGGATTTCGCAATCCTTGATGGCAAATTCCAACACCCGGTTGAGTACGCCAAGTTCCTTGCGCACGGTTTCTTCCTTGCGCGTTTTCAAGCGTTCATCTCGGTAGTCTTTGATTTGGGAAGAAGTCAGCGCCGCCAGGGTAAAGTGACCGAACTGTTGATCAAGCAGTTTGATACGATACTTTAAATCGGCATAGGATTTTTTGGATGGTGCAATTTCTTCTTCGTAACGTTTCAAGAGTTCGCCGACGGTTGTGCTCTCCGCCTCGGTGGTAGAGACAAAAATGCCTTTCTCCATTTCGACCTCAACCTGACGCGCCCAGCGCTCGGCACTGGTTTTTCGGGTGAAGTTTTTGGAGATGGTACGGTAACCCTTTTTGCGAATCTGTGCCCGGTAGGTACCCTCCGGTGTCTTTGTTATGGATGCCATGCTGGTCGTCCTTCTGTTGCCAATCAAGTGAGTGAATGGCGCGCGCACGACATAACCATAAAGCAGCAAGCCAAAATCGATGGCCTGCAATCTGCCCCGAAAAGGGGATACTTGCTCGTATTGGAGGGTGACTGCCCCGATGGGCCGGGAGGAAGATGGCCCGCCCTAGAGGATTCGAACCTCTGACCTCGGCCTCCGGAGGGCCGCGCTCTATCCAGCTGAGCTAAGGGCGGGTTGTGCTGGGTTAGCATATGCTAACAAAAATCGCAGTTTTGACGAGCTGCGAAGACTCGTTTTGCCCGTTGCTTGCTGTTGAGCTTTGCCTCCGGAGGGCAACGCTCTATCCAGCTGAGCTAAGGGCGCTTAGATACGGGCTGTAGATGATACCACGGTTTTTTAGATAGTCCATACCTCACTCCAGTTTAGCAACTATTTATATTTCACTTGCCGCTTTGTAAATACTTCCAAGCTAATTAATCAACAAGTAGATCCTAAGATGAGCATCTTATACAGTTTCTGCTGTTGAATTAATTGGTTTATAATCTCCAGCCATATAACTAAAGTGTCAGCGAAACATAAGTCGCATGTTACCTGTATGCAGAAATAGGGTATACATTCGTAGCTTGTATCTTCCTTAGCTTGTTGAGCAATGCTAATAATCTGTATTGAAAGCCGTAACAGTTGACTGGTCGTTGAATGCTACAGTAGTTGAGCTTTAGCAAAGAAAGAATGCTTGCGTCTTTCATTCTTGAATACGTTAATGGCGCTACAAAAACGTGATGTGGTCTAAGTGGGGATTGTTAAGGGGATAGTAACGTGGGTTCGATGAAAAAATTACTGCAATATATGTTACCTTCAGTGGTGGTGGCTGGAGCTGTCTTTTTTGGACAAGGAGCTAGTGCAGCGCTTAATGATGAGATTGCAGAACGTATTAAGCCCGTAGGTGAAGTCTGCCTGGAAGGTGAAGAATGCGCTAAAGCGGCAGCTGCTCCTGTTGCTGTGAACGATGGCCCTCGCTCTGGAAGGGCGGGTTGTGCTGGGTTAGCATATGCTAACAAAAATCGCAGTTTTGACGAGCTGCGAAGACTCGTTTTGCCCGTTGCTTGCTGTTGAGCTTTGCCTCCGGAGGGCAACGCTCTATCCAGCTGAGCTAAGGGCGCTTAGATACGGGCTGTAGATGATACCACGGTTTTTTAGATAGTCCATACCTCACTCCAGTTTAGCAACTATTTATATTTCACTTGCCGCTTTGTAAATACTTCCAAGCTAATTAATCAACAAGTAGATCCTAAGATGAGCATCTTATACAGTTTCTGCTGTTGAATTAATTGGTTTATAATCTCCAGCCATATAACTAAAGTGTCAGCGAAACATAAGTCGCATGTTACCTGTATGCAGAAATAGGGTATACATTCGTAGCTTGTATCTTCCTTAGCTTGTTGAGCAATGCTAATAATCTGTATTGAAAGCCGTAACAGTTGACTGGTCGTTGAATGCTACAGTAGTTGAGCTTTAGCAAAGAAAGAATGCTTGCGTCTTTCATTCTTGAATACGTTAATGGCGCTACAAAAACGTGATGTGGTCTAAGTGGGGATTGTTAAGGGGATAGTAACGTGGGTTCGATGAAAAAATTACTGCAATATATGTTACCTTCAGTGGTGGTGGCTGGAGCTGTCTTTTTTGGACAAGGAGCTAGTGCAGCGCTTAATGATGAGATTGCAGAACGTATTAAGCCCGTAGGTGAAGTCTGCCTGGAAGGTGAAGAATGCGCTAAAGCGGCAGCTGCTCCTGTTGCTGTGAACGATGGCCCTCGCTCTGGAGAAGATATATATAATAGTGCATGTACTGCCTGCCATAGTATTGGCGTAGCCAATGCACCTAAGAAAGGTGATACGGCTGCATGGCAAGCCCGGCTTGATGAAGCTAGTGGTGATTTTAGTGTGTTGATAAAAAGTGTGACAAACGGCAAGGGTGCTATGCCTGCAGGCGGCAACTGTAGTAATTGCTCTGAAGAAGAAATTAAAGATGCAATTAAGTTTATGAGCGGTTTAGATATTTAATGATCTACAGCTTTAACTTTGCTCCAAAGAAGATATGTTCATAACAACCTTATTATTAAAGCATCACCTAACCTATTTTAGGTTGAGTAAATAATTTGAAAAAAAGGTTGCATCTGTGAGGGAGGTCTTTATAATGCGCCCTCACTTCAGCGGTAACGCTTTTCAAGTCCCCGACGCCCAGAGGGTTTTACCGAATATAGATGGTGAGTAAGTCTCTTTTGATGTGCGTCAAACGTCGTTCAATAGGATGACAAAAAAGAGGGGGTTGACAAGGTTATCGAACGCGCTAGAATGCGCGGCCGCTGAGAGGCGAGTTGGGTTGTGATTGAGGTTGAAATAAAATTCAACACGCAGCTTGACAAAACAAGGCGAGGCAGTAGAATAGCCGGCCTTGGTTGAGGCCAACGCTTAACCAAAGTTCTTTAACAAATGATCAAGTAATTCGTGTGGGTGCTTACGATGACGGATTAGGATACTG
>NZ_JAEVHG010000024.1:0-81868 GCF_018263875.1 Zooshikella ganghwensis
ATTAGCAGAAACTGCAACTCAAAATGTCAAGTAAATCAAGTTTCTTTACATTTATTTCTATTTTTGTATTTTTCTTTTTTCTAGAAATCTACTTGGAAAAAATAAATGTTGCTGACTCTATAGGTGTTTGGTACACCTTATTTTGTGCCTTTGTGTATACAGTACCAATTTATATTTTGCTTCTACTTATTATTAAAGCAAAACATAAATAGGGCTATTATTTTTGATAAACTATACGCCTATATTTGAGGGCTTTTTTATATCACTGAATAAATTTTAAAAAGTGCAAGCTGTATATCCGGAACTGTTGATGTAATTGCTAGTGCTAGTTCCCTTAGTGCTCCTACCCCACCCCAGAATACTAACCCCCTCGAAAAAACTTTCGGTAACTTTAGTTATCGGAACTTTTTGGTTAGTGAATACAAACCATGTACATCAATATTTACAATAGATTAAGAAAGGAGGAAGGGTTTTGTTATGACTACAGGGGGTATTGGGTTAAAGCATACTTCAGCAAGACTAACCCTGTGGTACATATTTACACCATAGGCTGGGTGGTTCTGGTGAAAAGCAGAAGTAATTTAATTCCACTGAGTAGCTGCTTGATAGTCAACCTGGAAGCATTCCGCCAAACCTGCAAGACGTCTATCAAGCGTCCATAATGTTGTACCTGGGGTAATTAGTGTGGAAGCAAGTAATATAATATCTACCAGCCCACATCCTTGGCCATAGAGCTTTTCACGCTCTATAAATTCCATCACTTCATCTAAGCTTGCTTGGTTTGCTGGACGCAATAACCCTATATCACTAAGCGTTCTGGATCGAGGAGCTGGTGGTGTTCCACAGGCTATTTCCGCCACGACCATGGGATGAGTAAGTGCTAAGTCTGCTTGAATGAGACTGATCAGAGTACTATTGCTGTTTCTAAAGTGATCCACCCATACCGATGTATCAACAAGTACACTCATTATGGGTTAGACTCCTCTCGACGACGTGGAATATCTTGCATATCGGGAGCAGTGCCACCAAGAGCAGCAAGACGTTTGGCTGCTTGAACGCGTACAAACGTTTTGATGGCTTCTCGAAATAGCTCTGACTTATCCATGTCAGGGTCGGCCATTTCGAGAGCCTTATCATACAAATCATCGTCAATAGTAACCGTAGTGCGCATAATAGAAGCCTTGATGCATATTGTGATGATAATATGCATCAATATCTGAATCTTGGCAAGTTTTTCATTAGTCAGCACTTAAAATTTGGAAGGATCTACATAGCCGGTAAGCTGGGTTATTGGCTATTTTGGGGGAGAATAATGAAGCAGTTTAGATACCAGCTCTTACCCGATTAGGCGACAACTCTACTCCAACTTAAACTTTTTGGTAAACGGCTTACCGTTAAAAGTGTGCGTACAGCATTTGCAAGCTGGCGAAAGGCTTGTCTCATCTATTTCAGGTGCTACCACTTGCAATAGGCCGTCTTTATCTACATATAAACCACTAAAGTAGCTGCTTTCACTTGTTAAAATGTAGTCGTCTGCATCTTCAATATCCATTGAGACCATCCAAAAAATTGGCTCTTGCTTATCGAGTCTGGCTACAGCCTCACTAAAGACGGAATCCCATCTTTTACCTACCTTAGAGAGTAGGAATCTAAACAATGGCGTATAGTCTAAACCCCGCTGGACATCCTTTTTCATTTTTACTGATTCAGCGTCTTTAGTGTTCCTATCGTAACGATAGCTACTACCAGAGTGATGATGAACACCCCGTGCTTTAGTGTTAACTTTTCTGTATAGAGGTTTTACTCGATCTATCTTCATTCTCAATCTTTAAATAGCCTAACGCCCGCATACATTACCCAGCTAGTGCATTATACATGGGATTTCTATAGTTAGTGCACTGGTCTGGGGGTAGTGCATTATAGGTATACTTATAGTGGACTGTTTGCAGGGTCGTCCACTAATTATTGACCCCCATTAGGTGTCTGGATCCGTTGGCTCAGCAGTTTCTCTACGCTTTCCTCCTTTCCAACATAGTATAACGATCAGAATAAGCTCTATACTCCAACGTTGCTGATACCAAAGGTCATTTTCGCTAATTGGCGCAAATACTGAAAAAGATAGAAACCACACTACTGCAGCTATGCCAAAAATGACAGTTAGCATCGAAATTGACTTTTCAAAATACAAAATCGTCATATAGCCTGACATCAAGGCTGATAATGTTAAAAAACCCCACATATCATTTATGTTCATATATACATGATTTTGATCTGCCCATAGTACCCAGTTAAACAACGCCATCCAAAAAATAACGTTATAGTATAGGCAATAAGATTTCCTAGTATAAAATGAATCTGGTCTATCTAAAATTAGCTGAAATAATCTAATGATGAGTTCTAGCAAGATGATAAGAGTAATATAAAAAGGAACTTTAAATAGATACTTAAAAAACTCTATGCCTTTAGGCATCGCATTCAGTGTAAATACGGTATGAGCAGGAAACCAACCTGCTATATTAGTATAAAATTCCACACTAAAAAGCACTGCCGAAAGAAGAAAAGTATAAACTAGGTTTGTTGGTCTTAACTGTAGTGAAAATGAGAGCCATAAGCCTAAACAAATAGCGGCATAAAACGCTCCAAACACGTTAATAAAAAAACTTAACGTTGGAAACATAAGATATATAACTGCGACATATATTGCACTTTTGATGATTAATTCTTTTTGAGTAATTCTATCTTTACTGCTCACAATAACTACACCTCAGCCAGTTCATGGCCAAATTTCACTTTAGAATCAGTTAGTTTATCACTGACATTTTCACTTTCGAGTAACCGTTACACATAACTTTGTAAAGATCATGAGTACTGATGCTCTACAGGCTAGAAGTGAGAAGAGGGATTACTGAGTGAGCATGTAAAGTGGTTGTTTTTTAATCGATAAGCAGGGTTATCGCTATTTTGGTGGAGGGAACGATCAAGAATATGGCTGGTTAGGGAGTAAGTCTTAGTCGATTATGTGATTTATTGTTTAGCATTGATGATTGCATGACCAGCATTGGCCACTACCTTCTGAATAGAGAAGTGCCCCACATTGAGGACAAGCTTTTGCTTCGCCTTCTGGGCGGTATGGATCCCAACCTTGCCGAAGATAGTAAATAGCCATAGCTTCTTCCCATGTGCAGGCTGATATTGTGTAATATTTTTTCTGACAATCTGGATCAACGCTACCATCATTGAAAGTTAATGGTTTATCGCCTGCTATTAGCATGCATGGCCCTGTATCGTCTTTTAAACACCATGCGGTATAAATTGATTTTTCTCGCTCTTTCCTCATGGCTTTACCGGCAGCATAACTATTAATAAACGACACTCTTACGCAAAACCTAGCTTCATTGTAGGCCTTATGGCTCAGGGTATCCAGTGATGTGGGCAGGTGCTAGATCTTGCTGGATAATATATCACATTAACACTTCATTAATAAGTTTATCTAGTTTTGAGTTTTCACTGGTAGATTTATGTAAAAACAAAACTTCCAAAACGCAGAGTGGCCCAATAAACATTAAGAGCGCCTGTAATCCAGACTCGTAAATAGCGTTAGGAATCATTGGGAGCATTAAAATCAGAAAAGCCCAAATATCTCCTATAGGACGTGTTTTAATATGTACTTTGCTTCCTTTGTCTATGCTCTCAATCCAAATCTCTTTTGATACTGAATAATTGAGTTGCGAAGACGCGATATTTTTATCGAAGCTGAGACCAAAGGTTCTTGCTCCTTTGCGCCTTACTTCTACAAACTTTGTCTTACTTATAAATTTATTGTTAAGGGAATACAATCTATCTATCACACTTTCTGCTGAATGTTCCGTGTTCAGTAGTCGTTTCTTTCTGAATAAACTAATCATAACTGCTAAATCTAACCATTAAAAAACGATACGCTATTCGAAAACCAACTTTAAAGGAGGTTTTTGCCATCCTGTGATGAAAAAAAGAGGCTACATTAAAAATGACTCATCAAAAAAGAAACGAACACCCTCTATGATGAGAGCAGCTGCGAAAATAATTAAGAATACGCTATAAAAAAGGCGGTTGGATATCAAAAATGAAGCTCGTGTAATCACACCAATTTTATTAATAGCTTCTGAATTATGCTTAGTAAACGCTCTATTTTTTAGATATTCTTGTAAACGATGTTTTTCTTCCCCACCTATCATGTAGGGGTTAGTAGAGAGAATAGTCATTTTTTTCCACTCACGAGAATCAATTTTTTTTAGTTTTCTTAAAAGTAATGATATAAGTATTGGCGTTAAAAAAAACTGCCAACTCATTATTATCATAAACACAGCACCAAATATGTGAAAAACTACTTCTGTCATTTGGCAAATATCACTTTGTAAGCTTCATATTTTGTTGTCCAGCTCTTATCTATTAACTTAGTACCACCCTGTCATTATTTGATTACCATTAGTATCATAAACTTCACTTAATATACATCTTCCATGTTCGTCGTATACTGACACATACTCATGCTTTTCAAAATTACTGCTTATCCTTTTGACGGTGGAGACTGGTACCACTATAACTTCAGAGATACCAAGCGTTAGTATTGCTAAATACATTTGAGGAACACCATCTGATGCCTTTTTTACCTTCCCCTTAATTTCATGCACTAATATTTTTTCATATGAAAGATTATTTGTTCGTAAAAATATATGTTTAGGTAGATTGTGATCGTTATGCCCATAGACTAATTTGGGTTTTCCTAGTAGCTTATTTAGCTCATCAATACTAGTGCATAGATTACTGTGCTCAACACCCCCTGTTCTTTCAATTAAAGTAGAGCACCCACTTAAAAGAAATATTAAAAAACAACTTAAAATTCTCATAAACTACTTAAATTAATCAAAATATTAATTTATTTGTTAGTTGGCGGCATATTATGTGTTTATAGATAAAAACACCAGTAGGTTACATGTTCTACTACTAAAGGCTCTCAGTACCCTTAGTGCTCCTACTCCCTCCCAGAATACTAACCCCCTCGAAAAAATTTCCGGTAATTAGAGTTATCGGCTATTTTTACAATCAAAAGATAATATAATACCAAATATGGTAATACGTAATATGTGTAGTACACAGAGTTGAAAGGGTAAGAAAAGGTGGTCTGTTAAGTTGAAGCGTATATAGGCTGATTATTATCTTATTTATGGTATTCGTTAAGGATAGTCGAAAGACGCTTTATATGCCTTTAATGTGTAGTATTTAAAACATGTTCAAGGCAATAAAACTTAAATATTTGCTGTTTTATTGCCTAAAAAGCATATATGAATCATTAACGGCGAACAATAAGTGAGCGAGGAATTACTTCACGTTGTGGTGTATAAGCACCGTTGATTACTTGCATAGCAAGTTGCCAAGAGTGCTCAGCAATTATGTCGTATTGTTGTGGTAGGGAATTGATTTTAATAGGGAGTAAGTCTAAAGCTCTGCTATTACCAAAGGTGGCTAGCTGACAGTGCTGACATTTTTCAAACCAAGTGCTATCCGCAAGGACTGCAAGGATACCTTCCATTAGGGTGTATGATGTAGTGATAACGGCATCAGGGATGCACCCCAGGTTTTCCACAGCTTTATGAAACAGAGTCTTACCAACAGAGCGGCTGTAATGGTCTCCATAGAAGCAGTGTGGAGTAATATTGGGGTATGACTTCAGTGCATTGCGAAAGCCAGTATCTCGTTGTTTGCTGATGGTCAGTTCAGGCATTGCACTTAGCATCACAACATTTTTTGCTTGTTTTAAGTCTAGCGAGCTGACCAGTATTTCTGCACCATGCTGATCATCACTAATCACACTGATGAAGTCTGAATCAGGTAAAGGGCGGTCTAAGCCAATGATTGGTAGCCCCTGTTTGTTCAGTTGCTGGTAGTATTCAACTTCATCCCCTAAGCACGATGACACCATCAATAAGTCAATATTACGAGATGAAAGCATTTTAGCGACTTCAAGCTCTGTAGCAGGGTTATCATCAGAGCTTGCGATAATCAGTTGGTAGCCAGCGGTTCGTGCTAACTGTTCCAGACGCTTGGCAATCCGTAAATAGCTTCGGTTTTCAAAGTCGGGTGTGATAAACCCAAAGGTATTACTCTTACCACGTCTTAACGCAGCAGCAGTATCATTCGGTCGAAAACCATATTGGTTAACGATAGAGAGTACTTTTTCCTGGGTGCGTTGACTAATCCGGTACTTATCTGCTTTGCCATTGATGACGTAGCTGACTGTGGATTTGGATACACCCGCGAGTTTGGCTATTTCTTCCAGTCGCATGAACCGGTTATCCTCACTAAAAATTGCGCTTGATCATACCATAATCAAATCATTTTACTAAGAGACTTGATTTTTTAACTGAATCGTTTAAGCATAGTAGCTGAAACGATAAAGCAAAAACAAGTTTGCGATAACCGATTACTAAAACTAGAGACTGTGAAAAGGTTCTATGGCGTTTATGCAAGGTTCTTTCTAGCAGTATAAGGCTATAAACAAAGCAACAGTATAAATGAACCTAAGTAGCACACTCATTAAGCGTGTAAATAATACGCTAGATATAGGATGGCTTCTATGTTGACCTTAACTTCGCAGGATATAACTTTACATGCCTCGGCCAGTAGTAAGGCACAAGCATTACAGCTTGTTGCAGAAAGCATGGTTGATGGCAACCTGGTTAAAGCGGGGTATTTTGATGCTCTGATGGCTAGAGAGAAGCAAATATCAACGTATTTAGGTCAAGGTATAGCCATTCCCCATGGTACTGCAGACAGTAAATCAGAAGTATTAAACACAGGTATTCGTGTTGTGCAATTTCCTCAAGGTGTTGACTGGGGAGATGGGCAAATTGCTTATATCGTGGTGGGTATTGCGGCTAAGTCAGAAGAGCATTTGACCATTCTACAACGCTTAACTCATGTGATTGGTGATGAGCAGACTGCTGCTGAACTGAAAGATACTAATGACCCTAGCCTGATTGCCGCTGTTTTAAATGGCCAGCAGCCAAGTCAAAAACTGCAATTTGACCGAAACTTTGTGGCGTTACAGCAACCACTTTCTTCACTAAACAGCGCAGCAAGTTTAGCAATGACAAAGTTGCTTGATGCTGACGTAATATCCTGGGAGTTTGCCCATCAATTACCTGAATTGCAGCCACGCTACTTGGCAGAAGGAGTTTGGCTTGTAGGGGGATCGGTGGGGGTGAAACGTTCAGCAATCGCTGCTGTTCAATTGGTAGAGCCAACCATACTTAAGCAGCAACCCTTTAAGTTTCTAGTCATGTTTGCAGCGGTTGACCGTCAACATGAACAGGTCATACAACGTTTAATGCAGTTGCACTTCAAAGGTGCACTATCTCAGCTTGTTAATGCAGTTAATCCCCAAGAAGTGGTTCGTTTGCTTAGTAGTGATGTGATTGAGGGTAAAAATATAACAGTAACAGTATTAAATGCAGATGGATTACATGCGCGCCCTGCGGCTCAACTTGTTAAATCATTGGAAAATCTTGATTGCCAAATAGTCGTTGAGCCTGCTGATCACTCAGTATTACCTGTCAATGCACGAAGCTTAACGCAGCTACTGAGCCTAGGCGTCGTACATGGGCAAAAACTGGTGTTCACTGCACAAGGGTCTCAAGCGGTTAAAGCTTTAGAGGTAATCGAGCAAGGTTTCCTTGATGGGTTAGGAGAGCCTACGGTACCTGTTGTAGATTCAACAAGTAAACCACAGGAAGAACAGCACTTAGAAAAAACGGTACTAACTTCTGGAATTATACAAGGTGTGGGTGCAGCACAAGGCATTGCTGTTGCCCCTATGCAGTTACATTTCAATACACTTGGATCATCAATCGTTGATGATGCTCAACACTATTCTCCCACTGAAGAAATACCGCGTTTGCAATATGCCATTGATGCAGCCAGACAACAGCTTGGCAAACAGGTTGAACGGCTAACCCAAGAAGACTTAGTGGCCATATTGTCGATGCATAGGGATATGCTTGAAGATCCTGAGCTGTCAGATCAGGCCGAACAGTTAATGAAATTAGGACATAAGGCAGAGTGGAGCTGGCAGCAAAGTTTTACCAAGCTTGCTGATATCCAGGCGGCACTGCCAAACCCATTATTGGCTCAGCGTGCAGCTGATATTCGTGATGTGGGTGAACGCGTTTTGCAGCTGTTAACCAAGCATGATGAAGCTTCCTCCTCAGCAGAAGAACCTCATATTTGGGTAACTGATGAATTATTACCCTCTACCCTCGCCGAAATGGATACAGCTTTAGTCAAAGGAATTGCAACAGCTTATGGTGGAGCAAATTCCCATGCTGCAATATTAGCGCGCAGTTTAGGTATTCCTTTAGTGGTTGGATTAGGCGAGTCACTGTTAACGTTAGAAACACCATGGATGGCTATATTGGATGGTGATAAAGGATTATTAGAAATTGCACCAGAGGCATTGCGTATTCAGCAAGCCAAACAAACCGCTGAACGACAAAAACAATTAGAGGCCAGGGCGTTAGCTTCATGCCAACAGCCAGCGATTACCCAGGATCAACATAAAATTGAAGTAGCTGGCAATATAGCTAACTTAGCTGAAGCAGAGAAGACCGTGGAATTGGGTGGTGAAGCTGTTGGCTTACTGCGAACAGAGTTTGTGTTTATGCACTATGCGACGGAGCCAAGTGAAGCACAACAGCAGCAGTATTACCAACAAATTATCCAAGCCTTAGCTGGGCGACCACTTGTTGCTCGTTGCCTTGATGTTGGGGGGGATAAGCCTTTGCCATTTTTACCCCAACCAAAAGAGGAGAATCCATTTTTAGGTGTGCGGGGTATTCGTCTAACACTTCAGCATCCACATGTCTTAGAAACTCAATTAAGCGCGTTAATGGCTGCTGCAGGAGACCAGCCTCTACGCATTATGTTCCCCATGGTTACCGATCTTGCAGAGTGGCATGAAATTAAAGCGATAGCTAAGCGAATTCAGGCTAAATACAGTTGTGCAGACTTGCAATTAGGCATAATGATTGAGGTACCTGCGGCTGCATTACTTGCTGAGCGTTTTGCATCAGAAGTGGACTTCTTTTCAATTGGTACCAATGACCTTTCACAATACACATTAGCTATGGATCGTGGACATCCTAAATTGTCTGCTCGTGTTGATCCACTTCACCCAGCTGTTTTGCAGCTTATTAAACATACTGTCGATGGGGCAAAACAGGGACAAGCTTGGGTTGGCGTCTGTGGTGAAATGGCTGCGGATACCGCAGGGTTAGCCTTATTACTTGGGTTGGGGGTGGATGAAGTCAGTGTGTCATCTAAGGCGATACCTCGTACCAAATTATATTTACGACATATGTCATTTAAAGATTGCCAGCAACTGGCCGAACGTGCACTTAGTCTGTCTGATGCTGACCAAGTAAGAGGGTTGGCAGGTGATTATGTTGAAACTATCACGGCTGTATTGAGCGGAGAGAAAAAATAATGCAGCAGGGCATTGCAACGGTTACGATGAATCCCGCGTTAGATTTAACAGGGCAACTGTCGTGTGTTCAGATTGGCGAAGTTAATTCTATTCGTGATTTTTCCTTACGGCCTGCAGGTAAAGGCGTAAATGTTAGTTGTGTGTTAGCAGATATGAATGTTCCAGTTGCTGCTACAGGGATTTTAGGCGATGAAAATGCGCAAGCATTTAATACCCTTTGTACTAATCGTAATATTCAGGATGAGTTTTTGGTAGTACCTGGCAGTACGCGTATAAATGTAAAAATATCTGCTGATCAGATAACCGAGTTTAATTTTCCGGGACTGGAATTTGGCGATTCGGTAATCCACCAGCTTGAAAATACGATAGAACGCTTGTTGCCTGATTTTTCTTTGTGGGTAGTTTCAGGTAGTTTACCTGCCTGTTTGCCACGAGATTATTATTTTAAATTAATTAGCCATTTAAAAGCACATGGTAAAAAAGTGTTATTTGATAGCAGTGGTCTACCATTTTCGGAGGGTATTAAAGCAAAGCCATGGTTAATAAAACCCAATGCTAATGAGCTTGCCGAATGGGCGGGTTTTTCATTGGAGTCTCCTGAGGCGCAAATAAAGGTGGCCAGAGAATTAATTCAAGGAGGCATAACACATGTGGTCATTTCGAATGGCGCTCAAGGGGTTTTGTGGGTAACTGCTGCAGATTATTGGCAGGCGCAACCACCTAAGGTTGATGTTATTAGCACAGTAGGAGCGGGAGATACTTTGGTAGCAGGTATAGCCTATGGTGTGATGAAACAAGAAACACCAGAGGTTATTTTAAGAAGAGCAACCGCCTTATCAGCATGTGCAGTGATGCAGGTAGGGGTTGGTGTAAAGGACTATCAACAAGTAGAACAGATAAGCCATCTCATAAAACTAAAACAGCAGGTTTAGTAGGCTGAGGAGTATAACGATGAAAATCGCAGTAATAACGTATTGCCCGGGTGGCGTGATAAATACTTTTTTAGCGGCTGATGCTATTCAGCAGGCGGCCAATAAGCTAGGTTGGGAAGTATTAATAGAAAGTAGAAGTCATTTACGCCCTTTTGAACCCCTATCGGTAGAACAATTACAGCAAGTAGACTGTGTAATTGTTGCGGGAGCGGGTGAAACAGATTTATCTCACTTAGAAGGGTTACCTGTTTACCGTGGTGCTATAGAGGGTGTGTTAGCAGCGCCAGAGGCCTGGTTAGAAAATGCAGTAAAACAAGCTTCAAGGCATAGTGATTCTGCTATTACAAATATAGAGCGTCTTGTGGAAAATACAACGTCTAATGATGAAAAAGCACCCCAAAATAATACGGGCAGCACTTCATCCGCCCCGCTTAAAGTCGTGGGTATAACCGCATGCCCAACAGGTGTCGCTCATACTTTTATGGCTGCTGAAGCCCTTACCAGTACGGGTAAGTCTCTTGGCTATGACGTAAAAATTGAGACAAGAGGTTCTGTGGGAGCGAAAAATACGCTGACTGATGAGGAAATTGCTGCTGCTGATTTAGTCATCCTCGCGACAGACATTGATGTGGATACCCAGCGTTTTGTTGGAAAACGTGTTTTTCACACATCAACAGGGCAGGCTTTAAAGCAGTCGAAGCAGGTATTTGAAAAAGCCCAAAAAGATGCTGCCATTTTAGGTGGTAGTACAGCGGCTGGTAATAAAAGTACAGCACAACAAACAGAAGATAAAAGCTCAGCCAAAGGTTTATATAAGCACCTGATGACAGGTGTATCTTTTATGTTACCGGTAGTGGTAGCGGGTGGTTTAATTATCGCTTTGTCGTTTGTCTTTGGTATTGAAGCATTTAAAGAAGAGGGCACGCTAGCAGCTGCACTTATGCAAATTGGTGGAGGGTCCGCTTTTGCGTTAATGATTCCTGTGCTTGCTGCCTATATTTCCTTTTCCATAGCTGATCGTCCAGGACTCGCACCAGGCTTAGTGGGCGGTATGTTAGCAAGCTCATTAAATTCTGGATTTTTAGGAGGGATCGCAGCCGGTTTTATTGCTGGATACATTGCACGCTGGATTAATGAAAAAGTTAAATTACCTGATACATTGGCTGCCTTAAAACCCATTTTAATTATTCCATTTTTAGCAACCCTAGCCACGGGTCTCAT
Source organism: Zooshikella ganghwensis (assembly GCF_018263875.1). Lineage (NCBI taxonomy): Bacteria > Pseudomonadati > Pseudomonadota > Gammaproteobacteria > Oceanospirillales > Zooshikellaceae > Zooshikella > Zooshikella ganghwensis. The sequence goes on from NZ_JAEVHG010000024.1 coordinate 11,674, forward strand.
CATGATTTATGTGGTGGGTACGCCTGTTGCCAGTATTATGGCATTTATGACAGATTTTCTGGCTAATATGGAAGCGGGTAACGCCGTGTTATTGGGCGCGATATTAGGCGCGATGATGTGCTTTGATTTGGGAGGGCCAGTCAATAAGGCTGCTTATACTTTTGGTGTGGGCTTATTGGCAAGTAAGACCTACTTACCTATGGCTGCAATAATGGCAGCGGGTATGGTACCTGCAATAGGAATGGGCTTGGCGACATTTATTTTTCGTAAGCGCTTTTCTAAAAATGAGCATGAAGCAGGTAAAGCTTCCTTTGTTCTAGGGTTGTGTTTTATATCTGAAGGTGCAATTCCCTTTGCCGCAAAAGACCCACTGCGTGTTATTCCGAGCTGTATAGCAGGTGGTGTTGTCACAGGTGCACTTTCCATGTGGATAGGAGCAACGCTGATGGCACCACATGGAGGTATCTTTGTATTCTTTATCCCTAATGCGGTTAATAGTGTCTTAATGTACTCAGCGGTTATCGGTATTGGTTCTTTAATTACAGCGTTTACCTATGGGATATGGCTGATGAAGAAGCCAATAAAAGAGTAGATTTTATAGTTAACCCTTACTGCCATAAATCACTGTGGTAATTTGCCCCATCATTGATGGGGCTTTTTTTTGCTGAATTTATTGAATGCTTTGATTTCCTAGTTGATAAAGTTACAAACCACTAAAAGCAAAATTATAGTTAGTTTATTGTTGCTCAAAATAGCCTCATAAAAAACCCTTCACTTTGTGTATACAGAGCTGAAAGATGCCTATTGATTTTTTCAAGAAATAGATTTCTAATAGTGACGTTTTGGTCATTCAGGATGAGTCTGTTCAATAACGTTTCTACACTTACTGAACGATATAAAGGAATAATTTGATGTTCAAAAAATTAGCCACACTATCGCTTTCCACTGTATTAGGTTTTTCTTCTGTAGCTGTTGCAGGTAATAACCCATTTTCACAGTATTGTTTTGCTGATGCTCCAAGTACGATGTCAGCTTGGCAAGCGAACCCTCTTTCAGTAACGATGGCCCTTGAGCATGCTAATATTGCATTTATTGGTACCGTTAAGTCTACTGAGCTGGTTAAAGAGGGATATGATGATTCTGGTGTTTTTCGAAGAGAGCAGAAAGTACAGTTCTTAGTGGAAAATACCTTGTACAACAATACTGCATTTGAAACGCAAATGGGTAAAAAAACCGGTGATTTAACCTTGACGTTAAAATCGGAGTTTGGAGGCGATGTATTTAAAAGCCAGTATCCATTTGAAAAAGGAAAGACCTATATTGTACATGCTAATGTTGAGCAGACAGAAGCATATGACAAGTATATTGCAACAGTATTTCCCTGTGGTCCCACAACTTCACTTGCGGAAGAAAAGTCCTATCAGCATATCCAAATTCTGGATGACATCATGGCAGGCATTCTTATTGTAGAGCCTCCCATGCCTCACTAAACACTTTAGAGTAAGTTTTTGCACTCAGCGCTGTTTGCTGAGTGCTATAAATGTTTGTTCACTAAAACTTAATGATCACTGTCATTTCAATTTGTAATGGCTGCTGAATTTTCTCTTCCATCAATTTTTTTATTGAGTCAAGCTCCTCTTTTTTAGGAGGCTGATTGGTCACCAGTTCAAAGTGTACAGATAAAGGATCACTCCGTCGTATAACGACATTACGTAAGTCTGCATTATTTAAAGGAATAGTTGATAAAGCTATTTCCCACCGGTTTTTTTGAACAATTTTATAAAAACTTGTAGCTAATGGAATAGCCACAAAGCATGTCAACATAATTGAAAACAGTAATCCTTTTTTTGCACGAGTAAAGGGTGAAAAGCCTAACCAAAAAAAAGTGGCTGCGGCCGCAAGTACAATACCAGCCAAGTTAGTCAGAAAAAGTAGGAAAGATCCAAAAACTATAGTCCAATCAAGCCAGCCAATACCTATACCTGTTGTTGCAATAGGTGGTATCAGGGCAACCGCAATAGCAACACCTGCGAGACTTTTGGCAATCTCAGCCCTGGCATGGGCATAAGCGCCTGCAATACCTGAAATAATGGCTACGCCCAAGTCTAACAATGTTGGTGATGCCCTAGCGGCCATCTCTGTGGTAATAAACTGTAGTGGAATGATCAAGGTTAATACAACACTAAAGAAAAGCGCTAACGATAACCCGGCTAATAAAGCCTTGCAGCTCAGTGATATTAAACTGAAATCTTGGCGTACAACCCCCATCGCTGCTGAGATAATGGGACCCATTAATGGTGCAAGTAGCATGGCTCCAATTAGCACCGCTGCTGCATTTGCAAATAAGCCCAATGTCGCAAGCAAAGTGGATAAAACCATTAGCGTTAAGTAATTGGCAGATAATGTCGCATTATCCTTCAGTGCATTATAAATATCGCGGAACTCGTCTGTTCCTGCATGCAAGTGCCAGGGAAGGTGTTTGGTAACTAATTCATTTACAGTATCACCAGTAGGTAAATGTTGAACTCGATAACTTTCTTTTTGAGTGGCTGCAGGCTTATCAATGGTTAAATACTTTCCTGGTATCAAATTGATTGCGCGGGGAATTATGCTCAGTTGCAGTGCTTCAGCCTGTGCTTTTTGACTATCTATTCTGTAGTTAATCGTACTTTCACAAGTAATATTAAGGGCGCCTGCTTTAATATGCCCTATAAATTCAGGTAATTTACTTGAGGGCTTGATCGCGATGCAGAACATGCCAAATATAAGTTGTCGTATACTACGAGGTGAGAACAGAAATGTGTGAAATAAACCGTCGTTGATATTTGTTTCGCCAATCAGCTCTTGGATATAGCGTGTATTTCGTGCATGTTCAACAATCGATATTGCTAATACGGCGGTAGAAATGGACTTCTCTTTTTGGGTTACCAGTGTTATTTTAAAAGGCTGCTTTACAAGTAGCTTCCTCCACTGCTGAAAAAATACTTTTAAACGGTCGAAGAGTGAACCACTGCCAATATTGACAGGCTTTAGACCTAAGAAGTCACCAATTTCTACGGAGTTAAGAACGGCCTCATTATTACATACTAATAAGTCTATGCTATGGGTATCATGATTAAAGATATCGTGTACAGCATCAGCCATTTTGGTTGATAAGCCATAACCAACGACTGCATTTGGAGAGTCGGGGTGTGGAAGAATAGCGATAGTACAGTGGCTACCACTTACTTGGGTAATTATTTGTTTTAATAGGTTGTCAGATAAATATAATATTAAAATTGTATGAGGTGGACATTGTTCAAGCCACTCATGTTTTATGTCGTGTGCATGGAGGATTTGAATAGTTGATTGGGGAGCATGTGAAGCAATTAACCTGACTGCATCGTCAGGTGTTGTATCTTCAGTTATCAAATAATATGTTTCTGGAATTTCTTGGGTATTCGTGTCCATTGCATTAATTCGCTTAGGCTAAACTCGTCACAACTCTACCCTTCGTTTTGGGTATCTCATCCAAGTATATATCTATAAAAGAAGTTTACGAGCGTTCAACCAAATGTGATGAAGCCCAAACTGTTGTTCTGAATAGCTCTCAGTGTTTTTTAATGTGTTGATTAGATGAAATCTAAGTCTTATCAAGACTGTAAGTCGTGTCTCGTTATTTCAATAAATTCACTACAAGCTGCATCTTCTTTCTTTGGTTGTACTCAAATAGTTATACCCTTCAATAGGGTATAGTTTATATGTGTGATAGTGTATTTAAGCGGGGGAGCCGTATATTAGTACGGAAGTGGCAAGATGTTGAGATCATTTGCAATAGTAGTGAGCGTTATCCTGCATTGTTATACAACAAATGTACACGCAGGCTTATGCCCGGGGTCTGATTTACATAAAGCGGGGATAGAGCCATTTTTACAAGTGAATGCATTTATATTTTGCGGAAATGGTATTGAAGTATCAGCTCATGATTATCGAGCGTCAAGTTATGACGTGGTTGACATACACTCGAAAAAGTCAGTACTTTCGTTCTCAAAACAACAAACGACTTATGTAGCACTGAAGGGTGATCAACTTAATATTGAAACATTCTACCCGCTGCCAACGGGAGATAACTGGGGGCTAAAGCAATATCCACACTATCGCTACGCTCTTATAAAAAACAAGTTTATAAAAAATTATATATTTCAGACACCTATGATTCCTAAAAAGTCATTACGTGCTGCACAGGGTATGCTAAAAAATATTGATGAAAGTGCTAAGAGAGTACAGCAATTATCTTCAATTTTACTCTTAGCTGCACTTAATAAATCAAGTGAAGCAGAAAAAGCGCTTTTTTCTTTGAATAAAAGAGTTGAAATGGATGTTTACCATTTAGCAGTGCATAAACAAAATGTCACTTTTTTGAAAGAGCATAAAGTTGAAAAAAACACTAGCAGTAAGTGAAAACAATTGTCTGCCTCTAAAATAAGAAAAACCTAGAAGTTATTCGTATTGGGTATATACATCTTTATTTTTAGGTAGTAGCTCCGAGCAAGATAATGTGTAGTTTAATTACTCTTCATTCAAATTGTAAATTTAACAGTTAACATGTATGTTTTTTTACCTATTTATGGGTATTTAAAAACAAAAATAAATAGCTTTAAGAGTTAGGTGATTGAATTCTAGCTTAGAGGACGGGTGAAAAATAAAGGGTTTTATAATTTGGGTTTTTAGAATTGCTATATGGTAGAGCGTGTTTAGATGTTTAACAATGAGTAAAAAGGCTGAGCTCATGAATTTTCAAGTTAATGAATAAGTAAGCTATTGTTGCAAATAACTTATGTTGGCGCGTTATAAGGAGAGGATGGTTTTTTTGATTAAATAGAGCTTAAAATTTATTTTTGTTGAATATACGATATTTAATGATAGCTTAAGATATGATGGGTTTTATAAAAATAATATGTTGGCTAAGCATACATTTTGTTGAATATATTAAATAAATTTAAATATTTATAGGGTTTTAGGGTATGGAATGGAATATGCACTCGTGTTAAAACATTTAACGCTAGAGGATATATCATGAAAATACTTAAATCTCTATTAATTTCACTTTTACTTTTTAGCTTTATTCCCATTTATTCCTATGCTGGTCCAATCAAAGTTGCGCTTGATGGTTTGAAGTTTGTTGTAAAAAATCAAACGTCAGTTGCTATGTCATTTGCAGTCGCCCATACTTTAGGGGGAACTGGGGCAGCGACAGCTGGTTTGTGTGGTCCAAAATTCAGTGTAACAGGTGCTGGAGTAGCGTGTAATAGCAGTGATTTTTTTGCTCACCCACTTCCAACGGGGAATGATTCAGCTATTGCAAATGCATTTGGTGCCAGCTGGCTACTTGGATTTCGAGGGACAGCCTCTGCTTTTGCCAATGCTTCTAAAGGTGACTTTGCAGCAGCAGGTGCCTACGCAAGAGGTGGTGCAGCAGCATCGGCAATAGATGGATCATTAGCTAGCACGGGATTAGTAAAAGCAAGTGGATCATTTTCATTAGGAGGCTTAACCGTTAGAGGATCAAAGGACCCTGCAACGGCCTTTTATGGTGTTGTTGTAAGTGACCAACCAACTCTTGAGTTGAATCAACCATTACTTTCTACTGAAATTGAAGGAATGTCTTTAGAATCTTTAGTCTTACCTGTTTTGCCTGACGAGTTAAGCATGGGTGTACCTGATAATATTTTTTATGCTTTGCTTTTAACGCTTGATGGTGCCACTGGAGCATTAGATGTACAAAATTTTGGCTCTGGAGTTATTTCACCGATTACATTAAGTGATTTTACAGATATGTCTACAGCAGCAGAATCTATTTTTGAATATAATGGACCTGATGAAGTTTTTTTTGATATTCCTTTTACCGATCTCTCGGTAGCTGAACAGGTTATTACATTTGATGCTATGCACTTCATTGTAGCTGTAAGCTCACCTTCTCCTTTTGTACAATTAATTGCTTTCTTATTATTAGCGGTACTGTATAGAAGAAAATCAATTATTGGTAATTGGAGTAAGCTTAGCTGTTGATATTTTATGCTTGCTTTCTTTAGAGTAAAGCCGGTAATAAAATTATCGGTTTTGTTTTGCTTTAAGATTTAGATTTAATATTTCCCCATAATTAAATCATTCATATACTTATCATATGTTCCATCCTGTTTGATTTCTGCAAGACCTGTATTGAATGCTTTAAGTAGCTCTAGAGAGGATTTGATTTTTTTAGGTAACAATAAGTGAGCGGTATTCTCGACAAGAGGTCGGTCATTGAAAGTTATATTTTGTATGATCTCTGGAGGAAACTGTTTGTTTAGGATCATTGATCCTGTAATGGAAGATACTATAATGGTATCTAATCTGCCTCTGACTAACATATTAAAGCTGATATTATCATCGTTGTTAATGATGATATTTAGAGATCTGTCTTCGTATGCGTTCCAGAACTCTTTCGTATATGTATAGCTTCGTGTTGCCCCAATACGAAGCCCAGTTAAATCCGATAATGATTCCCAGTTAGGAAAAGGTAAAGTCTTTTCGTGAAAAAAAACGTAAGCCTCTTTGTGCATGTAATCGCTACAGTAAAAAGTTGGCTGGACTTTTTCTGTGCAGGCCCAGTAAGAAAGAGCTGCATACTTACCACTTTCAGTATCAGCGTAGCTTCGAGCCCATGGTAAGTAGATATAATCTACTTTATAGCCTTGCCGCATAAATGCTTCTGATATGACGTGATTAACAAAGCCATTTTTTTTAATTTGTTGAGAGGTCCAGGGTGGATATTCTCCAGTGGCGATAAGAATAGCTGTATTATCTGCCTTTGTGCTTAACCCAACAGATAGGAGTACCTTGAAAAGGATAAAAGCGAATATCTTATTTGAAAAATGCATATTTGAAAAAATGTTAGTTATGGCATTCTTCTTATTATAGGTAATCAAGTATGGACATGATTACCCATTAATCATTTTTTTGTGAATAAATGCTTTAAAATTAAGGTATTAATTATCTATTGAGCATACCCACATTGTGAATGAAACTTCATCATCTTCAATCGTTTGTTCTTCAACTATTTCAAACTCTGTGTTCGCTAATGCAGCTAGAAATGTACGCCTTGCTTCAGTTCCATGGGGTAATCCTCCATCTTTTATGACAACAAAATTCCCCTCAGGCTTTAGTACTCGATGAGCTTCTTTTAAGCCTTGTTGCTGATCTAGCCAGTGATCAAAAGAGTCAAAAGCAAATACAAAGTCAGCTGAGGACGTTTCAATAGGTAGGCTTTCGGCGCTACCTTCTTTAAATATTATGTTGTTTTCCTTTGAGTGATTAACTGTTTTTTCACGGGCTATTTCTATCATGCGCTGGACTGGATCAACACCAATTAATAGGCCATTTGTAACTTGTTTAGCCGCGTGCCTTAATGCGCAGCCGGTGCCACACCCGATATCGATAACTGTTGAGGATGGAGGTAAATTAAGTGCTTCAACACCAAGTTTATTGGTGGGGTATTCTCCATACTTGTTGGCATACCACTCAGCTGTTTCGGTATTCCAATTACTCATAATTTTTTTCTAAACCTTCATTAAGGATTTTTTGTACAGGATACTCAATAACTGTTTGACAAATATTGGCGAAGATTACTCATTAAAGCAACGTTGATCTGCTTTTACATCAGGCCAAATACTTTGTAGGAACGATTCAGAATGTTTGTTTACATTAAAGACCATCATGCCGCCTCCAAGTTGCTGAGATTTTAAACATGTCGAGATTGCTTTAGCTGTGGATGGTGGCGTTATCACAGTTGATACACCTATACCAAGCTTTTCTTTTGACATACCTGCGTTTAAATAGGTTGCTACTCTGTTACAGCTTGCTGCCCAGTAACTCATTTCCCATCCATACGAAAGTTGTTCATGGAGTTTTTTATGTTGCCATTCTGTTTCAAAATATCTTTGATCATGAAAGAGTGCTTTGGAAATAATTTTATTAGGCATAATTTCTCGAAGAGCACTTGTGACTTTAATTAGTGAGTCTTCATATTCCTGGTTGCACTTTGAGTATTCGTCATCAATATCAATTCCATCAAGTTCATATTTATCAACAGCATTTTTTAATACCTCTGCAAACGCACGTGCTTGCTGAATGTTGGCAAAGCAGGACCATCCGGCATTTTGGTGATTACCAAGTACATCTAATACAACTTTAATGCCTTTTGCTTGAAGCTCTCGAACTTGGTGAATATTGTTTTCTAATAAGTCATTTACTTGGGGGTTAAAATGGAGAATGGCTTTTTCACCATCGTAGTTGATATTTGCAGCAAAAATTACTGCAATATCAAATAATGGTTTACCGTTTTCTGTGATAAAGCACCCGGCATCACGAATTGGATTATCATTTACTTCAATGTAAGCAACTTTCAGCATATCTTTTTTAGGAGGTTCCTCTTGATCTATAAGCTTACAGAGTGATGTACCTAAGTGACGTGTATCATGCTTAATTACTTTACAACCATAACCTGGACCTGATATTGATGCCTTATTATTTATGCGAGCAATATCCCAGTCATTAAGCAGAAGGCAATACTTGCTTCTTTCTGCTGCTACATCACGCAAAGAAACATAAACATAATCATCTGGACAGGATTGTTTATCGATACGGATAATATCTGATGCGATGGATAAAGAAGCATAAGTGAGCAAGTAGGTTAATGGAATTATTTTTTTTATCATGCCTGTATTCCGTTATTTTTAATAATATCCTTGATTTATTGCTATAGAAGATAGATATGTGGTGTATTTGTCAAGCCAAACTTTAAGTATACCCTTCACGCATCATTTTATGCATGTTATCCACAGCCCTTACCCTAACGGGACAGCTAAGCTGTTCTAATGTGTAGCCCATACATTAGTAGGGTTTGTTTCACATAGAGGACATCGAGATCAGCACTCTTGAGCATCAAGGATGGTGGGAATGAAGTTTATGCAAATGATCTTGGATAAAAAATAATCACTTTGGCTTGATTAGTAATGAGTGGCATAATAGCCAGGAATGTGTGCTGCGTTGGGAAAAGGTCTTCAGTGCGGCGAGAATAGCAATGTGAGCTTCGAAGGATCTCAGTTGACAGTCTTATGATAGAGCAAGCCCAACATGTTCTGAAGCATGTATTTGGTTACGACAACTTTCGTCCACTACAACAGGAAGTGATTACCAATATTGTATCTGGTAAGGATACGCTTGTTATCATGCCTACAGGAGGAGGTAAGTCACTTTGTTACCAAATTCCTGCATTGTTGTTTTCAGGCATTACGATTGTCGTATCACCACTGATTTCGTTGATGAAAGATCAGGTTGAACAGCTAAAGCAACTGGGTGTAAGTGCGGTATTTTTGAATAGCAGTTTGAGTGTTCAAGAGTATCAGCACAATATTGATATGATTTTGCGAAAAGATGTGAAGTTAATATATCTAGCTCCAGAAACACTCTTGCAAAGAAAAATTCTGTCATTGTTATCTACGATCGATATTGCCTGTATAACTATTGATGAAGCCCATTGTATTTCCGAATGGGGACATGAGTTTAGACCTGAGTACCGTCAACTCTTACAGCTACGAAGTATATTTCCCCATGCCATTTATGTGGCACTCACTGCAACGGCAACACCTCAGGTTCAAAAAGACATATGTAATAACCTTAATTTAGATACTCAAAATACATTCATTGCCAGCTTCGATAGGACTAATCTGTATCTTCAGGTATTGCCTAAAAAAAGCCCATTACAGCAAACAGCTCAGTTTTTGGACAGTTTCAAGCAGCAGTCAGGAATCATCTACTGTTTAACCCGACGTCAAGTAGATGAGTTAACTGCTCATCTTCACTATCAGGGCTATTCGGTATTGCCCTATCACGCAGGACTAAGTGATGAGGAACGTGCAGCAAATCAAGACAGGTTTATCCGGGACGATGTTAGTATTATCGTTGCTACAGTAGCATTTGGGATGGGGATTAATAAACCAAATATTCGGTTTATTCTACATTATGACTTACCAAAAAATATAGAAGGCTATTATCAGCAGATTGGGCGTGCAGGGCGTGATGGTCTACCTGCTCATTGTCTATTATTATTTGGATATAGTGATATCCAAAAGCTCAGATACTTTATTGAACGGATGACTGAGCATGAACAAGCTCATGCCATTACACATCTCCAAGCAATAGTCGGCTATGCTGAAACAGAAGACTGTAGACGTGAAATACTCATAAATTATTTTGGCGAAGACTATTCAACAGAAAACTGTAAGCTGTGTGATAATTGTTTAGAAGAAAAAACGCCCAAAACTGATGTTACAGTCGCTGCTCAGAAGTTTTTATCTTGTGTAAAACGAACGGGTGAGATATTTGGCGCGTCTTATATTATTGATGTGCTTAGAGGATCAAGCTCAGCCAAAGTAATGAGTAATAATCATCACCAGTTATCTACGTACAATATTGGACTGGAATACAATAAAGATACTTGGATGCTACTTGCGAGACAGCTTATTCAGCAAGGTATACTTGTTCAAGACTTGCGTTTAGGTAGTTTGAAACTTAATGCAAATTCCTGGCAAGTAATGCGTGGACAGCGCGCTGTACGAGCAAGACTTGTATCCACGTCAAGCCGCAGTAATAAACTGTTAGATGAGTTAAATTACGATCAAATTCTTTTTAGTCAGCTTAGACACTATCGAAAAGAATTAGCAGATAATATGGATGTACCACCTTATACCATTTTTTCAGACAAATCACTGCAGGAAATGTGTATCTATTATCCACAGACAAGAACAAGCATGCTGACTATCCATGGCGTGGGTGATGCAAAATTTGAAAAATATGGTGATGCTTTTCTAGATATCATTATGCATTACTGCACACAGAATAATATTCAAGAAAAACCTAAAAGTATATTACCATCAAGTAAAATAAAAAAACGTAAAATTGAGCCTCGAAAATATATTATGGTTAGTGACCGATATAATCATGGAGAGACAATTGATCAGTTAAAAAATGACCTAAATGTTACTCAAAATACTATTTTAAGTCATCTGTATCATTTTATGATGGATGGTGGTAAGTTGCGACAGGATAAAGACCTTCTTTCTCTTTCTGAGCTGTCTGAGGTACAACAGAAACAAGTGCTTCTTCTATTCAAAGAAGTTGGCTTTGAACGTTTAAAGCCGGTTTATCAAGCCTGTAGTGAAGAAGTTAGTTATGACGAGTTGCATATTTTACGGGTTTATTACCTTGCTCAGGCTTCATGATAGAGATTATATTTTATTTAATAGTAAAGTGAACTGGAATTAATAACAAAAAATCAAGTCTTACAGGTAATTATTGATACTCTCGGTGAAATGTTTTATCCATATTTGATAGCCAATGAAAAGATTATGAAAATTTATAAATTATTTTTAATAAGTACCATTTTGTTGTCACAATTTGTATCGGCAGATGTATTGAAGTTTTATCAAGTAAGTGAGAGTAGTGAAAAAATCTGTAAAGAGATCTTGTTTGGTGGTGATGATTTAGTAAACAAAAAAATAAAAAATAATTTGGTTAGTATTATTAATGTCGATCCAGACAAAAGTTTCAATGTTGATTCGACAACAAAAAATGAGAATAAATTAGTTATTACCGGTAAACTGTTTAGTGAACCTGAAGATCCTAGTCAAAAATTACTGGGTGTTACGTTACATACATTATACAAAGGTTCGAGTGGCACACTGATTAAAACTGAAGTCAATTTAAAATATAATACTCCTCAGCTAATTGGTGGGGTTTGTAATAGAGATAATGCTGAATCTGAGGAGGCAGAAGCATCTGAACTATGGTTTGCTTTATTGAGTAAAAAGTAAACAGACTTTCAGATTGCGAATATGTTTACTATACCCAATACGAATGGTTTTTAGGTGCGGCCATCGAATGACGAAGCCCCATGAGCCTATATTATATTAATAGGTGATTGGGGTGAGGAGTGAAGATAACAAAACCTAGAAATCATTCGTATTGGGTATATTGTTCTTATTGTAAAGATTTTTTATGAAGGGCATAATACAGGAAAAGTGCACTTAGCACTTTTCCTGTGTGAGACATGCAAGCTCGTAGTAATGGTTGTTGTTATAAGTAAACTCTTGAATTACATCAAGGCCAAGCTTTCTTGTATGCGCTTCAAATGATCTTGAATTAACTTTATTAATAAAAGTGACCAGTATAGGATAGCGCTTCGACATTTCCTGTTTTGCAAAATCAAATATTGCTTCTAATGTTCCACGGCCTCTAAGATGCTTATCAATACATATTGGGCCGTATTGATAAGAGTTATCGATGGAGAGTGTTTGACCTCTATACGTTAGATTAGGTAAATCCTTAATCATATGAGCAAACATTGGCCAAGCAGACCAAAACTGCCAGGATGCAGCCATCACGTAGGCAACTACTTTATTGTCATCTTTCGCAATAAACAGACCCTGTTCTTTTTCTATTAGATGTTTCAGTTGTTCCTTGGTAAATGCGGTTGTTACAAAGCCACTTTCCTTATCTTGTTCTTCAATAGAATCAATTTGGTATTTATAGTGAAGGGCTAAGGTACTCTCGATATCTTCAATTTCGGCTATTTTAAACTGCATCAGTTTGTTCACTTTATTAATGCTAATAAGAAGCAAAATTATACCACGGGGTATATATTAAAAATAGAGTTAACAAGCTTATATTGAGCAGTATGGATATCCAAAAAATAATACGAAAGGATGTTTTTTTGGTTTTATGATTAAACACTTGCTGGCCTATCATAGCGCCAGGCCAACCACCAAGAGTTGCTAAAAAATGCAAGGTATTCTCGCTGGTCCGCCAAGAACCTTTTTCAGCGGCCGACTTATCAATCTTGTATATAAAAAAAGTGAACACACTTAAAGTTGCATACATGATCATAATGTAAAAAAATATTTTATTGGGAAAAACAAGGTAACCAATAAAAGCACTGAAAGACATAATTATAATTATTGCTAATCTGTATTTTCTCATTGTACGGCTTTGCTTATACTACACATTATTTATCAGCAAGTTTATAAAAGACATTGAGGGAGCGACATTATGATGTTTTGTATATGACTGCTTTACCATGTCTTAGTTCCAGACCTGTTCGTGCTGCTTTAGTTAGACCTTTTACAACTAAACTGTATGAGTTATCAATCATTCTTTCTATTTCACTGTTAGGTAGTGAACCATCAATGATTACAGTGTTCCAGTGTTTTTTATTCATATGGTAACCAGGCCTCACAGCGCTAAATAGGTCCCTTAGTTGGACTGCTTCAACTGGATCACATTTTAAGTTCATGTTAAGAATACCGTCTTCTGATGAAACTAATGCAAACATTTTGCCTAATACTTTGAAAACGGCAACATCAGGTCCAAAAGGGTAATCTTCCGCAGCTTCTGGCTTTTCTAAAATGTACTGTTTAAGCATAGACTCTGTTAGTTCCATTTTTCTTGTCCTAAATGTCAGTATACCCTTCACGAATGATTTCTAGGTTTTGATATCTTCACTCTTCACCCCAGTCACTTATTAATATAAGCTCCGGGGGCTTCATCGCTTGACGGCCCAGCTAGCCCCACTAAAAACCCTTCGTTTTGGGTATAGCTGGCTTTCTATTAAACTTGTATCTGCTAAATAGCATAGTTATTTTTTTAATAATATAATCGGTCTATGACAATGTTTAAAGGACTTTAGTGATATGTATATTAGAGAATCAACTGATAGCGATTTGGCAGACATTATTAATATACATACTGAGGCTTTTGCTAATGATAAAGAGGCAGAGCTTGTTGTTAACTTATTTAATGATCAGAGTGCCCAGCCAATTCTTTCACTTTTGGCTTGTGTTGGCGATATCGCAGTAGGTCATATTTTATTTACGACCTGCCGTTTGTCCGATACTGTACAAAAAGTGTCTTCTGTATTACTTGCTCCTCTTGCTGTAATTCCTTCACATCAGCAGCAGGGTATTGGAGGTAAGTTAATAAAGCAAGGGTTAGAAACGCTTTCTGACAGGGGGGCTGATCTTGTTTTTGTGCTAGGGCATCCAAGCTACTACCCTCGGTACGGTTTTTTCCCAGCAGGCTGTCAAGGCCTACATGCCCCTTATCCTATACCTGAGCAACATGCTGATGCTTGGATGGTTCAGTCGTTAAAGCCAGGTATACTAGGTTCAGTTGAAGCCAAGGTGGTCTGTGCTGACGCTCTGGATAGAGCTGAGTATTGGCGTGAATAAGGGCTTAGTTTGTACTCTTTGTTATATACTGGATAGATGCCATCCTGGCATCTCCTATTGATATTAGCTTGTAGATTTGAATATAGCGGCATCAATAATACACCAGATGTGTAATGGGATAGCAACAATCAAAGGAATAAGTAGAAATGATAAGCCATATGCACCACCCGTAAAAATGAAGAACAAGATAGCTGCTAACAAGCGGCCTTGAACCAGCTGACCTAAGCCAGGAATGAAAAAGCTACACAATGCGGCTATGACATTACCGCCAGAACCCTGTCCTGACATACTTATTACCTCTATTTAAAGCAATTTACACTAATCGCTCATTCTATCATGAAGGACTTACTTATAAAGTATGATCTTTGTGTTTATTTGTATATTTCTAAGTTGTTAAAGTTTACGTATTATGCTAACAGTTTGCATATTGCTTATCGTTATTCTGTTGTAGAAAAATATAAGCTTGATGATCAATGTTATGTGACCTTAATCTCACTTATTTTTCAATCTAAAAATATCGTTTAGAAAAGCTGTGCTTTATGCCCTACTCTTAGCTAATTAAACCATAATGTTAGAATTTGTCTGGATATATTTTTACCTCAAAATATATCAGTATTTATAGTCAAACTATAGTTTGCAGGTGGTCACAATGAAATATTTATTAACAAGTTTGTTAATTATTTATTTAAACTCAATGATAAGTCCGGCTTTAGCTAAAAATGATAAGCACCATGATAACTATAATAGCTTACCTCCTGGGTTGCAGAAAAATGTAAACCGTGGAAAGCCTTTACCACCAGGATGGCAGAAAAAACTTGGTAAAGGTGATATTTTAGATGACTCAATCTATGTGCGAGGAAAAGTAGTTGTACCCTTAGGCAGAGATGGTGCAATAACTATTAATGTAGATGGCACTTTTATTAAACTATATGAACATACCAGAGAAATAATCGATATCTTTTAAATTTGTGTTTACTTAACCAGTACATGTTTGACATGATTCCAATTGCTTAAATAGTTTGGTGATAACTGTGAGCGCGCCATCCGCCAATCTTGTTGAATACCATTGCTGGCCAAAAAAATACCGTTGTTAAACTGGTTATTGATGGCATCAATAGTATCCATAAGTCGTAGTGTTTTTGTCGTGTCGTATTGCTTTGTAAAGAAGTCATGTTGAACTGAGCATGCCTCTCTCAATTCGCAAAGCATAACCCCCGCTTTGGCATAAGCGAACCCAGGTTGATAAATTGCTTTTAGTCCTTTTAAGGCGTTTGTAATGAGTATACGAGTGTCCATAGTAGGGTAAGGCATTGGTATAAAAGCACTGCGTCGGTATTGTCCATTATGGTCAAAAGGGCTGGTTCGAATGAAAACCATTATTGTTTTTGCTGTAGAGTTTTGTTGCCGAAGCTTTTCGGATGCTCGTGATGTATAGCTACTGATAGCTTCTTGTAAGTCGGTTAAATTAAAGACGCGCTTGGAAAATGATCGGCTACAGATGATCTGTTGCTTACTTGGGGCTTCAAGTATGAGATCAATACAAGGTTCACCATTAAGTTCTCTCACTGTGCGCTCTAGTAACACACTGAAGTGTTTGCGAATCACTTTGGGTGGAATACAGGCTAGATCATAAGCTGTAGATAGGCCCATAGCCTGCAGTTTATAAGTTAATTTACGGCCAATTCCCCATACCTCACCAAGTGGCATGGCTTTGAGTAACGTTGCTTCTTGTCCTGGTAGAACTTTATACACACCATTGTACTCAACATGTTGTTTAGCATAGTGATTAGCAAGCTTCGCGAGTGTTTTAGTCGAGGCAATGCCAATACTCATCGGGAGACCGCAATATTGCGCTAACGTGGTACGAACCTGCTGACCATAGTTTGTCAGGTTTGACGCGTTTATATTGAGATTAGTTAAGTCTAAAAAGGCTTCATCGATAGAGTAAACTTCTACATTAGGTGTAAAGCTTTCCAGTATACTCATAAGCCGTTGAGACATTGCTCCATATAAGCTGTAGTTGGATGAAAATACAGCAATGTTATGCTGCTGAATGATGTGGCGAGCCTTGAATACAGGAATGCCCATGCCAATACCTAAGGCTTTAGCTTCTGCTGAGCGTGCGACAATACAGCCATCATTGTTGCTAAGGATAACAATGGGTTGGCCTGCTAAATCAGGTCTGAATATCCGCTCACAACTGGCATAAAAGTTATTGGCGTCACATAGAGCAATAGTCATATCTTTACATTAGCTATACTGTACTTATATACAGTATAGCTAATGTAAAGGTGCTGAACAATATTTGAGCACTACTTTAATGTATTAAATGCAGTATGTTTTAAACTCAAGATAGGTCAATAACAGGTAGTTCATTTGAAGATTACAGATTGGGAAAATAGGTTTTCAGCATTCCTGGAAACAGAGTTAAATGAAGCAGGTGATAAGTCGCATGACTTAAACCACGTAAAACGGGTGTGGAATACTGCTAAAGGAATTTTGGGGGTAGAAGGGGGGAATGAACTGGTTGTTATCACCGCCTGTTACTTTCATGATATTGTCAATTTGCCTAAAAATAGCCCTGATAGGCATTTGTCATCGACGTTAGCGGCACGTAAAACACTTGCCATTTTAGCTGAACGTTTTCCGGACTTTCCTAAGGTGTGTTATGAAGCTGTTGAGCATGCTATCTGTACTCATAGTTTTAGTGCAGGCATCCAGCCAACAACAATAGAAGCAAAGATTGTTCAGGATGCTGATCGAATAGAGGCATTAGGGGCTATTGGTTTGGCCAGAGTGTTCTATGTTGGTGGGTTAATGGGACAAGCATTATTTGATGGGAATGACTTATTTGCTGATGCTCGTGAGCTGAATGACCGTCAGTATGCGCTTGATCACTTTCAACAGAAGCTATTAACGTTGCCTGAAACGATGCAAACTGCAACAGGCCGGAAAATAGCAGTCCACAATGCAAAGTATTTAATCGACTTTATGGCAAAGCTATCTAGTGAAATAAAAGGAGAGCATCATGTAAAAGATCCAGAAGTGATTGCGCGCTTTGGGTCTAAGTTTCAGTAATCAATGAAAATTGAAAACGCTAGCCGTTTGTTTCCAAATCTGGCTAGCGAATTTTAAGCTATAAAGTAAGAATAAAAGAGCTATTTAGAAGGTCGATGGGCTTAATGGTAGCTGAACCCACTCAAAAGGTACTTGCTGCTCTTCAGCATAAGCTTCGAACAAATCAACTGCATCACGGATACGGTGTAAATATTTGGCTGCAGTTTCCTGATGGAAGCCAATTGAAACATAAATAGTTTGTTGAGGATCTTGTCGCCACTTTTCAATATTTTGTTTCAATACTGCCAACATTTCTGGCCCAGTAATATAATCTGCCAGAATACCATTATCTGGAATTTCCCATAATGGTGAAGACATAGGACCTATAAGATAGGGCTGTGAGACAGGTGTAATGGTAGTCCATAAACCATTAAGCCAGTTATACAATCGATTAGACCAACGCCTCCCTTTTAGCAGCTCAGGCGCTGTTGCAGAGGAATCAAATAAAAATCCTTCTGCAGATAATGCGGCTATTACATTGGGTTCTGCCATCCATCCACCAGCACGAAAACTGACGGGCTGATTAAATCCATTATTGATCAGAATTTGCTTACTGACACTGATAATGTCTTTTAACTCATCCGTTGTATAAGCACTAATGGGGACATTAGCTCCACAGTCACCAGTGGTGTGGCAGCTATTAAGTGATATTGGACCAGGGTAAGACCAGTTAGGGGATCGTCTGAACGTAACATTTGCGTATTCAACAAGAGAGCGCCAGGCATGAACATGTAAACCATGCTCATCATTATTGCGCAGCACTTGCTTAATTTTTTGTGATACTTCAAAAGAGTCAGCATTTGGCTTGGTGTAATACGCTGCATTTAAGAAGTGTAGTAGCCCAATATGTGGATAATCTTCCCGAAAGGACTTCATTGCAGCTAAATTTTTTTCATCTAGTACTCGACCCTCCCAATCTACACTGATGATACCTACCACCTTGCCTTGGGCATGAGCTTGGCTAATCAGTGCAACCATCATGAAAACGGCTATGAAAAAAAAGTGTACAACAAATTGGAGCGGTTTCTTTACTATCATGACAAGTTCCTTTGTACAGAATTCCGTTACAACACACGGCAGTTTACCTGCAAATTATAAAGCTTGGAAGCTTAGGTATTACTAAATCGAGTGTAAGCTGTTTGATGATCTGGAATCACTTTGGTGGCAGTTAAAGTTGTGAAATATTTCACCTGATAATCAGAGTCTCAAGAAGTAATAATAAGACCCATCAAGACGCAGGGCGAAGTGATGTCTATTTGAGGCAATGATTGGGTAATATATATGGAACAACAGTTTTATAGCCTGTTGACTCAGGTGGGTAAGGCCAAATTGGTCAATTATCATGTGCTTGGGAAAACGCTTAACTTGTCAAAAATACAAGTAGGTGATGGCGGCGATAAAAAAGGAAAAGCAGTTTTTCCTACAGAAGATGACTCAAAGCTGGTTAATCTACGTTGGGAAGGAAATATTAACCGTATTTACGTAGATAATAAAAATGAAAATTATTTATCTGTTGAAGCGTTTATTCCTGAAGATATTGGTGGTTGGTATATCACAGAGTTTGGTATTGTCGATGATGAAGGCGATTTAGTGGTTATTGGAGGTTATCCTAAAACCTATAAACCAAAACTTACCCAGGGATCAGGTAGTAGCCTTTATTTGAAAGTGCTTTTTGAAGTATCTAATGCAGAAAATGTACAGCTGAAAGTTGATCCTTCAGTTGTTATGGCATCACAGGGCTTTGTTTTTGATCAACTTGATAGTCACATCAAAGATAACAACCCTCATAATCAGTATGTAAAGAAGGAAATATATAATTCAAGCCAAAAACTGATATCAACAGAGTTATCGAGACTGCCAATTTATCCTGAAGTATTAAATAAAGAGCATCGTTTGACAATTACAGATAATGGGAATGGCACTATAACAATAGATAAAGGCCAGGTAATCAGATGGCGTGGGCATAAGGACTTCCCTACAGAAAGTTATACAGAAGCACAGCGGACTTTCAATATCGATAATAATAAAATATATCACTTAAGATGGAATCCACTGAAAGGGTTTTCATTAAATGACTTGGAAGATAGTAAATATAATCCTAAAAAACAAAGCCATATAAATGAAGATTTTGATGGAGACTATGATGATATTTTATTGGTAACATTATTGCCAGAAAATGATATTTATGAAATAGTTTCCAGTGATAAGACAAGGCCATGTTTTGACTCTGGATGGATTAAAATATCAGCTCAAGCAGGAAAAAACTCTTATAAGGAAGCTAAGCATAACTTGCGTCGTATTCCAAATCGGTGGGTGGCACAAATTAAAGCGGATGGACAGGAAGGTAATCAGGGAAATATTGATGCGATTTATTTATCTGGATTTGCAAATACCACTGACGATGATAAAGAAGGTAAGAGTTATGGTGGGGTTGTGGTTGCATTTACAGAAAAGAAGTTTCATATATCTGTTCCCACTAAGTCTAACCATAGTAATGAAGGTACTATTGTTATGTTGGGTGATGGTTGGGGAGTTAACAGTAAGGGTGCAACAATGTTAAAAAATGTTGAAATTAAAGTTATAGGTTGGTATTGATGTTCTATCTAATAGAAAATGATATTGTTCTTGAGGGTGCGCAATTTTACCAAAGCTTAAGTGAAAATAAATCTTGTATTGAGGGTGATAGTTTTAGTGTTCCTCTTACTTTGTTGAGGTTTGATGGCTTAAAAGTTGTTGATGCGAGAACCATGAAAAATTTTTATATTGATGAAGCTGGTGTTAAGCACATCATCTTACATGACCCAACTTGGCAGCCGCTAGTATGTAATTTTGATGATGAACTGATTTTAGATAATAATATTTGGCGTATTAAAAATAATAGTGATAAGTATCATGAGACAATAGATCGTATTAAAGCTAAACGAAGGAGTGATTATACAAGAGAAGCTGATCCTCTGAAAAATGAATATGATTATGATCTGATCGCGAACCCAAGTAATGCTGATGCAAAAAAGCACAAATGGATTGCTAAGGTAAAAGAAATAAAAGCGCGTTATCCTTTTCCATCTGAAGCAACAATTAATACTTAATTTTGAGTAAGCTTATTTTTAACCTTTAGTTATAAGGAAACTATTAATGTTTTTTAGATAAAAAACATTAACGGCAGTGACAATATACCCAAAGTGAAGGATATAGTATCACTGCCAGGTAAGACTCCTCTTGCTGGTTAGCTATACACACTAAAGGTAATGAAGTATATACCCCTTGTTGAGGGCAAAACTATTAAGCTACTTTTTCTTTAGCAGTCTTATGCTCTAAGACCTTGTTAGCAGCATTAATAGCAATGGTTTTAGGCTTCATTGCCTCTGGTATTTCCCTAACCAAATTAATGGTCAGCAGACCATTATCTAACTCAGCGCCGGTGACTTCAACAAAATCTGCCAGGTTGAAACGGCGCTCGAATGACCGATTAGCTATACCTTGGTATAGGTACTTTCTTTCTGCTTTTTCTTCAGCTTTTTTACCTTTTACGGTTAATACGCCTTGCTCCATTTTAATATCGAGATCTTCTCGGCTGAAACCCGCTACAGCCAGAGAAATGGTATAACGGTTATCATCAATAACCTCGATATTGTAGGGTGGATAAGTATTGCTGGTATGGTCATTATGTAAAGCTGAGTCAAGCAGCGAAGCTAACCGATCAAACCCTACAGAACTGCGGTAAAGGGGAGTAAAATCAATTGAGTTCATCGCATATCCTCCTCTAGAAGCGATACGAAACAAAACCAATCAGCGTTGACTACACTTCTCTTAAAAAGACGTAGTGAGCCACGCTCAAAAATTAATATAGGGCCTTTTATTTATTTTTCAAGAGAGAAAATAGCGATAGTATAGGATTGTTTTTTTAATCGGTAAGATGGGGGTAGAGATTATGGATGATAAGTTATCAACGTTGATTAATACACCGATAGAGCATGATTATCCTACCATTAATCAAGATCAGCTAATCAAGTTACAACAATGTGAGCGTGCCGTTGAGCTGAAGCAATCATCACGCTTAAAGTTAGCAAATTGCTACTTCCACGAGGGCCATTACGGTTGTTCTGAACATATGTATTGCCGGGAAGCGGTGGCAAAACGATTACAGGCAATATTAACCGTTCTGCCAGAAACAATGGGGGTTATCGTTTTCGATGCCTTTCGATCTATAGCAACGCAGCATTCGCTTTTTGAATCCATTTCAAAGGCAATACAATGTCGTTATCCTGCATTGACTGAAAGTGAACTAAATGCAGAGGTCAGGAAATTTGTTGCTCATCCTGATGAACCATCCCGCTTTGCTATTCCTCCTCATAATTCGGGAGGTGCTATTGATTTAGCGCTATTCGATATTAATATGGGTAAGCAATTAAACTTTGGATCAGGGTTTGATGAACAGACGCCACGTGCTGTGACGGATTATTTTGAACGACCTTATGAATATAGCCAAAGCTTGTTTAATGAGTCACAATGGAAAACCATACGCAACAATCGCCGTCTATTATTTGGCTTAATGAAGTCATACGGATTTGTTAATTTTTCTTGTGAGTGGTGGCATTTTGATTTAGGTGACTGCTTGTGGGCCAATGAGTTAGGTATGGATTGGTACTACCCATCAATGGAGCAAGAAGTGCAAACATTAAAGGAGTAAGGTTGTGCAAAAGGTTGATCCAAAGTTAGCGCGTTTTTTTGATCAATTACCCGGTGCCTGGGGATGCAAGGATGCCGAGTCTAACTTTATGTATGCCAATGAAGATTATGCAAAACTAATTGGTCTCAATCATCACTTGGATATTATTGGTCGAACAGACTTTGATATGCCTTGTGATACGGTTAATTGTGCAGAGCAGTTTCGGCGTCAAGATCAGCAAGTGATTACAGCCAATAAAAGGTTAAGAGTACTGGATATTCACCCGTTTGCCGGTGGCGAGTGGAAAGCTTATATCTTTACTAAAACCCCTTTACTTGATGATAATGGTTGTATAATTGGTACTATTTTTCATGGCGCAGATATTACATCTGCATCCACTGTTGAGCTTGGTACACTTCTAGGGCGCATTCAAGTGGGTGCTGCCCAAGGAAATAATCTTATCAGTCAATCCAGCTATATACTTGATAAGTCTTATGGTGCAGTAAAGCTAACGGAGCGACAGTCAGAGTGTTTGTTTTACTTGATAAGGGGCAAAACCGCAAAAGAAGTCGCACAAGTACTAGGTTTATCGACGCGAACAGTAGAAATTTATATTAATCAACTGAAAACCAAGTTTAATGCTCAAAGCAAAGCAGACCTTATCGACCAAGCTATTAGTATGGGCTACTTAGCCCTTATTCCTGAGCGTTTATTTTGCCAACAATTATCTATTACGCTGAGGGATTAACCTGAGGCAGGTTTTGATTCACTTAGTTGAGAAGTGAATAACCTAACGAAGCAGCTGAAAGTAGAGAAAGTGGTTTAGGTCTGCTTCGTTAACGTGTTTATTTGGGTAAGGGTATTGAAGATAAGTACTGATTTTGACTGACTGTATAGTTATTTGTTTACCTGTAGTAAGGCCTTAACATAGTAGGGTCTTAACAAAGTCAGTGGGGTGAAACTAACGTTAGAATATTTTGGTCTGGGTCATACACATGAATCAGTTTCACTCCGTCTTCTAGCTTTTCAGGTGCACTGTGTAGTTTGACGTGTTTTCGTTTTAAACGACGTAATGTTTTACGCATATCTTTGACAATTAACGATATGCCAGTAAAGCGACCGATAAACTGGCTTTTATCCAAAGCGTCACCTGAGATGGTTTCAAGAACCAGTTTGGTTTCGCCAGTATTAAAAACAGCGAATTGTGCCTCCATATTTACGTTTTCAACCGGTAAGCCTAATTGGTGCTTGTAAAAGTCTAATGCTCGGTTGAAGTTGTAGGTAAAAATTCTGACAGCATTCAAGGTATACATTCGCCGTTTATCTCCACATCATGTTTCCTCAAAAAGACATACTGCATCACGTAAGGTTGCAATTTACTTACGGCCCAAGTGTCATCAAGCATACAAGGCATTAAATGAAATGAAAGGGGTTTTTTCACTGGAAGTGTACTGTGTTCGGTGGACGTTAAGTGTGGTGTTGTGTTAACACCAACGGCATCACACCTAAAACAGATACCGGATCAGTTTAGAGGTGCCCTTTATTTGGCCTTCATTGAAGAGTAACTTATTATTTGGCCCCGTTAAGGCCACTCGCTGAAGGTATGATGGCATAAGATTCAGTCAAAAAAAAACCCTGACCTTAGTTGGGGAAGTGTCAGGGTATATTACTTAACTTTGCCTTAGACAAAAAGGGGTTAACTTCAATAAGTCTGATAAGACTAGCTTAGCCAGTTATTTGTCAAAATCCGTAGATTTACGCAACACGCTGTGCTATTTACCTACTAATACTGCAAGTGTAGTCATTATAAAAGGTAATGCTGCAACTGCTGTGCTTGCTGATGAAGTCCACTACTTCCAGCATATAAGCTGGGTGATGGCATTGAGAGTAAGTTACCTTGAAGCAAATCAATGCCACTGCTCAGTGCTAAAACTGCCTGCTTTTCTGTTTCTACTGTGCTTACGATACAGAGGCTACCAACTTCATTAGAGATAGACACTATATTTGTAAAAAAGTGGCTAGCATCATGCTGACCTGCTGTTTCGTGGTGGTTGTGTAGGTTAAGCTTGATGATATCGGGTTTTATCCGTTCAATCTGGTAAGCACTGACATTGTTAATCTCAACATCGTCAATTGCTACGAGTAACCCCATGTTTTTGTAGATGCTGGCTGCCTCCACTAACAGCATTTCATCGCCGAATGTCTTTTTACTCAACTCAATAATTAATTGATAAGGCGGCAGTAGACTTTGCTTAAGGAGCTGCTCAAGCGCATATGAGTGAAGGATGTCTTGTTTGACTAAATCTGCGGTTTGTTTGAAAAATAGCCAGTTATCAGTGGCATCTTGCGTTGAAAATGACTCGCAATGTGATAAGCGGCAAAGCTGATCAAGGGTTGCCAACTGGTCTAGTTGTGCCGCCAAGTTGAAGAGTATTGTTGGACTGGTTGTATTGTATTGATGTTGTCTTGAAGTGCCTCGAATAAATGCCTCATAACCGACTACTCGCTGGTGACGGACATTAATGATTGGCTGGAAGCTACTACTAAGCCTAATGCCTTGGTATTCCAGTGAAGACATGACAACTCATCATACTCTGTCTGATAGGGGCTAGTGGGCAGGTATCTCTAAGGTGCTCGTCTTATTAAGGGAGGCGCCTACTTTTAAGTTAGATTAAGGCAAAGGTGTTGTAAAAAAAATGCCATATACTTTTTAAGCGCAAAAAAAAGCCCTAACTATTGGGGGTGTTAGGGCGTTTGAAGAAATTCCATAAAGTTAAGGAGTGTCTTAACAGCGCAAATCCTACCAAAATACTAGTCACCACATATTAGTAGATATACCCAAGTTATTTCGGTATACACCTAGCAAAATGAACTTAATTCCTTTATATAATGCTAAGATGTGTAAAGAGATTTACAGCGACTAATGCCTCTGACACTACAGAGTGCAGTGCTTGCGAGCATAGTTGGCTTGTAATGTTTTGGTAGAAAGGCTTTAAGTCGAAGCAGCTTGATACATAATTTTAATAGCAAATAGTTATATCTGGCGTGGTGGATATACTTTAATAGATAAAGGTTGTAGGAATGACTCAGGACAGTATAGGGGTATTTGGTTCGGCATTTAACCCACCCACATGTGGTCACTTGGATGCAATTAAGCAAGCCGCACCGCACTTTACAACCATTTTGCTGTTACCTGCAGCTGCGCATGCCTTTAATAAACAGATGCTGGACTTCCACTCACGACTAGCGCTACTCAAGTGCTTTGTAAAAGATTTACCCAAACTGAGCTGTAAGATTGAGATATGCGGTATAGAACAGGATATGTTGAGCAACCATCCTCAAAAGCCAGTCTATACCTATGATGTACTAAAATTGTTGTCAGAACAGTATGCTCCCAGCGCCAAGGTACAGTTTATTCTTGGGCCAGACAACGCAAGGCCTGAGGTTTGGCAGAAGTTTTATAAGGCTGATGAAATTAAGCAACAGTGGGGAACATTTGTTGTGCAAGAACAGGAAGCAGTGCGGAGTACATTAGCACGTGAAAAGCTACAAAGCTTCTATAAAGCTGAGGATGAAAAGCGTACTCATATACATCAGCAGTTGAGCAAAATACTGACGCCTGGCGTATTACATTACATTCAGCAACATCAGCTATATCAAGCCTAAGCCTCTACCCTTGTTACCTCTATTTTAAGTGGTTTTATTTATGAGTGAGCAATCTACGTTTGATCAATCAAGTGTCGAAGTTGTTAAAAAAGAACGTGTTTTTTCAGGCTTTTTTAAAGTTGACCGCTTCCAGCTTCGTCATCAGCTATTTGCAGGAGGCTGGAGCCCTGTTTTACAAAGGGAGCTATTTATAAGGCCTGAGGCAGTGGGTGTACTTTTACTGGATTTACAGCATGACAGTGTTGTCCTGGTAGAACAATTTCGTGTTGGCGCACTGGTAGCCGATACCAAGCCGTGGTTATTGGAAATAGTTGCCGGGCTTGTCGCTCCAGGTGAGTCATTGGAAGACGTAGCATGTCGTGAAGCAAAAGAAGAAGCTAATTGTGATGTACAACAGCTCATGCCCATTTGTGAGTACTTATCAAGCCCTGGGGGTAGCTCAGAAAAGCTCACATTATTTTGTGGTCTGGTAGACAGTTCCAACCTAGGAGGAATTCACGGTCTGGAAGAAGAAGGGGAGGATATTCGTGTTCAGGTGGTTAAAATAGATGAGGCGTTTGCGCTGCTAGGTAAAGGCGTTATTAATAATGCAGCTGCCATTATTGCACTGCAGTGGTTGCAGATAAATTTGCCTAACTTGCGCCAACAGGCTCTGAAGACTTGATTTTCCCTTGAGTGGCATCAAGTCAATTGTTAGAAGAGAGTGAGTGATGGCTTATTCTACTTTGCGCTTTATGCTGTGTGCTCTGTTGATAGGTATGCTTTCAGGGTGCTCGTTATCAAAATTATCATGGTCTGGTTTATTTGGACCGAGTCAACCTTCAGCTGATGCTCGGTGGGCATTACTCCCGTTTGTTAATTATACCGATCAAGGGGATGCGGATGAGCAGGTAGAACGCATGATCACAGTTTTACTGCCTTCTCATGGTATAAGACAGGTGAATAATTTTGCAAAGCCTGCTAGCAATAAAGAGGCTTCATTTGTGAATGAAGCAGCACGCTTACAAAATGCTAAATCATGGGCACGTAAGAAAGCATTTGATTATTACCTCAGTGGCGAAATCACAGAGTGGCAACGGGGAGAGGAAAACTCTCAACCCGTGGTTACTTTATCTCTGACGATTACTTCTTTGGCTGATGATGACGATGAAGTGATTTGGACAGTATCAGGGACAGGAACAGGCAAGCCAGGCGATACTGTTTATGATACTGCAAGAGGATTGCTTAATACGCTCATGAGTAGTATGCCTAAAGTGTCCGATTAAAACGCCACAGACTTTATACCCAATACAAATGGTTTTTAGGTGCGGCCATCGAGTGACGAAGCCCCATGAGCCTATATTACCCATAAGCCTATATTAATAGGTGATTGGCGTGAGGAGAGAAGATAACAAAACCTAGAAATCATTCGTGAAGGATATATCATCCAATGCAACACTGATTGCGTCCATTTTGCTTCGCTTTATAAAGTGCATCATCAGCACGTGCAAATGCACTGTGAGGGTCATCACCTTGCTTGAATTCTGTTAAACCGAACGAGGCGGTAACCGCTACTTCTTTTTGTTGAAAATGAAAAGGTGTGGTTTCAATAAGCCTTCGAACTTCTTCAATGACTTGCTGAGCATCTTCAATAGGCGTACTGGACATTAAGATGACAAACTCCTCACCCCCGTACCTGGCAACGAAATCAACTTCACGTAGCCGTTTGGTTAATAGCTGAGCAAAAATTTTTAGTAACTTATCTCCCGCAAGATGGCCATATTGATCATTAATGCGCTTAAAAAAATCAATATCAGCAATACATATGACCAATGGTGCTTGATAGCGTTTCCAGCGAGCATATTCCAGTTGAATGCGCTCTTCATAGGCACCTCTGTTCGCCAGCTCGGTGAGTGGATCTTTGGTTGCTCGATCACGTTCTTTCACTAAGTCTGCCTGTAGCTCTTTAGTATGCTGCTCCATACTCGCAATGCGCTCTACCAGTACATTAAGCTGATCAGCTACTTGTGTACGATCTGATGTTTGCTGGTGGTAACGTTCCATCGAAGAAAGGATGTTATCTAAGCGGCTTTCGACAGTATGTTTTAAACTTTGCAGGTCTGAAGCTGAAGACATGGATTCGCGAATGCTACCTACATTGTCCTGAACAGAACTCTGTAAGGCTGCGATATCGTCAAGGGATGCACTCATACCTGCTTGAGCTTGTATCAAGCGCTGCTGAAAATCACCGAGCCGGTCATTGAGTTCTTGCAAAAAGTGTTGGAAGTCTTCCCTATTTTGATGAATGACAGTAATGACAACAGCGGTCAAGCTTTCCAGTGTTGGAAGAAGTTCATACCAAGTTAAAGGTTGATTTAACAAGGTTTTCAATAGGTCAATATCATCAGAAAGTGAATCAACAGCGGGTAGCCTGTTGATGAACTCTTTAAGCAAAGACTCAATTCGCTTAAAGACCATCTGCTCCTGTTTATCAGAACCTGCTGGTTGTAAACCTTTTATAGTTTCTGTTAATGATGCAGCAGGCTGGAGTGTCAAGTCTTTAGGTAAGCTGGTTTTGTCAGATGGCTTAAATAGCTTTTTCCAAAAAGAAGTTTTTGCTGAGTGATCACTCTCTGCCTCTCTAACAACATTTTCTTCTGTGTCCAAGTGTTCAATTACGGACGAGGATATTTCAAGATCTGTGCTTGATGATAGCGGGCGATCATTTGTTTCTTCCTCTGAGGGGGTGTCCAAGTACTTTGAGTCAGTATGTTTTACCCCTTGCTCATTAATCTGCGTGATCAGCTCTTTTAGTGACTGGATATAGTGAGGGAACTCTGCAAGAAAAAGAGACTGTTTTTGGAGCTGTTTAATATTTTCTTTGATGGTTTTATTTTGACTGGCTAATGCTGGATGATCCCGAAGATGTCTGAAGATGGCCTCCAAACCCTCAGAAGACTTGGCAAGAGGCTGTGCTTGAATAACTCGATCTGCTTGCTGCTGAAAATTATCCACATGCTGGCTGATATTAAGCTGCAGTGTTTCTCCTCTAAGACTTTGCTTTAGTGTTTGTAGCTGCTCATCTAAAGGCTTGGCCATACCCTCACATAGAACAATAGTGACGAGCAGGGTCTTACGCAGTTGATCAATGCTGCCTGTGGCTTGTTGCTCCAAGCGATCAAGCTGTTCCAAGGCATCTAAGTACTTGGCGCGTAAGCGAGCCTCATCAGCTGAAGTATCTTCATTGGTATGGTCTGACTTGTTGCGTTGTTTCATGCCAAAGCTCTGTGGCTTATTAGTTTTCAATAACCTTCACGAACCATTAACACCCTTACAAGCATGGCACATTTGATCTGATTCGCAGGTAAATCTTAAACATAACAGCTTAGCGAAGAGCCTAAAGGCTAAGGTAGGAAAGTTATCGGCTAAAACGGCTTATTTTTGGGGGAAGGTCAGCTCAAAAGGTAGCTCTATTTCAACGGCAACAGGTAAGTGATCAGAAAGACGCTTATTGAGGACACTTACCTCGTTTATTTTTATTTTGTCACTGACAAGGATGTGATCTATTGATCGGGAGGGACGCCAGCTGGGGAAGGTAAACTCACCATTATGAACGGGTCGCAGATGACCGTAGCGTAATGGGGTTTTTTCTAGTAGCTGCTCTGCATGAGTATTCATATCACCCATTAAGACGATATGTTTATGTTCTGCAATAAGGTCACAGATGTAGGAAAGCTGGCGATTGCGACTGCGTTGACTCAATGAGAGGTGCATCATGACGATAATAATATGCTCTTCTTCATTGCCCAGGCGCACAACAATTGCACCTCGACCAGGAAGGCGACCTGGTAGCTTATGGTCTTCAACTTGCTGGGGGTTAGCACGACAAAGAAAGCCATTACTGTGTTGAGCAAATCGGCCTAGGTCTCGGTTAAGCTGGTGATACCAATAAGGAAAATGCCCTTTTCGTGCCAGGTATTCAGTCTGATTAATGTAACCGCTGCGAATACTTCCGCCGTCGACTTCTTGCAGCGCAACAAGGTCAAACTCTCTTAACAGATATGCAATTTGATCGAGGTTTTCATTACGGCGCTGTGAAGGTAAAACATGCTGCCAGCTGCGAGTCACATAGTGTCGATAGTGCTGAGTGTTAATACCTACCTGGATATTAAAGCTCAACATTCTAAGCCGGTTGCTTAACACTACAGCAGGTGGCCGTAAGGTATTTTCAGACATCACATTTGCTCGTGCAGGCTGGGCTTGCTCTCGGGAAGTAACCAGTTGCTTTAACGTTCTAACGGATGTCTGAAGCATAAAAACCTCATTCCTGGCGCTACCTGCTGCGCTTATTAAATTGTCTTAATAATGGGAAGCAGGTCTATTGTGCCATTGGTTAGTCTTCTTTGGCTGCTGAAGACTTCACGTTTGCTTCATCACTGCCTTCTTCTTTTGTTTCAACTTTGGCTGTTGATGCAGGAGCTGCCTTTTCTTGCAGTAACTTTCTTTCTTTTTCAATTAAGAAGTCAGCAACAGCAGTGACCTTTTCTTTTGGAGCATTGATTCGGTATTTACCATTGACTAAAACGGCAGGTACGCCAGTGAGCCGGTAACTACGAAATTTAGCTGCAGCCAGGTTCATTTGGCTGCTCACACCAAAAGAGTTAAATGTTTGTTCAAATGTTTCCTTGTTAACGTCATATTTTGTTAAGAACTTAGCCATGGCTTCTGGGGCAGCAAGCTTATTGCCCTCATTATGAAATGCCTCAAAAATGGCTTCATGCACGTTCTTATCTAATTTTAGAGCATTAACTGTGAAAAAGAGACGCGCATGCACCCCCCATAAGCCTTTAGTAACAGCAGGTATTTGCTTGAACTCGACGTCTTCAGGAAGAGTTTCAGCCCACTTGTTGATGTAGGGTTCAAGCTTGTAGCAGTGAGGGCAGCTATAGGTAAAAATTTCTGTAACATTCACCTTGTTAGCACTAGCGGTTTTTACTGGCTGGTCTAAGACAATATAGTCTTTCCCTTCTTGGAAGGATTCAGCAGCCATTGCCATAACGGGCATGATGACGAGAGGAAGCATTAAACGGGACAAGCTTTTAATCATTCTTCGTTCACTCCTGGTAGTTGAGTTCAGTTTGCCTCAGGTTGAGTTGGACCACAAAACTTTACAAAAGCTCACTCACTATACTCTGCGAGAAGGGTACTTCATCGCTTAAATTTCCGCTTAGCAGTATTTTGCGCAGCAAAGTCTGACATAGTTGCAGGGGTACAATAAAGGAGCAGTTCCATTTTTCTTTCTTACTATGTCACTTATTGTCTAGCGATTTGTTTGTGCTAAAGGGGGGGAGCGTTTTTTATTTGCTATAAAACACCTGTCGTTTTAATGCGGTGTCGCGATTAAGCAAGTTCATACCGAAAAAAGCACTCGCATTTTACAGTGATTATGCTTAGAATCCGCGAAAAATCTTCTAACACAAATGCTCTAGGGAAGGCTTCACCACACAAGGTATTAACACAGAGAGTAATTTTTCTGTGATACTTTGGTCCTGGTTTTTCAGCGTTCCCCTTGTTTTACTTAAAAGCCAACAGGTGTTTTACCTGAGCTTGCAAGAAGATTTTATTTGAAGATACGTGTTTTCGTTAAGAGTTAATCTATCTTATATAAAGTAGCTTGCAATCGAGAAGTACTCGGCGAGTTGACTGATGGGGTAGATACCCAAGATTGCTTTAACTGAAAACTGAAATTCACAAAAGAAGGTACCTATGGTTCTAAAGGTCTAATGGTGCACAGCTAATCATCCTGATGCACTGTGCACATAACTGATTGGAGTTTGTTTAAATGCCAAACACCCTTACTCACGCTCAAGTTGTTCCTGCTACAACTGACTGCTGGCCCACCCACGAAAATCTTCACCCTGAATCCCTTGATGCTCAAGACCATTTTATTACACGAGATGGTGTAACATTTGCGGGATCTCATCTTATTATCGACTTATGGCAAGCTACTAAGCTTGATGACCTTCAGCTC
Organism: Zooshikella ganghwensis; assembly: GCF_018263875.1. Lineage (NCBI taxonomy): Bacteria > Pseudomonadati > Pseudomonadota > Gammaproteobacteria > Oceanospirillales > Zooshikellaceae > Zooshikella > Zooshikella ganghwensis. The sequence goes on from NZ_JAEVHG010000024.1 coordinate 43,439, forward strand.
ATGGAGCAAACACTTCGTGATGCTGTAGAAGTTGCAGGCGCAACACTGCTTCATATACATCTACATCACTTTACTCCAAACGGGGGTATTTCTGGTGTTGCTGTCCTGGCAGAGTCTCATATCAGTGTCCATACTTGGCCCGAGCGTAACTTTGCTGCGTTTGATGTTTTTATGTGTGGTGATGCTGAACCTCATAAAGCCATTCCCATACTAGAGCAAGCTTTTACTCCTACACGAACAGATGTGAGTGATCTGATGCGTGGTAAAGTCTCTAAGTAACGCGGTGCGCTAGGAATTAAAAATGCTGACAAAGATTGACCAGAGAGAAACTTATCTGGAGACGCTGCACAAGCATTATTTGCAGGGGTTTGTGGTAGATAAGGTTTTATTTGAAAACAAAACGGAACATCAACACCTTATTATCTTTGAAAACAAGGTGTTTGGCCGTGTCATGGCATTAGATGGCATTATTCAAACCACAGAAGCAGATGAATTTATTTACCATGAAATGCTGGCTCATGTACCCATAATGGCCCATGGTAATGCAAAGCGTGTGTTAATTATTGGTGGTGGTGATGGTGGCATGTTACGAGAAGTGCTAAAGCATCCTCACATAGAGCATGTCACTATGGTTGAAATTGACCAGCAAGTGGTTGACATGTGTCGTGAGTATTTACCAAACCACTCTAATGGTGCATTTGATGATGCTCGTACTCATTTAGTGATTGCCGATGGTGTTGACTTCGTTAATACGACACAAGAACAGTTTGATGTCATTATTTCTGACTCAACTGATCCTGTGGGGCCAGGTGAAGTTTTATTTAGCTCTCGCTTTTATGATGGTTGTAAGCGATGTTTAAAAGATGGCGGCATATTAGTGACCCAAAATGGGGTGGCTTATATGCAGTTAAGCGAAGTGACTACCACATATCAGCGTTTAACACCTTATTTTAAGGATGTGAGCTTTTATAGTGCAGCCGTACCTACTTACATAGGTGGGATCATGACCTTCGCGTGGGCTACAAATAATACTCAACTACGTGAGCAGCCATCGGCGGATATCGTACAACGATTTAAGGCGAGTGATATACAAACTCGTTATTACAACCCTGATATACACTGTGGGTCATTTGCATTGCCGCAGTATATCCATCAGGCATTAGATGCAATAGCTATAAAATAAAAGACCACAGGTCTTTACCCAAAAACCAAGAATGAGTGCGCTTCATGAACGGTCGTGCGTTCTGCGTACTCAACCCCATCCGCCTTTTTTATTAAGGGGCTTGCAGTGAACAATGATTGGACTGTGTCTGATGCGCTAGACACGTATAATGTACAATTTTGGGGTAATGGCTATTTTTCGGTAAGTGAGCAAGGTGATGTTGTTGTTCACCCAACGAAAGAAAGCTCTGTTAATTTAGCTGAGCTAACGGCTGATCTTCAGCAGGAAAATACCCGCCTCCCAGTGCTTGTGCGCTTTCCTGATATTTTACAAAACCAAGTACACAAACTATGTAATGCATTTAACAATGCAATAACACAGTATGAGTATGAAGGTGATTATGTTGCCGTTTACCCTATTAAGGTTAACCAGCACCGTCAGGTTGTTGAAGGCTTGCTGGCAAGTCAGGCGGAAACAAGTGTCAAACAACTGGGATTAGAGGCAGGCAGTAAAGCTGAGCTATTAACTGTTTTGGGTTTTGCGGCGGAGAGTAATTCAGTCATTATCTGTAATGGCTATAAGGACCGGGAGTATATTCGTCTGGCCTTGATTGGTGAGCGTATAGGTCATCAAGTTTATATTGTTATTGAAAAAATTTCTGAGCTAGACCTTATTTTATCAGAAGCTGCAGATCTTAATGTAACGCCACGTATTGGTGTTCGTGCAAAACTGGCCTCACAGGGTAGAGGCAAGTGGGAAACATCCTGTGGCGAAAAATCAAAGTTTGGCTTATCTGCAGCACAGGTACTTGATGTTGTAGAAAAACTAAAAACCCATGATGCTCTTGGCTGTTTGCAGTTATTACACTTCCATATGGGCAGTCAAATAGCGCATATTCGTGATATTCAGTCAGGTTTAAGAGAGTGTTCACGCTTTTTTATGGCATTACAGCAGCTTGGTGCAGCCATTAAAATAGTGGATGTTGGGGGTGGACTTAGCATTGATTATGAAGGCACCCGCTCACAAAGTAACTGCTCCAGTAACTACAATATGCAGGAGTATGCAAATAATGTGGTCTATGCCTTTAGCACTATTTGCCGTGAACATGACCTGCCACACCCACGGCTAATTTCTGAGTCAGGACGGGCGCTTACTGCTCATCATGCGCTATTAATCACTAATGTGATTGGCGTTGAAGCACCAAACATTTCCCAGCCAGCTGAGCCTAGTGATGATGCTCATCAACTACTACATAATATGTGGCATGACTTTTCAACACTCAGTCAGCGTCGAAATGACCGTGCCTTAGTTGAAATTTATCATGACACTCAGGATGACATGGCTGAGGTGAACTCACTATTTACCCATGGTGTAACGACGTTGCAGGAACGAGCGTTGGCAGAAGAAATACACTTCGCCACTTGTGCACAGCTGGTGACGTATTTGAATCATCGTAATCGTGCTCATCGCGTCATTATTGATGAGCTTAATGAAAAGCTTATGCATAAGTTTTTTGTTAACTTTTCACTCTTCCAGTCGTTACCTGATGCCTGGGGGATAGGACAAATTTTTCCAATTTTACCGCTATCAGGTCTTGATCAAGCGCCTGCTGTTCGCGGGGTGATTCAGGATATTACCTGTGACTCTGATGGCATGATTAAGCAATATGTGGATGGCCAAGGCTTGGAGTCAACCCTGCCACTTCCTACCTATAAGGCAGATAAGCCCTATTTGCTTGGCTTTTTTCTGGTGGGAGCTTATCAGGAAATCCTGGGAGATATGCACAACCTGTTTGGGGATACTGATTCTGTTTCTGTGCGTGTTGATGGACAGGGGAACTATCAGGTTGAACAAATTAAACACGGTGACACTGTTGAAAACATGTTGAGATATGTTGATCAACAACCGGATGCGCTTATGAGCTCCTACCAAAGGCAACTGGAGCAGTCTAACCTTGCGGCGGAAGAGCAGGCGCGTTTATTAAGCGAGCTGTGCCAGGGAATTACTGGCTATACGTACTTAGAAGAGTGATTACGCCATGAGTCGTTTGGTGACATTTGCGGCCATTCAGATGGCATGCAGTGATGATTATGCGAAAAATGTTGAATATGCTTCAACATTGGTAACAGCGGCTGCAAAACAGGATGCACAAGTTATTCTGCTACCAGAGCTATTTGCAGGACACTATTTTTGTAAAGAGCAAAAGCCTGAGTTTTTTAAACAAGCGCAGACGGCCAAGGATAGTGACTTACTGCAGCACATGTCTAAATTGGCTAAGCAGCTTAAGGTGGTGTTACCTATTAGCTTTTTTGAGCGTGCAGGGCAAAGCTATTTTAATTCGTTAGCAATGATCGATGCCTCAGGTGAGATCATGGGCATTTATCGGAAAAGCCATATACCTGATGGTCCAGGCTATCAGGAGAAGTATTATTTTTCTCCTGGCGACACTGGGTTTAAAGTTTGGTCAACGCAGTATGGGTGTTTAGGTGTGGGTATTTGCTGGGATCAGTGGTTTCCTGAAGCTGCTCGAGTCATGGTACTGCAGGGTGCTGAAGCTCTACTTTACCCAACGGCTATTGGTGATGAGCCACAAGATCCGACACTGGACTCACAAGCCCACTGGCAACGAACCATGCAAGGACATAGTGCGGCAAATATGGTGCCTGTTATTGCTGCCAATCGAGTAGGTCAAGAGCCAGCCTCATCATTTAATTCTACTTATTACGGTAGCTCTTTTATCACTGGTTATACCGGAGAAGTATTAGCACAAGCTGATCGGGTGCAAGAGCATACAGTTATAACGACGGTTAATTTGGATGATGCGGCTTTAGCAAGACAGAGCTGGGGACTGTTTCGGGATCGTCGTCCTGAGTTTTATGGGGCAATCTCAGGTTTTGATGGTAACTAGCCGTTAAAAGGTCATTTATACAGCTAAAAAATAAACCCGGCTGATGCCGGGTTTATTTTTGCTAAAAAGATATGAATCTGGGGCTTTACATAAAATGTTATCGCAAGCCTTGTACATAACTTGAAACGGCATCAACCTCTTTATTGCTTAGCTTTTCTGCAATAGTGCGCATGATTTTCGTATCACCATCATTGGTTCGCTCACCTTCACGAAAATCTCTAAGCTGTTTGGCTGTGTAGTCAGCAAACTGTCCAGATAACATTGGGAAGCCTGCTAATTCATTGCCTTTAGCCGTAGGTGAATGACAAGCATTACAAGCAGGGATGCCTTTTTCTTTATGGCCTGCTCGGTAAATACGTTCACCTAAGGCAACTTTGTCTGCCTTTGCTGCGCCAACAGGGGGTTTTTGTGAAGCATAATAAGCTGCAATATCGGCCATATCCTGTTCAGATAAACTAGCAACAAAGCCAGTCATTTCAGGAATACTGCGCGCACCTGACTTAACATCTATAAGTTGTTTAAGCAGGTAGCGTTGTCCTTGTCCAGCAAGGTGAGGAAAGTTTGGGGCAGCACTGATGCCTGTGGCACCGTGGCAAGCAGAACATACCGCTGATTTTGCTTTTCCTGCCGTGACATCACCTTCAGCTGCGTGAACTAGACCCGTTACCCCCATCGTCAATATGCAGCTAAAAAAAAGTACTCTTTTCATCAGCTAATCCAGTACCAGCAAGTCGTAGTGTTTATTTATCCCTATAATGCTAATACATTACAGGCCGCCTTGTTTATTGATCTCACCTGCTCTGTATGACTATGGCTGTATGGCGTGTTAAAAAAATCTCACACAACAGCTGACTTTTACCCGTCGCGGTTAGGTGTTAAGTGGTTTTGTCAGCGCTTGACAATCTTACTAAACAACTACATCGCTGAGGGTAAGCTTGCAGGAAGTCGAATAATACGCGTAAATTACATTATTTTATAGTGGCTTACGCCTTGGCGGATGGATTATACACTAATCTGCAACTTAACGGGAACGTACATACAACAACGGTCTTCAAATAGGTATTATTTTTCGGGATATTATTCAGCTATGGAGTGTTAGGATAAGATCAATAGAATGTGCCGAAAAGCTTTGAAACTTGTTATTAACTGAGAAACGTATGAGTCCAGAACAGTCTCAACACCCCCTGAATTTTGAGCAAACTTCCTTTATTAAAAGTGCAGCCAAGTTATCACAATGTCCTGAGGATGTTGGCCGTGAGGTTGCGTTTGCTGGACGGTCCAATGCGGGCAAGTCTAGCGCACTGAATGCATTAACTGGCTCAAAGAAACTGGCTCGAACCAGTAAAACGCCCGGTCGAACTCAGCTAATCAATTTTTTTAGTCTTACTGAAACACTTCGTTTAGTGGATTTACCTGGCTATGGTTATGCAAAAGTTCCTGAGGCAGTGAAAGCTGAGTGGCAGCAGCACCTTGAAAATTACCTACAAAAGCGTGACTCGCTGATTGGTTTAATACTATTGATGGATATTCGCCATCCACTAAAAGAGTTTGACCAAATTATGCTGGAGTGGGCTGAGTTCTACCAAAAGCCTGTTCATATCCTGCTGACGAAAAGTGACAAGTTAAAATTTGGAGCCGCCAAACAAGCTGCGCTGAAAGTACAACGTGAGTTAAAGCCTTTTGGCAATCTTGTTACGCTACAGTTGTTTTCTTCTTTAAATAAGATGGGAGTTGATGAGTTAAAGCAGCAGTTGTCTACTTGGTTGTTGGATGAAAAGAATTAATAGAAGCCCATAAAAAATGCTCCAGTTACTTGGGGGAGATCAGCAACTGGAGCTTTCATAGACTCCGCTAACTTGGGGGCTTAACGGAGGAAGTGCCAACACTAAACATATAAGGAGTAGTTAAGTCAGTCATCACGACCGCTTAATTGATAAGACTAAGCCTGTTGGTAGAAGTTCCTCTTTTTGGAAGAAAAATATTTCCCCCGATAAACGGTATAAAAATGTGTAGAGTTAGCACAGAGTTTTTATGAAACGCACGTTAGTGCGCTTCATCCCAGTTATTTCCGATACCCACTTCTACTAGTAAGGGAACATCGAGTTGTGTGGTTTGTTCCATCAGTGACTTAATGTTTTCGGTGAGAAGTGCTACGTGATCTTGCTGGACTTCAAATACCAGCTCATCGTGTACTTGCATAATCATGCTGGCTTTAATGTCTTCCATCATCAGCCATTGGTTAACAGCGATCATGGCTTGTTTGATAATATCTGCAGCTGTGCCTTGCATCGGTGCATTGATGGCGGTGCGCTCAGCAGCTTTACGTTGCATTGCATTACGTGAGCGAATTTCTGGCAGGTATAAACGGCGGCCCATTAACGTTTCAACATAACCTTGGTCAGCCGCTTGTTGACGGATTGACTCCATGTAATTCAACACCCCTGGATATCGCTCAAAATACAGGTCAATGTACTCTTGGGCAGATTGCCGAGAAATACCCAGCTGTTTTGCGAGTCCAAAAGCAGACATACCATAAATCAAGCCAAAGTTAATGGCTTTAGCATTGCGTCGTTGGTTGTCAGTGACTTGTTCGTGAGGTACGCCAAATACTTCTGCTGCAGTGGCTTTATGGACATCCATGCCATGTGCAAACGCATTTTTTAAACCACTGTCGGCAGAAAGATGTGCCATGATGCGTAACTCAATTTGTGAGTAATCGGCTGAAACAATTTTGTAGCTTTCTGGAGCAATAAACGCCTGACGAATTCGTCGGCCTTCTGCTGAGCGAATAGGAATATTTTGTAAGTTAGGATCAGAAGACGAAAGTCGCCCAGTTGCTGTGACTGCTTGATGGAATGATGTATGAACACGACCAGTGTGGGGATTAATTTGTTCTGGAAGCCGGTCAGTATAAGTTGATTTTAACTTACTGAGACCTCGATACTCTAAAATAAGCTTGGGTAAGGGGTAGTCCAGTGCAAGCTCCTGTAAAACAGGTTCAGCAGTAGAAGGTTGACCCTTGGGTGTCTTTTTAATAACAGGTAGCTTGAGTTTTTCAAAAAATATTTCTTGTAACTGTTTCGGTGAGCCAAGATTAAATGTTTGCCCGGCAGCATCATAGGCTTGCTGTTCTAACTCGGTCAATCGTTTAGCCAGCTCTGTTGATTGCTTGTTTAACAATCCACAATCTATAAGCGCACCATGGCGCTCCATTCGAGACAGTACTGATATCAGAGGCTTTTCAACCGAATCACAAAGTGATGCCAGTTTAGATTCTGCTTCTAGTTTTGGCTTCAGTGTATGATGCAATTGCAGTGTAATATCGGCGTCTTCTGCTGCATAAGGTGCAGCCTGCTCAATGCCAACCTGGTCAAAGGTGATTTGTTTTGCGCCTTTGCCTGCAACTTCTTCATAGTGGGTTGTTTTATAGCCTAGGTATTTGAGCGCTAAGCTGTCCATATCATGTCGTGTTGCTGTGGAATTTAGTACGTAAGATTCCAGCATAGTGTCAGCGGCAATACCTTGTAACTCGATATCATATCGAGCTAAGACGCTCATGTCGTATTTAAGGTTTTGACCCACTTTGCCTGGTTTTTCAGCTTCTAACAAAGGCTTTAGCTGAGCGAGTACCCAGTCACGATCTAATTGGTCAGGACAACCAGGGTAAGTATGAGCCACAGGCACATAGGCAGCCTCACCTGCTTGCACCGCAAATGACACACCGACAATTTCTGCATCCATATAGTTTAAGCTGGTAGTCTCGGTATCAAATGCAATTATTGGTGCTTTTTTCAGTCGATCTAACCAGTCTTGGAAGTCTTTTTTGGTGTAAATAGTTTGATAGTTAGCAGGGGCTTGCTTGCTTTCTGCTGGTGCTTCTTGTTGCTGATTGCCAAGTAGCTCCTCAAGCCAGCCTTTAAATTCCAGTTGGGTAAAGAGTGCTATCAACGCTTCGTTATCAGCATCTTTTATATTAATTGTTTCAAGGGATATAGGGAGGTCTACATCTGTTTTAATTGTTGCCAAGGTTCTGGATAAGTAGGCTTGTTCTTTGTACTCTTCGAGTTTTTTCGCCATGCTTTTTGAGCCACGAAAATTTAGCTCAGCAATGCGGTCCAGCTGTTGATAAATACTATCTAGACTGCCTAACCCCTGCAATAAAGCGAGCGCCGTTTTGTCTCCTACCCCAGGAACACCTGGAATGTTATCGACCTTATCGCCCATCAGTGCAAGATAATCTATAAACAGTTCAGGACCAAAGCCAAACTTTTCCTGGAGGCTTTCAACAGTAGTAGTACGATCATTCATTGTGTTAATCAACGTCACATGCTGACTGACTAACTGAGCTAGGTCTTTATCCCCGGTTGATACGATAACTTCAATACCTTTTGAGGTTGCTTCATTGGCGAGAGTCCCAATAACATCGTCAGCTTCAACCCCATCAATAACCAGTAAGGGTAAGCCCATTGCTTTAATAATTTGGTGAATAGGCTCTATTTGTAGCCGAAGTTCGTCAGGCATAGGCGGGCGATGTGCTTTATAGTCAGCATATATTTCATTGCGAAATGTAGGGCCTTTTGCATCAAAAATGACCACCACAGAACTATTGGGATAATCCTTTTGTAAACGGCGAATCATACTAATTACACCGCGAACTGCCCCCGTTGGCTCCCCAGAAGAATTGGTCAAAGCTGGCATGGCATGAAAAGCTCTAAATAAGTAAGAAGAGCCATCAACAAGAACAAGTGGTTTTTTGGTCGTTTGCGTGGTCATTGATTCAATTAGTGATCGTTAATAATGGATGAGGAGAGTACATTCATGTGCATTAATGAAGCGTGTAACACCCTTCATACTCGTTATACCATTCTTACTGGCTATACACTTTGGTGGCTATATATTGTGGCACACACTGAATGGTTGGCAAAAGAGGCCAATTTTACTTAAGTAAGGACATCAAATATATACGATACCAGCAATACGCTTATTGCAATATGTGGTTCTTTGCAGAAGTGTTTTTGATTTCTGAGATATATCCTTCGCTATAGGTATATTATTTGTGATAATCAGCCGTACCCTTAGTTTTGGGTTTAAAATCCATTGAGTGTTGTATGAGTTATTGAGTGTGTTAACAGAATAGGTGTTGCATACCCAGTGGTTTGATCTGCAGTAGGTGACGTTTATAAAGTGATACGCTTATACTTAGTGGTCCAATGACACTCATGTCACCCTACAGGAATATCAATATAACGTGTGGAGTAACCTATGAAACGTTTACTCATTAAAGCTTTACTTGCGTTTTGCTTTACTGGCGCTGTGAATACTGCAGTGATTGCTGAAGATGAGCCAATAAGACCTAGCAATGATGTTGTGATTCGTGAAAGTAAGGATAAAATTATTCATGAGTACCGTCACAATGGCTTTGTGTACGCAATCAAAGTTGTACCTAAGATAGGCAAGCCTTATTTTCTTGTGGCTGCTGATGGTGAAGGTAATTATATTCGAACTGATCGTCCCGAGATGCTTATTCCTTCTTGGAAAATTTTAGAGTGGTAAGTCAATTTTTTTGAGCAGTAGTTATGTCGGTCTATACACACCTGAGCCAAACTGAAGTTGAACACTTTATTAGTAAATATTCATTAGGGAAGTTAGTACACTATGAAGGCATTGCTGCTGGCGTTGAAAATACCAATTATTTTGTTGATTTAAAGTGCAATGATAATACAACGCGTTATGTTTTAACTATTTTTGAATATTTACCCCATGATGTAATGCCTTTTTTTGTCAGTCTAACGGATTTGTTGGCTGACAAAGCGCTACCTGTACCAAAGTCATTAAAAGATGCTTCAAATCAAGCATTGCATGACTTACATGGTAAACCTTCGTTACTACAGGTGTGTCTTGCAGGAAAGCATAGCCCTATCCCTAATCATGAACAGTGCCATGCTATTGGTGAAATGTTAGGTAAGATTCATCAGGCTGCGACTGATTGCCCGCTTAAACAAGAAAATCAGCGTGGAATGGCTTGGTTGGCCACTCAAGTTGAACGTCTAACACCCTTAGTTTCCTCTGATAATGCTGAGTTACTTAACAAGCAGTTAAAACGTTTCCAACAGTTTTTTGATTCGGTGAATATCCCCCAAGGTATTATTCACGGTGACTTATTTCATGATAATGCGTTATTTACTGGGGATCGTATTACAGGAATCATAGATTTTTATAATGCCTGCTACGACTATTGGCTATACGATATTGCTGTAACCGTTAACGACTGGTGTCGGCAAGATAGTTTAGTATTGGATGAAGTTAAAACAAATGCATTATTAAAAGCCTACCATGACGTTCGACCATTTACTAAGGAAGAACGAACTGCATGGCCAGTTATATTGCAGTTTGCAGCATTTCGATTTTGGGTTTCAAGGTTGATTACCTTTGTTCATCCTGAGGAAAACTCCTCTCATAGTACGGCAGATAATCCTGTTGTTAATAGTAAAAATCCTGATGAGATGAGGGATCTTATGCTAAGCCATTATGATAACGCTCATTTATTGATCTTGCCGAACTGACGTGTCATTTATGTCGCTGTGGGTAGAGGTTGCCCACAGCGACATAAATGACAAGACTTTACTTTATATACTTATCTAAAATAAGTTGCATTTTTCCTGTCCTTTCTAATTCAGCAAAGCCTTCATCTAAAATTCCCTTAAGTTCATAAGCGTACTTAAACTGTCTGGATATCAACAAATAAAAAGGGTCTGATTTGCCATGAGGTATAGGCATTGCCTTAATATCACCGCTACTCAGATAGTCTTCACCAATGCTCGCAAAGCCAGAGAGAATTTCATAACGCGCTAAAAAGAGGTCGCATCGATTTTTAAGTGTCAAAGATATCACCTGATCGAATTTTTTAGCGATCATATTAATATCTTCGTTTCGAATACCTTCTGCAAAACCAGTATAGTTATAGGAGTGTAGTCCACAGACTTCATAGCTCAGAAGCTGTTTTACTGAATCAATATTAGGTGGACCATTTGGATACCTTTTTGTTGAATAGAAAAACTTAGGTGTAATCGAATAGTAAGAGTTGCTATATAAAAAAAGCTTATTCCTGGTATCACTATAGGAAGAGCTTAGCGCGACCTGGTACTTAGTGTTTTTTTCTACTTCAAGCAGGCAACGTTTCCAAGGTGGAAGAAAGAATGCAGCCTTTATTTGATGCTTTGATAAAATTTCGGTAATGATGTCAACATCATAGCCAGTAATTTCTTTCGTTTTTTCACCATTTACACGCTTCCAGAAGTGGTAGGGTGGCCATTCTGCACCGTCACCACAGAAGTGTATTGTTTGACCTGCTAAGTTTGTTTGTTGAGCACTTACACTCAGTGAGGCTGCTGAGGCAATCAAGTACAATGTTCTTAAGAAAATCATCTTTTGAGAACAACCTCCAGAAGCTCTTCTTTTACAATGCCCAAAAGCCTTTATATATACCCAAGACGAAGGATATATCTCTTATGAAGGGATACCCTTTGTTGGGGTTATACTGCTATTTTTAAACAAGCAGTCATCCCATAACCCTTTCTATTTGTAGTGAAACAGGCTACCTCTAAATATTAAACCATAGACTGCTTCATTGCGTATTATTAAAGAGGTAAGCGTTCGCTTTATTTAAACTACAGCCTCTTAGTATGCTGCACTTTAACCAGCGTCCTTATTATATTAATAACACTTTTTTTACGGTTAATAAGCGACTGCGGCGGAAGTAAAATAATCCTAGGCAATTACTCCGGCATTACTCTATGGTGTGACATCTATATCATTGTGCGTAAACTGCATTCCTACTACCATTAGTATTCAAAAGCACTGATCACGATGCATTTTAGTCTGCCACAAACCCTAATTATGTGCTAGAAGCACACTAGAACAGCTACGTTGGTCCGTTGGTCAAGTGCTATGGACAGTGCGCATAAAAAAGATTCAGTAAGTGTATAGAAGTAAAAATTATTGCAAACAAATGTAGAAAATATGCTGATATGTATGAGGGAGTGATGATTTTTAAATAGTATGTTTTTAGAGTTTAAAAAAGACGTTTATAAAAATGATATGTAGTTTAATGGTACATGCAAAAATAAGATGATCTTTTTTCTGTCAATTATTTTGTCGAAATGAATGCCAGTTTTTTCTGAGCTGCTACCAGTTGAGCTGTTGATCCTCATGGCATGAAGTATGCCTTCCTATACTCAAAACGAAGGGTATATATCTGGAAATATGGTTACCTTCCAGCACACTATTATTTTTGTGTTGATCGCATTTTCTATAGAGACTGCTGTGTAATAATCAAGCTGTTCACTTTTAAAAGTATTATATCGGTGATCAAGCTTGTCGAGAATAATTAAGTGCAAGTTGTATTAAAGTCTGTATTTTAAAGGTTTTAAATGGAAGCAAAATATTAAGTTTAAGGAAAATAATAAATATCTGAAATCAGGTCTTGGCTATGAAAAAATCATTGTTAAATATGTCAATAATTATCTCAGCGATAGGCTTCCCATTAGTTGCTAATGCAGTTCCTATTGAAACAAAAGATGTGTTCTGTGATGGTGTAAAATGTGGGACAATGGAAATTGACAAATATGATCCCTATAAAACAATGTGGTTAGCGGGGGTTGAAATTGATGGTCAATTTGTGGCAACTAAAACCAATAGAGAATACCACTATATTCAATCGATCAATGTTTTCGATGACCCCACCCCTAAAAAATACCATGATGGGTCTGCACTTCCAGTACCACTTATTGATACTCCTCCTGGCGGATATCAAGGTGATCCATTTGACTTTAAACCATATTATGATGAGTCTGAATTCCCTACTTTCTACGATAAACCAAGTACATTTATGCTTGACGCAAAGACAGAAGCAGATAATAAACTAGAGTTACAGTTCGAAACTTGGCTAGTATGCCTCATTAGTGAAAAGATGGGAGATAACGCTAAAACCGCAAAAGATGATACGTACCAAGTTGCACCATTGATTGGTTGGCTATGGGGGTATGAAATTGCTTATAATGATGTAGGTATGATAGGCGTTGATGAGTTAGTGGATTTTACAGTAACAAAAACGAACTTCGAATGGAAAATGCCTGATCCTTCGAATGATTGGAAAACAGCATTAACTCAAAAATATGGTAATCTGCCTAATCAAGATTGGTTTAATGTTACACTTGCAGAGTGTAGCGATTGTTTAGATCCAACACCTGTGCCTGCACCGAGTTCGTTTTTACTTATTTTATTGGGTTTTTTGGGCGCTGTTATATCGCGTAAACATAGGAATAATACTTCATTAAAAGTATAAATGTGCATGGATTACTGAAATAAGAAAGTGTAAATAGCAGTAAGTATCAATAGTGGTAAGTATCAATAGTGGTAAGTATCAATAGTGGTAAGTATTAATTAATCCCGCTGAATTTTGTGAAGCACTTACATCAGAATAATTACAAATAATCTAAAATTCCCATATAAAGTGAATGGTTACCTGATTAAGTAATGTAAAGCACTACGAAGCAGTATTAAGCAATCGATACCCAATACGAATGGTTTTTAGGTGCGGCCATCGAGTAACGAGACCCCATGAGCCTATAAATAATAGGTGATTGGGGCGAGGAATGATGATAACAAAACCTAGAAATCATTCGTGAAGGGTATAGTTAGGTAGTCGGAAGGAGCACAGCAACAGGATATGGGTAATGCGTTTTAAGCCACTCGTAAGAGAGTTTTGTGAATAGATAGCCATGAAGTTTAATTGTCATATGAGCAGCTAGTGCAAATGCTATAGAATGAAAAATATTAAATAAATCCTGGATGCTCACAAATAATGCCTATTTTTAGATCAAGCTTAATAAACTGTTAGGAAAGTTACAAAGGTAAAGTTGGAGGCTATTTTTTAGTAAAGCTATACAATTAGCAAAGGGTTTATTTATGCATTACAATCATCTTGATACCCTTTAAAAATACCAAATTTATCAGTAGAGATTTCTATGTCAAGTAAAACATTTTTTTTGATGATAAATTTGATTTCTCCACTAAGTGAGTCTGACTTTTTATTTTTAAACTCTATGTTTAATGTATTACTATCAATAGAGTATATAGCGGGTACTCCCTTTGACCAACCAGCAGTTTGACTTAAAGCTTTAAAATTATAAGTTTTTAATAACACATTGCTTTCATTTTCAAAAATAAGTTTTGCCACAGGAAAAACACCTATAGTTTGTGCATGCCATGTGCCAACTTTGTGAAATAAGTCAGATATTTTTTCTAGCTTAATATCGAAAGTAACATATTTATAAAAATAGCTATCCCTTATTTTATCAAAATCGTTATCATTCTTCAGACGTTGCCTTCGACCAGGATCAAGTTGAATAGACCGAACTAAGTGCTTTTGCATGTTTTCTAAAGTAGGATTATAACAAGGGTCAGAAATAGTCTTTTGGTCAAGTAGAGCTAGAGTGGATGCATAGTTGTAATGAGCAAGAGCGTAGTTATAATCCTTGATAAGGGAACAATAAAAAAAATTTTTTGCTTCTATAAGTTTATTTCTTCGATAGGCAGCCATACCCTTTCGATTATACTCTCTTGACAAATTCTGATTAGAGATAGGCTTATCTGATGCTGATGATTGCATGTTACAGTTATTATTAACACTTGGTGATTTTGCCCACAAACTGCTTGCAATACAAAATATAAAAATGGCTAAATAGTTTTTCATTGATAACCTTTGCTTATATGAGTGACTTTCCATAGGCTACATTTTTATTTTTACTTCATTTTTAAAGTTTGCCCATTCTATTGGATTATCGACGAAATATTTATGGCAAGGTTTTCCTGTTACATCTTGGTGAAGGTATAAATCACTTTCAGTTAAACCAAATTTCTTTAGTAAAGATGAAGCTAGAGAAACTAAAGAGTTCCATGTGGCCTTGGCCATACTCCCATTACTATCCAGATGACAGCATTCTATACCTAAAGTATGTGCATTTGGATAGTTACCTAATTTTTTTTGAATTCCATTTTTGTATATTTTAGCTCCAACGTGATAGGCGACCTCATTTTCAGGAATAACTTTTATTATTTCACCTTCTAGGCCGACAACAAAATGTGCCGAAGCAAATCTCTTTTCTCTTTCTATCTTCTCAAAGTTATCTCTAATTGTTTTTGCTTTTGCTTTGGGTACTGCTACCCAATGTATTACAACTCCTTTTACATCTTTAAGTTTAGTTCCTGGTCTTGAGTAACGATTTAATGGAATAGTGTCTTCTATAATATTAATATCATTTGTATTATTTTGAGATGGTTTTTGTTTTCGGTCTGAGTTATTTGACTCAACTTTACTAGTTTGAGCCGTTGGATTTTTTCCTGAACCCTTATTAGGTTGTTGCTTAGGCTTGTTTATCCCTTTCCCCTGCTTTTTTTTACCTTGGCCAGTAGGTATAATAACAACTTTATCGTTTGCTTCATCGGCTTTTTCAGGTATTTTTTCTTCAGAACTGGTGCCTCTAGTAGCACTCCCTCCAGCATTCATCCGCACTGTAGGCCCATTAATTTTCACTCCAGAGGGATCTAGTGTGAAGTAACTTCCTGAGCCAGATACAGACATCTGCATACCAGCATCAAACACTAGTTTACCAGATGATTTGATATGGATTTCTTTTCCTGCTTCACGGTTATAATTTTTAGCAGATTTTTCAGTAAAGTTCTGTTTTACAGTAATGAATTGTTTTTTCCACAAGTCTTCTTTCCATGTGCCGTGTATGCTTTCACTGAGAAGCTGTTTTATATGAATATGGTTTTGTTTATCTACTACGAGGTGACGATCATGGCATACTTTGAGGTCCTTATCGTTCTCAATTTTTATATCTTGATCGCGTTCACCATGGATAAAAATTTGCTCTTGCGCTTTTTTGTCTTCAAAGCGTAACTCGTTAAAACCTTGACCTCCTGGTGTACTGCATGTTTTTACTGTTGTTTTTGTTTTTTGGTCAGGTAATTTGTAAGGTGGTTTGTTACGGCCATTGTACAGCACACCTTTTATTAATGGTCTGTCAGGATCACCATTGACGAAGCTTAGCAGGATTTCTTGGCCAATACGTGGAATCTGAACCGCTCCCCAAGATGCACCTGTCCAAGGTTGTGCTACACGGATCCAGCAGGATGATTTCTCATTAGATTTACCGTCTTTATCCCAGTTAAACTGTACTTTTATACGACTATACTGGTCAGTGTAAATCTCTTCCCCTGCCGGTCCCACTACCATTGCGTTTTGTATGCCATTGAAGCGGTTACGCTTGTTGATGGTGGGCTTTGGTGCTCGGGCTTTAAACTCAACATTATTAGGAATACATATAAAGCTTGATGAGTAGCCGCTTGGCCCTCCGCTAGCCCCTTCTTCTAGTGACTGGGGTTGAGAACCATAGTGACTTATGCCATACAGTAAATACTCTTGATTGAGCGCGGGGTTATTATGTTCTGTGAGCTTGAATAGTTTACCTGCACTTAAATAAACGCAGTTACTTTCTCCGAGTCCTGTTTCTTTTAAGGCTTGAAAAGCTTTAAGTTGCGTTTGTGCTTGTTTCTGACCGATATCAGGCTTTTGGAATAGCCCGCCATGATGATAAACCTCGAAGTCTCCTTGGTTTGTTTGCTCACTGATTTCAAGTTTAAGAGATGGTTTAGTAAAGTTATAATCTTTAACTGTAATTTTATTTGGTTGCACTTTGCTTTGTAAGTTGAAGTCATGAATTGTGTAATCGCGTTTTAATAATCCTGTGTGGCGGATATAAGGGATTTCTGGGGTAACCGGCAGGCGTTTAAAAATATACTGTGTGTCACTGATAAGTAACACATGCCGGTTTTGCTCAAAAATAAAATGATAGTGAAGCCCATCCTCGGCTAAAATTCGATTAAAAAACTCAAGATCTGTTTCAAGATACTGTGTTGTATATGTACGCTGCGGGAGTTCTCCTGTGATTTCTATTTTGAAGTCATCCCCTTCTTTCAGCCCTGCATCCTTTAATAGGGTTTTAATGATTTGCGAAGCATCCTGCTGTTGGAAAATCTTCATTTGTGTACGTTTTTCTAGCCGCCAGAGTTTTGGTGCCAGGACAACTTTATAACTGGCAAAACGACGTCCAGTGTCAATAAGCTCGATATTGACAATTATGCCATGTACATATCTGGGAGCTTCTTCTGCGCTGAAGGTGAGACAAGCAGGCTTATTTATAAGTGCACTGGTTGAAAGCTCAAAATTTGAACAGGCTACCGCCACCGTAAAATAAAACGGAGACGAAATTTGCTCTCTGCCTTTGAATTCAACAACACGAAACTCATCATTACAGCCTTCGACTGAAAACATAAATAAGCTTGAGTTTCCAAGACCCATACTTGTCCCTTACAGTTAATTCAAACAGGTTGGGTATTATGCGAATAGCTTCAGTAATACCAAAGAGGGAACTGTGGTAGATATGCAATAGCAAGTTATTTTTATGTAATTGTGAGAGAAGCATCATAGTGTATGCGTCAATTCAAACAACAACGTGGTGGGAAAGACGTTTAGACATGGGCCGCTTGGCTGATTTTTTGGATTAAATAAAATGATTTGTGAAAGGTGATAACTACTTATAAAAGCAAACATTTAAAGTCCCTTCCAAATGTTTGCAATGATATTAACTTGGCACTATTTCTGTGTACTGCTATTGAGCAGTTCGTTACCTTTGCTATTCCAGTCTATTTTTCTGGTACAGAACATGATTGCAGATAATGCTGCAAACAGCCCGACAGATCCTAATAGTAGGGAGTAGTCGCGTTCTTGTAATAGTGTATATAAGAATCCATAAAGACAAATAAGAATAATACCCAGTAATAATGCTCGGAATGGTGTTTTTAGTACAGACCAGGCATAACTGGTAATCATTAATATTACACTGCTACTGGCGAGGATATAGGCAGCAATAAAACCAATATGTTCAGCAAGTGCCAGGGTTAAAAGATAAAACATACATAAACCTGCACCAATCAGTAGATACTGAATATAGTGGACAGTTAATCGACCCATTGCTTCCCACAACCAAATGACAATAAAAGTGAGGGCAATAAACAGTAAGTCGTATTTGATAGCACGATGAATCTGACGATATACATCTGTCGGGGTTGTTAGCTTTATGCCCACAACACTATTGGCTAAAGCGTCAGTGAAGTCGTTCGCATCGTTCCAGTATTGAGGAATATTTCTACTTAAGAAGGGGACCTGCCATTTAGAGTTAAATTCAGTATCAATGATATCACGCTGTTGGGGTAGCCAGTTTCCTTGAAAGCTAGGGTCAGCCCAGTTTCCACCAATTGATATTGTTGACTCATTGCCAATCGGAGCAATATATAGTTCATCCGTTCCATTGAATTTAAGTTGAATGTTATAGGTGTGGCTGGTTGATGTTTCATCAATTTGGAGTTTGCTGTGTAAATACTGAATATCACCAGGAAGGTGAGGGCTGCCAGGCTGAAAGTTTAGCGGATGGCTATTCCATTGTAATTTACCTGAGATAAGCGCTTTACTATCGTTAAGCTTGATAGCAACAATTGCTTTGTCCCATTGCAAGCCATCAGGTGTTGTTTCTGGCAGTTGGAAATGACCCTTTATGGAAACATCAGCTTGATAAACAGGGATTTCATATAAACTTCTATAACGCTTTTCAATAGATAAATTAGCCATTGTTGACATAGCTTCGGGCAAAATAACATACCAATGATGTTTGCTAATGACCTTACCTGTCTCGTTATTAACATGGTGTGTGGTGTAAGGTATATAAATACTTGGGCCAAATAAAATCTGACTATTTCCCCATTTATTTGCAATTTCTCCAGCGGTCTGTTCTTTTCTAGATTCACGTTCATAGACTAAATCACTGATTTGAAATAACGGAATCTGTAAAAGCAAAACCAAAATGCCTAGGATAAATATCCTTAAGAGCTGAGACTGTTTTAACCATTGTTGAAAGCTTGTTGCCATACTTGAAGTATTCCATTAAACCTAGTTTGAGAGTGTGCCAAAGATCTGGATTATTTCACAGAAAGCTTATACCCTTTGCTGTGGGTATATTGCTGTGGATATAGTTAAGTCCTTTGTGGTTACTATTTTATACATGAATGACTTGTTAAAGGGATACCAATAGCCCTTATTATTTTGGAATTGTACTGGTGAAAAGTGAAAATATGCGCTAAAAAAGTGCAAAAATGAAGATAAAAAGTGTCATTCTAGTGGCAGATAGATATTGCTATATAGTCCTACTTTTTTACAGTACAAGCGATTCAATAATATACCCTTCACCAATGATTTCTAGGTTTTGCTATCTTCATTCTTCACCCCAATCACCTATTAATATAGGCTCATGGGTAATATAAGCTCATGTGGCTTCGTCACTCGATGGCCGTACCTGAAAACCATTTGTATTGGGTATATAAGAATTACACATAAATAGTGTGATTTATGTTGAATATATATGTGAGTTGTGTCATATATCTGTGTCGGGTTAGAACTATTCAGTAGCCTGGTTGATGCAAGCGGGATATATGATGAAGTATGTGATTAAAAGTGTTATTTGTACGGTCTTATTGCTTTCAGGATGTACGACATTAGTATATGACGCTACCAGTAGTGATAGCGAATTAGCCATGGTGGTATTATATCGTCCTGTGAGTGATGCAATACCTGAACGCTCGGCATTGTTTCTGTGGGATGAAAAGCCTGTGACAACGCTTGCTGCGGGCTATTTCACTGTGTTTACAACAAAGTCTGGGCAGCATACAGTAAGTCATAGTTGGCCTCATTGGTTTATGGATAGCCCAGATATGCAAGACGAGCTGTCAATGACAGTGAATGTTAAAGCTAATCAAGTGAATTATATCCGTATGGACAATAGCACCTTTCTAGACGGCAACTGGCTTACACTAAAGACAGAAATTAATCGTCAAACAGTTGAGGAGGCTAAGCCTGCCATAGCTGGCTGTCAATATCAGGTTGCTTCAAAGTACGTTCCCCAGCAGTAAATACAGTGTTGACGATTTTGACACTGTGGCTAATATAACACATCAGTTGAAGCCCCTTATGGTTTTACATTGCCCAGTTACAGGTAAGCGGACGTATTAAAACCAGCAAGAAAATGCCTTTACTGTGGGTATTTATAGATGTCAACCATTGTCAAATGGCCTATATTTTGCCTGAAATATATATGGCACTGAATAGGTAAAAACTATGTACTCCTATCGACGACGTTATATTAAGTATCACGGTTTTGCTCGGTGGTTATTGAAAGTAGCAAGCGATATTATTTTAATCATAGCGGTACCATTGCTG
Source organism: Zooshikella ganghwensis (assembly GCF_018263875.1). NCBI lineage: Bacteria > Pseudomonadati > Pseudomonadota > Gammaproteobacteria > Oceanospirillales > Zooshikellaceae > Zooshikella > Zooshikella ganghwensis. The sequence goes on from NZ_JAEVHG010000024.1 coordinate 63,899, forward strand.
ATTGCCTGGTTAATCATTTTATTTTTGAGTCAAAATACTATTGTTTAAATCTGTTAAGTTGCATTAAATAAAAGCCTAGTATCCTTACCTTCAAGGAAATCACATATACTCTTCGCGAACCAATTTTATGTGCGCTATGCATAGCGCTCACCCTAACGGGCTAGCAGCGCTGTTATATCAATAAAAGTGGCTACCGCAAGTTTCACAGCAGTAAACTTGCCCAGGGGCTTCATCGCTTGACGGCACAGCTATCACTTTTGAGTTCAATGAATGTTGTTCTGTCTTTGCTTGATACTGTATGGTCATTAAATAATGGTGTATATCTTGCTGTTGAATAGATATGGGCAGCTTTTATTTTTAATTGGGGATTGATTATTAAAAGAAAATATCGAGTATGAAGCGCTTGATAATAAAGAGGCTGTGTAAAGATGTAAAAAAAACTGAAAATATCCCCTTTGTTATAAATATATGTATGGGGGCAGTTATAACAAATGCAGCAAACTAACATGATAATTAACCAGTAGAATTATGCATGTTTTGTTAAATAGGATTGGATGATAAGGAGTTCATATAAAGGAAAACTCAAACTAAGGTAATGCGCCATGAATGAGAACTTACGAGATAGCCTACTTAGCTATACTGATAAAGTAATAAGTGCTGATATATGTTATTTAACAGTTGATGATGGAGGCGGAGAAGGCGTCATTATATATAAGGATAATAAACCTTTGGTAAATATGGGAAACTGCGGTTATTTAGGCTTAGAACATGAAGCAAAAGTAAAAGAAGCATCAATTAATGCAATTAATAAGCATGGTTTACACCTATCGAGTTCTCGAGCCTATATTTCATCAGAGCTTTATCAGTCTTTAGAAGAAAAACTCACCAAAATATTTAGCCGACCAGTGGTATTAGCACAAAGCACTCACCTAATACATATGGCTGTGTTACCCTTATTAATAAGCAGAAAAGATTTAATAATTTCTGATCAACAAGTTCATCGTAGTGTTCAGTTTGTTATAGAATATCTTACAGGGCAAGGTGTTAAAAATAAGCATATTTTACATAGTCGTTTGGATCAACTTACTAATTTATTAGATAAAAATAAAGGTAGTTATTCAAAGATTTGGTACTTTGCAGATGGCATTTATAGTATGTTTGGTGATCGTGCACCAAACCACCAGCTACTAGAATTATTAAACAACTACGAGCAGTTACATATTTACTTTGATGATGCACATGGTATGTCGTGCTTTGGGGATAAAGGTCAAGGATGGAGTTTATCTGGTTGCTTGAAAAATCACCCAAGAGTGTATGTGGCAACTTCTTTAAGAAAAGGCTTTGGTGCAGAAGGGGCTGTATTTACCTGTCAAGATGAAAAAACCTGTAAATTGATAAGATTGATGGGAGGGCCTATTGTATTTGGTGGACCTATCTCTAATGGTGGGCTGGGTGCTGGTACTGTTTGTGCTGATATCCATTTATCGAATGAGTTAGTAACATTTCAGGATAAACTTAATAAGAATGTACAGCACTGTCAGGCGCTATTAGAGCAATATGGGTTGCCAGTGTATTCTGATCCATTAACACCTATCTTTTTTGTAGGAGTAGGTGATCCTGATAATGGCGTGAGGCTTTCCAGAAAAATAATGGAGCGGGGATTTTACTGTAATGTTGCCATGTTCCCGGTAGTACCTAAGCGGCATACAGGATTACGATTTACTCTCACAGCACGTCATACCCCTTCACAAATCAGTGAGTTTACAGCTGTATTAAATGAGGTATTGAACTCAGACTCTGAAACTTAATGGTATCTGAAAGTTAATAGGTGACTGGGGTGAGGAGTGAAGATAACAAAGCCTAGAAGTCATTCGTGAAGGGTATAACTGCCAGGGAATGGCATGGTGCGATTACTCTCAATACATGAATAATAATCAGTGAAACAATATTTTAATAGCTAATTCTGTTTAAATATTTTTATTCTATACTTTTCTAATTCAGATGTGATCTGACTAATATCTCTATGCTCAAGAAAATTATTTATTGAAGGTAAAACAAGTTCAACAAACTCTTTTTGTGAGTCTCGATCAAAGTATTGAGTAATTCCTGCAGCACTATCAAGCATGTTTTTTCCCTGTTGTATAAGACTTAAAGGCTCAACCGGAGCTGAATAATGAGGAGGGATATTCTTTATTATACGATTATATTGATGTTGAATATCTGGTGACCCAAGCATTTCAAGAAACCGTTTTGCATAGAGTAAATTCTTAGTATTATGTGGGATGAAATACAAATCGGTAGGTGCTTCTTCATAAACTGGAATATTGGTGTTTATGGTTGGAAAACGGAAGAAGTTCAATTGGCTTTTTAATGCCCCTGCCCTGGCGACAATAAAGTGACCAATTAGCATCATTGCTGCTTTTTCTCGAGTGATTTCGGGTAAAATATCAAACCACTCCTGGTCAATATAGTCTGTAACTAAACATTGTTTATCTAAAAGTTGCTTCCAGTAAGTGAAAACTGATTTCACCTGAGGTTGCAGGAAAGATTCTTTGCCTTGTAATAGTCTGTTATGAAAATCAATTCCATTAATCCTCAGGTTAAAGTAGTCAAACCAGCCCATTGCTGGCCATAACCCTTTGTTTCCTATGATGATTGGTTGTTTACCGGCTTTAGATAATGTGTCGCATACTTTGAGGAGGCCTTGCCAATTATTTGGTGGAGATAAACGATACTTTTTGAAAACAGCTTCGTTGTAGTAAATCCCCCAGTGGTAATAACTCACAGGTATTGCATAATATTGATTGTTGAACTTAACTAAATTTTTAATACCCTGAGAAAAACTTGTCTCCCACTGTTGCTGTTGCCATAAGTCATTTATAGGTAAAATAAGGTCTTTTCTCACTAGGTTAAAAAGTCGTTCACCACCTTGCCAATACATGACGTCAGGTCCTTCTGTTGCTGTAAGCCAGCGCATCAACTTTACTTTATAGTTGGCATCACTTTCAGGCAGTATTCTTACTTTAACGGAAGGGTAGCGTTGCTCAAACTCTCTTGCTAAGTACCGATATGCTTTTCCTTGTTCTGCGCCAACATTAAGCACTGTGACGTCAAGAAAGTTTTGCTGTGATCCATTAAGTTGAAAACTTTGCAAGGCGAGTAAAAAAATGATGAGTTGTCTTATAAGCGTTTTAATACCAATGAGAAGGAATATTTTCAACTAAGTATACCTTATCAAGCAAAGCTCTTTTTATGCACATTTTTCGCGTGTTACTTATGCATCTTGAAGGATTACTACAGATATCGAATAACGAAGCAAACAGTCTTATTAAGAGTAGATGATTTTGCGGATAAGATGTTTGGAGGTGAGGTAAGGTCTGATTGGAGATCATGGGCTAAGCTCGAATTAACATCGAGTCAGCCCATGTGTTTACAGTGAACTCTTAACGCAGTAAAAGCAGAGGTTTTTGAGTCGCAGATAACATTTTGGCAGTAAAGCTGCCAAGTAATAGTTCTCTGATGCGCGTATGGCCAAAAGCACCCATAACAATTAAGTCTATTTGGTGCTCAGCTTGATATGCACAGATAGCATCCTCTGGCTTACCCTCTAATGCGGCGGTAATGACGTCCACCCCGGCTGCTTCTAATTTGCTAATGGCGTTTGGTAAGCAGTTAGCAGTGTGTTTTTCAGGGTTGGGGTTAGCATAAACTACATGACAAGGCAGCCCTTTGAATAACGGTCGATGAGCGATCATATCCAGTGCTTTTTCTGCAGCCTCACTGCCATCATAAGCCAGCATGATGCGCTGTGGTTCGCTAAACGCTTTATTCACAACGAGAATGGGCTTGTGTAAAGAACGGATGATGGTTTCAAGGTGAGCGCCAACCTGTTTATCATCATTTTCATGGCCTTCACCTCGAATGCCGAGCACCAAGACGCGAATTTCATCTGCTAGTTCGATGAGTGACTCTGTAAGACTGCCATGACGCTGCTTGGCAATAATGTCTTTAACACCTGCTTGTTCAGCGCGCGCCTTTGCAGCATCAAGCATGATTTTACCTTGTTGAACTAATAACTTGCTGCGCTGTTGTTCGAGTGTCGTCAGTTCATCGAGTAGCTTTTCCTGGCTGCCTAGGCCGATACTGCCTGATAGATCAACCATTCCTGGTATCTGATGGTGTTCAATATTATGGAGAAGCTTCAAGGGCGCATTAATTCGTTGACTGGCCCATACTGAGTAATCACATACTGCAGTGCTATAACGAGAGCCATCAATACACGCAAGCACCTTGGATTCTTTCGTATTCATTGGTTAGTGACCCCCAAGTACTTTCTCTATTTCTTCTGGTTTATCGTGTACCCCAAACCTGTCTACAATCGTAGCACTTGCTTCATTCAGGCCGATTAGCTCTACTTCAGCACCTTCTCGACGAAATTTGATGACAATTTTATCTAAAGCACTGACTGCTGTTATGTCCCAAAAGTGTGCTCGGTGTAAATCAATGACTACCTTATCAAGTGCTTCCTTAAAGTCAAAAGCGGCGACAAACTTATCTGCAGAATTAAAAAAGACTTGACCAATAACCTGATAGGTTCTTGTTTCTGTAGCTTCATCCAGCTTGGACTCAATATACATAAAGTGGCTTACTTTGTTAGCAAAGAAAAGTGAAGCTAACAATACACCCGCTAATACACCAAATGCTAAGTTGTGTGTCCAGACGACCACAACAACTGTGGTTAACATGACAATATTGGTCGAGAGAGGATAGTGTTTAAGATCGCGAATAGAACTCCAGTTAAAGGTACCAATAGATACCATGATCATCACTGCTACCAGCGCTGCCATTGGTATTTGGGCAACCCACTGGTTAAAGAAAACCACCAAGATTAATAGCATAACCCCAGCAATCAAGGTTGATAAGCGGCCTCTACCACCAGACTTCACATTGATCACTGACTGACCAATCATGGCACAGCCAGCCATACCACCAATAAAGCCTGTGACAACGTTGGCAATACCTTGGCCTTTACATTCTCGATTTTTATCACTGGGGGTATCAGTTAGATCATCAACAATCGTGGCGGTCATAAGTGACTCAAGCAAGCCAACAACGGCCAGAGCAGCTGAGTATGGAAAAATGATCGATAAGGTTTCAAAACTAAAGGGAACATCCGGCCATAAAAAGAGAGGCAGTGTATCCGGTAACTCGCCCATATCACCCACAGTTCGAATATCAAGCCCTAACCATAAGGAAAGTGCTGTTAGGGTAAGTATGCACACCAGTGGAGAGGGAATAGTCTTGTTCAGTAGAGGAAATAAATAGATGATTGCTAACCCTGCAGCCGTCATTGCGTATACATGCCAGGTTACATTAGTAAGCTCGGGTAGCTGCGCCATAAAAATTAAAATGGCCAAAGCATTAACAAACCCAGTCACAACTGAACGGGACACGAAACGCATCAGCTCACCCAGTTTTAAGTACCCAGCAATAATTTGTAACACCCCTGTCAGGAGTGTAGCTGCTAGTAGGTATTGCAGGCCGTGTTCTTTTACCAATGTGACCATTAGTAATGCCATGGCTCCAGTAGCCGCAGATATCATACCTGGACGGCCACCAACGAAGGCGGTGACAACGGCAATGCTGAAAGACGCATAAAGACCCACTTTGGGGTCAACACCCGCGATGATTGAAAAAGCAATCGCTTCTGGAATAAGTGCTAATGCAACTACGAGTCCGGCGAGTACATCTGCTCTGATATTGCCAAGCCAGTCATGTTTTTTTGAGTACAGCAGCATAATAACCCTGATAATGATAAATAAACCTTAAAGGCAACTATAGTTAACCTTTAAAAATACGACTTGCCTCAACCACAGCTGGAAGACGTTAAAGGAAGATTTGAGCATCTCAGTAAGCTTCATGCTATGGCTAGGCAAAAAAGGAGCGGATTATATGATTTTTTTACGGTTTTTGCTACCTATATATAGCGAGCATGATTTTTTAATAATTGACACTTGTGTGCGTTTGTCGCAGTCAGCATTACGTGGCCTTTACTGGGTAAGCAAGTGATCAAAAATTTTCCGATCGAGTTTTAGGTTGATGTTATTATTAAAAAATAGCGTTCTATCTCAATAGTCTATTATTTCATTGTGAAGGGGTATTTAATCGTTAATGAATGCTTATTTATAACCATAGATATTTATATGCGAGCATTAAAAAAAATATTTATAACAGTTATACAGGCTTTGATAGTTACTGTTAGTTTGGTTTATGCTCCAATACTATGTGCAGTTGATAAGTCAAAGTTTGACTACATTTTTGCCACTGAGTCGTGGCCACCTTATTACGGTCATGCATTAACTGATGAAGGTTTTGTGGCTGAAGTTATTTATGAATCCTACGCGCGCATGGGTAAGAAAGTGCACATCCTTTATACCTCTTGGAATCGTGCATACGAACGGTCTAAAACAGGGCTTTATGATGGTGTTGTGGGTATTTATTATGTGCCGGAGCGAGAGGTTTACTTTAAGTACTCTTCGCCAATTACCTACTCCATACAGTCACTCTTTAGTTTGAAGTCAAAAGGTATTAATGGCAGTACAATACAAGACTTGCTAAGTTATAAAGTGAGTGTAGTAAGAGGCTATCACTATTCTAATGAGTTTAATAATGCCCCATTCATAGCCAAACATGAAGAAGTGAGCACAGAAAAAAACCTAACGATGTTTTTGGCAGGCAGAGTTGATTTGATTGCAGCCGATGGGCGTGTTTTAAAATACTATTTAATCCGTAATTATCCAAAAATAACTTGGCATGATCTAAAAAAGAATGTTGATCTTTCAACGCTATCAGTGCACTTAGGATTTCCTAAAAAGTTAAGCAACTCTAAGCTGATGTATAGTGAGTTTGAACAGGGATATAATCTACTAAAAAAAGAAAATAAAATAAAAGAGTTAAGAAAAAAGCATGAGTTTTATGACTTTCTTGTTGAAAGTGGAAGAGAATAGTTTTATATCTGCAGTGCATTATTTTTAGGGAAGCTAGTCTGGTCAACATAGAGTATGCATACACAGTCAAGGTTAAGCTATACCTGTGGTGGAATTTGCCCTGTTAGCACAAACTGGCTTCAATGCCGAAGTGAAAGGAAGATTACCTATGCTTATCAGGCCAATGCCAGGCGGGTTCCGATAACCAATGCTGACCTATGATTTCTGTTTGACCGAGTTGCTTTTCCAAGGCTATTTGGTTGCAGTCAGGGTGTTCACTCAAAGCGGAAATTAATCGATTAGAGTGTGTTACAACCCAAACTTGTGTTTTATCGGCAGCCTTAAGAATTAACCTTGCCAAGGCAGGTAATAAATCAGGATGCAAACTGGTTTCAGGTTCATTTAACACCATCAATAGCGGAGGGCGTGGTGTCAGGAGTGCAGCAATCCACAGAATGTATCGTAACGTTCCATCGGATAACTCAGCACCTGACAATGGTCGAAGTAAACCTTCTTGAGAAAACTGTAAGGAGAAACGGCCATCATGGTGTTGAATTATTCGGAGTTGCGCGCCAGGAAATGCATCATTAACGGCTTCATCTAATGCAATGTGATCACCAATCTCTCGGATTGTTTGAAGGGCTGCAGCCAAGTCTTGTCCATCATGGTGTAACACGGGTGTACGGGTACCTAGCTGTGGTTGACGTATTGGAGAGTGTTTATCTGTTCTAAAGTGATCATAAAAGCGCCAGCTTCTTATTGATTCTCGTATGGAATAAAGCTCAGGCATAGCACTGGGGTCAATGATTTCATCAAACATGCTGTTAAACAGGCCCAGCGTTTTCGTTGCTATTTCCCACTTGTTTTGCGGGCGTACTTTAACCACATTACCTTGTCTATCCACGAGTAAACTAGCTGGACGAAATGTTGGGCCAGCCCAGATACACTCACGCTTGATTTCAGGGTCGAGTGAGAAAAATGAATTGGAAGGTTTGGGGAGTCCTAGTGAGATTGAGTAACTTAACATATCTGTAGAAAATCCCAAACGTAGACGAACCGTTTCTTTGCGAACGGTGCCTTGGACAGGTACCGTACCTTTTTTCATTTGCGAAGTAATGTTGGCGGGTCCAGCCCAAAAAGTCGACTCCAAACCACCTTCAGCAGCCAGTGAGTTAATGACTCCTCCTTGCGCTGTTTCTGCTAATAAACGTAATGCCCTGTAAAGGTTTGACTTACCGCTACCGTTGGGTCCAGTAATAACATTTAAGGCACCAAGAGAGGTCGTGAGTTGAAGAATAGATCGGTAATTGTTAATGGCTAATGTAGTAATCATGAACTATCGGGCATATGTAGTTTATAAGGGAGCCTGTACAGTGAGTATGAAATACATAATGTAATAAGACATGTCATCGCTATATTAATTCAATAAGTCGGTATAATTAATAAATTATTAGGCGTGTATATATCCTTTTTTACGATATACGCTTTATACATTTAAATACATGGAAATGATTAGCATAACAGTTGGAACGCTATGCTATTATGAAACGAATGTACAATAATTAAAAGTAGGTAATAAATTGATTTATCATGCTCTGGTTAATGAAGTGAGGTGGCTCTCTTATGCCCTAAACATCCAACTGTGATGATGACATTAAGAATGTAAATACCAGACTGACAAGGATGCCACTCATGATAAATTTTTGGTATTTTGGACGGAAGTTAATTGGTAACTTACGTTTGACACAAAAGTTTCTTCTTATTTTAGGCTTGCTAATTTTGCCTGTTTTATATGCATTATGGCAAATAGTGACCAGTCATCATCAGGATATTCAGGTTTGGGAAAAAGAATTAGAGGGGCAGCAACTCATTGCGCTTGTTCATCCACTACGTATTTTAGCGGCTCAACATCGAGGCAAAATGGTTGCTTGGATAGGAGGAAGTGATTCTGCTTATAGCAGTCTCCCAGAAGTTAGAACTAAACTGGAGCAGTCGATGAGTAAGGCTGCAGGACTTGCAAGAAAGTTAGGTTTTACTGACGTTACTCAGCAGCTTAATACGTTGTCAGATGATTGGCATTCAATCATGAATCAGATGTCAAAAAATACACCAGTGAATACTGCATTTTCATTACATACGGATTGGATTAACCGAGTTTCTACCATAGTTGACATCATTGCTACTGAGAGCGGGTTAATTCTTGACCCTAAATTAAATACATTTTTAACAATGGATATGTTTGTTTACCAACTTCCATTATTGTCTGAAACGACAGGAAAACTTCGAGGTAAAGGTGGCTTTGTGGCTGCACAAGGTCAGTTTACACCTGAGTTATTTATTGAAGTAACTAGATTAACTGAAACGGTTAATAAAGTGTATGATAAAGTCGAAACGCAAATAACAGCATTAGGTAAATACTCTGAGGAATATCGTAACCAAATAACACCCTATGCAAATAAACTTACTCAGGCCACTAATGATTTTGTTGCTATTAGTAAACGCGAGTTATTAGGTGGTCAAGTTCAGTCTGTTTCATCTGAACAGTTTTTTGAAAAAGGAAGTAAAGCAATCAGTGCGCAAATGGATTTTTACCATTTTATTGAAAATTTGTTTATTCAGGGAGCAACTAAACATTTAAATGAAACAATAAGGCAACGTAATATAGTTGTTGGTATTTTTTCATTAACCATGTTGTCAGCGTTATACTTACTGGTTTGTTATCAAATTAATACACGATTAGCAATAAACCGTTTACTCTATGCTGCTCAATCGCTTGAAGCTGGCCGTTTAAATATACAGCTTGAAACTAAGGGGAAAGATGAACTTTCTGAGGCGATCAATGCGACTGGACGAGCGATGAGTTTGCTTCGTCAAAAAGTAAAAATGCTAGCACAAGAAGCAAATACACTTAATCAAACGGCTCAAGAGCTTGATCACGAGTCAAAAACAAACCAGCAGTCCGGTAATGATCAAAAGCAACAAATAAGTCATATCGTCGAACTAATTCGAAGTAGCACTGATTCTGCACAATCAATGTTAGCGCTTTCTCATGAAACCACACATCATGTGGAGCAGGTTTACAATTCAGCACAAGAAAGCTCTCAACAATCAATCAAGACAGCAAACGCTAGTCATCAACTGGCAGAGCAAATAAATGAAGCTGCATTGCAAATTACTCGGTTAGCGGATAGCGCTAATAATATCAGTAATGTTATTGATGTTATTAAAGCAGTAGCAGAGCAAACTAATTTATTGGCGCTCAATGCCGCCATTGAAGCAGCTAGAGCAGGAGAACAAGGGCGAGGATTTGCAGTCGTTGCGGATGAAGTACGTACACTTGCAACACGAACTCAAGATGCTACTAATGAAATTAGTGACTCTATATTGAATTTGCAACAGGTTGCAGAAGAAGCTGTGAAGGTGATGGAAACATCATCACGAGAAGCTGCTGAGAGTGAAGAAAGAACACGTAGTACAGGAGAAGCCTTACAAAAAGTGACTGAGGCTACACATCAGGTCGCAGAAGCATTTCAGAAAGTATCTGAAGCAGCCAATGTACAGGCAACAACGGCGAGTGATATTAACGCTTGTATTGACTCTGTGGATAACTCGGCATCTGATTTAGTATCCAGTGCTGAACGAGTTGCTGACAACGCAAACTCTGTACATACGCGTAGCAAAAGCATTGAAGGAATTGTTTCTGGCTTTAAATTTGACTGATACTCTGCCACCTTCCGATTATTCTTAAATAAGCAATAATAATATTTCGATAGTAGGGTTGAATAGCCGAAGGCAGGGTAACCTATACCCTTCACGAATCATTTTTATGTGCGCTATTCATAGCGCTCACCCTAACGTGCCAGCAAAGCTGTTCTAATGTGTTCCCGACACATTAGTAGGATTTGTTGTCAGTGCTCTTGAACACTAAGGATGGTGTGAATGCAGTTTATGCATAATGACATGGATGTCATATAGTAGAGCAATGCAGGAGCTATTGACGAGGAGCGTTTAACTGCCACCCCCTTGTGCCCTTGGGGTATAAAAACCCTTCGTTTTGGATATATGTCTGGCTAATTATTATTTTTTATATTCTTACCAATTTTATAATTTATATTATGAATTAAATGCTCAATAAGTACATGGAATATTATATGTGTAAAAAATAAACTATACCTTTTGCTTGGGCAGGGTTTATTTTGATGTTTTTTTGTGATCGTATCTGCTTTGAACTGTAAAATGATTAGACGTTAGTCGTAATTTTATTTTTTGATGGCGGCTGTTGAATGTAACTACTGGTGTGGTGCTTGTATAGTAGTGTTTTTGGTTTATAGGAGTTGTAATTGTTTTTAAATATGCCACCTTAGTGCATGGCTGATAAAAATAAATGATTTTAAGTTTTATATTTTGCTATTTAAATACTCCCTTGTGGGTAATGCCCAAATGGTACAGCAGATTAAATCTATTCGGTCTTTACCTGAAGCGCTTTTTCACGCTTAATGTATTATTTTTAGGTAATTTTTTCTTCAGCTGTTTTTAAATGGTGTGGATATTGCTGATTTATTCGTGCAATTTAAAACTGAGAGGAAACAATAATGTTGGGTAATTTTTTTAAGAGAGGGGCACTATTAACTTCGTTAATAGTATTACCTTGGGTTAATGCCAGTGCAACAACAGTGATTGATGTAAATGTTCATAACTGGGAATGGACAATGGATATACAATCAATCACTGGGGAAAGAGATACAGCAATAGCAACAGGGAATGCGACAATTCGATTTGATTCAAATGGTCTTTTTGATTTTGGTACGGTTGAAGCACCTACCACAGTACCTCCAGGACCACCGTTGACGATTGATACCGAAATAATATCTATGGATTTACGTGGTAGCTCGCCAATACTCGGTGGTGAGTTTTCGGTAAGAACCAATAATTTATTTAATTCTGTAGGACAAATTACTGATTTGCAGAATGTGGGGGGCACATTAATTGGGAATTCGTTTTTTGATGTGTTTGTGGAAATTGAACTTTTCGATGAAAACATGTCAATTTTCAGTCCAGAGAGTGATCCTATTCCTTTAAGTATGCTGTTAACACCTGAAAATGGTCCTCCTGCAAATGATGTACTATGGATTCCGTTTTTTATGTGGCAAACAGTTACTGTAAATACGCCTGAGCTTGTGGATATGTTTAATGTACCTTGGGATACTGTACTTGATGTACATACTACAATTCCTGGCATGGCATGGGATATTCCTGAACCGAGTGCATTTATGCTATTTGCGATAGGGGTCTTAGCTAGCCTGAGAAGTAGAAAAAGGTTAAATCGAGCTTAGTTAATCTAAAGTAAAGTGTATTTAAATTAATGATAGTTCGTGACTTTTAAACCATCGAAATTTTTTAAAGTATAGAGCGCAGGATGTTTTGAAGTATGGTTAGACCACGCTAACGCGAGAGGCCAGGGATGGCTTTGGTGACATGATCATTTAACATACAAGACCAAAAAATAATACGAAATAAGGTTGATTTAGAGAGGTAATGTATATTGGTACTAAATTATAACCAGATTCAATTAGGATGTTTGTTATTGTTATAATGGGTTTTAAAAAATCACTAGACGACCGGTCTAATTAGCTGCTAGTATTAACAAAATGAATCGTAGTGAACATCAAGATACCCGAGAAACAATCCTGAGAGCTGGTGAGTTGTTGATTCTCAGTAAAGGGTTTTCAGCTGTAGGATTGTCCCAAATATTAGCTCAGGCAAAAGTGCCTAAGGGGTCTTTTTACCATTATTTTAAGTCAAAAGAGCAGTTTGGTGTGGAGTTAATTCGACGCTACTTCAGCCATTATGGGCAGGTTCTTGATGAGTTATTCAATCAACCTGAAAAAAGTGGCAAAGAAAGACTGATGTCGTATTGGCAGCATTGGTTTGAAACACAAACAGATGAGTGTTGTGATAAACAGTGCTTAGCAGTCAAGCTTTCAGCTGAGGTCTCTGACTTATCGGATGATATGCGATTAATGTTGAAATCAGGTATTGATGCAATCATTGGTCGAATTGAAGAGTGTGTAGTGCTTGGTATAAGAGATAGTTCTTTGCCCGCTATGTTAGATGCAAGACTTACAGCAGTTGTGTTGTATCAGCAATGGATGGGGGCGAGTCTGATGACGAAAGTGCGACGAGATGATTCAGCCATAAAAACGGCTATGATGATGACAGAGCAAGTGCTGGCTTCAGATTCGGTGTTTAAAAAAGAATCCTAGCATTAATCTCTTTTTGAGAACCCCTTAAATAAAGTTTAAATGAATGTGTGACCTCAATGAGGCTATAGAATCTACTCCAAAATAGCCTCATTTTTTTAACTACTTTATAGACGACTGGTCTACTAAATATATTTAAAAGGATGTCTAAGATGGCAAAAAGTCCCTTATTAACACCGTTTCAATTGGGAGATATTACTTTACCAAACCGAGTCATTATGGCTCCATTAACGCGTTCCAGGGCTTCGCAGCCAGGCGATATTCCAAATCAATTGATGGTTGAATACTATCGTCAGCGAGCAACATCAGGCTTGATTATCACGGAAGCCAGTCAGATATCACCTCAAGGTAAGGGTTATGCGTGTACTCCTGGCATTTATACTGATGAGCAGGTAGAAGGCTGGAAAGCTGTAACGAAAGCTGTCCATCAAGAGGGTGGAAAGATTGCTCTCCAACTGTGGCACGTTGGTCGTATTTCTAACCGTATTTTACAACCTGAAAACCAATTGCCTGTTGCTCCATCAGCGATTAAAGCCGAAGGTGCTCGCAGTTATAATCTTATAAATGGTAAATTGACGCGGATAAGTACTGACTTGCCCAAAGCTCTAACAGTAGAGGAAATAAAAGGAATTCAAGCTGACTATGTAAATGCTGCTATAAATGCCATGAAAGCTGGATTTGATATGGTTGAGCTTCATGCTGCTAATGGTTATTTACCTGACCAGTTTTTAGCAAAAAACAGTAATCAACGTACTGATGAGTATGGTGGTAGCATCGAGAATCGTGCTCGCTTCCTTTTAGAAACAGTGGATAAAATGATTGATCAGCTTGAACCAGGTAAACTTGGAATTCGGCTCTCACCAATGGGTACGTTTAATGATATTGATGATGATGAGGCTGATGAAGTTGCTTTATATGTATCCAGTGAGTTAAATAAACGAAAGATAGCTTATCTTCATTTAAATGAGCCAACTTGGGCGAATGGTCGGCCTTATAGTAATACATTCAGAGATAAACTAAGGCAGAGTTTCAAAGGTGCAATTATTGTTTGTGGGGCTTATGACAAAGAGCGCGCTGAACAAGTTGTGACTTCAGGCTGGGCAGATTTAGTTGCATTTGGTCGTCCTTTTATTGCTAACCCTGATCTGGTTAATCGCTTTAAATATAACTCAGAATTAAATGAGCCTGATCCTGATACCTTCTATGGTGGAGATGCTAAAGGTTATATTGACTATCCAATGCTTGAAACAACAGCTGTTTAGACAATAAAGCGATACAAACTCATGTTGTCATTCAAATATATGTTTGGAAAGTACTAAAATTAAGCCAAATATTTGAAAGAAGAGCGCAATACTATTGTAACGGCTATTTTTACTTATTAATTGATTTGATTGCATGTCTAAGTAGACTTTCTCCTCATAAATATTGTTTATTTTTTGGAGAGTCTCTTGTTTGTATCGATTCATATTTTCCATGGTAAAAGGGTAAATACGATTAGCATTGGCTAAAAGTGTCTGTTTTGGGTTTTCTACTCCAATAGATGTTAAAAATTCTACAGAAAAAAGAGTTATATAATGCTGACTTGAGTTAGATGCTATAAGAATTAACAGCGTGTCTTTTTTCTGTTCTAGTACCTGGTAGTCTTGCCAAAGCTGGGTTATAAGTTTTTCTTTAGACTGACTATCGCTTTGCAGTGTTTCTATTCTTTTTTGATTTTTAGAAACAATATGGTCACTTAGCAGTGCAGAAGCCGAAGTCATTATAACACCAGTAAAAATAAGCGTTAATGATATCAGGTACTTGCTTCGTTGATTCATGCTTTTTAAATCAATAGCTTATTAGAGGTACAACTTACCATTTGGGTATTGTTAGCAGCATCCTAAACGATCAGTACTTTCATTAATAATTGCTTTATCGAAAGGAATATCGATTCCGCACTCTGTATAGGGACCAAAGTGCTTGTCAAAACTACCTATAAATTCAAAGTGTGGTTTAAAGCGAGTTTCATTTAACATTCGCCATGTATTGCCACAAACAGAGTATACTTTTCCTTTTTCAAAAATATGATGTTTGTCCAAAGTTATGCAACTTTCAAAGTAAGGAATAGTTCCCTTATACACTACCGCCTGACCATAATCTTCACAGTTATCATCCAAAAGAGGTAACTTGAAAAGTCGATAAGTTGCAGAATAAAACCCAATGTTTTTAAGCTTTTGTTGTATTTCCGAATTTTTAATCATAATAGGTCGGTCATTAACTAAGCGTGGGTCTGTAAAACCTGAGTTTTTGGCTATTGATAAAAAGTCTTGCCAATACAGTGCGCCACTTAGACACTCGCCATAAAGCTGGCTATCATTCTGTAGCGTTTGTGGCACTCGACGACTAGCGTATACATCTGAAAAGTAAAGCTCGCCACCTGCTTTAAGTAGTTGATAGGCTTGTTCAAATACTCTCTTTTTAGCTGGCGATAAATTAATGACACAGTTAGAAACAATAATGTCAAAACTGTTAGGCATAAGTCCTAGTGAGAGTAGATCTTCAATATAACCTTGATAAAAGGTCACATTATTATTATCGTAGCTAAACTGTTTTTGGTGGTAGTCCTTAAATTCGTTAGCAACAGCAATTTGTTCATCGGTCATATCTACACCATGTACCTGACCTTTTTCTCCAACAAGATGAGCCAATACATAGCAGTCACGTCCACTACCACAACCAAGATCTAGGACCTTGCAGTCATTGATTAACGCTGGGACTATAAACCCACAACCAAAATACCGATTTTTTACCGTTTCATGAACCAGTGCCATTGCCTGCTGAATGTCAGGTGTAGGTTGGTCAGAAGTTGTACAGGCATCTGTTTGAAGGTCCTGTGACTTTTTTAAGACTTTACCATAGTAGTTTTTAATATGATCTTGCATGATGTCTCTTTGGTTGTTTTTTTCTGGAAGTGTATTTACCCATACACGAATGATTTCTAGGTTTTGTTATCTTCATCCCTCACCCCTAATCCCTCAACCCAAGCACCTATTAATATTGGCTTATGGGGCTTCATCGCTTGATGGTCGCATCTAAAAAGCCATTCGTATTGGGTATAGTAAACATCTTTTATTGCAGGTTTTCATAAAGAGTTCCTCCCCTTTATTTAAGGGGGAGGTTAGGAGGTGGTTAAAGAAGCTAGCCAGTAAATAACAAGCCTTTAGTATAAAGTGACAACCCCCACCCTTCTTGTGTTCTGTGGGTATGACGATGATTTATACAGAGTATAAGGTATGTTTAGACTAAAATGTTGCAATTGTGTATATCTACAATCATTATAGTGTTCATTACTGTTATCAATCAGTATGAGCTATATAATGAGAAAAATACTTAACTTTTTAGTAGTGCTAAGTGCAGGTTTTACAATAGGTTGGTATGGACATTCTTTCTGGCAAGGTCTTAGTACGTATGATAGACAACAGTTAATATCTGCTTTTGATACAAGTGAGCCTAGTAAGTCAGCAGCTTCACAGGTATCTTCTGATCAGGACTCTAATATGCTGGCATTTAGAAGTGCTCTGCATGTTAGAGATAATCAACTCATTATTTCCTCATACCATGCATTGGTATATAACCATCCTGAAATGCAGGCAGAAGCGAATATTCGCTTGAGAGAATATCTTCAAGAAGAATTAAACGCAAAGCGATTCTTATATCTTATCCCTTTATTGGAAGAGTTTTTGAAAACATATCCACATGAGATAAGTGCCTGGAATATACTGGTTGAAAGCTATTTGCAAACAGGAGATAAACGGCAAGCAATTTTAACACTCTATAAGCTTGAGACTAACCTTGATGATTATGAGGCTATCGAAAAAGTTAAGTCGAGAATTAAATTACTCGTCCAAGCTTACGATCAGCAGTTACTTCAAAATAATCTTTTACCTCAACTATTAAAGTTTTATGAGGAGTTATCTTTTATTGATGAAAGTAATTACAGCTATCTTTTTCGAAGGGCTGAACTTTTTGCACAGTTAAAGGATTATACTCAGGCTTTGAGTCTTCTAGACTACTTACAAAGCGATTCTAAGTGGGGCGCAGCAGCAAAGCGTTTAAAAGATAAAATTAATGAAAAAATGAGAGCTAAAGAAGGTATTTTATTAACTCGACATGGTGAACACTTTATAGTACCGGTTGAACTCGATAGTCAGCATAAGTTAAGTTTATTAATTGATACCGGAGCAAGTTTATCTGTTATTTCAAAAGCATCTTTTCAAAACTTGTCTGGAGGTAACATAGCTCAATATCAAAACCAGGTAAGAATGAATACTGCGGGGGGACAAGTTATTGCCCCTGTGTATCGTTTTAAAAGTATTACCATTGCTGGACGCAAGCTGAATGATATTAACGTTGCTGTAGTAGATATGCCCCAATCAAATGCATATCAGGGTTTATTAGGAATGAATTTTCTCAAGTTCTTTCAGTTTGAGATAGATCAGGAGCAAAGCCTGCTTTTTTTAGACCCAAAGCACTAGAGAGTTAAAGCACTATAATCCCATCTTCAAATGTTAAAAAACCTTCACTTTTTGGTTATTACTACCAACGGCTGGATAAAGCCTGGTACGGCCTGAAAACCTTAGACACTTTTTATGGTAAAAATGTAACTTAAACCATAAGAGGTAAATCATGGGTAAAGGTATCCGTTACTCAGGCGAATTTAAACAAGAAGCAGTCAACCAAGTCGT
>NZ_JAEVHG010000025.1:0-72302 GCF_018263875.1 Zooshikella ganghwensis
AGTACGGTAATGGTGCGACAACGCTACGGGTGTTTGATGCCAAAACCGGACGTTTGCAAGACAGTGGCGCGTATATCAGCAGTACCACGCAAATTGAAGACCTGCACTTTGCCTACGACGCGTTAGGTAATCTCACTCAGCGGGAAGATAAACGACAGAAGATCCACGAGACGTTTGCTTATGATCAACTGAACCGTTTAACGGAAGTGACCGCCAAACTCAGTAGCAACACCTTAACCACCAGTGTGCAGTACGATGCATTGGGCAATATTACCCATAAATCCGATGTCGGTGATTACCAGTACGCAGACAAGTGTGGTAGCCAACAAGCCGGTCCCCATGCGTTAACCAAAACCACCGGCAGCCAAAATGCTACCTACTGCTACGATGCCAACGGCAACATGACCAGTGGTAATGGCCGTACCGTGCGCTATACCGCCTTTGATAAACCCGATCAGATCATTCGTGGCGATCATCAAATCGACTTGGTATACGGACCAGATCAAAAACGGGTACGCCGGATTGACCAAGGCCCTACCGGTACCTCCACAACCTACTACCAATCCGGTATTTATGAAAAGGTGGTCAGTGATACCGGCAAAATACAGCACAAGCATTACATCGGTGAAGTGGCGATTATCACCAAAACCGAAAATGCTGGCACAGAAGATGGCACAAAAACCAACTACTTCCATCGGGATCACTTAAGCTCAATCACGGCCATTACGGATCAAAACGGCCAAGTTATAGAACGCTTCAGCTATGATCCCTGGGGTAAACGCCGTCAGACCGACTGGCAAGCCGCAATTGATTTTACGCAAATCACCAGCACCATTACCAAACGTGGCTTTACCGACCACGAGCACCTAGATGGTGTGGGCTTAATCCACATGAATGGCCGCGTTTATGATCCGAATGTGGGGCGGTTTTTAAGTGCGGATCCGTTTATTCAGTTTGAAAGCAACTTACAAAGCTATAACCGTTATAGTTACGGCTTAAATAACCCATTAAATGGTTCAGATCCGACTGGATTTTTATGGGAGGATTTTACAAATTGGTTGAGCAATATCTGGGGGAGTAGCCCTCAATCAGGAGCACCCATTGAGGCTTATAACAATGGTGGTTCTGAAAATGGGCCTGCTGATAATAGCTATATTACTCCGCTTAGAGCAGAGTACCAGCCTCAGAAAGAATTGAACTACGGAGAACAAATCGCTAATGATGTCATGAACCACTACAACCAAATAGGTCGTGGTGAGTCGAATACCACTGATGGCAGTGATCTTCAAAATAGGCGTATGATGACTCCTTTGAGGAGGGAAAATTTTGGTAGAGTACAGCAGCCTTCGTATAATAGAGCACAAAGGAACTCTGATCCTGATATAGGAGGCTATTCCCCAGTTGGTGGTGAGTATTACAATGAAAACGGTGATCTAGTATCTGTAGAGGTTGCTAGTTATGGTGGACTAGTAAGCTCAGATGGGTTAACTGCTTATGACTTTGATCATGAGTCAGGCTTGTTAGTTAACCCTAGAGCAACTGGAGCTGTAGGAAATGTTTGTGCAATAGCATGCCTAGCTCCAATTGCAAAAGGCTTGTTATTATTCCGAAGTAGCTATGTCACTGTTACTTCATGGGCTGCAGCAGGTCAGACTGCAGATTTAGCAGCGGGTCGTTGGGTAATGATAGGAGGAGCTACCAGGTGGAACTTTATAAGAACTGGTTTGTGGGGACCACAAATGACTGTGAGGCCTTTTTCTTTCTCTTGGGGCGCTGGTCAAAGCGCTTTTACTCCAGTTACGGGACAGGTTTTAAGGTCTAGGGTAGGACTTGGCCCTGGGCTTGATGGTTTAAAAGGTGCTTTATTTGGTCAGAGGTATCTGAGGTATTAAGTGGATTTACTTTTTTACATGATAACAATTCTTTTTCTTCTAAAAGTAGCATGGAACTTTTTAGTTCCACTACTTCTTGTTCGTATGGAAAAGAGTGGTAGCTCTCAAAGACGTATATCAATGATGCCTATTGAAGTAGTGTTTTGGTTGTTGGTTGTCGTCTATGCTTTTGTTAAAAACGATTTTTATATATTTGGTTTAGGATCGCTTGGTATAGCTTTTGTAGGTGCAGGTCTGATAGTTTTATCTTATATGACTTGTATTGTTTTCGCTTGGTATAAAACTAAAAAAAACTAATGATGTTGGTTGAGGGTTCGCTGGGATACTAGATTATATTTAGCTGTATATAAGTTAGAACCCTGGTTGACCCTCCTGTTTGATAAATAGCTTTTCAGCAAATTTGATTATTTCGTTGCTACGTTCAACGGCTTTAGCCTTATTTTTAATAGATAAGCTTCCGTTAAACGCTCCCCAAATTGCACCAGCCATAGAGCTAATTGTATCAGTATCCCCACCGAGTTTGATTACTTGGTCTAGCATTGAATCAAATTCCTGGTTCCTAAATTTTAACGAAAAGTAAATGGCTGTAACGCATGATTGTGGTGCTGCTATTCCATTGCCTAAATTACTTATAATTTTTCTGAGTTTTATGTCGGATTGCTTTAAAGCTTCAGCGCAAAAAGTAATTTTACTTTTATAATCTTTTGAGTCGCATTGGCGAAACAAATATTCCAAGATTGCTTCGTTGCTGAATTTTTGAAACGCTATTTGGGTTGCAAGTGCTATTAATTTAGCACCTTCAATTCCTAGTGGGTGTGCATGAGTAATTTCAGCGCTTCTAATAACACTGTTCAATAATTCGTGAGTATTGGAAGGGAAGCACATTGCTAATATGGGAGCTCTCATTGCTGCACCATTTCCAAATGACCCAGTTTTAAATTTTTTTTTGTTGATTTCCTTCCAGTGAACTCCCCTTTTTATGAGCTTTAAAAGTTGTGAGGTTGAAGGGCCATAACCTCTTGACCATTGATAGCTTTCGGCAAAGGTGTGAGCTAAATGGTCTTGGTTGATTGTGCTGTTGTAGAGAAATGACTTTGCTAAATCAATAGCCATCTGAGTATCGTCAGTGTATCTCAGTTTTCCATCTTTTGTTTTACCTATTGCTTTCCAAAGCAATCTTTCTAGTGGGCCTCCCTCGTAGGGAGCACCAAATGCATCACCTATAGCAAGTCCTAGAAAGCAACCTTTGTACTGATCCATGCTTATCATGATAATGTTCCGCTAATATTTTTTGTTGATAGATAGGGTATTTCCGCAAGCTATACATTTATTGTAAAGCCCATAGCGACCATCAACTAACTTAGTGATGCCTCTACACTTGTTACAGTTGTAGGTTTTTCCCTTGGCCCAGGAAATCAACTGGATAGTACTTTGTATCGCTGATAGTGCTGCAAAAATAAAAACTATCATTCCTGCCCAAGGAGCGACACTTTTAGACTTCTCTGCAAGTGGAATCAATAACTGATGGTTAGTGAATGAACTTGGTATCAAATAGTATAAGAAGCTAAAAACAGCTAGTGAGAGAACTAATAACAAAAATGAGGGTAAAAAAAGCTTAAAAAGCATCCTATTTAAGTACAAAATTTATTCCTTATTTACAACTTAAACTTCCAGTATGAATTGTACATTAAGTGCCTGATAATGCCTATGGATATTGGTCAACAGGCTTGTTGTTTGCTTTTTGATCATTGATAAATAGCAAAAAGCCCTCAAAAGCTACCAATAATTTCAGGCACATTTTTCATTAAAAACAGATACTTATAGGTGATTCTGGCCAATTTGGTCAGAATCCCTGCCGATCCTCATGTTGATTCTTTTTCTTGCTCATTGGAAAATCCTGTGTTGTTGGGTGGTTGTAGTTCATATTTTTATAATTATTTATTTTATTTATTGTTGGGTTAATTATTTATATTTTTTGTTTTTTTGATTTATGGACTTTATATTTCATTAGCTAAAGAATTGCTGAGGTAACAATTAGCTTACTATTTAGCTGATTAGATTGTTTTAACAACTACTTATGCCCTTAGTGCTCCTACCCCGCCCCAGAATACCCAACCCCCTCGAAAAAAGTTCCGATAATTATAGTTATCGGCTATTTTTGGGTTGTAGGAGTAGTATACTATCAAAAACGGTAATACGTATTACTAAGTGCAAAAGCTCTAATATAGTGAAAAATGACGACAAACCGGCTGTAGGCCATTAATAGCAAAGGATTTCGCGTGCAGGCGCAGGACCTAGTCGAGATTGCCAATTACTTTGTGCGTGTTAAAATGACACGCTAATAATAAGTGTGCTATATTGACACGTATATGTTTCCGGAGACGAGATCATGTCACGCATTACCACCACACTCGATGAAACACAGCGCAAGCTGATTGATTCAGCCTTACCTTTATCAGGCGCTACCTCGATCAACTCTTTTGTGGCGGAAGCCGCGCTTGATAGAGCACGAGCACTCATTGAAGCTGAAAAAAGACTGTACCCCAATGAGGAGCAAGCTCAGCGTTTTTTTGAGGCACTGGAAAACCCTCCAGAACCTAATGACTATTTAAAAGATGCGTTGAAGCAGTTCTTAGGGTCAGATGCTTAATGGCTGATTTACCCTTTAAAACAATGGCATTAGACACCCATATTCATGATCGGCAGGCTTTTGATTGCGGCAATGAAGATCTTAACCATTATCTGCAACGAACAGCAAACCAGCATGGTCTCAAGTACTTATCGCAAACTTTTGTACTCACCCGTCGAGAACAGCGAAACTTCATTCGTGGCTTTTACAGTATTGGGCCTTGCGAAGTAGATACCTGTAAACTGCCAGCTGCGTTTATGAAAAAGTACAAGGGCTTGCTTGCCGTACCCTGTATTCGAATCAACCGGTTAGCCGTGGAACTGTCTGAGCATGGTAAAGGGTTGGGTAAAGTGCTGATTATTGACGCGTTAATGCGCTCACTGGTGGTGGCTAAATCGGTGGGTAGTGCTGCAGTGATTGTGGATGCCAAGACTGAAGCGCTTTTGTCACTTTATGAGAAGTGTGGCTTTATGGTTTATGATGAGTTATCTCTGTTTCTTCCCATGAAAACCATCAATAATTTATTTACTGAACTTGTACAGTAACTGCTTTATGTTCCGTGTGGAACAAGTACTTTCTATATTAACCAAATTCAGGCCACTGACGTGAGCATTTTTAAAGTAGACTGTACACACTATCTACTATCACAGCGTTTACTCACATTTTGCTCGCTTTGAATAAAAGAAAATAATCGTATGGCAACAGATAAACACTGGCATATTACGCCCAACAAAAATAAAGCATTAATGCTGGCAAAACGTGAAATTGCAGTGTTTGTACATGATGCTGTAGCACTGGAAGGTATTCACTTCACGTTCCCAGAGATCCAAACACTGTTAGAGGGTATTACCGTTGGTGGTTATAAACTCAGTGATCAGCAAATTGCAGTAAACCAGGGTAATGCGTGGCGGCACTTGTTTCACTCAATACAGCAAGGGACGTTTAAATTGAACGCTGACTATGCTTGTTGGTTGCATGGCATTGCAGGGAAAGAAGAAGCCATAGAGTGGGGTCAATTCCGTTCTGGAGGAGTCACCATTGCGGGTACTGATTACATGCCTCCCCAAGCCAGTGAACTACCTTGCCTGTTTGATAAAATGGTAGCGGGTGCCAAAGGGATAGACGACATCTATGACCAAGCGATTTTTGTATTCCTAACCATGGCGCGTCATCGGTTTTTCTATGGTGTGAATAAACGGATGGGACGGCTCATGATGAACGGTATATTACTCAATGCTGGTTACCCCGCAATTAACCTTCCAGTTAAACGAAAGCTGGAGTTTAACCAGTTAATGTTGGACTTTTATCAGTCTGGTGATCAAGGTCCTATGAATCAGTTTATGCGTTCTTGCCTGGATGATCGTTTGATTACTATTATGTGCGAGTAAAGCACAACGCATTAACCTTCTTTTTCGAGACAACTTTTACATACTTATAAATCAATGAGTTAGCGAATGGCCTAGAAAAGAAGTTAACGACCATCCATTACGCTACAGCTCTTTAACAATCAAGCTTTACAACGTTTTTCCTATAGTGAACCGCCATCTAGGCGGCTTAGAGAATGCCGCAATTCAGCCTCTGTAATGGATGAAAGTGAACCGCCATCTAGGCGGCTTAGAGAAACAAATCGAAATAATGACTACTTAACCCCCAGTGAACCGCCATCTAGGCGGCTTAGAAAACTTGCTGATTTTAGTGATTATTTAGCTGACGGTGAACCGCCATGTAGGCGGCTTAGAATGTAACTTCATTTATTCCCAGAAATAGCCAGAGCCAGGATGCTAACTATAATGATGTTTGGACTTTTTGTTTAAGGTGGCAACATGAGCAATAAAAATAAACCTGCCCCATTTGAATTACAGAAAGAATATAAGCTGGACGATGCCCCAAAAGCAGTAACCACAACTCAGCGTTTTGATAGTGTTTGGGATGCATTGGATTTTCCCCCCATTGAAGCCAAAAAGCTCAAAATTAAATCCAAGCTGATGATCGCCATTAATCAGGAAATTAAAGATAAAAAATTAACCTCAAGTGATTTAAAAAAGCAGTTTAATATCAGTGATCAACTGGTAGCTTATTTAGTTAATGAAAAGTTCGATGCGCCCAGTATTGACCAATTATTGGAAGTCGCATGGTCACTTAAGCTTCCAGTAAAACTCAATATCACGCATGAATGAGCAAGCAAACACACTACAAAATACCGCTAGTACGGTCTTTCACTGGAAGTACGTGTCACGCTAAATCACCATATTTCATGCGACTTAGCGTTTCGTAGACCCGCTCTATACCAGGCAGTGTAGTGAGCAGATCATAAGGTTTTCCATTGAAAGCCTCGTGCTCTGTCACCAGCCAACTTAAAAATACAGCTTCATCACCAAAGTAGTGTATGCCTCTTGTAAAGAGGCGACTCATCGCTAACACGTAGTTTGTCTGATGAGAAGAGAGAGTGTGTTGTTGGCTTAAACCTACATTTGGCTCAACTTCTTTATTTATCGTTAGGTCATCTGATGACATATATGCTTTAACAATAGGGCCATACTCATTAATTATAAAATCTATTTTATTGTGATCATTAATGCGTAAATTATGTAATTCCTTTCTATATTGGCTGCTCTCTGCTATCCACTGATCAATCCTAGTGTGGTTTGGATTATGGGTTGTTTTCTGTTCCTCATGTATCCATTCGGCACGCATAGCGATTAACAGTCCCAGGATTTCCTGTGCAGTTTCATAACGCGCTAACCTTTCAGACGTATTTTGGGCGTTACCTGGTAGATTATTTTCAGACATAATAAAACCCTATTCCTATACAATAATGCAGCGTTTTATCTTTTTGGCTGTGTAAGACGGCTGTCATGCCCTGTGCTTCTGTTAAGCCCATTTTCTGGCAATAATGTTGTTGTGCTTCCCATGATGAAGCAAGCCATAAGTCAATCGGCAGTGTTTCCAGCTGAACTTTCACAGGGGCATCAAAGATAGGTATGTTTGACAATACAGACGGCTTTAGTTGCACCGCCAGTGTTTGACTTTCTGTAGGCTCTCGCAGCGGATATTGCTGATAAAAACCCCGTGTTAATAAGTGTCGTTCATATTTGGGTTGCGTAATGAGCTTTACGGGTTTATCCAGCTGACTTTGCAGCATTTTCTGCTCATTCTTCGCCATAGTGGTCATGCCCTGAGTAGAACCAAAACGTAATCGGGCATCCAGCTCAAACGGTGTGTAGCCAACCTCTAACAACACACTCATGCGTGGATCAGTGTACCGGTTTCGTTCTGTTTCTAAACCAGGATAAGCATAATAGGTTTTGGCATCAGGAGCCGTATACCCATGAAACCCGATATCCATTATAAAAATATTGGGATGGCAAACCTCATATAAACGATGACGATTCACACGGCCTGCCGTCTGAATAATACTATGCAGTGAGGTCGGTTCGATAATCGCCCAGTCGAAGTCATGGTCACGACCTACCTCTTCAACAGGAGAGGCAACCACAATAAACATCACATCTGAGCCTGGACTACATTCAATTCGTTTTAATACCTCAGGGTGATCTAGTTGTTTTCCGTGCTGTCGGTTCAACACACGATCTAATACAGATTCTTTGTAAGCACGTGCGGCAAGGGTATCTTGTGCCGTATAACAGACGATATGGGTTGTCTTTGTATCGCAATGACGCGCC
This sequence comes from Zooshikella ganghwensis, assembly GCF_018263875.1. Classification (NCBI taxonomy): domain Bacteria; kingdom Pseudomonadati; phylum Pseudomonadota; class Gammaproteobacteria; order Oceanospirillales; family Zooshikellaceae; genus Zooshikella; species Zooshikella ganghwensis. The sequence goes on from NZ_JAEVHG010000025.1 coordinate 8,205, forward strand.
AGGTAATGCGTGAGTAAGGCAGCGGTTTTCACCCTGGCTACACGCACCAACCCAAAGGAAACACGCTTACCCTGTATATACTCATGATGATGGCAGTGTAATGCGTCAAATCCTGTATAAATTGTCTCAAAGTAGTGTTCCGCATCTGTACCTTTTGCCAATGGCAAAACTTGAGCACACTTGGTCACATGGTTGGCTTGAGCATGCTCTGTCATAAGCTGGCAGTAGGCTTGAGGCAATTGCTCTGTTGGTAGCAACTGAGGGGGAAATGCTGAATGAACCACCGCAACACTTGCCGTTACAGACTGTTTTAACGCGGTATAGTGGGCTAGTCCCGCTTGCCAGGCATCTTTCAACGCGTTGGCCTGGTAAGGCGGTAATGTTGCACTGGAACACACCACATGACGTCCTAATGCAGCTGCTGTTTTGACCAACAGCAGGAGTGCTGGAAAAGCTGATACGTTGTATTGGTCTATCTCATCAAGGATTAAATCACTGTGCATCAGTCGTGCAAGCGCTACGACATGATGGCCTTGTCTCCCTGGTTGGCTGGCCGCGATTAAATAATCAACGGTAGACACCAAAAACGGTGCGGCTAAAAAGCCATGCTGAGCTTCAGGAAAGCTAAACGCTAGCTCTGAAGGTAGTTTGGCTTGACTGACGGTATCAAAAAATACCTGTGGTTGTTCTTCCTCTTTCTTTTCATGCCAGGCGGGGTGATTATGCGCAAATACTTGTAGTGTGGGCTTGTCACCTATTACGACCGCTAATGTCTCCTGGTTTAAACCTAAATATTTACCCAGGGCATACCCTGATTGCAGTGTTAAACTACGTAGACCAAGGCAATAACTGACACGTAACCCGTTAGGCCGGAGCGCTGCCAGTAACTTAACATTGGCGATGGTTTTTCCGGCCCCCGTGGGTGCTGTGTTGAGTATCAGTAATGGACCTTCGTGTGCACCTACGGCTTGCAGTGTATTTTGCCAGGCATAAGGTGATTCGCCAGGTAACCTTTCCTTTAACCGCTGCATACTGCTATCAGGCAAGCTAGGTAATGCCTCATTAAATAAAGCCGCTGTAGTATGTTTTGTGGCATCAGCGACGGCTTGAAGGTGGAAATCAAGTGTTTGGTTATACCGAATTTCGCCAGCTTGTTGCATGGTATTGGCGTAAGCTGATGTGCCTGTCATTGCCATGTGTTGCGCGGAAACACGATGATCCGCCAGGATCATCGCGGCACGGGCTAACACCATCGGATAAAACCAACGCCCCTTGTCACTTAATGTCAGCCTGTGAGCCTCGTCCAGTAATTGCTGGTAAGGCTGCCAGTCAATGTCATCGACCAGGCTGAACGGGGTAATGGGTTCATGAGAACGACGGTGTGCTTGATCATCAAAAGCGATTGCTTTTGTAGGGCCTAGTAAAAAGTGATGGGTGGCGACAATTATGTTAAGTGCTGATACGCCATTATCTAATGGCTGGGTGCACAAGGTATTATCAGCAGTATTCAGTGCTTTTACATCAATAGTCCCTTTACTTCCCAGCTGCTCCAGGAGCTTGGCTGAAACCCAGCTGTGTTGGTAAGGATCTCTAATCGTGGGCTTGCCTTGTTGAGTAATGACTGACTCCAACATTGCCGCAAACCACTGGCCGTATTTTCCTAAGTCATGTGTTTTGCCTGCAATATACGCCAATTGCTGTATACAATTAACTACTTTTTGATGGTACATTTTTTTCCTAATACACGCTGTTTCTACTTATAATGTGCACACATTAATTCATGTAAAAGGTACCGTATTAATAGCGGATTGTTTAATTAATTCTGTGAAAGGAAATAAATAAATTTAAATAATAAGAATATTCTGATACTTTTCTAAGCCATCGTAGTGCCTTAGAACAGTAGGACAAATTATGTCGAAAGAGAGCAATCCGGAGCCTTTTAATGGCGAGTGGGTTGCGCGAAACAGGGATGAATTGTTGTCTATTTTTTCTGAATGTTTCGCCTCTCACTCCGCCAAGCTTGTTAATAGTAATATCAGTTCTACCGGTGTTAGAGTCAGTCGCCATGATCAGGCGAAAATGCCGTATATTTGTACTTCTTCCTTATTAGCAGCGGGTGAACCGTTAATTATCGATTGTACTGGTAATGCGGCTGTAGAAGGTCCTTACGCCAAACAGTTAAGAGCCATTGAGGCTGGACACGTCGCGGATATTGATCCAGCACAAATCGAGTTATTTAAATCCGTTTATGAAGAAGTGACGGAACACAGTGCTGTTTTGAGTGATGAAGCACTGAACCCAAGGCTTCGCCAAATTTATTTACCAAAAGACAACGCATATGTTGTCGCAACACCTTTACCCCCTTTAACCGTGATTCAATCATTACGCAATGCGATTGATCAGCATAACGAGGAGGCAAAGCAGGAACGTAGCACGTTAAAAAAAGGTGAAACGCCAGTTTTTCGAAAAATAGTATTGGCAGAAACGCCTTATGGCGGTGCCAATGCACAAAATGTCACCTCATTATTTCGGGCTGTTACACGCACATTGTATTGCCCTGCTCCCTCCTCTCAGCCGTCAATTAAAGAGGCATTATCCATTTATTATCGTGGGTTTGACTCACCGTTTATTCCTTATGCGCAGCAAGGTGGTATACCAGAAAGTGTGGCCGAACCATTAGCAGCAGAGGTTGCACAATGTCAAAAGCGTCCGTTAAATGCACAACAAGTGATGTGTTTACAGCAATGGGGTCATAAAGTGGGTCGCTACTTTATGTGGCTTGCCAATCACTTAGTCACTCTGGTTGCCCCTGTGGTTGATTCTATGTCAGATCTTCCTGAGGGAAAACGCTGTGTCGCAACACGACCTAACGTTGAGCAAGGTTTTTTTCATCCTAAGCAGCGTGATATGGCTTGGGTGAATGAAACTTCAGCATTTATTGTTCAGCGTTTAGCACATTACTCCCTGAAAAACGGCGAGCGTATGGGCTTGGACACAGAATTATCTGAGGCAATTGAGCATGGTGTAAAACACGTATTAATGGGAGGCAGCCAATGATTTTAATTAAGCAGCTGCATGTCTCTCGTTTAAATGCGTTATCCGGTGGTGTGGTTGTCAACACAACGCCGCTTACCGCGATATACGGTTTTGTGCACGCCCTGCAGCGCAAGCTGGATGAAACATTGGATCGCTTTGTGGTAATCCACCATGATAGTCGTGTACGTGGTGAACGCTTCTTTAACTACGACACGATGGCACCTGGCTTTTGTCGTAGTGCCAGCTGGATTAATGGTAAAGATTATCCAAAAAATGGTTTATCCTTATCCATCCAACCCCATATAGAGGCGGCTGTTACCCTCAGCCTATTAATTCATTGTGATATTCCTCCAGTAGACGCTTTACCACTGATCAAACAGTTTATGCATAACGCAAGGCTAGCCGGTGGGCCTGTTGTACGTTATCAGGATATTGTATTACTGGACGATGAAGCAGCCTTGGCTGAACATATCCATACGGGTTACTTTGTGGTTGAGCGCAAAGACCTCATCAACCCTGATCAGCCCGTGCCTAGTCTGATTTCTGCACTCGGTAATCAATCCATCCCCTGGTTATTTGCAACCAGTACTGGGTACCGAACGCTCTCTTCCCCAGAGGATCGTGAAGGGACCCGTTTATATGACCACGATTATCCTCACGCGTTTGTCGAGCCTATCCTCGGCCTTTACCAGTATGTACCGTTACGGCAAAGAATGGCAGAGCCTTTACCGTATTTAGCCGGTCACTGGGCAGATGAAAAAACATTTTTAATTCATCAGGTGGAGTATTCATAAAATGGCGGTTAAAACAGCAGGTGTATTAGCATTTCAACGCAGCCTATATGCAACCGATGCGCAATTTTACAGTGTCTTACCTCATCAACAGGAAAAACCTGTTTGGGTGATTCGCCATGGTATTCGTGGTACCCAAAATGTCAATAAAGCCACTGAAAAAGAATTTTCCAATATTCAAATTACCGATACCGCAAAATTAGATCCCGCTGCGGAAAAAATGAAAGTGGTTTTTGATATTAAATTTTTTGATTTAGCTAACTCACTTTTTGCTTGTGCTAAAGGTAAAAAAGATAAAGAAAAAGATACGGTAAAAAAATTTCGTGCGACGTATGATGCCTTTTTAACCCGTGCCAAAGATTCCCATGGTTTAAAAGAAGTGGTGCTGCGTTATGTACGCAACTGTACGAATGGGCGGTGGTTATGGCGTAATTTAACCCTTGCCAGTACCGCAACCATTACCGTGGTTAAAAATGATGAAACAGAGCATGGCCTTTCATTTGATGCAGTGGCGTTATCCCGTAAAGGCTTTACTGATTACACCGCTGATGAGTTAGCGTTAGCGGAACTGTTTGTAGCAAATCTACAAGGCTACGCAACAGATCGGTTTCGGGTCACGGCATTGTTAGACTTTGGCATGCCAGGTGTACAAGTGTACCCTTCGCAACTGTATACCTCGAATAAACCCAAAGGCTTTGCTCGCCCACTTTACGCAGTAGGTGCTGAGGAGCCTGTTCGTACTGTAGAGGATGTCATGCATTTTCAGGCAACCCGAAAAATGGGTCAGGCTGCATTACGGGATGATAAAGTGGCAAATGCCATTCGTACCATTGATACCTGGTATCCTGATTATGAAAGCATTCAACGTCCTATTGCGATTGAACCGCAGGGTGTCAGCCTTGAATTACAGGAGCGGTTTAGGATTAAAAAAGCCAGTGCATTTGAGATTATTCAGCAAATCGATGAATTAGATCCTGATTCGCCGAATGGTATGTTTATGATTGCATCCTTAATCCGGGGTGGAGTGTACAGCGGAGAATAATTCTTATGTTTTATGCTGACATCACCATCCCCTATACACCTAACAGGGATTCACCTGCGCGGGTTTTTTATGCTCTGAATGCACGCTTTAAAGATGCCCCAAAGACCTATGCGCTGGCATTGCCGAATTATGGACAACGAAATGCGCGGGGAATATTTCGGGTATTTGCCAAACAGCTTGAGTCATTAGTGGCGTTAAACCTTGCCAATGATCCCGTAGGACCTTTATGTGACTTTAAAATGCCTGTTCCTGTCGCACAGGATTATGCTGGCCCTTGGTGTGTTTACCGTCGCTACCGTGTTCCCCCCAGAGGGAGAAAAAACCGTATCCAGCGATTAGCTTATGCATTTGAACACAACCTGCCCCGTTTTGTGTTACACAGTCAGTCCAATCAGCAAGTTTATTGCGTATCGGTTGAGAAAATGCCTGTAGAAGAGGGGCAGCTTGGTGAAATCAATACGTGTAACTTTGGGCTATCAACAACAGAGCAGGTGACTGTATTACCTGACCTTTGAGTCGAGCACATTGACCCTTTTTTGGAAGCCACTTTTACACGCTTATAAATCAATATGTTAGCGTAGGAGCGAGAAAAAGGGTCAACGATCATATATTACGCTACAGCTCTTTAACAATCAGACTTTACATAGTTTGATCTATAGTGAACCGCCATCTAGGCGGCTTAGAAATTCGCTTTAGAGCGGGACCAGCAATCAAGCAAGTGAACCGCCATCTAGGCGGCTTAGAAATTAACGCCGAGAGCGTGCCTGGCGAGCGTTTTGTGAACCGCCATCTAGGCGGCTTAGAAACGAGGAAAAACAAAAATAGACGAGGATGTCACGTGAACCGCCATCTAGGCGGCTTAGAAAAATAGCGCGGGCTAGAGTGCTTTTCCCGACCCGTGAACCGCCATCTAGGCGGCTTAGAAATCAACAAGCATTCTACGGCAAGTACTGTCTGTGTGAACCGCCATCTAGGCGGCTTAGAAATGAAGGTGGTTTTTTTGCACCGACTAGGGCGCGTGAACCGCCATCTAGGCGGCTTAGAGATAAAAAGCTGACAAAAACTCCCATGTCCATAGGTGAACCGCCATCTAGGCGGCTTAGAGAATATTACACAGCAAGCAGTGGTGCTGTAGCACGTGAACCGCCATGTAGGCGGCTTAGAGATTACGTAACTTGTTGTATAGGGACATCTCTGTGTGAACCGCCATATAGAGGGTTGGCTAGATTACGAACTTGAAGACATTCATAAAGTTATTCTCACTCTGGTCTTCCAAATATCTGTACAACTATACTAGAAATATCTTTAGCTACTTCTTTCTCATACCCTTCATCTTGCAATAATTCTGGCAGAATATACTCCGCTAAGTATTTAACAACATCTATGGATAGTGATCTCTTTCCCGTTTGCCAGTCTGAAAACCTGCTGGTTGTAAACTTTTTACCCAATGTATCATTCAGATGCTCTACTGCATCACTAACCTTTTTACCATCAAGTTCATAGAGTTGCCGCCAATAACGAACTATATCAACATCACTTCTTTCAATGTTAGATTTTTGATATCCTTTCTCTTTCGCAATATTTTTAACAGTATACATATGTAATTTATCGGGTTGTGGGTCAAACTCAATATAATCGCCAATATCAATCTCATACTGTCTTCTTAGTTTAACCGGAATAGTGATAAAACAACTGTCCCCATATTGCCGCACTTTCCCCTTAATTTTCTCTATCTCTATAGACATATACACCCTCACAACACTATAATATTAAACGTATTCTCAATGATACGCGCCGGGGGAGGGAGGTGGTCCTGAACTCGGCACTCCATCAAATACGCTTAACACCTTAGCTTATATTTTTACGTTGACTTTCAATGAGTTAGTTTGCGGTGTTGTTAACCTCCCAATCCAGTATATTATATATAATATCCATATTGGTATATTTTTCAAGTTTTTTATATGTGTGAGGGTTAGCAGGGCGGGTATCCCCGTTTTTCAAAACGGGGAAGATGTCAAATATCAGCCAATTAAATATCGTACTTTTCTATAAACTCTTTGATTGTTGAGTTATACTTTCCTAACCTCAGTTTTACTTGATATGCCTTATCATTATTAATAAATACTTCTAAATACTGTCTAATGTATAATCTGAGATTGATATCAAATTCATTGATATTTCTTAATTCAATTGTATCTTCATATTCTTCATTATCTTCAAAAACTACAGTAAATTTACATTGATGAAAGTCCTTTTTATTAGTTGGTGCAGTCTCTTTCCACTTTCTTAGTGTTCTGTTTGCGTCACTGTATGACGTAACCTTTTCATTTAAGCTGTTTTTTCCGCCTTCTAAACGAATAAGTACAATGTATTTAACTTGAATTTTGCTCATTTTCTTACCTTAGTTCTCAATGATAACTACAAGATTGAGGTGGTGGTGGTGGTAATTCCCCAGTCTTGAATTTATATATTAAACCCATTATGGTTTTACTTGCAAGTTATTTATTTTTATTTAGGCAAAAAAAACAGCCTAAATCGGCTGTTTTTTTAATTACTATCAAGTTTACTTTCTAATTGTTAAATCTTTTAAGTATTTATAATTCTATCTTCGAATTCACTGTGTACTTTCAAAACGTGTGTTATTAAATTTTTTTGGCTTATCGTTTGCCGGCCTTGAGAACTCGATATATTATATACAATCAATCAGGTTCTTGTGTATTTGATATTAATATTTCTAAATCCTCTTTTGAAATATTTTTATACCGCTTGAAAAATAAAGGTAAATCACGCTTGGAGTTATCTATAATACGTACAGTGTACTTACTATTATGACGATCGAATAATATATTTAAGTCTCCAAAGTACACAGCTTTATTTGCTTTAACTTCAAACGGTACAGAAAAATCACCCCTTAATGTATAATTATAAGCATACTGGTAAAAACTCCATAATTCATAATTACCAGCAGGTAACTCTAAAGCTACTAACCTTCCTATATAATATGGGTTGCTCCAATCTAATGGATTATCATTTGTCCATAATGATAATTCATCAGTAACTCGTTCAGAGGCGTATGATTTTCCATGCAAAAAAATAGAATAATTACCAATATGGCCATTTGATGAGACAGAAAATACAGCTAATCCATAGTTAGGCTTAGTATTTAAATCATAGTTAAGTGGCACATTAACAGCCACGCATGACGTTAATAACAGTGATAAAACACACAGATACTTCTTAACCATCGAAAATATACCTATAATTAGTATTCTAACTTTCTCTTATCCTTGAATATTTGTTAAATCACTAGTGACATCGACCACACCTGCATAAATTAATAATAACCTCCAAGCTGAGTAAGGTATTTTCCTATGCTCATCGTTTCCTTCAGGCGTTTTCCACTTTCTTACTGTAGTTGAGCCTTTCTTTGACCAACTCACACCCACTAGTATCGCTGTTTGCCTCTGAGACCAGCCTGCAAGCTTTATCAGTTGCCCAACCTCAGCAGCCGTAGGTGATAGATAATTCTCATCTGAAAAAGGCAAGCAACATGGGCGATTTTTAAATGCCTGAAGATTTTGAGGCAAGCTATTTGCCTGATATACAGGAGATTTTTCACTCATTTTTTTACCTCAAACTATTAAAGGGGCAATATGCCCCATTTAATTACAGCAAGCCGTGTTCAGAAAAGCTGTAACTGTCTTTACATGAAACGACAATATGATCAAGAACTCTGATGTCAAAGAGATCCAAAGCATCAAATAAGCACTTAGTGATACCTTTATCAGCTCTTGAAGGCTCACAATCACCAGATGGATGGTTATGTGTAAATACGACAGCAGCAGCATTAACTATTAGTGCCTCTTTAACTACCTCTCTCGGGTAAACTGAAGTTACATTGATCGTCCCACGGAAAAGTTGGCTAAACTTGATCAACCTATGTCGGTTATCTAAGAAGAGAATACCAAAAACTTCATGCTCCAAATGTCCTATCTGGAGGCGACAGAATGTTTTAACGTCTGATGGGCTTTCAACAAGCAAATCTTCACGTTTATACAAGTCACTGAGAATAGACACTGCTTCATTAATTACAGATTTTTGAGCTTCACTTAACATGGATAATTCCCGCTTAAAGGTCATGACGGAATGCCCGACCAGATGAAGCTATTATAAACCACCCCAATGGGGCGGTCAATATTTATTTTTTAATTCTAAAACTACAAATTGTGGTTTTCCCCTTCTTTTCCTTCAGCCCATCAATTGCAAACCACAAGAGATAACTGCGTTTCTGGTAATCTATGCCGAGTTTGACCATTTTCTGTTTCATAGCTAAGAAGAACACCACGCTCACTCAAAATATCAACAATGGCTTTTGCTGTTGATTCTTTAACCTTCAGCGCTCTTCTTAGGTTAGTTCTAAAACCACTTACAACTGTTCTATTATTAATCAATTCTGAAGCTTGTGCTACTAGTTGTTCAATCTCACTCGATTCTTGTTTTTTCTTACTCTTTGCTTTAATTTCTTTCTCACTCTCACCCAAAAAAACCTTACCCTGAATCTCACTCTCACCAGAAAAAACCTCACCCTGTTTATTACCCACCTTGATACTATTGTGCTGTGGCTGGGTGAAATTTAGAGTAAGATCCGCAAAACTATAATTTATAGGGTAAGGTTGGGTGATGTTAGATACTGTTTTTTGGGTTAGGTTGCTACCATCTCTTTTACTTTCAGACTGTAATTCAGCTTCATATTTATGATTATTTATTAAACTTTTTTCTCTAGTAATCCAACCCACAAAAACAAGTGCTAGTAGATCAAAAAATAATCCAGCGGCGATCACACCAACTGTATTGATTTTCACTGGATCTACATTAATTTTGAGTAGTGAAAATAAAGATACGACGGCATCAGTGGCAGCGGAACTTGCTTCTGTATCTACTGTTGACTTTTCAACTAGCTTAATCAGCTCAGCTTGCTTTGATTCAAGCCTAGCTTGTTTTACTGCCCGTGTTTCTTTCCTCGGATTAACTTGCATCCTGATTTCACTACGCTTTGTGTAAAAAGCGATTTCTCGGTTCAACTCATTGATATCTATGTTTAACTGTTTAATTTCACTCTCAAGCACTGATCGTTTATAGCTGTCTAAGCTTCCCTGAGCCTCTGTATTCAACGATAAGCTATTAATCGTACCAGTCACAGTTATAATGCTGATAAGTAGCGTCACCGCGAATATAGCGCTATCTACGAGTGTTGCATGTTTGAGCACAATCTTTTTATACGACTCAATGCGTGCAATCTCTGTAACAAGAATAAAAGTTAAAGCAAGTACGATAGCAATTAATCCAGCATTTTCAGTAAAACTGTATGCAAAAGCTGCAGACAACGCTAAAGAGCAAGCTCTACAAAAAAAAGCTCCAAGGTGATTGGCAGTTAATGTTGATATATGCATTGTTCATTTCTCCATTTGGATTGAAATGCTCAATGCAGTTGCGCTGGTTAGATAAAACATCATAGTTTACAATAATGATGTTGTTACTCTGGTCCGTGCAGCGCAACTGCATTGAGTCGACAACAGCCTTGTCCAGCACCACCTGGACAAGGCACCCTAGCTATCTAACTCTACGTCTACACTTTCAAATCTGAATTTATCAGCCCAGCTATAATCTGTAAGTTCTTCAGGAGTTGATTCATACTGACTACGAGAGTTTTTCTTCATATTTTTAGTGTTAGTAGCTTCATCTAACGCTTTAGTTTTCTTTTCTTGCCTCTGATTATCAGCAAGCCGATATTTCATACCTGTTTCGACATATTTCAGCATTCCAGCAAGTGTTGATTGCTTGCTTTTACTTTTTGCATGAGTTTCGTAGTCAACAACAAGAGCTTTTACATAGAGCGCATCAATTGCTGTGTGTTTGTTTTCTTCAATGTAGTTTTCAATAAATTCATCTTTTAATTTTCCATACTGATCAATATTTGTACTCTCATTAGTAGTAGTTGTATTTATATTGTTATAAATGTCTTTTTGGGGTGCGCTACAGCCCTCGTCAGCCGTAGCCTGTAGAGGAGGTAATGTCCCTGAGCAACCATTCGTGAATGACCCTGAGCAACCATTCACTGATTTTAGTGGGCTGTAGCCATTTTCGAGTAATGACCCTGAGCAACCATTCACTGATTTTAGTGGGCTGTAGCCATTTTCGGGTAATGACCCTGAGCAACCATTCGTGGATGTCCCTGAGCAACCATTCACTGATTTTAGTGGGCTGTAGCCATTTTTGGGTAATGACCCTGAGCAACCATTCATTGAATTTACTGAGCTGTCAGCTAATTTGGGCACTTTTCTTTCGAATAATTGATCTTTGTGTAACGACTGCTCTAATGAACAATGAATGACTGAGTGCTCATTCTTTTTAGACTCTAATTCTTTGTTAATTAACGCCGATAGAGTTGATCTATTAATCTGGTACCAGGTTGTGCGCTTAGGTTTCGTAATGGAGTTTTCAGATATGAGTGATAAAGATTTTAGAATGTCACGGGCTTTGGCTTGCTCTTTTCGATTTAAAGAAGTCTCAACTTCCCACTCACGGAACGTTTTGTAGAACCATCCGTTTCGAGATTGAGCTGTGGGGTTATTGGACCAAAACAGCATTTTTGCTAAGAGAATGGCAGAGTTAACTGAGTTAGTGATATGCCTCAGAAGTGGTGGAAACTGTATATACTCTTCAAAAATAACGGATGACGGATCAACTTGTAGCTCAATACCCTTGTCTTGTAATAAACCAATTAACTTTTGGTTTAAAACATCTTTATTGACTTGATACCAAGTTGCTTTGTTTGGGGCCTTACCAAAGAGCTTAACTGCTGCCGTTTCTTCAAATATTAGATTTTGCTTGCATAGTGTTTTGCGAGCTGTTCTTTGTTCCTGTCGAGTCAAAGAAGTCTCAACTTCCCACTCACGGAATGTTTTGTAGAACCATCCGTTTCGAGATTGAGCTGTGGGGTTATTGGACCAAAACAGCATTTTTGCTAAGAGAATGGCAGAGTTAACTGAGCCAGTGACATCTCTTAGGCTGGGTGGGAACTGTACATAGTTTTCGAAGGCGAATGTAACTGATGTATTTGTATTGCTCATTCTTATAAAGCCTTAAACTTCTGGCATTTAGAGCAATCAAACAGTTGTTTAGTATGATAGCTTGCTTGTAATTATTTTGACACTAGCAAAATTTGTATCATCAAGTATAATATCAACTGTGATTGCTCAAAGTTAGTCGAACTTTGGTATCATCAAGCCCTGGTAAGTTTGGCGACTAGGCAGGGCCGATTTCTTGAACCCAGCTTCTTAGCTGGGTTTTTCCTTTCTACCTAAAACTTTTTCTTCATCAATCCAGTATTCATAAGGAATATCGAATTGATGGCGAAGCCTGACTATATGCTCCATCGATAAGCCTCGCTCTCCTTTAAAGATTTTTGTAATACTTCCTTGATCCCTGAAAATAGGCAGGAAGTCTTTTCGGTTGTAACCTAATTTTTTTTGGATTATGAGCAGATTATCTATTGGCTTTCCTACTTGAAGCTCTTGTACAGATATGGACATATCTCACTCCATCCAATTAAAAAACTAAAACTTTCTCATTCTTGATGTGTTGTATGCTTACAAATATAGGATTGGCAATACGCCAAGTCAAGTGTTTTTATAAAACAGTTTCAACCTTATTCTTGTGTCTGTAAACAAAGCTGTATATTAATACAGTGTTAAAGTGATCATGTTCTATATAATTTGATTAATAACTATACAAAAACTGTATTTTAGTTTGTTGTAAGTCACATAAAAACTTTGTTTAAAGTAGCAAATATGATGTTCAACCATAAATGCAACATATGTCTTAAATATGTGCACTGATTCCTGTTTGTAGTGTGAGTTAATGTCTGACGAAATAGTTAAGTAAATGATAATATTACACTCCGCTTTAAACCCTCAAAAAAACCGTCAAGCTGCAATACAAATAAGGTGTGCATCTTTCAAAATTTGTTATGATCATGGTTGAATTGGTTTTGTATATTGCGTAGTATACAAAATAGAAAAGGAGTTAAAGAATGCAGGTTGATGGTGAATCAAAACAGTTAAAAATTTTATCTACTCGTGAAGAAGTTCTGGATGAGGTTCGAAATGTATTAACTCAAACGGTAAATACAGTAGATCCGGCAGCTAAAGCTAATGAGGAAAGAAAGAGAGTAGCTAAGGTTACAACAGCTGCAGTAAAACTAAATATTATTTTGGCATCGGTTCTATTGGTTTCGGTGAGTGCAAATTGTGTTTTTGGTTGGTTTGCGATTCATAGAGAACGTCAATATTTTGCTGCAGATAATGGTAGATATACGCAACTAGTTCCCTTAAATAGACCTTATCGAAAGGTATCAGGCATTATTCAATATGCAAAAGATACTATTAACAGATCCTTTTCATTAGACTTTTTAAACTGGCGTCAACAGTTAGAAGATGTGCGTCCACTATATACAAAAAGTGGATTCAAACAATATTTAGATGCTTTAGAAAAAGGTAAGTACATTAAATATTTAGAAAAAGATTTAATGAATATTACTATCACTAGCTCTACAGGTGTTGTAAGTAAAGAGGGTCTAGTGAATGGAGTATATGTCTGGATTATTGAAATACCGATTGAAGTTAAAGTTGCAGGACAATCAAAACAGCTTACACCACAGAAGTTTGTTGCACATGTGAGGGTTGAGCGAGTCTCTACATTAGAGTCCGTGGGAGGAATAAGTGTTGGACAAATCATCACTAAACCAAAATAGGAATCAGTATGAGTATACGTAAGTTGGCACTATTTATTTGTCTTAACCTCAGCGCTGTTTCCCTAGTTGTAGCAGAAGAGACTAGTGATGAGAAAAAAACGAAAGACACTCAAAGTGCTCAAAAGGAGTGGGTTCAATCACCTAATTTTCCACCACCTCCTGGCTTTAATGGCAATACGAACTATACAACAAACAACTATCCAGATCCTAATGGTAGATATTATCAATATAATGCGCAGTCCCAACAGCCCCAAGCTGCAGGACAAAACCCTGGACAGAATGGTGTAGCAAAACTGCCTCCTTTGGTGCCACCAAACGGGTATGATCGAGCGAAATCACACATGGCTCCATTTACACCTGAGCAACTAAAAGAGTTACGTAATCTTTTAGAGTCTACACGTAAAGCTAATTCTTATGAGCCTGTACGTTCAGTCCCAAGAATAAGTGGAGAGTCAGTTGATCTATCACCAGGCGCTGCTATTCCTATTTTACGTACTTTACCTGGAGAAATGAGTTCGCTTGTATTTATTGACTCGACAGGTGCCCCTTGGCCTCTAGCTGCAGCACCTAGAGTTTCAGGTGGAAATAATAAATTATTCTCTGTTGAGTGGTTAAAGGATTCACCTACAGTCATTGTGTCTGCATTAACGTCCTATCAAGACGGTAACTTAACAGTATTGTTAAAAGGTTTAGCTACACCTGTTGTAATAAAACTAGTTACAGGTGAGGCGGATAACAATAAAAAACTACGCGTTGTTGATTTTAGAAAAGATCTCAGAATTCCTGGTAGAGGGCCATTTGCTAAGGCTCCTATTTATAGCGAAAGTAAAATAAATCTATATAACGACACACTGCAATCATTTTTAGATGGGATAAAACCAGCTAATGCAAAACCCGTAAAATGGCAGCCAAAAGATCAATACCCATCAGAAAAAGTACAAATTTGGCAATTAAAAGATAAGCTTTTTTTGAGAACCCGCCTAAGTTTGCAGTCTGGCTTTGATGAAACCTTAGCCTCAAGCGATGGCACAAAGGTTTACAGTATGCCGCTAACACCTTACATCAATTTATCTGATATGAGTAATTCAATCGTTCTTCTTCTGAACATTGAACAATAAGGAGGATGCTATGAGTGAAATACAGAATGATACAACTCAAAATGATGCATCCAGACACTCGAAAGCAGTTTTAGTAGCTGCTATGGGATTGGTGTTTGCTGTAGCCTATTTAGGCATCAGTTACTTAACAGATAAGCCTGAAACACCTTCGCATATATCGGGACTAGGGAATACAAGTTCAAGTAACTCTCAAGAGTCTGAGCATTATAAAAAGACATTAAATGAGTACAACAAAAACAAAGCAGACATAGCAGAAAATAGTGGTGATAGTTATTTAAGCGTGCTTTCTGCAAGAACAAAAGATAAACCTCTCGCTGAAGATGAGAACGTTCAAAATAATCAGCCACAAGTTGTATATAGATATATAGAGGTACCACAACAACAACAGCAGCAACCGGTAAATTATGAGGCTGATGTAGCCCAGTTAGATAGCATCATTACTCAGACTGTCATGAATAACTGGCAAGCAACGAGTCATAGTGCTGCAACAGTGACTGAAGAAAAGGGCTATGCTTCTTCATTAATGCCTGTCAATTTTGCTGGGGGTAATAATGCAGGACCAGGGCAACAAGGTATCCCTGCTGAAAAAATTGTAGAGGATTTTGCGCTTATCCCTGGTACTTTGGAAACGGACATAGATACCGATGAAAATTCAGGAGTATCAGTTGTCGTTACAAGTGGTAAGTATGCAGGTATGCGGGTTTATTCGGAAGGATACAAGCTGCTTACCAAAACAGTAGATGTAAATCTTTTATGGATGCAGTGGAAAGGAAAATCTTACAAGATAAAGGCTAAGCTAGTTGATCAACATTCAGGAAGGACATCTCTTTCGGGTGAAGTTAATAATCGTTACTTTTCACGGATAATACTGCCAGCTATCGCTCAAGGTATAAGTAAGGCAGGGCAGATATATGAAGAGTCTGGTACAACAACAAGTGTATCCGATGGTGTTATTGTCCAATCAAGAGATGGAAATCCTTCAGGAAAGCAAATAACAGGGGCGTTTGTTGGTGGTTTAGGTAGTCAAACAGCCAGTGTGATGCGTCAAGATGCTGCAAGAATGCCTATCAGACAGGTATTAGTGCCAAAAAACGAAACAGTAGGCATTCAGTTTTATGGACCTGTTCTATCAACGGATGAAGTAAGGGCAAATGATCAGCAAAATCACTCCCTTCCTTCTGTCCAGTATCAACCTAATTCTAATGGGTATAATTTAGCTGCTCCACCTCAACAGCAGCCTTATTACCAGCCACAGTATCAGCAGATACAAGGGCAGCCAGTACAAAATATTCAACCACAGTATATAAACCAAGGGCAGCTACCTAGTGGTGTTTACCCCATTCAGCCTCAACCGAATAGCCAGCATTATTACCAGCAACAGCCAGCTCTAAGGTAAGGAAAACAGGATGTCAGATAAATTTTTTGATGAAGATAATGATGATATTTTCAAAGAAGAAATAGTTCCTGCTAAAGATGAAGGCTTAGTTAATAAAAATAGGCCAGAAGAAAGTGAAGAAACGAAAAAACCTGCAATTACAGGTATTCACTTTACGATACTGGCGGCTTTGTTAAGTGCTGGATGGATATTTGGCCCTAAGTTGTTTTCATATTTGGAGACAAAAGAACAAGTAGTACTTAGCACTGAAGATAAAAAAAGCAAAGAAGAAGAATCATATGATTTTTTAAAGCCAAACAATCATGAAACCTTAGATATTAAGACCGCAAAAATTCCTGAAAATAGCACTACTAATGACTCTTATAGCACAAACTTAAAGGATGATAATGATGTAAGGGTAAAAGAGTTAGAAAAGGAACTCATGAGCTTAAGGGCAGAAGGAGAGGAGCTTTCAGAGAAGGTAGCGGGTTTAGAATTACAGCTTTCTGAGAAAGAAACTGCATTAAATACGTGCTTGGTAGATACGAAAGAAAAGTCAGTATCCAACTCTAAAGCAAAGCCAAAGCCGCGAAAAGTTGCTAGTAATTCAGCAAGATGGTCTGTTGTTAAAAAAAATACAGCTAAACCTAAATCTGTCAGATCAAAACCAGTTAGACATAGCAATAATATCAGAAAGTACTCGCTGAATACGGTCTTTAATGGTCAAGCATGGATACAAAATGATGATCGAACATATGTTGTACATGTTGGAGATGTCATTGATGGATTTAGGATTATAAAAATTGATCCAAATCGCAGGCAAGTTATTACTTCATCTGGGGTTATAAGGTAAGAAGGTTATAGATGGATCTGGCTACAATGGTGACAAAGGCTGGGGAGCAATTCACTTCCTTTTGGCCTTTGCTATGGGCACTTGGCGGCTTGTGTGGCATTTGGTTTTCAGGAACAACTGTCATGCGCGTAATTAGGGCCAATAGGTTCCCTGGTGCTCCTATGATTTCTGCAAAAGAAGCTATTGGTTTAATGATATCTGCTGCATTAATGGCGAATTTATCAGTGTTTATAAATAACTTTTGGAATTCGTATGGCAGTGGTCAAACAGTTTATGGCGCATTGAGTTATTCAGGTGCTGCGGGATTAGGGCAACTATCTGCAGCACTTGGAGCGGTTTTAACGATTGCGAGTGTTTTTGGGGGCTTTTATTTCTTCAAAGGACTTTTAATGTTTAAAAATGCTCAAGTTGGGGATAGCTCTCAATCGGGAGATCAGGCATGGCGAGGTCTTGGAGTTATGTTGTTTAGTTCTGCGTTAATTAACATAGTTCCTATGATTGAGTCGTTTAGGCAGACGTTTGGTCTAGTTTGGTAATTTAGGAAACAAGTAGATGGTTAATAAAGTCAAGAACCCAATTAATTTAATAACAAATATAGGAAGAAAAGCTCATATATCTGCCCAAATGAAAGCGGCTGATTGTTTGGCTCAAGCGGCTTCATTTAACCGCTTTCAGCGTATATTAATGGTCTCCAGTGCGGCAGTTACTTTCTTAGGAACGTTATTTTTGCCTGCAGCGCTATATGCCGATGGTCTTGCAGATATGACTGATAAATTTGGCACGCAAGCAAGTGATATTAAAGGTGATGTAGGAAAAATGTTTGCAGCTGGTGGCTTTTGCTGTGCTGGTTATGGTGGCTGGAACTGGATTCGTAAAGGGCGCGAAGGTGATCGTAGCCAGATTGAAGGTAAGCAAATATTTGTGCCTATTTTAGGCGGTGCGGTTCTAGGTGCTATTGGTACAGTGATGCTTAAGACTGGTCAAAGTATTGGTTTGACGGATGGTGATCACGGTAAGGTTCCTGGTGCAGGAGGCTAAACCCTAAAGGCAACCATTTGGTTGCCTTATCCCTCCCTAAAGTAAATTGTCAGGTAGATATTATGGATAGACAAAAACTTGATTTGACGTTTTCTGTTCGCTCAACAATATGGGGAGATAACAATGATTATGTTGAAAGCTCAAATGAACCTGACACTAATACTTTTACAAAAGAGAAAAAAAATGAGGTATTAAAACAAGATAAATATAAGTGCGCTTTTTGTGGTTTTGAGTCTTTATCAAATGAAATACATTCTATCAATGATAATCACTATGATTTAAGTGATGAAAACCTTTGTGCAGCAGATCCTCTTTGTCATACATGGCAGCATTTAGAGTCTATAAGCGATAAGGATGCAGTAGTAGCACTAATACCTGGACTGAAGCCAGAAGATGTTAATCATCTCCAAAGAACAATTTTTATTGCGCTTCAATCTGATGATAAGACAGTAAAATCAGAAGCTAAAGCACTACTTAACTGGCTTGCATCTCACAAAGAATACCTTGAAGAGTTTGGGTCGTGTTGGACGACTTCAAAGCCTGCGGTATTTGCTAAGGCACTAAAAAAGCTGGATCAAGAGCAAAGAAATAAGCGTCAAATAGTGCTTGAAGACTTGGTATTAATATTTAACCCAGTGTTTATAAAAAATTATGTACAAGGCTGGTTTCAAGATTGCCAACAAAAAATGCCTTTAAAGAGCTGGAAAAAGCATTATGTAGATACCAAAAACCTAATAAGTATAAGGGGTAAATGAGTGGGAAGCTTTATCGGAAAATGTCTAAACAATATTGAAGAAATTTTAGAGTTTGCTGCTAAGTATGCTGTTGGTAAAGATTTACCCTCATATTGCCACCTAAATACAGCGATTGGTTTGACTGATGAAGATATAGCACGTCATCCTGATCTTAAATCACCTTACACGCTTGTAACAGATCAGAACTCTTTAGTTTCATGCTTTGAGATACAGGGTTGCTATGAAATTCTTTCTGATGAGCAGTTTGAAGAAGTCGTAAAAAACCTGCGCCTAAAATTAAATGGATACATGCGTACTTATGGACACTCTTTAACATTTTCTTTTGAGCGTGATCCGAACAGAGCATTTGATGAACTAATGCGTTTAGCAGAACCTCAGCTAAAAACAGCTAAAAGAATAGGTTTAAATACAGAAGATATTGTTATTTCAAGAATAAAAAGAAATTCACCTTTGGTGGCATGGGAGCAAAACCTACTGTTTGTTTATACGCATACGAGTGTTTTCAGTAAGGAAGAAATTCGCCATTTGAATACTGAGCGTGCTAAGGCTATGGCTAAGCATAAGATGCCAAAAATCAATTATGGTCAAAACCCCGCAGTTTATTTTTCGGCCATGAAAATGATGCATGACACATTTATAGAACGTATTCAAACAGACTTTGAGCGGTCTGGAATAGAAGGTAGAAAGGGTGTCATGTTACAGCTGCTTTCAGGTCATGAAGCAGTAAAGCGTATAAAAATAATGACAAACCGTGAAAGAACATCACAAAAGTATAAGCCTGTTCTGCCTGGAGACCGCATTATACCACGAGGAAGAGAGGATAAAGCGGACTACTCTGATCTCGTACCTCCTAAGCTGTCTTATCAAATATGTACACAAAACATCGAGACAGAAAAGGAGTTTATTAAATCGGATAATTTAGTTCACGGTAACTTATCAATGGAGCTTGGCCCACAAGAGCCTATGCCTTTTACCGAGCTATTTAAAAGTATTCGAAGAGATATACCATGGCGTATTACATTTGATATTACGCCATGTGGTTTAGATCAAATGAAGCTTAAGAGTGTTTCACTTGCGTTTGTTGGTATGCTGCCTAGCAACAAACTAATTAAGAAGTCTTTTGATGACTTAAAAGTAAAAGATAAGGAAGATGCTGTTTGTTCTATGAAGGTTACTATGTCCACATGGTCTGGTGATCTTAACCAAACAAAACGTAACCTTGCGGATCTAGAAAAAAGTATTCAGGTATGGGGTGTTTGTTCTGCCACGTCTATACATGGAGATCCTGTAGCAATTTGGGCAGCATCAATTCCAGGGTTTACATGCAAAAACCCCGCAAACCGTCTTGTACCACCACTTACGGATGCACTCTACATGACGCCTTTACAGCGGCCAGCCAACCCGTGGGGTGGTGAAGGTAATACGATACTTAGAACCCCAGATGGAAAGATATTTCCTATACAGCAAGGCAGTCAAATTCAAGATGCATGGATAGAGCTCTATGCTGCAACGATGGGTGGAGGTAAGTCGGTTCTTCTAAATGTAATGAACTTTGCCACCATTCATTCAGCAGGTAATGTGCGTCTTCCGTTGATGACAATCATTGATAAAGGCCCATCATCGCTAGGCTTGATTCAAATGGTTCGTGATCACTTACCCGAGAATAGACAAAATGAAGCGATATATTTGCTATTAGAGAATAATAAGCAATTTGCTTCAAATCAATTTGATACACAGTTGGGGCTACGCTATCCCGACTCATTTCAAAAAAGTTATTTAGATAGCTTTTTCACCCTTATTTGTGCAGATCCAATCACACGAAGCGCACCAAGGGAAACCTTAGATCTTATCTCTGCAGCAATTAATATTGCTTACAAAGATAAAGCAGAAATCAATTTAAACCTCTATGAGGAAACGATCTCTGAAAAGGTGGATAAAGCAATTAAGCAGGGTCGTTTACGTGAAAAGAAAGGTGATGCATGGTGGTCTGATGCAACTTGGTGGGAATTAGTTGACCTGCTGTTTGATGAAGGCTTTATCCAAGAAGCTATATTGGCGCAAAGGCTTGCTGTACCTGTGCTTGCGGATTTAATTCGGGCTATAAAACATGCCAGTATCCAAGACACTTTTTCAACAGCTAAAACAGATCATGGTGAGCCATTAATTAACTATGTTGAACGTCGCTTGCGTTCTGCAATGAACACGTATGCACTGTTTGCAGGGGTAACACGGTTCGAAATTGGTAGTGAAACACGCATAGTATCACTTGATATACAGAACGTGATGGGTGATGAAACCCCTGAAGGCAAGTTGAGAACTGCGGTTGTTTACATGTTTGGGCGACAATTAGCAGCAAAAAACTTCTTTATAAATGAAGATAATTTCTTACCTCTGGTCAGTAATCGGTATTTGGAGTATCACAAGAAGCGCGTGCAGGATATTCAGAATGAAATGAAAATCATGGCTTATGATGAGTTTCATAACACTGGGGGCCAAGAAGAAATCGTTAATGCATTAATCAGAGATGCGCGTGAGGGACGAAAGTGGGGTATTAGAATTGCAGTTATTTCTCAGCTTCTAGAGGACTTTCCAAAACCTTTACGTAGTGTTGCTTCGAATATCTATGTATTGAAAGGTGGTGTTTTAAGTGATGAAGAAATATTAAGCAATGAATATAAAGTATCTAAAGACACAATACGTTTACTTCGTCGTGAAGCGACAGGTCCTACCTCTGAAGGTGCAAACTTTTTAGCAATATTTATCACGAAAAAAGGCCCAGTTATTCAGATGTTAACAAACACAATCGGGCCAATAGAAATGTGGGCTTTTTCTACTACCAAAGAAGATGTAGCTGTAAGGAATAAACTATACAAGCTAATAGGCCCAATAGCCGCAAGACAGTTGCTTGCAATTCGTTTCCCTTCAGGTACTGCTCGCCCTGAGCTGCAAAGAATGCGCGATGAATCAGGAGACTATGAGGAAGTGTCTGTAATAGAGCGATTAGTCAGTAAGTTGGAGTTAGAGTATAAGGCGTTAGCAGTATGAAATTAAAAAAAGCGCGAACAGTATTTTTAAGTGCATCGATTTCTTCAATAGTATTACTTTCTTCTCCTGTCTTTGCTGGCGGTTGGCCTGTTCATGATGCAATAACAAATTTTAGTGTGGGTTTGGTAAATAAATCTGTTCTTGGTGTAACTATGAGTGTTAACGCGATGAATACCAGCGTGACACAAATGCTGTATAACGTAGGTATGTCAGTGAACCAAAATGGTACGAAGATTTCTCATACGGTTGAGGCTGCATCAAGAGTAGAGCGAGAGTTTGCTGTTGTTCAAGAGAGGAACAAGCGTGTTGAGGATGCCCGCCAGCGGTATAAAGTTTCGGCTAGCATATGTAGTGAAAACGTCTCTGGTGGCGCAGTAACAATTTCAAAAACTTCATCCATGAATAAGTCTACCATCAGACCTGGAGCAGGTGGTGGCTTTTCAGATGCTGATATACAAAAAGCAATCAATGAGCCATCTGTTGCGCCTGAAGTTGATAGTGCTCAATCAGCAAAAATACACACCAAATATTGTGATCATATAGATTATAAGGCTTATGGTGGCTCAAAAGCATGTCCATCGATTTCTGAGATGCCAGGTGGTGATAAGCGAATAGATTCTTTGCTTGTAGGAGCAGGTAAGGATGGCAAAGAGCCAGACCTGACGTTTGACCCAAAGCAAATTGATGCGGCCAGAATGTATGTAAAGAACTCTGTACGTCGTTCTGTAGGGGCTCAGTTAAAGAAGGGCGAAGCGGATACAACAGCAGGAGCACAGTACATAGGTTTACTGAATCAGTACAACGCCGTTATCTCTGCTGCCGCAGATCCACAGGAGAGCATGATTGCTCGAAGTGTACCAAGTAATGCAACAAAAGAGTTACTAAGTGAAGCATTGAAATCATCTGCTTCATCAAAGATTTACTTTGATCAGTTTGCTTCAAAAGTTGCAAAGCAAAAAAAGATAATGTCTGAACGTGAGTTTGAAGAGTTTGAAGCAGGGCGGCGCTACTCAAACGTAGAGTATCAGCGGGATCTACAGGAAATGTCGGGTGATAATCTTATCAGAGAGCAAATTAGGGTCTTAGCGTACCAGAATTGGTTATTACTCAAGACAAAAAATAATATAGAAAAAAATAACATTATTTCAGGCCAAATTTTGGCCTCAATGGCGCGTAAAGAGTTTAAGCCTGAACTTAATCAGCTGAAAACACGAGTTAACGCTGAGTTGGGGAGCAATTAGTATGCCTGATCAGAAGCAGCCCGGTAAATTGAAAAAAACAGGCTCATTTGTTTGGCGTTATTTGCTGCCTTTTCGCTCAATGGGGCAAACGGTTGGGCTTGTAAAAAATGAAATAACGCGTAGCAAAGACAATCTTGGTACTATTAAAGAGCTTGGTGGGGAAGCTGCTCGTCGTGTGGTTGAAGTTACCAGTAAGAAGAATGTTAAAAATCAATCATTTGAAGATGCGATTAATAATCGACCTGAAGGCTCATTGAATATCCCTGAATTAATAGATCACTTTTTAACAAAGAAGCGAATAACGTTGATGTTTTTTGGTGTTCTAGCGCTGGTGAGTGCTGTAGGTATTTTCACTGGTATAGCATACGGACAGATAGGGCGAATTTTTTTCGCTTCTTTAACCTGCATCACAGCTTTACCAGTATTATTTCTATACGCACTTCAAACACAGCTAAGAGTATGGCAATTAAGGAACCGTAGGCTCTCCAAGGAAGAAAAGGGTGGTATAAAAGACTTTATGCGAGAAACGAAAAACTGGTTCTGGGCAACCTTGAATCCTGAACTACCACTTTTAAAAAGCAGGGGGTAGTGTGAAAAGAATTTCAATTATCTCATTGCTGACATTTTTAACGCTATCTTTTTTTGCTGAGCTTTCTGTTGCTGATCCTGTTGCATATGGTGATATCCATGGTGCAGCAACTCGAAGCGATGATAAATCAAGGCAAGCGCTGACAACGGTATTTGGTGATATTGTAAATAACCCTTTGGCAGGAGCGGGTTCTGGTAACTATATTGCTGATATTTTTGCGATTATCAATGGTGTGTTATTGGTAATTGGTGCCTTTATAGCAATCTATGTTTTTGTTCGTAAGCTTGGACAGTCTGCACATGATGGTTCGGCTTTTGATCGGCAACGTAATAGCATGTGGGGACCAATAAACCTCCTGCTAGGTATAGCATTTATGGTTCCTACGGCTAGTGGTTGGTCATTAAGCCAACTAGTAATGCTATGGGGGGTTTCTATTATGGGGGTTGGGTCAGCAAATCTTGGGATGGATGTAGCTCTTGATGCATTTGCGAAGGGTGAAGAGATGGTGACGCAAGCACCTACACCCGACACAAGTAAACTGGCGTATGACCTGTTTGAGATTCAACTATGTAAACATTCTATAAACCAAGGGATTGCTGATGCAGTAAGAAATGGTGCACTTCTTAACGCAAAGATGATTAATAAAGTAGTCAAGGGAGCTGGCTTTGAGTTTACTAATGGCAGCTATAGCTGTGGTGGTGCTGAAGTAGAGCCGCCCAAAAGGCCATCAGGATTCAGTTTTACACGTGATCAAAGCGCATACTCTGTAACTGCAGATCACAATAAAGCGTTGCAGCAAGCCCATAAAACAGCATTGTTTAAAATGGAGAGAGAGCTGGATACAGCTGCAAAGGAGTTTGTCGTTGCAGTGTTAAGGCGTCAAGCAAACATTAATTCAAATGTGTCTAGTCCTGTACCAAAGATAAAATCTGCAGCAAATAATTATGAGAGATATATAACAAGAGTTGCAAATGGGCAATCGTTGACATTAAAAAACTTAGCTAACAAGCTTAAAACAAGTTTAAAAAACGAAGGTTGGATGTCTCTGGGAGCTTGGTATCAAACGTTTGCACAAGCGAATACCCGTGTGGCAGATGATGTAGCAGCGAAGGGGAAAGTATTTCTAAAAACAAATCGTGGTGATTATCAATTTGAACATGTTTTTGAAACGGTCATTATTGCTTATGAAACAAACCTTGCAACAGGACCATCAGCAAGTGACGCAAGCCCAATAGGGAATACCTTAAATAAAAAAGCTGGTGAAGATCTTAGTTCTGTTATAGCGGATATTGTCCGAGCACCTGGGGAAAAATTAACAAAAGGTCTAGTCGGATTAGCAAAAAATGGTGATACAAACCAAGTTAACCCAATTATAGCATTCAAAAATTTAGGTGATTACACTTTAGTGTTTGCCGAAGGATTAACAATTGGATATTTGGGATTATCTGCAGCTGCGGCTGTAGCAGAAGGATTTAGTATAGCGGGTGCCTTTGTCGCTGTAGCAAACGCATTTACAAGTGCAAAGGATGCCGCAATCGGTGTGTTTGAAGCATTAGGACCTTTTATACTGGCGATGATATCTGCGTTGTTTATTATGGGATCATTTTTATCTACTTATGTACCTTTTATTCCATTTATTACATGGCTTTCAGGTATTTTAAGTTGGATAATATCTGTTGTAGTTGCCGTAGTTGCTGCTCCGCTATGGGCCTTATGCCATATACTTCCTGAGGAAGGGGAAGGTGTAAACTCAAGAACATCAATGGGATACTTAACATTGCTAGATGTAATGCTAAGACCACTATTGATGGTAATTGCCTTTTTTATAGCTAGCATTATTGTAGTTATTATGGGAACCATCCTTCTAGAACTATTTGGGATAGCATTATCAAATATACAGTTTGAGTCTATAACAGGTGTTGTTAGTATTATTCTTTTTATTGGGGTTTTTATCTCGATAGGAGTAAACCTTATCCACACATCGTTTAACTTGGTATTAATTTTACCAGACAAAGCAATTAGTATGTTGGGACAATTAGTTGGAGCAAATAATAATGACCTTGGTGATCGAACAGGTTCTAGTGTGGCTGCAATGAGAAACAGAAACTACTCTGGCGGTCATATGAGAATTAGAGGTCAAGGAGGTAAAAGTGGTAATAATGGCTCAAGTGGTAGTGATGGTGCCAAAAAGGCTAAATAAAGTTTGGTGCTTCTAAATAATGAGTATTATAGGCAGGTGATTGGATGTATTTTGTACTTATAAAAAATGCTAGAAGGCTTTATCTAATATTTGCATTTTTCTTATCACCTGTTTTTTTTGCTGAACTCTTTGTAAAGGACTCATATTTTGATGCTCTTACGTTAGTCACATGGGGTTATGCTTTTATTGGAGTTATCCTTTTTATCGTAATGGACCCCTGGAGTAAGTTAGAGAAAAATATTAAGAAAGTAGTTCATAGATTATATGATGATAAAGCCTACTATTTCAGACCAAATATAGAGATATGGGGCAAATTAAAAAATAGGTACCTTGGTTTTGATCATGATACAAGAACAATACTATTTGTTGATGTAATGTTAGATACGCGTAAAGCAAATGAATATGTTCTTAAATACGATGATATTATAGAGGTTGAATTCTTTGATCGGCGTGTTGAGATGGTTTTTTATACGCATAAAGATGAGTTGCCGACATTTAATATTGTTCCTAAAGCGGCAGATTGGACAAAGTCAAAAGCATATGTTTTACAAGTGTTAAATAGGTAATACGATGTGTTCAATAATTCAGATTGAGGAAAAACATGTTTAAGTATTATATATCAGCGGTATTTATTTCTTCTGTAATGCTGTCTGGATGTGGAAGTAAAGACGAAGAAAAAGAGGTTAAAACTAGGAGTTGGTACAAAAATCATCCTGAAGAAAGAAAAGCGGTCATTAAAGCGTGTCAAGATAACCCAGGTGTAAAAGATCCAAACTGTGTTAATGCATGGCTTGAAGACTAGGTAACTAAATTCTCATCTAAAGCGCTATAGTACCAAATTGATAGTGTGGGAGCGAAACTTGACTTTATAATTACCACACAATTATTAATGATAAAGAGCAGTTAGTAAATCATGAAAAATCTATTAGCCCTATTTTTGGTAGTTATTCTATCTGGATGTGCAGGTGTAATGGCTTACAAATCTGGAACCCCTATCAGTGCAGCTCAAACAGCAGAGTTTAAGAAAGGAGTAACAACTAGAAATCAAATAACTACTAAGTTTGGGGCACCCCAAAAAACAGAATCGGTTGGTAATGAGATACATTATGTATATCAGTATACAGAAATTAACCACTTAGCCGCCAACCGCGATGAATCAACGCGCTTCGTATTTAATAGTAAAACGGGGAAGCTAATAGATATCCAGCGGTCAGCAAGTGCAGGTAATACAAACTCTCTTTTTCAGAGCCACCCGTAAAAAAGTTAATAAACGGTGCACTCTCGGTGAAGATGCGTGAAAACAAAAATTTTTTTAGTCATCCACACATAGTTACCGAGAGGATACAAAATGAGGGTCGGCCAGGACCCCCCTCTAGAGAGGGCATAAAAAAGCCGCCTAAATGGCGGCTTGTAGCTTCGCTTGATAGTTCAGACGTTTATTAACCTTCTTTACCTAGCTCTTTTCTCGCAGCCTGAGCTAAAAAGCCAGATCGACTACCATACCCTGGGTGTTCCGAAACAAAGTTATCAATCTTTAAAATTAATAGCTCAGGCAGTGTAATATTAATTTTTTGGGCTTTACCTTCATATCTGGTTGTATCAACTTCAACCATAAACCAAAAGCCGTTTTGGCAGTCTTCATCGTCTAAGTGACTATCAATATCTGCGGCTTTAGGTATCTCATTACCGTCATCTGCTAATAATTCAAAATGTGCATCAAAAGCGCTTTTCGCATCTATAATACACTCCTCTATAGTATCACCAGCAAAGAAAAGACCTGTCACGCCAGGAGCAAAGCCACTAGCGGAACCATCTTCATCTTTATGAACGTAAATTGGATATAACATCTTTTACGCTCCTACATCCTCTTATTTTGTTTCCTGAAAAGAGGGGAATACCCCCTCTTTATTTTAAACCGGCATCTTTAAGAATTCGGTTCAGCGTACCGACTTTTAAATCCTTCCTAGGGTGTGGGACTGTAATCACTTTGTCCGAGTTTGGGTGCTTGAACTGGTGATGACTCCCCTTAACCCTTTCCAGTTGCCAGCCGGCTTGCTCCAACATCTTGATTACGTCTGAACTTCTCAAGATGAACCTCCTTTTTACTTGGAGTCGGTGGTTATTATACCTACTAAATTGTAAAAATCAACTTTTTAGTGGTTATAGTGGGTATAAATAATATCTTACTAGGAAATCTCCATCCAAAGCGGACTAGCATCGCTTCGATGTCTGGGCTGACCACTACAGGCAGATTGCGAGACTACTTTACTGAGCAAGTAGAGTTCGGCAAGATGTACGACATGAGAGTGTACAAATACAAATGGAATGGCAGAAAACTACTGACTCTAGACCGCTTTGCGCCTATTTCAAATATATGCAATCGTTGGCCTGAAGCAAGAAAAAATGCTCTTTGAGAATACATGAGTAGTATGAAAATGCCTGAATAAATACAATAGGATATTTGATTGTGCGAATTGAAAATTTAAAAGTTGAAGACCTATTCGCTACCATTGATTGGTGTATTAAAAAATATTTTCCTGATAATTATGATGCAAGGTGCCTATACTCTGCTTGCGCTATTCATACAATTTTAGTTAGTTGCGGAGTTAAAGCTCAAATAGTTGGTGGTAATGTGGGTATTTTTACCGTATCAATTGATGGTCGCGAAGCTTTACTCCAAGGTTTTGGAGGTAGTGATGCTACTCAGCCAAGCCATTACTGGGTAGAAACAAGTGAGTTAATATTAGATCCTGGTGCTGCTTATTTACCCAAGAGCTCACAAATAAAAGTGGTACCCATGCCAATGGTAGCATGGAGAAAAACGAACCCATTGCCAAGCTACCTCCAATATCAGGATAAAATTCGCTACGCGGTTGATGCGGAATATATGTTTGCAGAGGATATTGCAACACGAATTTCAGACTTTATTGAACTTTGCAAAAAAAGATATACATCAAGGGCAGCTAAAAAAAAGCTCGTTACCTGGTTATTAACCTCCCCTGACTCTCTCAATAACGCTGCAAAGTTAGGAAATAAATGGGCAAAATGTGCACTGCACTTTCAGTCAATGAAATCTGTACCGACTATACCGGTATAAGGGAATGCGATAATGCCTAAGCTTAAAAAGTCTGAAATGAGGCTGATTAACTCTATCTTTAATATGGAAGAAGGCTACTGTTTAGATTTCTCTAATCGCACAATGGCAGAATTTTTTGAAGATGAGCTTAACGTTGAAATCTACAATGATAAGTATTCGTTTAATGGAACCTCAAAAGCCAGGCGTATACGAGCATTCATAGAGGTAGAAGATGAATTGCTTGTATCTAAGTTATTAAAAAAACTGTATGAGCATAAGGCTTCCATACTCAACTCTCCAAAGGACGACATCAAAGATAAAAAGTTGTTTGATTTGATAAGCCATATTGAATCAGCGGCTTCTAACGTGGCTGTATCAAAGCTATCAGAAAAGGCCAAAGTGCTAGATTTTGATACCGTTTCAACTGACTTAGATCGAGCCCTTAACGACGCAAAAAATGATCCAGAAAGTGCCATAACCTCAGCCTGTTCAACCCTAGAGAGTGTTTGTAGGTCTATTTTGGTAGAAATGAAAATTAAGCTACCAAAGTCAAAAGACCTAATGAGTCTCTATAAGGAAGTCCGAAAACCATTGGGTCTAACGCCTGACACATCAGCTTTTCCATCAGATATTGCAAATGACGTACTAAAAATCTTGGGTGGTTTAACAACAACAGTAGAAGGCATTGGAGCATTGCGTACTCATGCAGGTGATGCACATGGTAGAGAGAAGGGTTACAAGCGAGTTGATTCAAGAATAGCGAGTTTGTCTGTACATGCGGCTAGCACATTGGCACTTTTTATTCTTGAAACATGGCAGCGGAGCTACCCTGGAAAACAACTTAACATTTCACCAACAGGAAGTTGAGTATGCGTAAAGCCTGCATCGAACTTAATAAAACATTAAAAAATGCAACTTTGTTGGCAGGAGATCTTGGTGGTGGTAAGTGTCTGCACCTTTTTTCTTTATCAAATGAAAACTTGTCATATGACCCAAGCTCAGCAGAATGGTCTGCTGCATTTGATGAGTGTTTAGGTAAAGCGGACGAGTATAAATATGAGGTGAGTCGAGTACGAGGGCTCTCATTGACTAAGTCAAAATAAACTTTGCTATGCAGAATAATGTAAACTTTGTTTTAGGTTTGGTTATGTGTGAGTGAGAGTAGCAAAGAGTCCTCGCCCGATTAGGGCGGGGAGTGTAGGTCTGATATCCCATACCATTCAAAAAGGGATATCACCAAAATCATCTGTTGTAGGTCCAGTGTTTGGTGAGCGTTGAGGCTGGTTATTTGGCACTTGTTGCCCCATAGGTGGCTGATTATTAATGTTTTGCTGAGGCTGTTGACCTGGCATACCTTGCTGCCGGGCCATATTTTGCTGATTGTTAAACCCTTGATTTGGTACGCCTGGACTATCTTGTCGACTATCAAGCATCTGCATTTGACCGTTAATATCAATCACAATCTCTGTAGAATAACGATCTGAGCCATCCTGTGCTTGCCACTTACGCGTTTGTAGCTTGCCTTCCAAATAAACCTTGGAGCCTTTTTTTAAGTACTGGCCTGCTATTTCAGCCAACTTACCAAACATGACAACCCTATGCCATTCAGTTCGGTCTTGTGGCTGGCCTGTTTGTTTATCTTTCCATTGCTCACTGGTAGCAACGCTTATGTTAGCTACAGCGCCGCCATTAGGTGTATAGCGTACATCAGGATCAGCACCCAAATTTCCAACAAGAATGACTTTGTTGACACCTCTCATCGTATTCTCCCACTTAATTAACTTGCTTGACTGAAAAATTTTTCACTATGCATTCCATCAAATTTGCTGCAACTTCATCGTCCTGGCAACGAAATAAGACAAATGCATCTTTGATGTCCATCACTTTTTTAAACTTACGATAAACCTCATCTAGAGGGTCATTTTTTGAAACAGTAGAGATAATCATGCCATCCCTTTTTGTGCGCTCAACAAGTCGATCAATAGCATTTTGAACAACAGGCAAAAATTCGGCATTACCATCTTTAAAAGTTAATAATGAAATAATGAAAGGCATCTCATTATTATTGCAATCTTTCGCATAAAAAGAAGGTATCATCTTTGTGCTGTTAACCAATCCAAACTCCGAAATGTAAAGGGATTAAAGTGTTGTATAGTTTTGTATAGAATGTATAATACAAAATAGTATGCTATTTATGCAGCACTTTGTAAAGGTTAGATTTATGTTAGATATGCCTCCAGAACCTCCGTTAAATATACCTCACTGTATGGTGCAGGCTGCAAGTGATTACAATATTCCACTGCGTGGCTTATTAGCTTTGTGGATGGTTGAAGGTGGGCAAATAGGTACAGTAAGCAAGAATACAAATGGTACTAATGATTATGGTCCATTTCAGACAAATACAGTGTGGGTAAAAAAGCTTAAGAAGGACTTTGGTATTACAGCAGAAATGTTAACTGATGACTTCTGTCTATCAGCAAGAACAGCAGCATACATTCTTCGATATGAAATAAATCTTGCTGGAGGAAGTTTTTGGGATGGCGTTGGACATTATCACTCTAGAACGCCTAAGTATAAATACAAATATATTAAACGCGTATACCAGAAGTCGCTTTTATTTTAAGGAATAACAATGGCTAAACCTAGAAAGGATGAAATGGCTTTAGTTTATTTGACATTTCTGGCCGTAACCATCGGTTTCTTTCTCTACCTATGGTATGAGAACCGTACTTATATCTCGTACTATGCTTTGAAGTGGGCATGGCTTCAACTTTCAGTGTTTGATTGGGACTTTATGCCATTATTTGTCAAAGATTGGCAGCATCAAATTGCTGCGATGGCAAGAAATCCCAGTGGTGTAACCTTTGGTAGTTTATTAGATGTGCTTAATAAGGTTGGTTACTTCTTTATCTGGATACCTGTTTTATTTGCACTAAAAGCAGTTAAACAAACCTTAAATCACCCAGCAGAGCGCACTAGACGTGAAATTACGGTTGATACATTACCGCATATTATGGCTAAACATTCACCAGCTGTAATTCCTGCGCTTTACTATGGCAATTTACTTAATGAAGATCCCGAAGATCAGCGAAGCTCTGTATCACCAGATGATTATGCAAAAAAACATAAACTGATTGAAAACGGTTACTTAAATAAAGATAGAGCAAGAAGTCAGTTAGTTAAAGATCTGGGAAGAAAAGTCCATTCTTTTGACCAGTTATACGACTATGAAAAAGCATTATTTGCAGTTTTTGCTTCAAGAATATTTATAGAGAATATGGCAGATAAAAAAGAATTTGCTATTGCGCAAAAGCTGCTTGATAAGCTTAATTACTCATGCCACAAAGGTACTTATAAGGGTAAAAAAGGCTATCCAATTTTAAATTTAGTGTTTGGTGATTTTAAAAGATACAGCAGTAAAGAAGAAGCAAAAGCATGGTTAGCCAGGCACCCATACCCAAGAACACTTTTACATGCGATGCATAAAGAAGCTTTAACAAGGGGTAAGCTTCCATCTTCACATTTTAGATGGCTAAAAGGCATAGATAGGGAGCTTTGGTACAGTTTAAATACAACTGGTAGAAAGACACCATTCATCGAGTCGGCAGCTGTTTTTACACAGACGCTGTGGGAAGAGTTTGCGTACAAAAACGGCTTCACTATAGGTCAGCCTTATGTTGAAGATGCAGTAAATGGCTTGGAAAAGTACTTGGCTAAAGTAGGACTAGTTAGGTTGACAGGAGAAAATCATTGAAATTTGTTGATAAAATTGAAGTGAACGAAAATACACTATACATACAGTTTACTTCAACAGGTGAAACACAATTAAGTACGCTGCTTAATATTAGCCAGGATATTAGCTTTTTCAAAGAGGATAAGGCGTTAATTGCAAGTTTGCATGGGCCAGATAAAAAAATTACTCTTGAAAGGTTTTCTAGTGAAGAGTCTGCCAGAAGAGCATACGAATTTTTGCAAAATAAATTGCAAAAATATCGTAGAATTAATAAATTGAGCAGAATAGCTAAGGGTATTATTAAGTGGGGCGTACTACCTTTAATAGGTATCGTGTTAGCGCTAGCAATCAATACTGCCATCGCATTCAGAAGTATGCCAGTGCAGAATCCTCAGCTTGCTCAGTCTGTTAATGCATTAGCAGGACAAATACCTGTTACTAATCAAGTAGAATCTGTAAGCAATGAAAATACCCCTTCTCCTTCTGCCCCAACATATCAGATACCACCACCTGCAGAGCTTGCAAAAGCATTAAATGAAGGTATTAATGCTGGTGACTACGCGATTCCAGTTTCAACAACAGGAAAAAAACGACTTTATGTCTTTTCAGACCCACAATGTCCTCATTGTAAAAACATTGAGCCTATGCTGGATAAATTATCAAAAGAATATTCAGTTTATGTATTTCCAGTATCTCTAATTGGCGGTGAAGTATCAAAAAAACAAATTACTAAAGTGTTATGTGCAAAACCTGAAGAACGCAAGACTCATTGGTCTGAAGCTATTGAAGATGGAAGTATAAACGTTGAACCATGCGCGGAAGGAAAAGAAGCGCTTATTTCAAATGAAAAAATATTCTCCATTATGCGCTTTGAAGGAACGCCGACACTAATTAGGGGCGACGGAACTCAATTTCCTCTTACTCAAGAAATGTCATATGAATCTGTAAATGGTTGGATGTCAGCGAAGTAAGGAGCTCAGTAGCTAATGGTTAAGTCACCAAACCATTTATCTCCTGATCAGTTAAGTAGGGATCAACTGGTTAGGGATACAAGATCAACAGGTAAAAGGTTTGCACAAGCGCTATTTCGTCCAGCAACCTTTAGGAAAGTGCTTATTGCTGTAATTCTTTTTCAGTTTTATATGCCTGCATTTTGGCCTGTTTCATTGATAGTGATATGGGTTTTGGTGCTCTCCTACCAAGATTATAAGTTTCATATGCCTTTGCGTATGCCGAAAGACATTGGCGGTATAGATCGAACTGATTACACAGAAACGATTAAGGAAAGTTCATTTCTGTTTGGATTGTTTAAAAATACAAAGCCTGTACGTCGATATGCTGACTCTGGTGGGATAATGTACCTTGGCTTTATGCGCTCTAAAGACCTAAAAGATGTAGGGAGAGAGCTTTGGCTAACAAACTCGGATGCGCGTACTCATATGTCATTACCTGCGACCACTGGTGGTGGTAAAACCGAAACTATCAACGGTATGTCTTATAACGGGCTATGTTGGGGGTCTGGTTATACGATCGCTGATGGTAAAGGGACTAATGAGCTCCCTTTTAGTCACTGGTGTCTTACACGTCGTCTTGGTAGAGAAGATGACTTCCTTGTACTGAATTATTTACGCGGAGGCCAAGACCCGTATGAAAGGTTGGTCCAGGCAGAGGAAAAGCGTGCCCAAGATGCACCAATTAACGAGCAAAGTAATTCAATAAATCCGTTTTCTGATGGTACAGCAGACTTCATTATTCAGCTATTAACCTCATTATTGCCCAAGGCTACAGGCGATGGGGCAAAATGGCAAAAGGCTGCCATCGCTATGATGTCTGCAGTTGTTCGAACGCTTTGCTATAAAAGAGCTAAAGGTGAAGTAGAGCTATCCATTTCTGAAATTCAAAAAAACATGGAATTGCATGGCCTTGTTAAATTGTACAAAGAAGGCATTAGAGGTGAGATACCTGAAAAAGCATTTTCATCCTTAAAAACCTATCTGGAACAAGGGTTACCTGGTTTTAATATCAACTTAATTGATAAGCCTGAAGAGTGGGAACCAGAAGTTTTTACCCAGCATGGCTATTTGGCACGTGATTTTATTGATCCAATAACCATGATGTCGGATACCTATGGGTATATTTTTGAAGATACATTTGCAGAAATTGATATGCAAGATGTGCTTTTAAACAATAGAATTCTTATTGTTTTAATCCCTTCTATGGATAAGTCCTCAAGTGAAGCTGGATCATTAGGAAAACTATTTGTCTCTGCTACACGCTTGATGATGGCTAGAAACTTAGGTGAGCAGATTGAGGGATACTCAACACTCATTGATGTTAAGTCAACGAACTCACCCAACCCTTACATTATATTTTTAGATGAGCTTGGCTACTATTTTGCTGAAGGCATTGCAGTCATGTTTGCTCAAGCACGTTCAATGGGGTTTATGCTGGTATCTGCATTTCAAGATATTCAAGCGCTCAAGCGAGGTGACGGCTCTGGTGAGTATGCTTCGATGATAGCGAATACTAAGGTCAAGTGGGTATTAGCACTTGAAGATCCAGAAGATACCTTTGAAATGGTCCGCAAGGCAGCAGGAACTGCATATTATAGTATGCTGTCGGGCCATGACACAGTCCAAGGTTCACTAAGTCATTCATATAAAGCGCAATATACTACAAGTGTCTATGAAAAGGATCGTATAACCTTACCTGAACTAAAAAGACTGAACAGTGGTGAAGGTGTATTAGTCTTTAAAGACAGCGTAATACCTACACAATCATTTTATATACCTTCTGATAAAAAGGTTTCTCAAAAGCTGCAAGTTAGAATAAATCGTTTTATACAAGTAGAGCGACCTTCTTTAAGCAGAAAACCTGATTTTATGAAACCTGTAAATGAAGCAGAAATTGGTAGTGAAGCGGGCGTTATCAAACAGTTTTCTATTGGCGAAAAGCCCTATTACCATGGTTTAGATGACCCTATTCTGGATGCAGTAAAAGAAGCTGCAAGTGGCATGGATGGTTTGAGTGATGACGATAAGCTAAACGCAACAGAGCGTGGAGTTTTCTTGTATGAAGCGGCCAGAAGGGCAATGTACCAGGCTAAGTCTGATGGTTATACAGGCTATATGCACTCAGCTGTTTATGATGATCTTGAGTTAACTCCTGAAATGCTGACAGATGAGGTAGAGTCATGAGTCATCAGGGTTTTGCAGGTAATGCGGACAAGAAATTTAAAGATGCAGATGAATTAGAGAGATTTAAAACGGATATAGACCTTGTGCAGTATGCTGCATCGAGAGGCTTTGAAATAGTCCGATCAGAAAGTAGTAAAAGCTGCCAAAAGTTGAGAATTGGCAAAGAAGAACAAATCTTGGTGTTTAAGGATAAGGGCGGCGGACATTATGTATATAAGTCTGTTTATAATGAGGATAATAAAGGCTCAATTATAGATTTCGTTCAAAAAATGGATCACTGTAATCTTGGTGAAGTAAGAAAAAAGCTTAGAGATTTCGCTAGGATGCCAAAGCCTGAAATTAAAGGCTATAATGGTAAATTGCAGTCCGTAGAAAAAGATATATTAGCTGTTCAAAGTGAGTATTTTTCTACTGATATATGTAATGACAGCAAGTATTTAAATAGTAGAGGAATATCAAACAACACAATAAATAACCCACGATTTTTCGGTACAATGAAGGTAGGACAATATAATAATATTCTATTCCCACACTACAATGAAAAGGGTTTATGTGGGTTCGAAAAGAAAAATAAAAACTTTACAGGGTTTGTTGAAGGTGGTGAAAAGGGTTTATGGTTGTCACGTTCTCGAACTGGTAAAGATAATACACTCGTGGTATCGGAATCAGCTATAGATGCACTAAGCCATTATGAGTTGAAGCCTAGTAGCTACACCCGCTATGCAAGTATCGGTGGGTCTATGAACGAAAATCAACCACAATTATTAGCCAAGATGTTTAAAAGCTTGCCGTCACACATGAAAGTGGTTGGAGCTTTTGATAATGATAAGCAAGGTGAAGCATTCTCCAAGCAAGTTGAAGGCATATTAAAAGAAAATAACCCTGCATTAAGTTATGAGCGAGATATACCTACAGCTAAAGACTTTAATAAACAACTCACAGACAGTTTAGGTATAACGCATAACAACACACAACAAGCAGTAGCTATGCGGAAAAATCAAGAATCCAAGCCTCGTATGACGCAAGCAGAGAGGCAAGTAAGGAGATAGGACCAATTAAAGTTTGCATAGGTCATGCCAAATGGCATTATATATTCGCCATATTGCAAGTAATTATTCTGAGTGCTACACTACATATATGGCGATCACATTACGCCATTTGGCATAGGAAAAAATTATGCAAAACTCTACAACAGAATTTAAGCAAAAAAAACTATCTGCAAAAGACTTGAAAGGTTTTGCAAGTAAGTTGAACACACCTGGTGTATTAATCAAACAGTGGCGAGACCCCGTTTTTTTGATCGATACGATTGAAAAGGGGCTTAAGACGCAGGTCATATTGTCTTTACAGAGTCAGCTTGAGCTGTCAGATGAAAAGATGGCTTATATTCTGCAAATGAAGCCAAGAACATTCAGCCGCCGTAAGACAGAGCCTTCATTGAAGCCAATTGGTGAATCTGAGGCGGGAGTGCGTATTGTAAGACTTTGGGAAATGGCTTTGAACACTTTTGGTGATAAAAACCAAGCAAAAGAGTGGTTTATCAAGCCAAAGCAAATGCTTGGTAATATAGCCCCTATCGATCTGTGCCGCACGGAACCAGGAGCAAGAGAGGTTGAAGACGAACTAATCCGGATCGAGTGGAGCGTTTACTAAATGCTTTGCTACAGGCTAATCCGTAAACGTTATAGGTCAACTAAAATGAGTTGTCGAGGTGCTGAGCAAGCTGGAGGTAGATGGAACAGAAAGGGTATACCTGTCTTATATACATCAGATAGCCCATCACTTGCAGCGCTAGAAATTCTCGTACACACCAATTCTATCGATGATTTAGTCAATCAATATTGTCTATTTCAGATAAATATCCCTGATAATGCAGTTGAAGTTTTTGATACAGCTGATATTGATAATGACTGGAAATCAAGTACGTATTCAGAAGCTACACAGTTTCTTGGCGAATATATGTTAGAGCAGGGCATATTGGCTGTTAAAGTGCCTTCGGTTGTAGTGCCAATGCAGTACAATATAGTTCTTAATGGATCTCACTCTTTATATAACATGCTAGAAACGACTGATCCTGAGCCCTTTTTATTCGATACTAGGTTGGGAAATATTAAAATGTAGAAATAAAAAAACCGCAGTCTGCAAAGACTGCGGTTTTTCTTTTCTCAACGCATAACATAATAGCAAGTATACACTAGCATAAATGATAGGGGTTTTCTAGGTACTCATTGTTTTTAAAGGGCAGAAGGAAGAAAAAATTATACTGTAACTTTTATGTGTGAATAAAAGCGACAGACAGGGTTTTGAATATATTTATAGTGGCGCTGAGGTATAATTCCGATATTCACAGGATTATCATGGAACAGTGTTTTACCTTGGTAGTTAAAAACTCTGATGTGTCTAAGTTTGGGGTGGTTTAATAAATTTGCTGCCTTGTCTGGCTCTGAAGCTAGATAACTGATTAGGCTATCGTTATCACTAAAATCACTATTTGTTTCTTGTAAAGATCGCTCAAGCTGCTGAATGGTTGCTTTTGTCATTCTGTTTGTTGATATGAACTCATAATAACTTAAATCATCAGGCTTTAGCCTTTGAGTGTAACGAGGCTTAGATAGTACGACATCAAAGTCAATGATAGTAAAGTCCAGCTGCAGCTTTTTAGCAAACTCTGTGGCTTTTGCGTAACACAGGTGTTTGCTTTGATGACCATACAGTGCGAATAAAGCTTGCTCTGTATTGCTATTAGACATGTAATTCGTACAATCTCTCAACTTTATATTAGAAATTTTTGATATGTCGCCTTCGTGAAAATAAATAGTAGAAAGTGAAACAATTGCACTTACAGTATTAGTCATAATTAAGCCAGGTTATTTTATATTTTCGCTATTTTTTTCATTAGTAGTAACGTTTTGTTCGGACTTAAATTTAGCTTTACTAGTGATTGTATCCACATAGATACGGCTTTACTTGTTGTACCATCATGCATCAATAGACGACATGCTGATGATGTCGAACGACCTATGAGCTTTGCAAACATTTCACGGTCTTTAGGGTCATCTTTAAGTCCTAGAAATGTGTAGAACTCTTTGATATCTGGTTGTTTATTGTTCGGAACAAGCTCTGGATGTTGATTGAATAGCTCTAAATGCATAACAATCACAGCATCTTGTAGAGGCTTAGCGAGCACATCTGGCTTTGTGAGGTTGATCCAGTTATTTTCTGTAATACCAAACGCCATGGATGCTTCAAGCTTTGTAAGACCATGTTTAAGCCGCCATGCTTCAAGATCATCAGCCGTTCTTTGAGTCAATTCTGTAGATAATGTCATATGCTCGCAGTTCTTCAATTATAGTTGCTTTATAAAGCAATATGTTTCGTGTATTATATACTATACAAAAAAATGTCATTCTCATAGAGCTATTATACATCAACTGATAAATGACAATCTGATATATTTGCACACAGTGTTGTATATATTTTCTCCCAATACACTCAGATTGCATCTTTATAACGTGTTTAACATCAACTTACTGAACCAAGGTAAGTTGTAGAGCTATCGATATTAAAAATGGTGATATTAAGGTTTTTTAATGACACTAAGTACGTCAGATAAGCTAGCTAGATACGAAACAGCACAAGAAATAATAGGAATGTTAATTTCTATCCGTGCTGAATGGATATATGAAGAAAAAGCTAAAGCAAAACCAGATCAGGAAAAAATTGATAAATGGATGGCGGAAAGTACTTCATATAGGAAGGAATTACATAATTTACGCATTAATGATCACAATAAAATAGATTTTATAATTAATGAGTATGGCCCTATAGTTAAAACGTATATGAGTAGTTGAGGTATAGATGGATAACAACGAATATATACTTCCAAAGGCTCTACATGATGAAATATTTAAAGAAAAGATTGAAAAAGATTACTTAGAGTTTAGTAAAGCACAGAAAAGTCCTATAGCAATTATTACTGGAGGCCAGCCAGGCTCTGGAAAGTCTGGCATCACAGAAGCGGCTGCAACAGAGCTCAGTGATAGAGGGGGTTGCATCATAGTAGATGCAGATGTTTTAAGAAAGGAACATCCAAGTTACGGTAAGCTTCTAAGAAACAATGATAAGCAGGCTGCAAACCTAACTCATCAGGATGCGAGCCAGTGGGCTGTTGAACTTATCAAATCTGCAGCACAAAACCGTAGGAATATAATCGTTGATCAAACATCTAAAGACCCAAAATCATTTGACGAGCTAGCTAGAGGGCTTAAACAAGCAGGTTATATCGTTGAGTTTCGTGCAATGTCTGTAAGTGAAAAAGTCAGCCAGCAACGGATATATAACAGGTACGAAACCCAAAAAATGGCGTATGGCCATGGACGCTTTGCCACAAAAGATAATCATGATGTTGCCTATAAAGGGCTTGCTGATGTAGTAGGTTTGGCTGAATCACAGAAACTTGTTGATAAAATCACCTTATATAACAAAGACCATAAAGAAATATACAGTAATCAAACTGTTGATAATGACTGGTCAAAGACCCCTCAAGCAGCAAATAAGATAAATGAAGAGCGAACTCGCTCAATGACCCCAAGTGAAATTAGTGAATTACAGGAAGGTTATAGGAAGATTAAGTCCATGGTTGAAGCTCCAGAGCGCAATGCAAGCGCAGAAGAAATAAAAAATATAAATAACCTATTGGCTGAATCAAGGGAACAGGAAGAAAGTTTAAAACAAAATAAAACAGAAGTTAAAAATGGATTTACTTCAGGAAATGAAAACCCTGATGATAAACCATTAGATCCTGAAGAAGCATTAAAGAAATTAAAATCAGCTCATCTCGATCATAAGCCAATAACACAGCAAGTTCTTGATAGTATGAGTTATAGAGCAAATGATGACGACTCTGTAACTTATTTAGTGGATAAAGAGCCTGTATTTATAGATCATGGTGACCACCTGTCAATAGTAAAAGGTAAGTCAGAAGACGACAAAGCTATAGTTGCCGCAGTATTATTTGCAAAAGAAAAGTATCACGGATCATTTGAGTTAACGGGAAGCGAAGAGTTTAAGAAAAGAGCAATAGAGTTAATTGTAAATCACAATATTGAGGTCAACCTTAAAAGCCCAGCACAAGATGCATATAAAAAAGAGCTTTTGAAAAACAAAGAAGCAGAGCTAAGCACTGCTGAGGTTAAAGTTGCTGAGAGTCAACCTAAAGAGCAAGATGGAGCTATAGGAAGAAAGAATTTCGAAGAGATTCTAGACCAGAAGTTTGTTATTTCCCATAAAAGTGCTGAAAATGAGACAAAATACTTAAAGAACGATGCAGGCTGGTCATATTCAATTGAAGACGCTAGGCACTTTAAAACAAGAGATGACGCAGAGAAGGTTGCAAGCACGTACTCTGATTTAACTGGGGGGCCGCAATACACTATTGAACCAACAATGGTTAAGGGGCCGTCTGAAAAAGAAGAGAATTTTAATACCCAGGCAAGCAGTCAAAAATCAATCAATCAGAAGCCCGATAGTAATGGGGTTAGGCTTGTTGGCTTTGGTCACGCTAAGTACCAATTTCAGGATAATGAAGGTGATAGTTTTTACGTCCAAACACAGGGTTTTTCTGGAGATATAAAAACTGTTTGGGGGGTAGATCTTGAACGTGCGATTTACGAAAGTGGTGTGAAGGTCGGAGATAATATAGAGCTTCAAAATTTAGGCAGGCAAGCTGTTACAGTAGAAAAGCCAATATACGACGCATATGGTCAACAGGTCGATACTCAAAAAATACAGACACATCGTAATACTTGGGCTATCAACCAGGCAGATGGAAAGGAGGTTCTTCTAACTGCAAAGCAGAAACTAGCTAATGGTGAAGATGCAACGCTTAAGTTATATCCAGCGGAAAACGGTAATTTAGAAGGCTTTTTAACTAAAAATAACCAAGCATACCCAATTCAAGCGATTAGACAACAAACTGATGATAATAAAGTTAGTTACAAATTAGTTGGTTACCTTGGTGATACACAGAAGCAGTTAGGTCATGGTAATGCTGTGAATAGCCGCACGGATGGTAAAGAAGTTAACTATGATCAAATGCTATTCCGTATTGGCAATACTATAATGCAGGCCAAACTTGAAGGTAAGCCAGATAGCACAATTCATGAGTCACTAGGTTTCAAGCAGCCTCAAAAAATACAGCATGAGAATTCCCAAAAAAGGGAAAATGACTCACTAAAGGTCAAAGACTATAAGAGCAAAGAAACTGTTGAGAAAAAGCCAGTGAATGACTCACTGGAAAACCAAAGTACGAAAAGTGCCCCAAGACCAAAGGCCGTAAGACCATGAGAATCTCTAATGTTATCAGTATAATGACTTTGTGCTTATTAATCTTATCTGGTGTAGTAAACTCAGCTCCATGTCGTACAGCTGAAGCGGCGGTCAAAGGTGCTGAAGATGGATTCAAACTGGATAAAGATGCAGCATATGAAGTAGCACGAAAAGAAAGGTCATCGAGTAATATTTTAGGTCGATGTGTTGGTAGTATTACTGCAATATTTACTACACCACAGTTTCCATCTCTTGCTGCGATATTTAAGCGTATACAAGAGCAAATTTGTCGTATGGTAAGTCAGAAAGTTGATGATGCTGTAGGTGCTGTAAATGGTCAAATTGATGGTATTTTAAGTGGTGTAAATAAACGAATTAATGATGCTGCAAGAAATGC
The DNA here is from genome assembly GCF_018263875.1 of Zooshikella ganghwensis. Classification (NCBI taxonomy): domain Bacteria; kingdom Pseudomonadati; phylum Pseudomonadota; class Gammaproteobacteria; order Oceanospirillales; family Zooshikellaceae; genus Zooshikella; species Zooshikella ganghwensis. Next base: position 50,830 of record NZ_JAEVHG010000025.1, read on the forward strand.
TACAAAAGGTACTCCCTTAGAAGGGGAAATTCCGTCAGCAGGTGTTAGTGGACCGCGTGTTAATCGCTCAACTGGCAATTCGGCATCAGAGTTTTGGAGAAACATTTATAAATAATAGACCATCCAAGCATGGTAAATACTGAGGGTTGGTCAAAGTCATGATAGACCCTCATATTGCTCTTTATATTGAATTAAAGTGACTGCTCCCCTCCCTAGTCAGGCTTTGCGCCTTATATTCTCTCCAGCATTGGGTGAGGGTTTATGGCACGTTTGCTAAGGAAATTTGGCTATGAATTGATATATTATTTTTATGTTAGGATGGTCTATTGTTATAGGTTTTGTATTCTTAGATATAGCATACCTCTATTTTGTGTGGTCGAGTAATAAAGTTGTTAAAGGCCGTAGACCGCTGTTTAGTAAACAACTTTATTACTCGACCACATTCTGGAGCGTCATATGTGAGAACACTTGTGAAAAAAGTTTTTATTGTTGAAGATAAGTTTGCTATTAAAGGAAAGGGTATAGTTATAACCGGTGTGCCAGAGGGGCATTCACTTAAAGTTTATGAAGGAGATGAAATTTATATTAAGCAAAAATTATCCAAAGATATTCGTACCACTGTACTTAAACTAGAACTGTTCCGAAATTGCTGGTCACCACATAAACCTAGAAACTTGGGGCTGTTAATACCTAAACAAATTGGCATAGAGAATGTTGAACTGAAATCAGTCGTTTTTATAGATGTTTGATGCCATCTCACCTCTCAGGCTCCCAGGAGGAAACCTCAAAGTATGTCCATCCTTGGAAAAGAAGTCTTCAGCAAAAACTAATAGCAGACTTATGTTTTATGCTAAGGCGAGCAGCTTCATATAGTGCAATCCATACGCAATACTCACGATAAAAGCTACTATTAGACTCATTTATAAGGTTGATTCTTTGAGCTTCTTGATCTGACAATTCACCATTTTCCAACTCTATGCCTAACTTTGGTGCTATTTCTATAAGCTCCTTGAAAAGCATATAGCTTGAGCCAAGTAAACCACCTGGAACCTTGTCACCAACAAGAATATCGTTAAACTTTATTGGCAAATAAAAGCCTTCACAGTCAGAATGACAAAGCAAATGACTTGAGAACATCATCATTTGCTCTTCAAGTACTGTGTCAGTTGCAGGATCAACACCATCACTTACAGGCATTGGTCTCCAATCTGGAGTTTCAATAATATTCGCGTAAAAGCGCCTTAAATAGTGAAGATATGAATATGAAAAAGATTTACATGCGGATCTATTATTTAAATAGAAAGTAGCTTCTGGCTCAATGTGCTGCTCAATACCATTTTTCCTTAAAACAGCATTTAAATCTTCAAACCCTCTCTTGAGCAAGCCCGCCCCTTCGGCATCATTTTGGAGGAGATCAGAATACAGGCCAACACTAACAAATAATCCCATCTTTATACCCTATACAGAATTGCGTTCTACTATCGGTATTGTACGCCTTCCACAGCATACAGATTGATCTCAACGCGGCGGTTTTGTGCACGACCTTGTGAATTACTGTTGCTAGCTATTGGACGGTCTGGGCCATAACCAACAGGACGAACACGATTTGCCATCACACCTTGATTTATTAAATAACTTGCAACACTTCGTGCACGTTTGTCAGAAAGTTGCATGTTATAAGTATGAGCGCCAGTACTATCTGTGTGCCCTGCCACCTCGATAATAGTTTGATCAAACTCCCGTAAGACCATACCCACAGAGTTTAAGGTGCGATAAAATCCAGCTTGAATATCATAGGAATCGGTATTGAATGTAATATTTCCAGGCATAATCAACGAAAGTTGATCGCCGTTTCGTACAACACGAACACCCGTGCCACGTAAATGCTCTCTTAATGCATCTTCTTGACGGTCAACATAATAGCCCCAGCCAGAACCTGCAGCTGCGCCAATCGCTGCACCAGCAAGCGCTCCATCTTTTCCATTTGCTAGAGCGCCAATAACTGCTCCAGTTAGTGCACCAATGCCACCATACTTGCTGGTTTTGTTGTATTCTGCTTCTCCCGTATATGGGTTAGTTGTTTGACACCCTGTAAGTGCCACTGAACCAGACACTAAAACTGCAATAATAGTTTTTTTCATTAAAGTCTCCACATGATTTTTAAAGCGTTAACTGATAGTTTTCAATTAATCCTGCTAGTCTTTTATCACCAATAATCTTCTTAAATTCACCATAGTCGCTTTCACATAATGCCTTTTTACCATTGGTGTTTAATGTAAGGATATGTAAGATCAGTGGCGCTTCGATTTGCTTTAGTAAATTCTCCGATGCATTTTCCTTTATAGCTGTTTGGTATATTTTCACTAAAGCTTTAAAGCTAGCCAATTGTTGCTTGGTAGCTTCCTGATAGACTTCATTTACTGATATAGCAACATCATCAATATTTGTAGGAGTTGCATATACATGCGAAGAAATAGATGCTGAAATAATTGCAGCAATTACAGATACTTTTAACATTTGCATAGCCTATCTTCTTAAATCTTAACTGCAGTAATTAGGTTTACCGTATTCATCAGAATATCTTTGTTTACAAGTTGGAAATCCTGAACAACCCCACCATGAAGCTCCGACTTTTCTACCAACCCTTTTGCCAGGTCTTCTTATAAGGCCGCTTCCACATGCTTCACACTTAAAACTTGATACCACAGCCTTGGGCTTTGGTTTTAGTGTCAAATCAGGTTCACCTTTATTATCGGGATAACTAGCTTTACAGCCATCTTGGTAGCCAGTACAACCCCAAAAGTAGCCATTTTTACCTTTAATACGTCGAAGTGCTTTTGTACATTCAGGGCAGAAGTGGACATTGGCTTTGATGGCTAAACCCTCAGCTTTGATACGCTCTACCTCAGCTGACAGATAACCACAAAACTCTTCTAAAAACTGATTAAGGTTTAACGAGTTGTCTTGAATAAGCTTCTGTTGCTGGTGCCAAATGGCTGTCATATCTGGCACAACAGCCGACTTAGGTAGCACATCATGAAATTCACGGCCTAGCTTTGTGCTGATAATTTTCTTGTTTTTCTTCTCCAAATAGCCCCGATCCAGCAGGTTTTTTAATATAGTACTTCGAGTTGCAGGCGTTCCGATTCCACCATGCTCACCTTTTTTCCCTTTATCCTTTTCAATGAGGGATTTTTTTATTTCAGGATCTGAAATGTATTTAGCTACACAAGCCAGATCTTTTAGCAACGTGGCTTCAGTGTATCGAGCTGGTGGCTTAGTTTCTTTCTCTTCTACCATAGTGTCAGTACAGAACCCTTCAGTATTAGTTTTGAAAATACTGAGGTCTTTATCTGTATCGCCCTGGGCTTCTAGCTGATCATTATCTTGATCATTTTTATACAAAGCTGTCCAACCGGCTCTTAAGATCATTTTACTGGTAACTTGATACTCGTACCCTTCACACTCAATTGATAAGCCTGTTTGTCGGTATAACTGTTTCGGAAAAAACTGCGCAATATACTGTCGTGCAATGAGTAAATATATTTGCTGTTCTTGTTTAGATAAGCCTTCAAGGTTAGCTGTAGCCTCGGTTGGGATAATTGCATGGTGAGCACTAACGTTTGCAGAGTTGAAAGCTCTACTCTTAATTGAAGGATCACCTTTACTTGCTGCTCCCTTAAGTGCTGGCGCAGTTTCAGCTATAGCTGCTAAAACACCTGTAGCGTCTTCGTGTTGCTCATCACTCAAATACTCGCAATCTGAGCGGTTATATGTAATTAGCTTGTATTTCTCTCTCAAATTCTGAGTAATTGTAAGCGTTTCATCAGGACTAATATTGAATTTTCGGCTAGCATCAGCTTGAAGTGAAAGTAAATTGTATGGTAATGGCGGGGCAGCTTCTTTTTCTTCGCTATGTACGTTCACGATTGTTGCATGCTTGTTTTTACAAGTCTTCGCAACTTTTTCAATAAACTCTTTGCTTATTACACGCTTTTTATCATCAATTGGATCATCAGATTTTGGTTTAAAGTTTGCACTAACTGCTTGGTTATCAAAGTCAAAGTGACCAGTTAAAGTATAGTATTTGCTGGCTTTATGATCCTCATTAATTCTATCCCGATGTACAACAAGCCCCAAAATTGGTGTTTGTACACGTCCAACGCTAAGAACATTAGAAAGCCCTTTCTCGCGACCAGATAAAGTACAAACACGAGTCATGTTGTATCCATACATTTGATCTGCAACCGAGCGCGCCAACGCTGACTGATACAGACCATAAAACTCGCTGTTATCTCGTAAATTATTTAGAGCTTTTTTTACAACATTAATGTTATTGTCGTTAATAAGTAGTCGTTTAACCGGCTTTTTATTATTTGCATAAACCAATATTTCATCACATAGCAATTGACCCTCTTCATCAGGATCTGATGCGTTTACTATCTCATCAGCTTCTTTAAGTAGTGATAGTATTATATTTAATTGCTTCTTCGACTTAGGTATTTTTTTATATTTCCAGGGAATATTTATAATTGGAAGATCATTTTTATTCCATTTTGCATAACGCTCGTCGTAATCTTCAGGGTCACACAATGCAAGCATATGACCAAAGCACCAAGTAATCTTATCATTGCCACAATCAAAGTAACCATCTTCTCGCTTTGGCGTTACCCCAAGCGCTGCAACTATTGCTTTAGCAACATCCGGTTTTTCTGCAATAAATAAACGCATAACGCCCTCGCAAAGTGTCTACGATTTATTTTTTCATGGTGTTGGGTAAGTCACATCAAATAGGGGCTAAATATCGCCTCGAAATCTATTTCTATACCACCAGGGCCTAGCATGAATAATTGACCCTCGAACAATATGTAAGAATTTGGCCCAGATAACTTTAAAGCTAAAACCAAACTTTCTGAGGATAGAAAAGAAAACTATCGTTCCCGCAGCTATATAAAACGTCGTCCAAGACCAATGATAAAGCCAGATAAATAGTGGTGCGTAAGCAACAGGAGTAATACCAAAAACTGTTTCATCATGTGAAGCATACTTCCAAATTGATATGCCTTTTGGCGTATTATAAGCTTCTTTTTCATCATCTCTATTTAGCATTGCGCTCATCCCTTACTCTAAACGCCTTATAACCCGCCAACTCTATAAATTCCTGCTTATCTATTTTCCCTTCTTTAAATAGCAGCCAAGCTTTATCATCAATTGTCTTTTCTGCATTTTCTAGCTTCTGTCTTAACATTGGAGCCCACCGATCATATGAGTGATCCTGCAGCTCATTTCTCAACTCTCTGTCAAATACTACAAACTCTCGAATAGCTTCACGCTTACCATCAAGGGTTTTCAATAGCCGCTGAACAACAATCACTCGCAGTGTTCCCATTAATCGGCTAGCCACTGATGCTTGCTGTGCAGGAGGATAAACCTGTATAACACGGTTAATCGTTTCTGCTACAGATTCAGTATGCACAGTTGCAAAACATAGGTGTCCTGTTAGGCCAGCCTCTACCATTGCGTCCATCGTTTCCAAATCCCTGGCTTCCCCAATGCCGATAATAGATGGCTTACGGCGCATACCATTCCTGATACCGTCAGCAAAAGTTTGTATGTCACGTCCTATCTGCGATTGCGCAGGCTGTGGGCCTTTCCAGTGAGATCCACCGAGTATGAATTCAATAGGATCTTCGTAGGTAATTACTTTTCGGTCTGGGTAGTGCTTTCCTGCATAAGCGTAAATGCCTGCTTGAAGTGTTGTCTTACCAGAACCTGTTGGACCACAAATTAGAACAATACCCATAGCAGGGTAAAAAGCATGAAATAGCTCTTCTTCAATGCTCATTTTGTTCAAGTCAGGTAGTTCTGATGGGATAATACGCATTGTTATAGCGTAAGCTTCATTAACACGGGCAACCCTAGCCTGAATAAAGTTACATCGAAATCTTAAGTATTCCCCTCTAGGAATCCCGTATTCTTCACCATAAACTTCTAAAGCTCGGTCTGCACCATAACCTGAGCCTAATGCAGCCTCGACATCTGCAGACCAAAAAGTAGATATTAAATTTGATAAGTGAGCTTGTTTGATGGTATGAGTCGTAGCCTTGATTTGGCGTCCATATAACTCAACCCAAATATAGTCTCCACCTTGAACCAAAATATCTGAAACGTTCTTGTCAGCACAGTACTTTAGAAACCGCTTGAACTCCCCTGAGTCAAGCTCTCCATGGAAGTTGAATTGTTCAAAGTCTATCATTGTGGTTGCTTAATAGGTGTCACTCTATTTTCTTGCGTATTTTTAATCACCCATCGATTACCACGAGTCACAGATGGCTCCCATTTTTTTGAATCAGTTTCAAACTTAGCTTTATCAACAAACCTACGATGTTTATCGCCAATGATTAACTCATTTTCATCACCAGTGACAGTTTGCTGAGTTTCTGCTACTTGAGTTTTTGAGATCATATTGTTCTGCAGCAAGATTGAGTACCGCATCATTCCAACAAAGTCTCTGGTTAAACGATTGAAATTCTCTTCTAGAATCTCATCAGCCTGTTTATGACCATCTTTCCACCCTTTTTTAACTGCTTTTTCCCATATTTCTTGCTCTTCACTATTTTTAGGTCTAGCTGATTTATCAGGAAGGTCTATATTATTTGTAAGAGGTAAACCGATATATAAATAATCTCTCCATGTTGGAGGCACAGAAACAAACTTTTCCGGTCTATGGATTTTATAAACACGGCTTGCTGTCCTAATTTGTTCTTTTTCGAATGACGCTAAATCTTGAGCTTCTACAATTATAGGGGGTAAGTTCCCATTTGAAGTCATTATTGAGCTAAACTGAAACTGTTGATTTAGCTCTTTTTCTCGTGAGTCCAGCTTCTCAATCAATAGCTTCGCACGAGCAACCAGGCCACCTTGCAAACCTACACTATATCCCGCATCCTCTAGAACTTGGCTTCTAAGATCAGTAACCTCGACTTCTTCTTCAGCAGCAGGAACAAGTAAATCATCAAGCGTTACAGGCTCTGATTTTTCTGGTTTTTCACTTTCGGCATCCACACTGTTATTTGCTAAGGTAATGTTAGCCGCTAAAAGTAATGGTATTAAAATTATCTGAGGCTTCATAATTACAATCCCTGATTACTGCTTTTTTGGTGGGTTATACTGCAGTAATAATTTGTCAGAATATACCGCAACATTTGCCCTGTAGCCTACTTGTGCGGAAATATTCCGAATAACTTCGTTAAACGTAGTATTTTCCTCGCTAATACTAACAGGTAGTGGCTGCCTAACCCCTGTAAATGCAAACTTCAAACCTCTATCACGCGCAAGCTTATTTAATAATTGAAGAGCATCACCATCCCATGCAATATTAATAGGCTGATGATTAGTCATGATCATGTTATATCGACCACGCTTTTTGTTAATGGCAGCAGCGTGATACAAATCAGTTTGCGTCTTCTGAATTCTTTTTGCTGAATCTAATATCAACTGATCAACAACTGAAGTATCTTCATTAAACTGCTTAGAAGCGCAACCTACGAATAGCGAACATCCAAGTATTAAAGCTATATTATATCTACGCGGTACCATAACTTTTATTTAGCCCCTTGATTATTTTGTATAGAGTGTACAATACAAAATATAACTAATCAATTTTATTACTTCAACTTTGCTTTATTTGTCTTATTTAGCTTACTTTTATGTATTGTTTCCTGATGTTTCAGCTTGCTTAAGTCTTGATTTGTCAACTCAACACTTAACTTCTTAGCATCAATCACTTCTAAAACTTTCTGTTTAAAATTATCTGTACCAGTAATTTCGAACTGGTTCCCATATTTTTCCTTAGCTACCATTAATGCAATTTCAATATCCTTATGAGTCACTTCTTTTTCACTACTCATAGCCAGAACTTTACCATGATCAGTAAATATTTGTGCTTTCCCTCTCATATATACTACGGAACCCGTATCACTCACATTAAAGTCTAAATTACTAATTTCAAATGCCACTGGATCTTCATGCGCTTGTGTTCGAATACCATTCGATAAATTATCTGACTCTATTGAAGCTATACTTTTTGCTTTACGCTTTTCAGCATAAGCCCAGCCACGTAATTGACTTATAGCTGCATCATCCCCAAGCACTGCTTGTAGTTTTACCCAGTCACGATAGGATAGTCTTATATTGGTTGGATCTTGCTTTAGTATTTCACGCTTTTCTCTTAAGTCAGCTTTTAGCTTTTCACGCGCCATTAATGTTTCAAACGCAATAATACTATATTGCTGCTTCCTAATGCTTATATCGTAAATTGTTTCACGAACATGCTCTCTCTTTCTTCTTGATGCATCTCTTATTTCTGCATACAAGCTTTTCACCAGATCAGCATCTAGCCGCGTGTACTTAAACTCTTTCTTATATTTTTGATAGTTTTCTTTTAACCTTCGCCTCGCCTCAGCCCGCTCTTGTCTCCGCTCTTCTCTAAGTACTGGATCACGCTTTAACTCTCGAAGGTTGTCGTATTTATCTTTTGTTTGGTTAAGAGCCTCTTCCCTTCCGCCCTCAAATGCTTGAAATGCTCCTAAACGCTTCTCAAGTCGTGGTTTAGATAGCTGTTCATGTAAATCACTTGCTTTAATTGGCACGGTACTTTTATTAAATGCATCATATACTGCTAAGCCCCGCCCTTTTTCACGAATCTCAAGTCCATGCTTCGCTAATGTTTTGTGCAACTCTTGCCAGGTGAATTTGTACTGTTTTAATAGTTCTACTACATCTTTTCTTGCAGCCCCTCTAGCATAAGTGTAAAAGCTCTCATGCCCTGTGAAGCGCTCCATGTCCAAGGCTTTCGAAGGCTGTTTTTCTTTTGTATTTGGTTGCTTACTTGACCAATCAATGACTTTCTTTCCATTCCTCTCAAATACGGTGTAAGGTCCATTGTCATGCTCCCAGCCATATTTAAGTTCAAGCTCTCTCATCGCTTTATCTAGCTTAAAGTAATCTCTGTCTGGATAGACAGCATTTAATGTGTATGGGTTAACCCTATTGACTGACATATGTAAATGTATGTTGTCTGTATCTCGATGTATGGCAAATACATACTGATGACCTTCCATCCCCACAGACTTCATTGCATGAAGTCCACAGTCAAATGCTTGTTCATCGGTTGGCGACTCACTTTCCGGCCAAGATAATACAACATGATAAACAGGGTCTTTAACTCTGACATTTTGGTCAGCAACTGCTTTCATTTCTGCACTAGCTGTTTCTAGTGATAAGCAGTTATGTTGACAAGAAATGTTTGAAGGCGTTTTCTCTCTGCGATACTCAGCATCATCTAGCAAGAAAGCTAATTCACTCTCTAGCTCTTGAGAGTCCAGTGAATCCCCTTCCCTTTTTTTAAAATTTTGTGCTTGGCTAATAAGTGAGTTCGACCTAAACCTAGCTCTAACTTTTTCTTTAAACTCATCATCAAGATCTTTCAACTGGCTAAGGAAGCGATCCCCATCTGCGAGATTTTTATTAATACGACGGATCATCTTTAACTGCCGCCATTGATACAGCTTTGATAGTTCAGATACAACCCTAAAGCGGTTTAGGGCTGCATTACTGTTTACTTCCATGTTCTTTAGGTAGTGATTGGCTGCTTTTAAGTTTGACTTAATATCTCTAAGCAACTCTTCACTTGTTTTTTTTACTTTTTCTCTACTACTTCTTTCATCTCCTCTACTTTTAATGCCAATGGCTCCAGCAGTGAAAGTAAGGTTGGCTCTATTGGCTCTGGCTCTTTCTTGAAAGTCGAGATCAACTCTTCCAGTTTTGCTGATATGTCGTTCTGCTGATTCAAGATTGTTTCTAGTGCGGGACAAACTTCGCTGATGTTTATAGCCATTTACGCCTCCACTTTCTGCTTTAAACTGTCTACCACTTCGCTCATATCTTCTTCTGTTAACTTCAAGAGCTTTTCCAATATTTCTAATATAGGCTCTGATGGCATTTGCATTAACTGGATCAGCTCTTCTAATTGCTTTGATATTGTGAGCTGACTCTTTGAGATTTCTTCTAATAGCATCAAGAACTTCGTTGTGTCTTCTTCTGTCGCTTGTATCGTGCTTGTCATTTAAACTTTCCTCGTCCTCATCTTTGTTTGATACATACTCAATTAAGTCTTTAAAGCTACTTCTATCATCGGAGCGTTTTGGCGGAACTTTCGCTAACATTTCATTGCCCCACTCTTCCTATAGCCTCTTTAATCGCTTTTAAGATTTCAGCATATTCTTTTGACCACAGCTTACCCTTCCCCCCCTCATTGAATAGATGTTTTTGAAGTCCACCAAGTCGATTCAGCTCATTAATGATTTGAGATTCAACTTTACTTTTTGTCTTTCTGCCTAAACCTGCACGCCTCAAAAACTCAGGAACACTGACACCTGTATCACAGGCTTTTTCTTTCAATACTTCCTTTTCATCTTCAGTAACTCTTACCATTATTATTTTGGTCTTTTTCCTATTTTCACTTTGGCTCATATTGGTCACTTTTAGTTGGGGTCTCGGGGCTTGCCCTGAGCAGGGAGGCAGGCAGAATGTAGGGAGTGAAACGACTGGAATGACGCCGGTTGCTATAACGTCCATTTATGGCGGTATAGCAAGCCCTACCCTGTCCCTAGTTCTACATCTCAGAAAAACTATACCATATACAATATCGGTATCAATCTGTTGTATAACAAAACACTATAAAATTAACAAAACCATTAACTATACATATCACAATACTGAGCACTATATGATGTTAATACTAACTACTAATATAGTGCGACTTATATATCTATAGCTATGTCGGTAACTATACGATGGTAGTGACATGTTATGAATCATCGCTATAGTCAATACAGCAAGCAATACATAGCACAGTCTGAAGCTCTATATGTTATCAATACTTAGGACTAGCTTAGATTCAGTATTAATGACAATAATAGATACAATACCTATTACGAGTTTTATATCTATAGCTATGTCGGTAACTATACGATGGTAGTGACATGTTATGAATCATCGCTATAGTCAATACAGTAAGCAATACATACCACAGTATGAAGCTCTATATGCTATCAATACTTAGGACTAGCTTAGATTCAGTATTCATGACAGCAATAGATTCAATGCCTAGTACGAGTTTTATATCTATAGCTATGTCGTGAACTATACGATGGTAGTGACATGTTATGAATCATCACTATAATCAATACAGCAAGCAATACATACCACAGTATGAAGCTCTATATGCTATCAATACTTAGGACTAGATCAGATTCAGCATTCATGACAATAATAGATTCAATACTTAGCACAAGCTTTATATCTATAGCTATGTCGTGAACTATACGATGGCAGTGACATGTTATGAATCATCGCTATAGTCAATACAGTAAACAATATATGAAACAGTTTGTAAGACAATAGAAAATTTGTACTAACTAACAGATTGAATACAACTTTAACCCAATACTGATGGCAAGTATTGTGACTATAAAAAATTAATTATTTATACGATAAATATAACATAACTATAAACAACACTTAATACAGTATGAATACAACTCAATATACAAGACTATATACTATACAACATACAATACTATACGCTATACTGCATTCAATACTGATACCAGCATAACATTCTGTATTTACTATGGTATTCACAACAAACTATCAGCAACAGTTATAACCACCTCTCTACAAGCTGACTACACCAATGACGATGATTACACTAGATGCTATTGAAGATATAAAGAAAGAGCTTTCAAGTCTTCCTGAGCCTAAAAATAAGGCTATCAGTTCAAATGAAGCTATACGACTTATGATTGATGAAATCATTGAGCTTCAGAAACAAGGACACACACTTAAAGAAATACACACTGTCATTTCATCAAAAGGAGTTGAGATTAGCTTACGTACATTCACACAGTACGTTGCAGAAGCAAAGAAAAACAAACCAAAGAAGCCTAAAGTAAGAGCTAAAGTTGAAACACCTTCCACCCCAAATTCAAAAGTTGCTAAAAGCAGCTCTCCAGACAAAAAAGCCACAGTTGCAAAACCAAAGCAAGAACCAGCTACCGAAGCATCTATAGATAACACAATAGCTATTAAGACAGCTACCAACACAACTATGGATGACACCAGTGTTTCTTCGGGGCGACGCTCTTCATTCGCATTAAAAGAAGACTCAGACGATATATAAGTATTTAAGTATTGAGGGTACAAAGCATGAGCAAAAAATCAAAAAATTTGCCAATTTACATGATTGGGGGTTCGAAAGGTGGTGTAGGTAAATCCACACTGTGTATAGCTCTACTTGATACACTGCTTTTTGATGCAAACAATGAAAGAACAAATATTGATGTATTACTTATCGAGTCTGATACATCAAATCCAGATGTGGCCAAGATGTATAAGGACGTAACAAAGACTGAGCTGATTGATCTCGACCACAGAAATGGGTGGGTAGATTTTGTCAACGTATGTGATGAAAATCCTAATTCAGTTGTCGTTGTAAATACTGCTGCTAGAAATAACAGCGGTGTAGCTTCCCATGGTGAAAACTTAAAGATATCTCTAGAAGAGTTAAATAGAGATTTAATCACATTTTGGGTAGTAAATAGACAACGTGATAGCTTAGAACTACTAAAAGAGTATATGCAAACATTTTCTGAGTCAGATATACACGTTGTAAGAAACAATTATTTTGGTGAAGAACAAAAATTTGAGCTATATAACTCTTCAGCAATCAAAAAGAATATAGAAGAGAAGGGTGGTAAGTCTATCAACTTCCCTGAAGTTGCTGATAGAATTAGTGATGACTTATTTACTCGCAGATTGGCTATCAATAAGGCTATTGCTGACTTACCTCTGGGTAATCGCGCAGAACTTAAAAGATGGCGCAAAGACCTTCGAGTTATGTTTGGGGAATTAATGGATGTCTAAAATCGAACATGCGTTCGAAAAATTACTGCTTAGACAGCCTTCTGAAAAAGAAATTAAGCGGTTATATCGTATAAAAGACACGCTTAATTTAAGCGATAATGACGCGCTATGGGAAATTCTCATAGCGCTAGAATCATATGAAACCTTATATCGACGCATTCCAACACAAATATCTTCTCATACTTCTAAAGTACTCAATGATATTAATGAAACAGTGCAACTAGTCGCTGAAGCTGAAACAAAAAAAGCACTAAACTCCTTAACAAGTGCCGTAACTCAAACAAGTAATAACTTAGCAGATAAATTGACAGATGCTAAACGTTGGCAAATATGGGGAGTTACTTCGATAGGGATTACACTTTTTGGAGCGTTGTGCATTTTTATAGGTTATGTTTTGGGTAGTGGAAAATTACCATTTTGGGCTCTTAAAACCCCTTCAGAAAGCTTCCTTAGCACAATTTTTTATTCTTTAGCTAATACTCCAGCAGGATGGATTATCGCTGTATCTGGTGCAGGAGCATCTATAATTTCAGCATATAAAGTAAAGGATGAAATAAAAAATGGTAAGAAATTAGGTATATTATTTACTTCAGCGTCCTTATTAGTAGTTTCAGCAATATTTTTATGGCCTTTTTTTTAATGGGCAGATGGAAAGGGGAGGGCATGTGGAAGCCCTCTATACTACTTATTTACTATTTATCTCCCAGCCTTTATTTAAGCAGTAATACTCTAAAAATAGCTTAAGCTCTTGTCTATTATCCTTTTTTGGGTATAAGAAACACCATAAAGCAAGTATTATCATAATTACCATTAGAACAGCGGCCGCGAGCTTAGAGCCATCACCTTTAAAGTATATGAAAGCTGGGTTCATTATTGCAGCAACCAGAATAGGTATAAACAAGCAAACATGCTTTGAATATACTTCAAATATATTTTTTACATATTTATCTAACTTTTCTGATAATTTATAATATTTCAAAATATCATTCTTAGTTATATTTTTTTTCTCTAATTTTTTGTAAAACAAGCTATATCTTAGTAATGATTCATTATTAGGGAATATCATTTTTGAAGCATCATTACATATAGATATTTTTTTCATCCTATTTCTCTCGTATAGCTTATAAACAATGAATAATGAAATATTATAGCCCACAGCTAACATAAAAAATAATGGTGTATAAGATATAGCGCTATCCTTAGTTAGGATAGATGTTAAAAGTGTTAATACTATTATTGTAATACCAACACCAACTATAACTTTAAATAAAAGTGGGTTTGCTTTTCTCATAGTATAGCTTCTTGACTCTCTATAAATATCTAAAATATCTTCATTATATGAGTTTATAAGATTCATACTTATTTCCTTTACCGATTTTCTATAAATTCGAATTATGTTTTTAATTTATTAAGATTTTTGCTTTAGGAATAGTTTTTTCAAATGCTCTAATTGCTTCTATAAGTGACTTAAAGCCTATTTTTGTTGATATTTCATCATTGTTAAAGACAATAAACCATTCACGACTAACAATCTGCCTATCAATAATTCCACCAAGTAAAGGATCTGGATTTGTTATCATTTCTCCTTTTATTACTTCTGTCCAACTAGGCATAAGTTGTATACTACACTGTACTTCTGATTGTTGTTTGTCCATCATAAATATTCACCTCGATTCTCAATGATACAGAAGGAGAAGGCTAGGGCAGTGGTGGTAATTTTCCAACCTAATATTTATATATTTTACCCATATTGGGCTTATTTTCAAGAGGTAGAACTAGCAAACTCCAATGTTTTATGTGGAACATATCACAGTATCACTTACTCTACATCAATCATAACTTACTGTTTTTATTATACTTATAGGGCTTATATTGTATTATAAGCTAGAAGTATGTAGTATTTTGTGTAGCAATGCTACACAAAGAGAAACTAATGAGTAACTGGGATTTGGTAGAACGGTGCCGTCTGCTTTTAAAACAAAAACAAACTCAGCAAGAGATAGCGAAAGCCCTTAGCTGTTCCAGGTCGAAAGTCTCTCACCTTGCAAGAATTGCTCATTTAAACCCAAAAGTTATTGAGTTAATCAGAAGATACAACTTACCTTTCAGTTATTTACGACCACTACTAACAATAAATGATGTAAGCTTACAAATAACTATTCTAAAAATTGCTTTTGAAAAACAGTGGCGTTTAAAAACTATCCAAGCTTACATAAAACAACTTAAAAAAGACGACTTAAGCAAGTTAGACAACCTATCTCTAGAAGAATTAAGCCATACCGTCTCAATGAAAGTTAGTCATGCAGTTGTGATAAAAAAACATCCCAAAAAAGAGCAAGGGTTTTATATGGCGATTTCAATAAACAATAAGTCTGAATTGATGTCCCTAATTTCAGTATTGTGTAAAGAATGAAAACCCCGCCCGATTAGGGCAGGGAGCAGTCACTCAAGCTATCGATTTATTACGCCGTGTGTCTTACTTGTAATTACTGTTTTCCCAGCTCTTAAGTCTGTTTTTATGTTAATTTCATGTTCAAGGACTTTAAATGTAGAGTATACAACTTTGTTTTCTAATAGCCCCATATTTGATTTAAGATCATCCGAAAACCCCCAAAAACCATATGAATGAAGTCTTGTGAATGTATTTAAATCCATTTTAAGACGCTTCATAACTCCTTGGACTGTAGGACACGCTTCTATGTTAATAATAGGAAACTTGGCTAACATGCTAATATCTCAACTCTCAATGATACGGAAGGAAAGAGGCTAGGGGATGGTGGTGGTATTTCCCTAACCCTCTATTTATATATTATACCCATTTTGGTTTTATTTGCAAGCAATATTTAATTGTTTAGATCAAGAAAAAATATTCTTACAACACTTCCTTCCTTCCGCCCAAATAGACTTAAATTTAGCAATATGCGAGTTGTTTTAATTTTATTCACTTGAGAGCACATTCTCGTTAACTTTTCCTAACCGATGTCATGCAATAACTTATCCACCATTTTTGTGGATAGTTCTGTTGATGAGTTTAAGGGGTCTATGGATGGTGAGCTGAAAGGACGGTGATTAAATTTTATCCAATATCTAGTACTTTTGTTTTGTGGGCGATATATTGAGTAATTATAAGTATAGTTAGTTACTCAATGAGCTATGCTAATTTAACCCAGGGAGAATTCCTGAGTTTTTTCTATCTTACTAGTGGAATATCCTGCCACTGGGTTGTATATGCTGGAGACAGATAGTGCCTTTGCATACTCCAAGGTTTCTTGACTCCCTGACTAGCTAAAAAAATATTTTTTCCTGTTCGATTAATTTTATCGATTGTAGCCATTAAAGCCTGGCTCTTAGAGTCATTTCCACACTCAGAAAACAAGCTCTGTTGAAATACTCCAGGCTCGAAAAAGTCGCTTAACATGATTCCTGCTTTTGCATACCTGATTCCATCTCGCCAGATGAAATCAAGCAGCATCATAGCCACTCGTACAATGTCTCTAGTGTCGTCTGTTGGCATGTCCAGTGTTGCAGATGCTGAGTTACTGTAATACAGATCATTAGGGTTAAAGGGACTTGAGCGGATAAAAACACTGACAACTTTCGCGCATCGTTTCTGGCCTCTAAGCTTTTCACCTGCACGGCTCGCATATTCGCTAACAGCTTCGCGCATAGCGTTGATTGTCGTTATACGAGACCCAAACGAACGACTACATACAATTTGCTGTTTTGCTGGTGCTATTTCTTCAATATCAATACAACTCTCGCCGTTTAGCTCTCTGACCGTACGCTCTAAGACGACAGAGAAGTTCTTTCTAATAGTCTTGGGATCTGCTTTAGCTAGATCGAGGGCTGTTATAATTCCTTGCGTATTCAGGCGCTTAGAAAGCCTACGACCAACGCCCCAAACTTCGTCAACTGGGTATAGAGCCAACAAACGCTTTTGGCGCTCAGAACAGCAGAGATCAACAATGCCGCCAGTTGCGGGATAATCCTTTGCCGCATGGTTAGCTAACTTTGCTAGCGTCTTAGTAGGCGCAATGCCTACACATACAGTGATACCAGTGTATTGGCCTACTTTCTGCCGAATGTCTCGACCAACATCTAGCAACGAAACAGCACTTTCAACACCCGTTAAGTCTAGGAAGGCTTCATCAATAGAATACACTTCAACCCGTGGTGCAAGGGCTTCTAGTGTTTGCATTACGCGGCTAGACAGGTCGGCGTATAGTGTGTAGTTGGAAGAAAATGTCACTATTCCATGCCGCTGTATTTCATCTTTGATCTTGAAGACAGGCACACCCATTTTTATACCAAGCTGCTTAGCTTCCTTTGAGCGGGCCACAACACACCCATCGTTATTTGATAGGACTACAATAGGCCTGTTCTTAAGGTCAGGTCTAAACACTTTCTCACAGCTTGCGTAAAAGCTATTGCAGTCAACGAGGGCGAAGGTCTTTGTCATTCAAGCTCACAAATTGTTGCATAAAATATACTGTATATTAATACAGTATAATGTAGAGCAAGATTTGTGCAATCTGTTACTGATCCTTCTAGCTTGTTTCTGGTGTGAGACCTATATGAATACAAAGGGTAACCGACGGAATATCAAGGCGGATCTAGTTAATTGACTAGTCCATTTAGGGTACACCTATAGTGTACTGCTTAAAAAATGATCAATTACTGACTGTTTTTAAACTCATGTAACTTTTTGGGAAGCTCGTAGGCTAGTATTTCTAGTTTCTCTGCAAACCGTTGAAGTTCATCAAGTGTTATGTTTGTGTTATCTTTTCTATTTGTAAATGTTAATTGAATACATTGATCACTTGACTCTTCGTTTATGTATATATCAAAAGTAAATGGGTTATGAGCAATTAAGTGCCTATAATCTAGGTTACTTTTAACCATAATTAATAATTCAAATATACTTTCGTACGAGCTATTTCCGTCAAAGTATCCAATTAATTTATTAAATCTTTTATCAAAGCTATCATCGTTGTAATCTCGTTCAGGACAGACAACTTTATATGTCTCATACATAGCTTGCTCTATAGTCGCAAAATAAACCAGAATTTTGCCTACAGTGAGGTATAAATTAGATAAACCATCATATTTATCCATTGATTTTTTTAAGCTCTCTTTTTGTCTAAATAGATATCTTTTTTTTCAGATCCAAACAGCATTATTTCAAGAAGCTTTACGTCTTCTATTTTTTCGTTTCCACTACTTGAACGCATTAATAAAACCATTTGAGCAAAACGTTGCATTTGCTCGTTTGTATATAAAGACGCTCCTGATTTTTCAAAGTCAGCATAAGCCTTTATAACATCAGGAGAGCCATATAGGCATATCCTAGCTTTCGCATCAGCACCTTTTTTATTATTTTCCTTAGTATTATTTTTCATTGCTGCGCAGCAAACAAAGTCAATATAGTCTAGATATGCCTTACTTCTTAGGTCTCTTTGATGCTTGATATTTTCCTGATTCCTTGTAAAAAAGTATTGAGCATATCCACCAATAAGTATGCCAATTAGCGAAAAAATTGCTGTAATCATCTTAATCCCTTAGTTATACATATCTCTAGAATAAATATAGACCAGTTTTAAATTTACTCTTGAGCTGATAGATAAGAACTATTTTTCAGTACACTTAGGGTATACCTAAAATGGACTACCTATAAGCCAGTACACTAAATAGCAAGATACTATGTATAATGGACCACTATATGTGTACCAATGTAAAACGGACCAGTCGTTTATCAAAAAGTATACATTTTGAGAGGGGCAGGGAAGGACTATCAAAAGCGCTCTCATAAGTCATGTATCAAATTGCCTACAGACTTATGACAGGTTGCACGGCTGCTGAGAGGATACGCTGTTTAGTGCATTTGCTTCAGGCATGCTCATCAAGAGGACACAATTATATGCTTGATTAATGATAGGCTTTTCTCAAAATCACTCTCATAAATAGCGACGGTTAATTATCCTAAAGTGACGTAATATATTGCGCTGTTTGTCAAGATAGTTGTCGCATCAACCAACCTACACTAATGATTTAGCATTTGATTGTTATCAGGGTTAAGCCAAACCCTTTCAATTCGATTCCAATTACGTGTTTGACCTGTCCAGCGTCTTGGATTGGCCAATTTTGCTTTTTCATATACCACCTTACGGTTTCCCAAAATAGCGTGGTCTTTGCCTTCATGGCGTGCTTGAGGGGGCACAAACTGAATCCCACTATGTCGATGCACTTGATTATACCAAGTCACGAAACTTAACACCCAAGCCCTTGCTTGCATTAAATCGGTAAACCCCTTATAGGGATAATTAGGTCGATATTTGCAGGTTTGAAAAATTGATTCGGCATATGCATTATCATTACTCACTCGGGGACGATTAAATGAACTCACCACACCAAGATTATGCATCGTTTGCAGCATATCGCTACCTTTCATTGGGCTACCATTATCGGAATGAAGCACTAAAGGTTTTGTAGCAATGTTTTCCTTTAAATAGGCTTTTCTCAGTAAATGCGAGGCATTTTCTGATGACTCCTCTTCATGGATTTCCCAACCAACAATTTTTCGGCTAAATAAATCGAGTATCAAATACAAGTAGTAGTAAAGCCCTTTGGCTGGGCCAGGTAACCACGTAATATCCCAGCACCACACTTCATTGGGAGCCATCGCGACATAAGTGGCTAGTGGCTTCTTTTCTGGGCATTTACTCCGACCTCTATGGTGCTGTTGATGTTCAGCGTGTAATAGACGGTACATGGTCGATTCAGAACATAAATAAACACCCTCATCAGCCAAATAAGGCACCACTTGGCTAGGAGGCATGCTCGCAAATGCAGGGCTATTCATCACCTCCATCACGTGTTTACGCTCTTCTTCTGTCAAGGCATGTGAGGGTAATGAGCGAGTCGCCTCAGGGCGCTGGTCGGCTGTTACTCCACCACCTTCAACCCATCGTTGATAGGTTCTGGTACTAATAGCTAATATTTCACAGGCTTTACTTTGACGTGCCCCAGCAGCCAGGGCTTCATCAACCAGTGCCACCGCTAAGCAGCGCATCTCATGTGAGATTAATCGTCCTCTAGCTCCCCCCAGAGTGCCTGGGCTTTTTTTTGAAGTACCAGTAATGCTGCCGCCTCAGCTAATGCTTTCTCTTTTCGCTTGAGCTCTTTCTCAAGCTGGTTGTTCTTTTTTTGCTCCTGCTTTAGCTGCTCATAGGCTTTTTTCGAGTGAGCTTGCTGTGTTGCATTGGCCTCGACACACGCCTGTTTCCACTGCTGAATTTGTTCAGGAAACAAGCCTTTTTTACGGCAATATTCACTTAATTCTGCGGCATTAAAACGAGCCGTTTCAACCACAATATTAAACCGATCGGCTGAGGACCACTGCTCAGCATTCTTCTTGTTTCCGGGCATAACACAGCCTTTTCTTTTCGCAACCTGACGCCAATTATACAGGGTTTTTGCTGAAATACCGGTTTCTTCTGCAAGTGCTGGAACACTCATATTATGGGGTGGCATCATCTTCGCTAGAATAGCTTCTTTTCTTTCTTTTGATACGCGCTTCACTCATCATTCACCTGCGCCCCTTTCTTTAGATTTTTACTTCAGGTGAGGCGACAACTATCCTGACATAAGGGGGTATGGATCATCTCTTGGCATGGGAGGAATGTACTTTCTTATAGCTAAAAAGATATCTAAGAAAAATTACACTTTTTCGAAATGGCTTGAAGATGTAAGTGATAGGCCTGCACCATTTATGGATTTTGACCTTAGAGGCCTTGATGACGCTGACAGAAAAATTTTTTATGCGTGCGCTCGTGAAGCGTTTGACGAACTAAAAGAAGTACATGGTGACGATGTTATTGAGCGAGAGAGTGCATATTCGGCAAGAAACTTAGCGAGATTAATTCAAATGTACAAAAAGATCTTAAAGAATGAAGAGCCAGCTCTATTAAATGATCTAGACCATATAAAAGAATTTGATGGATCTAAAATTGACTTTAATGATATTTGGGAATAATAGACATCTAACAATAAATCTAAAAAAAACTAAATGATAGCACATTATGATTTGGTGTTAGGTGTTTCAAGTGCGTTTCGAATTAAGTTTAAAGCTTAAAAGTCATTAGTTTTTTAAGTTTGGTCCACTTTATGTTAATAGGATCGCAGTGAACTATTATGACACCTTTTCAATTGGAATTAACCGCTGACTGATGTCATTGTAAGAGGGTCGGTGAAATACAGACTCCTATCAACGGCGGGCTTCAAGCAGTAATAAAAGAGCTTGAGGCACACAATGTGTGCATGAGCGCTTGAACCCATGAGTTATCTATCAGTCGTGATAACTTGCTGTTTAAAAGGCTCTCCTCAATGAGGCGACCTTTTTGAGAGGTAGAAGTTACAAGTCATACGTGGATAGGATAGAAGACATACCAATGTATTCGTTAGCACAATGTGCGTAGGAGAAGGTATAT
>NZ_JAEVHG010000026.1:0-56354 GCF_018263875.1 Zooshikella ganghwensis
CTGGCTACAGCCTCACTAAAGACGGAATCCCATCTTTTACCTACCTTAGAGAGTAGGAATCTAAACAATGGCGTATAGTCTAAACCCCGCTGGACATCCTTTTTCATTTTTACTGATTCAGCGTCTTCAGTGTTCCTATCGTAACGATAGCTACTACCAGAGTGGTGATGAACACCCCGTGCTTTAGTGTTAACTTTTCTGTATAGAAGTTTTACTCGATCTCTCTTCATTCTCAATCTTTAAATAACCTAACGCCCGCATACAATCCTCAAATAGTCCATTATACATTGGTACACATATAGTGGTCCATTATACATAGTATTTTACTATTTAGTGTACTGGCTTATAGATAGTCCATTATAGGTATACCCTAAGTGCACCACTAAGAGTTAATATATATTCCTGTTTAATTATCAATAATCGGATAATATAACCAAAAACATGAATATTAATTATTCGATTATCCCAATATGATTTTATTTTGCTGAATAGCCACTAGGTGGATTTTTTAAATTATACGAACTATCAACTCGTTCTTCTTGAATACAAGAAGTATGATCAATATCAAGTACCTCATTATAACAAAAATAATCGTTAGAAAGGTCAATAATAATATGTTTTATTTCTTCATTATCTGTAGATTTCTCAGTATAAAACCCATCATTTACATGCCACTGTCCTGTTTCTTCTTTATAGTGCTCGTAAGTATTTTTACTTGTATCTAAGATTAGCCATTCAATATCATATCGCCCATCGGCGTGTCGAGTAGCTTTCCAGTATTCTTGAATACTTGGTTTTTCATTATCATCATGTCCCTGACCTTTCCATGTTCCTATTAAAGCCATTTTTGCCATTTTATTATCTTTGGGGTCTATCGCATCACAAGCAACTAATAGAAATATGGTAAAAACGAGTGGAATATTAGCTATTTTCATGATGTAGTGACTGCTTTAGCTAGTTTGAGTAATAATATATTTTAGGTCTAATATTATGAAGTAGCTACTCACGAACATCCCTCTTATGCAAATGCTATAAGCATCCAAAAATAGACACGCTTATTTGATTACTTTCTTTTCAGTGATTTTTAATAGGGTTTATGGTTTTTTAATTGAAATAACTGACTTCTTCAAAGTCAATCTACTGTTAGGCGATACATTATAGGTGTACGTTAAACGAATTAAGCACTTTCTACACGTTTATCTTAACTAGACTACAATGACGTCCAGGGTCAGAGTGGTATTCATGATACAGTTAGGTGAGCACTCATGAACATGAAGTTCAAAGATTTTGTGATCACGGTGTTTTTCTGCTCTATAGCTGGCACACTGATAATTCGTTTTACTCAGTCGAAAAAGCATGGATATAAAACGTATTCCTGGGAAGAAGCTATCTTCTTAGGTTTGTTGGCGTTTGTAGCATGTATTGTTGCATGGGGAATTCTTACATTAAAAGAGAAACTTCAAAATAGAAAAAATAATGATAATTAACTAGTTAAAAGTTACAGGATCTACATGGTCCTTCAATCGGTACACTATAGGTGTACCCTAAATGGACTACCTAATACGCCCCCCGCTATGTAGCTCTACGTAACCCTTAATTTTCGAATGGCTCTAGCAAGTGCATGACGAAAGCCTGTCAGACGTGCATTTGAGTCATTTATATTTTTGGTTACGCATAACTTTTAAAACTTTATTTTACTTGATCCGTAACCTAAAATAAAAGTAAGTGAGGAGTAGAAACGATGGCAGATAAGAGCGACAGCAGCACGACCCCGACAAGACCCAGAGGACGGCCAGTGAAGTACACAAGCGACAAAGAGCGCAAAGCAGCGCGTGCACAAGCAGCACGGGAACGGAGAGCGAGACAGAAAGCGGCAGGTTTTAGAGAAGTCAGGCGGCTAGTGAAGCCAAAAAGTGCGCCACTTGAGAGTGACATAATCGATTTGTCGCATATACCCGACCATCGAAAGAAGGGTTGGCCGAGATTCGTGCCAAATCCGCCAAAATAGCATGTAACTATATATTTTGACTGAATATGGTGTCCTGAAACAGTGTTTCCTACATGATAACCCCCAATCTAAACATTTAGTCTATCGGAGATGCCTTTACATAAGGCTAGACAGCCCTATTTTCACGCTCATAGGGAGTAAACTCTTTACAAAAAGCGTGTATTGTTAAATAACCTCTATTTAGTTCTTTTTTATTTCATCTAAAAGTTTTTGATTGATATGATTCTGAAACTCAAGAGACTTAATAAGTATTTCATATACCACTAAAGTTTGGTGTGAATAAGCATCTTTTTGTTGTTTTGTATTATTTTCTAAAGCCGCAAGACCGCCAACTGCAACTTGTATATTTTGAGCTTGAGCATCAAGTAACTGTTGAATATCCATACTCAATATATCATCTGAAAGTGTACTCATAACAATATTCCTTTGCTTAATTAATCCAATAACTCAGTATAGCTGCAAGAAGGAACTTGAGGGTCAGCCAGGATTCTGACGAAATTAACCAGATCCTGCTGTAACTTATTGTTTTATCGAAGAAAAGTGGTCTTAAAAATCATTGGCTTTATCTGTCGTCCAAAATACAGTGAGTAATTGTTTAAAACCTAGCCAAAATTAAACAACTTTCCCGTTTTTGATGTATAAAGGTGAGCAAAAACACCGGTTGGAACAGTAGAAAACACAATATTTTAGTTAATTACTTTCCCATTTATGTCCTAAAATGGGAAAGTTCTATCAAAAATTTTTCAGGGTGTATTCCTAAGTAAAAACAGAAACTTATGAGCTATTCTGGCCAATATGGTCAGGATCCCGGCTGACCCTCGAAAACGCTAAAACTGTCGTTCAGGTGAACAGGTTATAAGATATTTGAAGTATATAGCAAAAGGTCATACAAATTACGTCGCATATCGCTTTGTAATGCTTTTGACGGGCTTTAGTGATGAATACCTAGGCAAGGGTAGTGGGTATAATTTAAAGTTTCTCAGATCGCTTCATGCGGCGTTTTAGGTATGTCTACTGCTTTTTAAAACTTTGATTATTTTAACATCAATGTTCCAGCTCATAAACCTGATTTTTGTTTATCTTGTTTTTATCTTGTTTTTATCTTGTTTTTAACTACTTGTTTTGTCCTCCTCTGTAGGCCTTATAAAATATGGCCTGTAGCGATTTGGCGACTAGACATTGCAACATATGCGACTAGACATGGCTACATAAACGACTAGACATGGCTACATAAGCGACTAGGGATGACTACATTAAGAACTAGAGATGACTACAACTTAGTTTAAGTCATTGAAAATATTGTATTAAATAATTGAATAACGACTAGGGATGACTACAGGTTTGTATCTGGCTTCTTATTAATAAGACTAGACATGACTACAAGTTCTGTCTGCTAATTGATCTATATGACTAGGTTTGGCAACATCTAAAAGACTAGACATAACTACAGAATAACGACTAGAGATGGCTACAAATATATCTAACGCATTGAAAATATTGTAATTATTAGAGATAAGAGCCACCTTATTTAACTAATATGGTTTATATTTTTAGTTAAATATGATCTATTCTTATCTAAAGACTTAAAGTTATGTATAATTAAGTCAATGTATAGTTATACTGTCTTCAGTTGGTGAATTAATGAGCGAGCAACTAGATAAGCGGCTAATCGTTAAAGAGAACTCCTTTATTGATTCATACTGGAACCTAAGCTTAGCGTCACATAAGGTATTTGCTGCAATGCTAGCGAATATTGATCCCACAGCTCCTGAGCCTCCCAAGTCAATTACCCTCAATAAGAAGGCTATCCAAGATCTAGATACAGGCTTAAACCGTGTCACTATTCACAAGCAAGCTTCTAGCATCATAAAAGAGCTAATGGAGTTTAAAGTATCATTTGATCCTGAAGACTTAGGACAAGGTATCTATAAACATGAAGGTTTCAATATATTTGAGTCCTTCAGCTACAAATACAAAGAAAAAGACGGGAAAAAGGAAATACTATCTGTTGAGCTGTCTTTTACAGACAAAGCATTACCCTTGATTTATGGGCTTTCTGAGAACTTTACGAAGTATCATTTTGAAAAGATCAAAAAGCTTGATTCTCCATATAGTGTCAGAATATATGAGATTTTACGCAGGTTTCATCCCATCAAATCAAGCCGTCCGGCATCTATAGTGACAATGCAACTAGATGAGCTTAAGAGGAAGCTCAAGGTGCTAGATAAACCAGGTTACAAGCGTTACAACAACTTTAGGCAAGAGATACTCCAGCGCTGCCAGAAAGATTTAGAAAAGAATACAGATATTTCCTTTACGTTTGAAGGGCAGCGTGTTGGCCGAAGTATAAAGAAAATAATGTTTATTATTAAGCACAACACTAGCACTGTAGAAGAGGTTAAAGAGGGGACGGTATTTCCAAAATCTATTGATCTTGAGTTATTTAGTAAGGTGGGTCAAGTCCTTCCAAATTTAAGTGAAGAAAAGAAAAAGCTTATTTTTAACGCATTTGCGAAAGATGTAATTAAAGAAGCTCTTTTTGAATTTGCTCTAGCAGCACTTGATAAAAAGATTGATAAGCCACAGCAGTATTTTATTGCTATCTGTAAAAATAAGCAGCGAGAACTGGATAAGCTAGACAATAAAGAAAGTGATAGCTATGACTGGACTGATACATCTTGGGCTGAGAATGTGAAGTTTGAGGTGTAGCCTAAACTTACTTACGAATTATCCATTGGCACTTTTCGGCATCACCAACTCCACCCTAGTCTCTGCAAAGCCAGATCCTATGCTGTGTTCCACTGATTTCACTACCCATTCACCATTGGCACTCGTCTTATGGTTTATTATCGTTATACGCTGTTCAGGTGTAATTTCGGGTGATAACGGTCTGGTTAATGATAGAGATTTTTTTCCACGCGTTAGATTATTTAATTTAGCATTTGCTGCGCTTTTTGCTTCGCTGGCCGTTTTATAGTTTTCTCTCAAAATGTATTTAGGCTCACCTTTCCCTACTAAAACCGCTATTTTTTGCTGCTTTTCTTCTGCAAACCAATAGGCTTGTACAGCCTGGTAGTCGTTACGCTCATTTATGATTACACGACCACTACTGTTGTATGCATCACTAATGGTGATGGTTGGAAGCTTCTGGTCTCGCACATTGCGGCTTTCGCCCTTGGGCACAATATACAGCTTATTGGCCATAGCCTTGGCAATCGCATTATGTTGGCCTGCTAAGCGTGTCAGCAGGTTTAAATCACTCTCGCCACGTTGGTCAATGTGCTCAAACTGAATGGCGGCTAACTTGGGGTTTATCGCCAGCTGGTAGCCATGTTTGCTGGCGACCTGATTAGCTAGATCTTGTAGGGTAATCGTGTCGTATGAAGTGTCATGAGGGGCTTTAATACTGCCTTTCATGTTGGCCGCTTTGCCATGGAGTGTAAGACTGTCGTCGTCTAGCGATTCTTCTAACTCATCGACTACATACAAACCTTTGTAAATACCACAGAGCCAGATTTCCAGCTCTGCCCCTGTTTTCGGAAAGTTAATGGCTTGATTTCGATTGTCTAACTCAATCGTTACCGCATCCGATTTGGTACCCGCCTCATCTTGTAGTGTTAATTTAATTAAGCGATCAGCAATTAACTGAGTGATATTTTTTTGGTTGGCTACTATTTTAAAATTTAATCCCATAATGTCATACGCTGGTCTTTTACGGCTTCGATGTGTATGTCGGGTAACTCGATCACGAGTCCTGCAGGTAATTGTGCGCCATGCTTGGCGATACCTGGGTTTGCATCTAGGACCGCATCGAGGGTGGTGATATCACCTTGATAATACTGGTGACAAATGGCATCAAGCATATCATTCTGTTGGGTTTCATATTTCACAGCAATTGATCCTCACCGTATTCCGAAATGGTTAGCGTGCCTTTCATTTCCATAGGCGTACCGTCTTCAAAAAAATACTCATCACTTCGGTCGATTTGATCAATCACCCACAGTCCAAGATCCACACCACCTGACGGGGAACCGCCGATTAAGCGGTACGGCTCCCCGTTATCCGCCATCTGTTGTAATTGGTTAAACCATAAAAAGTCTTTTTTCTTTTCAGGATAAACGACAATATCCAAGGTTTTTTGGCTGGCGGCGGGTCCCAGGTATTGCTTGGCGGGCTTACGTCCATAGCGTTCTTTCGTGGCCCAGCGCCAGCTTTGACTGGTTTTTAACGACTGATATTCCAGGGTGCTGACACTAAAAATAAAATTACCTAATGCCATCATGGTTTGATTAGGCACATCATTAATCATGCAAATTACCTCTTATAGAACGAGCATTTTTGCGTTGATGGTCATCCATGGCTTTTGCCACTGCGCGATTAATTTCATCGGGCGAAGCATTGGGTTTATCAATATTGATCGTGACCTGGTAATGATTATTTTGATGAATGCCTGATTGCGTTGATAATGGTTTGGGTTGCACTATTTTTTTAGCGACACTGGGGTTATCTTTGGCAATATGATTAGCCTGGTCAGAGATTTGTTTCACTTTTTGCGTAACTTCAACCGTCTTTTCATCATCACCAAATAATTTATTCCAAGCGGCGCCCAGGGCGTCCTTAATCGCTAGGATGGGACCAATAATACTGTCTTGTATCCATTGCCAGGCATCGGCGGCCATTTCCTTCATGGATGCCCACAGGTTTTTAAAAAAATCCCAAACCACATTCCAGTCATCAATTAAGTAAGCAGCCAGGCCAATTAATGCACCAACCGCAACAATGACTAAGCCGATAGGATTGGCAGTTAAAGCCGCATTCCATAGCCATTGGGCGGCGGTTATCGCGGCTGTTTTAGCGGTTAATGCGGTTTGAATAATCCCCATACGAGAGGTAGCTGCAGTGTGGGCATTGGTCGTGGTTAAGCTCAGCATGTTTGCGGCATTCCAGGCTAGCATAGCCGTTCGGCCTGCAATGATAGCCATTTTCAGCGCCACAAAAGCCCCTGCACCATATAAGATAAACTTAGAGGCCATGGGGAATGTGTTAATTAATTCTTGTGCACCGATGGCCACAATGCCCAGAACATCGACCACACCCATCAATGCAGGCGCAAATATTTCACCAACCATTACGGCCAAGTTATTAAAGCGGTTACCCATTTGATTAAAGGATTCATTGGGTCCACCCAGTAAAATATCACTGGCCATTTTATTGGTGGTGGCCATGCCTCCCTGTAAATTTGTTTGCATTTTCCCTATGGATTGATCTAATTCATCAATCAGCGGGATAAATTTTTCAACAAAGTCTTTTGCCTCTGATGAGCCAAACGCTGTGGTTATTTCTTGTTTATCTAAATCATCCAAATCGCCATAGTGTTGTTTAATGCGTTTTAAAATATCGATGGTGGGCAATAAATTATTATTGGCATCAAGAAAGCTAATCCCTAACTTTTCACCTGCAGCCCCGGCTTTTTCAATAAAGCGTTTATATTTGGTTGCCGCTTCGCCTCCTTCCTTTGAAGCGGAGAGCATGCCTAATACTGCGAATTGCTCCGCCATCGATGCCCCTGCACTGGTCGCGGTATCGCCCAGTGTACTGATGGCTTGTGCGACTTTGGGTCCCTCAGTTTTGAAAGCTTGTACTGAGGAAGAAATACCAGAGCTGAGCATTTCACCAAATTTAATATCTTTTTCTTCTGCGCTGAGTTTTTCCCAGTCGGCTATGTACGTCTTGGCAAAGCCATCAAATTGTTTTCGGTAAATGGCATAACCCGAGGCAAATAAACTGGTCATTTCGGCAGTACTGGATTTTGTCGCACCACCGGTTAATGCGGCAATTTTAGTAAATTCCCCCACCGCCGCATCACCGAGAGAAGAAATACCTGATTTAATATCATAGGAGGCCCGAATAAATTCGGCTTGTGTCGTACCGCTCCATTGGTTGGAATACTGACGGGCTGCTTCGGCAATGGCATTTTGACCTTCAACGCCAATACCCAATGAGGCAATTTCCCCCTTAGCGGAAGCGACATCTGCATACGCATCAGTGAGTTTTTTTGCGGCATAGATTGCACCGCCTAGTTTGGCGGTGTCTCCTACAAGCTTCGATTTAAGGTCACTATTACGTTGCTGTAATCGGTTGAGCCGGTCTTGTGCCTCCTGGGTACGCGCTATCTGTCGTTGTTGTTCCTCCAGTTCACGGTTATAGCGATCGGTGCGTCGCTGTAAGCTTAATGTGGCGTGATCTAAGTTGCGGGTAGATACACCCGCCTCTTGGAGCTGCAGCCTCAGCTGCTGCAACTCCTGGCGCTCATCTATGTGTTGTCGTTGTAACGCCCTCGTCTGTTCAGTGGCTTCCTGCATACGCCGTGTGAGGGCGGTTGTTGGGGTAGTGGTACGGTTAAATTCTCGGGCCACCTCGGCGGTCTCTCGCTGGGCTTCTTCTAATGCCGTTGAGGTTTGGTCTGTGCGTTGGCGTAACTGCCTGAACCGATCTAACACTTGCCGTGTATTGCCTAATTCATCGAGTCGTTGTTGGCTTTCTGAAACTTCACGATTAAATCGCTCAGTGCCTCGGGTTACCTGTTGCATAGGCGCACTGAGCCGGTCCGCCAGTTCCATCACCATCTGTAAGCGCATGGTGGCACTGGTCATGTATTAATTTCCTAAGATTTTAATTGTTGATTAATTTTTTCTTGGCGTTGTGCGGCTTTTTTATGCCACAACATGAGTTCTTCGAGGGGCATGTCTTGCGTGGTGTGGGTATTCCAACCTTGAAAGAACATGAATAAATCAGCTTCGATATCCATGACATCATTCAGCGCAGAGTCTAACCGGCCAAAAAAACCGTCAACTCATTTCCGAATTTAGTCAGGTCGGCAGGGTGTAATTGATCCACTTCATTAATCGTTAATTCACTGATGCGGGGTAGTAAAATACGCAAGCTGTTGACATCCATGCGGGCAATGGCCAGTATCTCCAGGCCGCGTAATTCGCCCGCTCTAGGCTCTCTCAGTGTTACTTTTTCAATCGTTTTTTTGCCACGGGTAATCGGTTGTTTTAGTGTAATCGTGTTTAACATACTCATCGATTATTTTCCTTTAATTAAATTAAATGCCTAATGCTTCTCTGATTTTTTTCGTGCGATCTTCACCATTTATTCGCACTTCATAGTTTTTCTTATCAATATAAAATAATTCGTTGCCGTCTAATTCAAATTGATATTTATCGGCAATAATTGAAAATTTCATGGTGGCTTCAGACTCGGGTTTAAAATCATTTAATTCCATGCTTTTCCAAAGCCCTCTTATTTTGACCATCACGGCTTTAATCTCGCCATTGACGTCAACAGAACCGCGTATCCTGAACTCTTCCTGGGCGC
Source organism: Zooshikella ganghwensis (assembly GCF_018263875.1). Taxonomy (NCBI): domain Bacteria; kingdom Pseudomonadati; phylum Pseudomonadota; class Gammaproteobacteria; order Oceanospirillales; family Zooshikellaceae; genus Zooshikella; species Zooshikella ganghwensis. Next base: position 9,389 of record NZ_JAEVHG010000026.1, read on the forward strand.
TATCAGGCTGCCCTAGCAGCTCTAACACCTTGGCGTTGTAGCTGGAGATCGTGACCTCACACTCAAGCTTGTCTAAGCGGTGCAAACTGCGCTCGGTGTCACCTGCAATCCCTGCCGCCGTAAAATCTGAGGTTTTAAAGGCGACTTTAGGTAGCGAAATTTCATTACAAATACCGGCAAATGATTCATCTTTAAAAAAGGCATTCATGTCCGTTAAAATATTAGGGACGCCCATAGTTTTTTATCCTTAACTCGTAAATATTTGTTCGTTGTAATTTTTATTAATGTGCTGACGGAACGTTAACCGCTCGGCGACATCGTATAAGCCTAAATCGTAGTCCCAGGTCACCTGGCCAGTACCAATGTCCGCAATATTGAGTTCTTCATCTACCCAGCAGGTGCCACCGGAAATGACTTTACGCACTTTCAGCCGATCCAGCAGCGCATTAACACGGGCTTTAACCGCCTCGACATAATCGCGTGTGATATTGCGGTCAACCAGTTCTTGGTGCGCATACAAAATAGAATCACCGACGATATAACGCACGCGCTGGTGTGGGAGCATAGTGCCGTTACACAGTCGGTTGCCATACAAGAACCAACCGCCTTGCTGATTGACAATGGTGGCGACATTGTTCTTGTTGTACTGGTTCGCTTTACTGGTAAACGAACCTATCGCATGGTCGACGACTTCTGATGTACCTGAAATGCCGTATAACTTGCGATTTGAGGGTGAATGCCAATAGCCTTCATTAAAATCAACACGGACAATATGGCCTGCAATGGTTGCTGATGCTTTGCGTTTTACTTTTTGTTTTAACGCAGGGTCCAATACTTCAATGCCACCATTGACAAAAAACACTTCTTGATATTGTTTGGCGGCATTAATGACATTGCTAAAGCCTGACTCGTCGCCGTCGACAATCGCGGTGGCATTAAGCTTTTTCGCTTCATTTTCCATGGCCGCACCGACATCAGCAAAGTGCGAGAACTCGGGGGCAATGATTAAGCGCGGTCTAACGCCCACCTTCGCCTCAGCGGCTTTCAAGGCTTTAAGGCCCGTATAGCTACCTGCCTCGTTATCAACGGTGCCAATAATTGCGGCTAGCTCTTCAGCGGTGGGCTGGCTTTGGTCCTGGGGTTCAGGAACGCGAATCACCACCACAATGGCACCCGTTTGGCGGTAAATGTCTTGTAAAGCCGCGCGTAAAGTGCCTTTGGTGCCAGCCTTAGCGATTAATTTATCACTGGAAACAATCACCGGCACATTCAGTGGAAAGACAGAAACATCAGCGTCATCCGCGGTAGCCACTAAGCCAATGGTACTGGCTGATAATATTTTAATGGGTTTGACGGGGTTTTCTAAAAAATATTGCTCTACCCCATGTAAGTATTCTGTGGTCATTATTTTCCTAGTTTAATTCGTTATTTATCGGGGGCCATTCTGACATATTCAGTAGTGGTGCTAACCATTCGGGGGCTGTAGGTAGCGGAATCTCTGGCCAGTTGGGTTGTTTGGGCCACTTGGCTAAATCCAAACAATAATTAAATAATTGGTCTTTTTGTTCTTCTGTCAGTAATTCATCATGAATGGTATAGCCTGGGTTAAACATGATGTCGGTTTGTTTTCTGACAGCGTTTCTAATTTCTCGTGCTGTTTTTTCAGGTGGTATTTTTTCTTGTTCTTTTAAATATTCTTTTTGTTGCTGATAAAGATCCAAAATAGATTGATAAGGTTTAAAGCTCGTAATAGGCTTTGATTTTGTGTTATCTCGATGTTGAAGCATTCCTTTTTTACCATCCCACCAAATCGCCTCAACCCATTTAGGAATTTTTGATTTATCGAGTGGTATGGTTAAACCTTCTCCATCAACCACCACTAATGCGTTATCGACAAGAATTGATATATACATTTTTTATCCAATTAAAGCTTAATAATAAACAGAACAGCGTAATAAGGTGGGCGTACATCTACAGTGTGAGTATGATCTTCTTCATCTTCTACTGTTGCACCATGTGCGTGGGCTTGGCTTCCACCTGCTTCAGTGGTATCAGGCCAACTTCTAACAGCGTTTGTATAATCATCGCCTGACGCATAAATAGAGCCGTGACTAGCATGATGGCCTTGTGGCGATCCATGTTTGTGTTTTGGCATCTGAGCTTCTGTTAAGACATGAGGGTGAACGGTCATCTTGTGTTTATGTTTACCCGCTAACGATACGTCTTTAGTTTCAGCCCCTCCCGTATCACCGACTTTATATGAGCCGCCAGCCCCCACAATAAACTGGTCTCGCAAATCAGGAATCTGTATACCATTACTTGTTTTACCTTGTCCGTTACAAATGGCCCAGCCAGGTGGAATCCAGGTTGCATCAGCCCACATAATAATTTCGCCAGGAATTCTTTTTTCTTCACAGGCTTTGTCATAAGCTATTTTTACAGCTTTAGCTGAAGCTAAAACACCAGAACTATCAAGACTTACTGAATCGGTTTGATCCCCTACATGGAAAACACGAAGGTTATAACCACTGCCCGCGTATATTTCCCCCTTTACACACACTTTTTTATCAAAATAAAATTGGTCAGCTTCGGATAGAAAATGACAATAATCTGGGTGCCCCATGCCCATTGATGATTTACCAAATTCTGTTTCAATAATTAAACTAGTTGCCGAACCAGAACTAAAATTTTCACCTGTACGCAAATTTACACGGCAACCATTAAAACTAATAACATACCCAGTATTAACCTCGCTAACTATCTCGCCAGTAACAACCCCACCAGATCGAGGCAAAGCCGCGTCAGCCTTGTCATAAGTCGTTTTAACTGCTTTTGCGGTTGCCAAAACATCAGAATCATCAACATCAACTTTATCAGTCTTAGCATTAGGTAAATTGCCTAAGCCCACTTGTGATTTGGTCACACTGTGTGGGTTATCGATACGTTGCGTGTGGTCTTCCAATAACTCAACGGTGGCTACGACTTTAGACGGGTCTATAGTAAGTGTTACACATTCCACATTGCCGATTTGACAAATAACATCAATGTTCATGCTGGTTGCAATGCCATCGGGAATTTTAGCTTTATAAGTTTTTGGGTATTTACCAATGGCAATTAAGTTATCTTTATCATCGAATAAACCTAACTCAGTAATGTAAAAACCGCCCACATCATCAGGAATAATCGTTTCAAAAACCACTTGATTTTTATTCTTTTCATGCTGATAAACTCGGTTAATAGGCAGCTTGGCACGACTTCGTTTTAAGGCGGTGTCGTCTTCGGTGGGGTTGGTTTCTTTGCCTTCGTCCTCTCCGCCATCACCCAGCAAAATATAGGACATATTGAGTTTATTTTCTGCCGAAATGACTTCCGACAGACGCCCCTGCCCGACCTTTGTCAGCAGTACATAATATTTTTGATCCATGTTTTTTTAATTTACTTCTAAGGGGTAAAGTGTCGTTTTAGTGCTTTGTCTAAGGGTTGTTGAAATAGAGGATTGCGTTGACTCATTAATTAATTTAACGTTTAAATCATAGTGACTGCGCGCATTTTTAGCGGCATTAATAATGGTCTGAATATTTTTATGCTCTTCTTGATTAATGCCCCGATTGGTCACATTCGCCGTAATTTTGAAGGTGCCGCGTTTACCTGGCGGGTCCATTTCAAACCATTCTTTGATATCGGTATCAATATCAATGGCGGCTAATGCTTTTTCAACGGCCTGGCGTGTGCCTTTAATCTCATGCACTTCCAGGCTTTTAGCAATCACACTGCGCTTGATGTGTTCTGGCCAGCTGGCTTGCCAATGATCTACGGATACCGCCCAAGCCAAATAAGGTAATAATGCCGCTGGGCATTTATACGCGTGCCAGATGGTATCAATAGGCACAGGAATAGCGGCTTGTGCGGCTGCTAATGATCCCTCTAAACCACGTTCTAATTCGGATAAATTGCCAGGTAAAATGGATTTATGACCATTCATGATTAGTTAATTGTTCTGTTTTAATCGTTATGCCCGTACAAAAGGCGGCTTCTGCTGGTTGGCATTGATAATCTTTCCAACCTTTAAGCTCGACTTTTTCCACACCTTCGACGGTTAACGCGGCATGAACGCCGCTTTCTGTCACCTGCGCCCCAAAATAGTGATGATTTGCTGCATAAGCTTGAGCACGTTGTTTTGTCAGCGCTTCAATGATTGCGGGTTCAGGACCGCCTTTTAGGTGCAAGACGGCCTCTATCGTGTATTCATATAACGCTCTGGGCGGCTTGACGTTAAGCTTGTCAGTAAGCGGCCTGAATGGCTCTAGATAGTCTCTTACCTTTTGCAATAAGGCTTGTGTCGGCTGTCCTCGCCCCTCATGTGTCAATATATAAAGATCCACTTCTACGGGTTCAGGCGAATGCACCACCACATCTTTAACCAAGGCATCCGCTGACAAAGCATGAAAAATATAAGCCCCTTCTGGCCCTGCTACCGACTTACCCTCTGGTTCTAGTTGTAGCCGATTACGGTAATCGTCGTCTATCTCACCCACATGGCGTGGGGTTTGATAATAGGTAATGCCGATATGATCTAGTTCTGGCCCTCGTGCGCCTGCCAGGGTAAGCGCATAGATTTGTTCATTGATTTTTTGCCTTAACAACCGATGCCGGTAACACATCGCGGAGGCTATACGGTAAGCAGGGTCTGCAGGGCTAGGATTCGGCAAGTTCGCCTCTGCGGTAACCTGGGCAAGCTCATCCTGGTAGGTGGTTTCATCAATAATCGTTAGCGGGGGCAGTTTCGAAAGGTCAATTGCATTTCTACTGCTCAATAATAATGCCCTCCATTGTTATTGGGTTGCCATTATCAAGTAAAATAAATTGGCAAGTCATTTCAATTTTATGGTTTTCAACATCGGTTAATTGCATTTCTTTTAATTCGACATCATCCAAGCCATTAATAGGATTACTTAAGGCTTCGGCCAAGCGAATATACACCAGCATATAAAAGCCAGGGTCGACATTACGGTCGATAATTTCGTAAAGACGAGAGCCGTACTCACGGTGACCTACCAGCGAGCCGAGGGGTGTATTTAAAGCGTCTTGGATGCGTTGCTGAAGATAAGGAATGCCAGAAACCGTTTTACCTGTTAATGCGTCGGTTCCGGTTTTCATAGGTTTTTGTATTAACTTATTAGGCTTCCTGCCCCAGTGAAGAGCAGGAAAACTCAGGAAATAATGTTTTTTTACATCTTGGATTTTAGGTATTCTACGATTTCGTCGTGGCCTTGGCGTTGCGCAATTATCAGAGCAGTATCACCAACTACTGACTTAGCTTGAATATTAGCACCTTGGTTGACTAATAGCTTTACGATTTCCAGCCTACCTATGAAAGAAGCTGCTAATAATGGCGTCCAGTTATTAACATCTTTAGCTTCAATATCAGCTCCTTTTTTAATAAGTAGGTATGCAATATATTTTTCTCCAGCTACAGCAGCAGTTGTTAAAGGAGTTACCTCTTTTTCAAAAGCTTTAGTCTCTATATTTGCTCCTTTTTCAAGGAGGAGCTTAACTACGCTGCTACGGCCTTTAAGTACAGCAATTTGCAGAGCTGTTGCATTATTTTCCATTTTTGCTTCAATATTTGCGCCATTATTTATAAGAAACTCAACAGCTTCTATATGGTCAAGTGCAGAAGAAGAAATTAAAGCATTTAATCCATCAGCCATTGCTGCATCGATATCAGCACCATTTTTTAATAATAATTTCATGACTTCAAATTCATTAAATCTCGTTGCTAATATAAATGCTGTTCTTTCTCCAGTGTCCCTAGTGTCTACTTTAGCTCCATTTTTTAATAAAAATTCAACAACTTTTAACCTTCCATTTCCAGCAGCTCTATGCAGGAATGTCCATCCTTTTTCATCTTTAGTTTCAAGATTGCCACCTTTGTTTATATGAGCTTTTAAGAAGGCTATATCTTTTTTATCTTCTTCATTTCGATCATGACTTTGTGTTGCGCACCCAGAGAATAAAACACAAAGTAAAACCAACACAGCACCAAGCTTTATTTTTTTTAGCATCATGTCTTCCGAATTACTGCTTTGAGGTAATAATTAGAGGCGGCGATTATAGCTACTGTTTAGGCCCAGCGCTATTATGGTGAGCATCCATATGGCTGTTATAGATGGCTCGGTCTGCGCTCATGTTGCGTTTACTGTCTTCTATTTCCTGCGTGGCTTTAATATTCCCCTTTACGGTTAAATCACCTGTGATCGTTACCCCTCCCTTCGCCACAATATTCACGGTGCCATTGCTAGGCAAGTGCAGCTGATAAGCATGATTCGCCTGGTTGTATTGCTCTGTGGCGTTATCAGCATACTGTGTCAGATGTACATCAGGATTCGTTGACGGTGCTGGAAACCGGTCATAGTAAGAGCCTAACAGGATCTCACCCAGGCCTAGATCACCCTCAGAGATCACCGTCACCCCTTCCCCGACATTGGGACATGACCAGCTGACGGTCTTGCCTGTTCTGCTAGGTTTCCAAGGCAGCCAGCCCGTGACTTGTTGCTGTCCTTCGGCACCATACTCTACTTTAGCCAGGGCTTTGTGGGGATCAACCGCCACGATACGGCCACGCACCACCACTTGTGCTAAGCGCCGTTCAAGCACTTCTAAGCGTTGCAATATGTCATCAACAGTGGTCATAACGGTCAATGTGATAATTGAAGTTCAAATTAATTTCTTTGGGTTGCCAAGCCAGTGGCTGGTGTTCTTTGCCCAAATAAATGACCTGCTCCCAGGTGACAATCCATGATTCATAGCCATCACAGTCCGGTTTAAATCCACCTGGAACGGCTTCCACTAATTTGGGAGATCCGACCGCACCCGTTAGCCCCCAGTGATTGCGGTGTACCGCTTGCAGCACATAAACGGCCAGGTTACGGATACCCAGTTGCAGATCCTCCAAGTTATCACTTGCCGCTAAAAACACATGGGCTGCCATGGATAATGTCACTGCAGTACGACCACCGCTAATGGTTTCTGCAGGTTCCATCTCCGTCAGTTCAATTAATACGGCAGGTGTATTGAGGCTTTGCTCGTATATGGGGCTATAAGCGGCTACTGTTCCAAGCTCGGGTATTTTCTCCTTAATCCCACTCACAACAGCATTATGAAACTCTGTGAGGTTATTCAACGTTAAGGACATAATTTAACTCTTTCTCTAACAATCGATTAAATTGGCTATTTACACGGCGCTCGTAGCGCTTAAATAACTCAACGGCTATTGGATCAATTTCAATGCCAAGGCGTTCCACGGGGAACCGGCCACTTAAACGCTTGGGTACATTACCTGGCGTAGATGACGAGGGTCTGACAAGGGAATAACGTGTATTACGTTGGCTTCTGATCCAGACATGTTGCGAAGATCCATAAACTTGTTTGTAAAAAGCGCCAACAAAGCGATGTTTTTTAACAGACACCCCTTTTTTTGTATTTCTGGGCTTTCCTGCCATTTCGGCTGCCAACGGGTAGGTACCTAACCAAAATATGAATTTTTGATTTTTCCCTTTGCCTTCCGTGGAGAGAATAAAGCGACTTTTTAAACCTTTTTGAACAACCCCCATTTGTTTCGCCAACTCGCGCGCCATGCGGGTTTTAAGCCAACGGGCAGTCTTGCGCATCGCACGCTGTACGGCTTTGGTGAATAGCTTAGGTTGGTTTTCTAATTGGTCAATCAGGGGTTGTAAGTGCTTCTCTGTGCTAATTTCGAGGTGCATTAATCCAGTCTAAATTCTTCTTTTTACGCTCATTAACTAACGTGACTTGTGTTAGGCCGTGTTCAATATCAGGTTCCTCGGCAACAAAATAACGCCGATAATTATATTCAACCTGCCAATCTTCATTAAAATCAGGACAATCCACCGTCGCAAACTGTAAAACAGGGCTATCCAGTTTTAGTTTTAATGAGCTGTTTTTATTTTTCGAAATAAACTCGTCTGCTTGAATAATTTCAGCATTAATTTTGAATTTATTTCCCGCTTCATCCACCAATCTCACAGGATCGCCTAACCGCCGCATTAAGCGACGGGTGGCGCGGTCGAAGGCGTCCATTAGCGAGTAGCGCTCTTTTTAATTTTTAAATGAATAATGGCTCTAGGGTTAGTACACAAGTGTATTGGGTTTGATTGGGCTTCAAACTCCACCCCTTTGTCGTAGTCCATCGCCTTACGTTTAGCATAATAAGGCAAGCCAGGTGTATTGACCGTTTCCATGTAGTTGGCAGGGGCAAAGCGTGTAATGAATAAGCCGCTTAAACCTTCAGGTACCACCATGGCCTCATCAGGTGCAATAAAGTATTCAGCACCGAATTGTGCTTCGTACTCTTCCCAGAGTAAACCACCGAAATTAATGTTCATACGCATATCGTCGCGTAAGGCTTGACCATCTTGCCAACGTTCATAGGCTTTTTTGAAGTCATCATTTTTAAGCAGTTCGTTGGTGACTTCTGAACCCATTAACACACGGTATTTAGAGGTACGTAATGTACCTTGTTCTTTTTCAGAAGCCCGCTTGATATTCATACACTGGGTGCGCAAATCCTGGGTAAAATCCAAGGTGAAGATATTCTTTTTAACATTAAACCGTTTAAAGAAGTCCTCGAGTACCGTGACATTATCAGCATCGATAATCTGCCCACGCAACGCGCCTAGTCTCTGATATTCATGGGTCACTTCCATTGACTTCCGCATACGCGTTAACTCACGATCGACCAATTTTTGTATTTGTGCAGCGACATTGGTGGAGCCAAACGCGCGAACGTTTTGCAGCTCATCAGCCAGTACTGCGCCCTCCATGGGTAGGTGAACCGTACTAAAAGGAATCTGGTTGCGTTTTTCACGACTGAGCGACGTACCAGGTGCCCCACGGGGTTTACTTGGTACTAAAATCAACGACTGATGTTGTAGTTCAACATTGAGGTACGTGGTAGTAATACCATCTTCTTCAAACCAGCCCAGCTGGCCAATGCGGCCAGGGGTGACCACGGCTTTATTGATCGCCAAGGTTAAGCCTGGCAACTTAAAGGCGTCGTCTTGTGCAATTAAATCTAAATTATTGTTCATAGTTTCCTTGAATAAAGAAAAATAAATAAAAAAAGAAAGGAAAAACAGAGAGGATTAACGGGCAATAATAAATTTTTCTTTTAGCTCATTTAATGCCGTTTCTTTTTGTTCGTCAGTAATGCCAGTAGGCCATTCTAAATCTGCTTTTCTAACCGTGGTCAGCTGTTCAATCACCACCGCTTTTTTATCATTGGTTCTGGCATCCGTGATGCCCATTAAAATAGCAACGGCTTTCTTCGAACCGTCGTCAGCCGTAGGGTTCAGCGCGGTAAGCTGTTTAGTGGCAGTGATCTCGCCAAGTACCGTACCGACGGGATACAGGCCACCTGTTACCATCCGCTCACCACGGCTAAAACCGTCTATTTCTTTTAAAATAAATTCGCCAAAATGGCGTGGTTCCATATTCATTTAATTAATTTCCTTGTCGGCGTGCGGCATAAATTTCAGTGCTGTCTATCGCGTATTGTTTGCCTGTTTGGTTAATATGGTGGTTTGTCTCGGGTTCTTTGTCGGCTTGTGCTTCATGAATAATGGTGCCGATTAATTTACCGAGGTCATTGCGGTCGGCCATGATCGTGTCAAAGCTGGCCTCGATACCTGCCGCCGCACAGGCGTTTTTAATGGCTTTGGCATCTTCAATCTGTTTAAGTGCTTCGGCTTTAGTGATGTTGGATGCCAGTAAGCTTGCAGACATCGAGGCCACATTGGCATCAAGACACTGTTGAGCTATCTCAGCCGCTGCATCCAGTGCGCTCGGTTCATCCTGTTTTTTAGCATCAGTAATGATGGTGCTAATGGCTTCAGGAAATTGTTGTTTCAAGGCGGCAATGACATCCGGTGTTGATGCACTGCCCGTGATATTAATCGCAAATTGTTCGCTCATGGATTTTTGTGTTTTCCTTTTTTTTTGGTATTCAGTAATTAAGCTTTCCAGGCTGCCTAAACGGTGCGCCATGCCTTTATCTATTGCGGTTTGTCCTATGGCGGTGCCACCTTGGCAAAAGTGTTTTAAGACATCGTCGCGCTTAACGTTCATATTGCGCGCTACACGGTCAATAAAAATATCCGCTAATTCGTCAAGTTCTGCTTGGTAGAGGCTTTGCCCTTCTTTGGTTTTAGGGTCAGCGCGCTTATTCGGCGACTGGCTGGAGACCATTTCAAAAACATCTTTATCGTCTTGTTTTTGCTTTATGTAAGTGGCCACCACACCAATGGACCCGACACAGGCCGTATGATCAAGCACGATTTCGTCGGCGGCGGTGGCGAGCCAATAGGCTGCAGAGCACCCCGAACCACCCACATAAGCCACAATAGGTTTTGTGCCACGGGCGGCGTGTATCATCTCCGCCAGCTCATGGATGCCATTTACTTGGCCACCAGGTGAATCGATATTTAAAATAATGGCCTCGGTACCAGGATCGTTTAACACCTGGTTAAATTCATTGGCGAGCATTTCGACCGAAGTACCACCACACACCGCATGAAAAATGTTGGCATAACGGCTGATAACGCCATTAATATTAAGCACGGTGACATTGTCACGCTTGATGGTATTAAAGCTTTTGCGCTCCCCCTTTTTATTAAAAACGGCTTCAGGTATTTTCCACTCGCGGGCAGCAATGCTTTTTATGATTTCCAGGGTTTTAGTTTCCAAAGCCCAAGGCTCTGAGGCTAGAAACTGTAATGCATGTGGCGTCATTCGCTTGTACCCCCTGAAGTAGAAGCGGAAAACAAGCCTGTCACTAAGGCAGGCTCAACACCTTCTTTTTTGCAGATTTCCATAAATTTCTTCGCGGCTCTGGCGTTCCTCCTCATATTTTCATCCACGTCATAGCCCAATTCACTGGCTTCACTATCAATGTTGGACAGGCTACTGCTGACTGCTTTTTGGCGTGCTTCAACGTCTTGCACGGGGTGCAGGTGTTGCCAGGCATCAGGACACACATCCAAGGCTTGATAATAGGCTTTATCGGTCGCGTAATTCGGCGCGGTTAATTTGCTGGTTAATACCGCGGTATCCATCCACCACTGCCACACTTGGCGGCAGACCTGAAAAATCATTAAGTGGTCTTGGTACATTTCCAATTCACGGCGATATTCATTGAGCATGGCCCTAACCAGGCGATCATTCAGGCCATTCCAGTCGCCAGATAACAGCGGGTAAGGAATGGATAAACCTGCCGATAACTGACGTGCTTGCCAGCCCATAAAATCACCATAACCCTGGCCTGTGTTATCGCCGTCAAATAGCTGGAGTTTTTCGTTAAGACGGCCCCGTAACAAGCGACCGAGTTGCACTCTCACCGCTTCATCAACGCTACTTTCATCGTCATGACCACCAGGTAAGCCATAATCCTCATCGTCTTCACTTTCACGGGATAAAAAGCCGGTATAAATCGAGCGTTCTTTTTTCCGCACCAGTTCGGTATCGTCGTATTCCTTAAAAGTGTGGTCTTTTAACAGTGCGGTAGCCGCTTCAGGCTCGCCCCTTACTTGCCCAGGGCGAATGGGTAAATAATGGTGAATAATGTCCCTGGCAGGAATTCGCACCAGGTCATCTTGATAGCAATGACCATCCTCGGGGTGTTGGCTATGTACCCAATACGCCACACGGTGTGGCCCTCTGAACTCAACGCCATTGATGATTTTATGGCCGTTCTTGAGGTCTTCTGTTTTTTCCAGGGGGATACAGTCAGCCTCTAACACATCAATTTGCATGGGTACTTGTAAGCCGCTGCTGGTTTTACGCCGACGATGACGAATAAAGACCTCGCCGGATAAACGACGATTGCGGCTTAACTGTGCTTGTATCCCTGGAAAGTTTAAAACGCCGCCAGGGTCCATTTCGTCAATGCTGAGTTTCCAAAGCTCATTGGCTTGCTCGCGAAAGGCTTCGTCTTTGCAAAGGCTGCGCAGAGTAAAGCCTGTACCGACCTCATTCGCCGTATTTTTATTAATCGCCCCTCGCATCAGGTTACTGTTGCGATAGGCTGCGCGGGTTCGGTTGCGTAGCGTATGCAGTGAGTTACTTAATGACGCATTAGGTCCCAGGCTAGGGCTATGCCAGCTGGCCGCCCGAAAACTTTGGGTTGCTGACTCATAAGGTGAACGGTTTTGGAAAGGCTTACCGGAAGCGTCTACGATAGTGGTGGATCTACTCATTAAACCCCCCTGTCAACCATGGTGTTAAAACCGGCTAAGGGGTTTCTTTTTTTGCGGATGCCTAAATCATTTAAAATTAATTTACGGGCTGTCATTAATTCGCTGATTGAGCGGTATTCAATTTCTCGCCCGTTTATTTTTACTTTTAATTCACTGCTAGCAATGGCTTCATTGATATTATGTAAATCCTGTTCTGTAAATTTCATCGTTACTCACGTTTAAAAACCAGTGGATTGTCGTCCCAAGGGAGCGCAAAAGGTAAGGGTTTTTCCCAGTTCATACTTTCTAGTTTGCGGTGGTAAATAATGGCCCAGTTATAGACCATTAAATCAAACGCCTCGTTAGCACCATTGCCAGGTTTTTCCCAGCGGCCTGCGCTGTCGCGGACTTCATAGGTCAGTTCATCGTAAAATTCTTCGGGTAACCAGTGAGGAAAATGCACAAATCGAGGCCCAGGAAATTCACGCTGTAAATCGTTAATAATGCCGTCTTTAATCTGGTGGGTATTCAGCATAAATAACGGCACATCGCCTTTAATGACGACATTCCGTGCGCCTTTTTTCTTTTGCTTACCTGGACTGGGGTAGGTTTGGCGAATCAAGGCCGCATTAAATTGACTGGCCCCTTTGACCAACATAAAGCGGCGATTTAATTTTTGTTTTCGTAGTCGACGGTAATATTCATAGGCTTTCGTGGTAACACCGGCTTCACCACCGGAATCACACGCCACCTTGTGTATGGCCATGTAGCGGCCTGAGTCATCCGCTAGCGGGTAGCTTTTTTTAATGACCTGCTCAGTGATTAAATCCCAGTCTTCCACATAAGAGCCTGGTTTCACTTGAACATTACCAGGCCGGTTGGATTGGCTAATATCAAAACGGTCCAATACGATGTGCTCAAGATCGACACCCCAGCCAATCACCTGTACGACAAACCGCGCATTTTTACCCGCTTGAATATCCACGGCAGCGGTTAAGAAGCGTACCCATTCAGGTACCACGCGATCGCCATAGTTGGTAGCACGGTCGGCTAAATCCCCCGCACTGCACGTCATTTCTCGTGGCGGGGTAAAAGCTTTGCCCTGGTCGGTGTTAATGGTGGTTTTCAGTGATTGAAACGAGCCAGTACGCTCATATTCTATTAACGCGGCTTTGTATTTATACACCAGTTCATTCCAGGTCTGGAATGTCGCGGTGGGTCCTTTTTGCCAGAATGATGCAAAGCGGGTGATACGTGGTTCGCCGTGTTTCCGGCCTTGTTTGTCCAGGTATTCACCCTGGCGTAACCAGCGGCCTTTTAAATTAAATTCAGGTTTTTGTTTTTCTTCATGCTCAACGCCGCAATGGGGGCAAGCTAACGTGACGCGTTCGCTGGCTTTTGAGGGGTCGGGTTCTTCTTTATCCCAAACCAATAAATCAAAATCAGGCTCGAACCATTCCCGACAGTCGGTGCATTGCCAATAAAATAAACGGCGGTCGCCCTGGTTATATAAACTTAAAATACCCTCTGTCGGTGGTGCTTCATGTTTATGTTCTAACCTAAAATTCGGGTCAGTAATTTCAAAGCCAGGTGAACTTTCCGCAAGTACCATCCCCGAGGACATAAAGGTTTGTGTTCGTTTACCGGCCAGCAAAAAAGGCGAACCTTCCCCACCAACATTTTGTTCCATCCGGTCATAGTCGGTTAATAGCACTCGTTTCCAATCGGATGAGGCAAAGATATTTTTAGAGGGCCAACCAATTTTTAAATAGTTACCCGCCTTTAATATTTTGTCATGAACGTTGTTGTCATAGGCTCGGGGCGACAAAGCCGCTGCCGTTTCAGGACATGCCAGGATAGCTGGTGTTAGTCGTTTTTTACTGAACTCCCGCGCTTTTTCCTCACTGATTTGTACAATCAACATATCAGCGGGGTCATTGGCAATGGTATCTACCGCCCAACCATCCACTAGGGAAACCGTTTTAGACGTTCGGGCGGGACCGACAAAAATCACCGCACTAAAAGACCGCAACTGTAGGCAATCCATGGGTTCCCACATATACGGGACAATATCGCCGTCCCATTTATCCATGGTGCCACCTTGGCTGACATACAGAATTTTACGAACGGACTTGGAAAGTTTTTCACGCTTGGGGGCTTGGATTAAATCGGTATTTTCTACGAATTGGTCAGTTGTTGAGGCGTACACGATTCCGTTAATTGCCTTTTTAATGTTTGATGTAATTGGTTTCTAAATAAATCACACTGCTTTTCGAGTAAATCCAGTTGGTCTGAATTAAATAGTCGGGTGCGCTCCATTTTGTCGGGCAGCGACTCAAAAAAAGCAACCAGGGTTTTCATTAATTTAATCGACTCTTGCCGTACTTCCTTAGCGGGAATTAATTCACTGCACGCCAATTCAAACTTAAGCCGCTCATTCTCGGATTGATACCAGTCTTTGCGGTCTTTAGGTGGCAGGTCGTTAGGGTCGTAGTCAGGCGGCAGGTTGCGTGCGTTTGACTCGTAAAATAGGTGCTCTACATCTTCAAGGTTATAGCGGTTTGCATTACCAATTTTATCAACTGGCTCAATCCCCTCCTGTCGTATTTTGCGCATCACCGTATTTCGATGAATGTCATAGAACTCGGCGATTTGCGTGATGTTGAGCAGTTTCTGCTCTTCCATGTAATCTCCTTCATGTATTTAAAGTAGCGCTGCTGCCCCTTAAAAGCCCGAAATTCTTCCAAAAGCCGAGCGTTGGCTGCGTGTGGGGCATTTTCAGGCCCTCAGGGTCCCCAGCGCATCCCCCAGGCTCAACGTTGCTCAGAACGCCTCTCAAGCAGCCTATCGAGCTTGTCATTTATGCCACTAATGTCGTTCTTCATCTCATGCCTAAACTCTTTATAACGCTGGTCGGTCTTAGCTTGCGTGGTCATCACATGTTGTATGTTGGTCGCATTAAGATCGATGCGTTTATCTACGGAAGAACCAAATATAATGGCAGAAACGACGACAGGCAGAGTGGCTATGATATGCGTAATATTAATCTCTTTTTTAAATGTCCAAGGTTCGTGATGATTTGCTGTCATTCTCCTAACTCTTATTAATTTTTGTAGTTAAATAATTCGAAAAAACATTTCGTAAAATGCGCCTAAATCCAAACGTATCGATATACACCAAGGCTAAGGCGAGCATATACCATTCCGGTACACTCGCGTTTAAGGCTTCAAAACCATTCTTAATATGGTCAGACATCTCAGGGACAAAGCACAGCACAAGCGGCGTAACGGTAATGATGAGTAAGAAGTCATCCTTCCAGCCCCTTGACTGAATACTTAGAGAGTCCAGCTCTGAGGCAGAGATATTGCCTTGCTGAATTTCGTCTAATTGCTTGTTATGAATGGCTTGCTTAAGCTCGGCTTTGTGTTGCTTATTCGTGAGATAAGTTTGGAAAAGGCTAGTAACTGCAGTGATTATGGTTGAATACATAAGCATTCCTAATTAAGCGGCGGCGCTTCCTCATACCCTTCCGTTAGGTACTTCAACTCCTCAACAGTCAGCATATTCCCCACATAACCAGGCCTAGCTTTCAATACTTCAAGCCTTCCTAGTTGTTGCTTATACAGCGGCATCATTGGGCCTACGGGTGGAAACTCAAGCATATCCTCAGTGACAACCCTTACACCTGGTCTATCTTCGAATACCTCACTATTATTTAATGCGGTCAGAAAATCCCTTATTTCCGTATAGTATTTATCTTCTCTACCAAAGCCATTAAATACAATTTTATCGCCGTCTATTTCCCTTTGCTCATCCAGGGATAAATAGCTGTAACTAATCTCCATGAGTTCATATAGCTCAGTAATCGCAAGGACATCACGCTGTATGTCGTGTGGTAGCTCAAAGTTGCCCTCAAAGATTTCGGGGAAAAGTTCAACCAAATTACTGTCTAAAATCTCAATGTAATTTTTATATTTATTGGCCTCATAAATGCCACCACTCTTTTTATTAAATAAAGGGGCAAGTAATTGAAGAATTCTATATTGATTACTAAGTACGGCTTTCTCGAAGTAGTCCAGGTGATATTTGTTTGTCATTGTTTTCCTTTGGCTTGAGTAGTTGTCTTACTTCCTGATAGATAGCCTTTAATGCTTGCCTACACTCTTTATCCGTTAAGTAAGGCTCACAGGCTGATTTGGCTTGAATCTGGATTAACTTATCTGTTATTTCCGGCTTCAAAGTTGAAATAAATAAGCTCATTTGCTTGTTTCCCACCTCGACCGCCCACGGTGTGCCTTAGACTGACCTCTTTAACACGAAGGCCTGAGAATATTTCTCTCACTGTTGGATGGTCATTAATGCTAATAATCATCTTCCCTTTGATTGAGCTCGCTAGCTCTGCCATCTGTTCATATTCAGACAGATCAAACTCATTGCCATAGCCTGCGGTATCAAGGTAAGGAGGATCGCAATAAAATAAAGTATGTGGCCTGTCGTACTTCTTAATACACTTTTTCCAGTCAAGTTTTTCAATCGTCACACGACTTAATCTTAAATGAGCTTCACTTAGCTTTTCTTCAATTCGAAGCAAGTTAAGTCTGGGTGTACTTGTTGTTGATGTACCAAACGTTCTACTTGTTGATTTTGCACCAAACGACAACTGTTGAAGGTAGTAAAACCTTGCGGCCTTTTGTATATCTGTTAGGGTTTCGGGTGGCGTATCATTAAGCCACTTAAACATCTCACGGCTCACCAGCGACCATTTAAATTGCCTTATAAATTCTTCTAAATGGTGCTGAACAACTCGATATAGATTAACGACATCGCTATTAAGGTCATTAATCACTTCTGTTTTGACTGGTTCTTTCAAAAAGAAAAGTGCTGCAGCGCCACAAAACGGCTCAACATAACACTGGTGTTCTGGGAATTCGGGGATAATATGTTTTGCAAGTCTACGTTTCCCACCCATCCATGAAAAAAATGGTTTACTACTCATTTACTACTTCCTTTTTTCTTTTTTTAAAAAATGCCCTCCATATTTAACTGTAAGGCTTAAAATTGTTTTTAAATATTGCTATCCCACCACTCCCCTACATCAAAACCAGGGCAGGTCTTATGCGGGTCTAAGTCTCGATGCCCGCATATTTCAGCAAGCGGGTATTTATCCTTCCAGCGGGTTAACACACGGTCCAAACTATCAAACTGATCAGCTGTAAACTCATCCCTACCGATTAAGCACACGCCCAGGCTCTTACTGTTGTAGCCCTTTACGTGTGCACCTTTCCAGTACTCGGGCCGACCATTCTCAACCGTCCCATCACGTCGTATAACTTTGTGATAACCGATTCCAGCCCACTTGCGCTGAATGTGCCATCGGTGAATGTCTGCCGCGGTTACGTCCCTATCATTCGGTGTGTCCGAACAATGGACGACTAATCTAGTGATTTTCATTCGATTTACCGTTAATGTTTTAACGCCTCCTCTAACGTCTCAAACGTAGGTATTTGCTTAACCACAATCCTCCCCTCATCCCCCCAGTACTTACTCACGCGGCCATCCCAGATATGTGAATCATCATTAAATACTGCATCGAGCAAGCCTTTCTCTAGGTTGTCTTTATCAGGTGTTTGCTGGTGAGGTTTGCCTCGCATCTCGTCCCGCTTTTTCTCAGTCCAAGACTTGGGCATAGGCATAACAAAAATTACGTGATAACCGCCTTCAGGCAGGCTAAGACTAGCGTTACGGATCTCATCCTTATAATCGCGATACTGCATTACACAGGGTCGTTGTTTCCACTTATCTGAACGCGTCATACGTGGCTTTGTATTTGGTTTTATTGGGTAAGTTTTCATATTGAAGGCAAAAAAAAAAGCCCCACGAATGAGGCTTATTTAAAACAATTGAAGGATAGGCAAAAGATGCCTATTTGGAAGACTTTACGAACGTCAGAAACAAAAAAGCCCCGCTGTGTTAGCGAGGCTTTAACCTTAAGATAAGGTTCTCTTAGTATGGGCGTATTATACCCCCCAAACCTGTGATGGGTCAATTAACTCTATTAATTTAATTTGTTTTTAATTGAGAAAGAAATTTCGTCATCCCAAGCTTTAAAATGCTCAACACACTTCACGTAACGACTAAACCAATTAGTCCGCCAGGTGTCGTAATGCACGCCACAGAATCTAGCCTGCTCAGCTTTCTTCATTGGCTTTTTGCCATCCTTGCAGGAGCACTTTTTAGCCTTCGCTTTATTGATATAACCTGTTCCATTGCAGGCTTTACAGAAGTTCTCACCAACAAGCTCATTAATCACCAGCCGCCCCATCTGCAGGAAGAAAAACAGCGAGCGTTTCTTGTCATTAGGAAAAGGCTCTTTCCAGCCCTGCTTAAGTGCAAACAAGATAACCGCCTTTTGAGTTAGCTTATCTAGCTCATGTAGTACGGTTTTATCGTCTGTGTATTTCAGCAAGCCGTACAGATACGCCTCTCGGCTTATATCAGCCATGCCCAGCGCCCCAGCCACGTCTTGCATTGTTAACGTCGGTGTACCGCCTAAGCAGCCGTTTCCGACCTTCTCGTAGTTCAGCCCTTTTGCGGTCATCATTGTCATTAGATTCAATCTGTTTGTGTTCATGTTTGTTCGGTCTTAATTGTTTTGTTGTTTTTAGGTAGAAACCTTTTGGTAAGTTATGGGGAAGAAATCCCAAAAGTTCACCAAAAGTCTGAAAGAAGAAATAGTCTATAAAATAAGTATAAATATAATAATATTATATATATTAATAATACTTATGGAGTTATGGGGTAACTCCTTACCCTTCTTTTTTTATTTTGTATTTGGGTATATATACTCTAAACACCTCCCAAAACCCCAAAAGTCATTTTTTACCAATAAAATCAATAACATCTTTTGGTATTTAAGGTGTTCCAAAAGCTCCCCATAAGGTCTAATCTCAATAAGTGGTTAATCATCTGTACAAAAATTAGCATGCACCCAGCACTCTACCCTTGGCCTTCCTTTAGTTTTTAAAACAGGATAAAAAGTCGCTAGTCCTCGTCCCTGAATCGCACAGAAAATTTGTCGTTCTTTTTGAGGGTCCAACTTTGAGAAGATAGGTATATCCCTCATTTGTCGCCTAGATAACCCTTTTTCACCAGCCTGACGAATAGCTTCCGTACAGGCTTTTAGCTCTGTCTCAAACTCAGAGCCACCTACACGTCGTATAACCGTATCGACTAGCTTGTAATCGAGGTGGCGTACATAATCGATGGCCCATTTAGTTAACTCATGATGTATAACGCGGTTTTCTGAGCTTTCCGACAGCGCCAGAATAAGCGCAAGCCTCATGGCCTTTTCACGGGTACGGGTTAGCAATACATACAGCTCTGAATCTGTTAGCTGTTGTTTCTTGTCGTTTAGCTCTTCCTCGAACGCGGTGAGCAACTGCAGGCTTTTCTCATCAAACATCAAAACATGCTGTTGAGGTGCTTCATGACTTGCCTTGTAAGGTGTTAAGTTACCCACCAGGTTGGTCCTTATCTGTCGTATCCAATCCAGAATAGGCTCAGGTGTCGGCATCGCATTAGGCTTAACAGACAATTGCATGGGTAAATCACTTTCCATAATCAGGAAGCGCCCCAGGAAACCATCACGCACCAGTTGCGGTGTAAGGCATTGATAAAACGTTCCAGGGGTTGTCATACCAAACAGCGTAATAGCCGGATTAACCACCTTTAACGGCTTGTCCTGGTCATCTTTTTTAGCTGACATTGTTGAGTATGTCTGAGGCCGTAAAATGCCATCGCAGCGGCTCCAGATCTCGATTAACTGTGTTATTGCTTCTTCACGGTGAGAGTTACCCTTTCGATGTGAGCTTTCGAGGTATTTACCAAATTCATCAATCACCGTTATGTGATTAGGGTAATCTATTGTCTGGCTCATTACCGCGCCAGTTGATGTATAGCCACTACCGCCAATTAAATTGCCATAGCCAGCTGCCTCTAAGACCGTTTCAATAATCTTCTTGCCGTGTTCCTTCCCTTCCCCGCTCTTAGCGATATTCAGGAAATACAACGACGAAAAGTTCTCCTGATCTGTCTTGTAATAACGCCCACACACCAAACTACCTAACGCTAAGGCTGCTTGAACAGATAGCGCTGGTTGCTTCTTAACGGCCGTCTCGTTCGCGTACTCAACTAACTGGCCTAGTACCCCTGGCACTTTATACAAATGGTCAGGAAGGCCCTCAGAAACGACGAAAGGCGTATATTCATTTTGCGGTTCTGGCTTTTCATGAACCAATGGAATGGACGAACCAGGATTATTGTTTAAATGGGTTAGCGCTACGCTAGCAACGGTTGTATTAATCTCAGGGTTAGGCAATGGCACTTGGTTGGTAACGTTCCACTGCGCTACCAGCTGAGTCACCGTTTTTAGATCATAACCCGCCGTGATGTATTGGCCCGCTAAACTTGCCGCTGCATTGTTACGTCCTCCCTCAAGTACAGGGCTACCGTCGTGTTTTGTGGACGCGTAAGCACTGGCACTAAACCCAAAGTTACCAGCGGGTTTGTCCTCAACGTTAAACGCTTTAATCGCTGCTATATCTTCATGAGAAAGAAACGGCAAATCATGTATAGAATTAATTGGCCAGCTGGCGTCTAACTCCCACTCATACACGACACCTGTGTGATGCACAGAACCAGGTGCAACGACATAACCACCCTCGCCCCGTATATCTATTTTTGTAGTGGTGTTGGATGAATTACGAATAGCGACCTTATTGTCATACTGGAAATAGTAATGCTTACCTTTTGAAGTTTTTACTTTCCACGGCGTGCGCCCTATTTTTCCCGACTCCATGAATGTCACTGCTTCCAGCGAATCCGCATCCACCACCACGATATTTTTACCTGTGATAATGCCGTAGTTCGCCTGTGGCCAGCGTTGTGTCCAGGTTTCTATTTCTGCGTCGGTGGGGTTTTTGTCTTGATATTGTCGCCAATTAATTAAGGGCGCTTTTGGCCATTGTTTTTGGGCCTTGTCTCGATCCCCGTTACAGCGCTCATTAATAAAAAACTCTGTTATTTTCTCAAATGGTGAGCCGAGCGGAATGATAGTAAAACCCTGCTCAGCCAGTTCCCATGCTAGTTCCTCTGTAGATTTATTTGTCATGCATACTTCTTAGTTAAATTTATAACTATTCGTCAGAATACCTTGTGACATTAAGTAAAGTAACCTACTTTTTTAAAGTTAGATATAGCTTTACATTGCAGCTTATGGGTGTCTTACTATGGACTGTAGCGACAGCGACACCCTTTTTTTCATAGAGTCCCGCAGCTGCTTTAATTAATTAATTAAGCTTCATTTTTTAAAAAATTAAATAAGCTTAAAAAACTTGCAGCACTAAATTTCGCTATCTACATTATTTAATGTAAAAACATCTCGATAAAAAATGTTTGGGTGTCTCTATGTATTAGACACCCCTTGTACCTACAGTGCCACTTAACTTGTTTCCGTTTCGAGCCATATAAGTTAAGTGGTTTTCTTTTTTAAGCCTCCTTAAGTTCAGCACTAAACGCATCACGTAGCATATTCAGGTCTTTATCGACTAACATATTTTTGTCTTCTACAGCGTGAATTTCTGTGCTCTTAAACTGCCCAGGATCTTCACCCGTAATAAACACCTTACCTGTATCTCTCAGCTTGTACTCAATCCAGTACTCACCAGCATCCAGAGCTTCCGCGAAGTTCAACAACAGGTCAGGTATATACAGGTGCGAACGACAACCCCACAACTGTTGTTGTTCTGTTAATGTCACGTTGTAGCGCTTGCATACCCAACTTCCGCCCGCTTCAGCACTGATATGTAGGCAGGTTCGGCAATTAACTGCTGGGGCTTTCTCACCGTGACAAATGGCCTGGTGATTACATAGCTTGCACTCAAACCAAGATGGATCATCATTAATGCGCGCTAATGGCCGATCACTAGCAATAATCCGCGCCGCTTTTTCATATTGTTCATTTGCGTGGTCTTCATCAAAATCAATAAACTCGCCGTATAATTCTTCGTTATCTTTATTTACCGCAATATAAAAAGCGTGCTTAATCTTGCTCGCAGACATATACACTTGCATTTGCGTATAGTGCTGAGGCTTGGCTTTCTTAACGCCTTTTTTCTTTAACTCTTTGAACGATTTATCGCTATGGGTTTTCATTTCAACGACATGTTTTTGATTGGGGTTTTCAGGAAACCCCAAACCAATACCATCTAAGCTACCGCCAAAAAAACCATCACAAGCATTGATTTGATACTGCTTTCCTGTGCGAGGATTAACTGTACTGACTTTGACACCAATCGACTTCAAGTCAGCAGTGAAGCGGTCTTCAGCCAAATGACCTGTCTGAAAAAGACGATATAACCGCCCCTCTAAATCACTTGGGGTACACCACCGGAAGTCATACCAGATTGCCCGTTCGCAAGATTTGCCTATGATTGAAGCGCCTAAATGGCCTCGAAAACCACTGTCAGAAGTATTTTTATAATGCTGGTAAATATTATTAATTGTGTCGCTAGCGAGGTTAATTGCCATTATTTTTTTGTTTTAGCTCTATACCTTCTTCAGCCTCAAGCCATTTCCACTGCTCCATAAACTCAGGTGTTTTTTCAGCGCTTTCTACAAAGGCTTTACACGCTTCTTTGTACTTTTGACATGCTTCATGTCTGGCCACATAAGCGGCATTCATTTCATCGAATAGTTTTTTTTGAGTAGCGTTCATTCTTGCTCCTTAATTATTTAAATTATTAGTAAAGCGGGAGTATTAACCCCAGCCCTGCCCGCTATTTTGTTGTTGCTGATTGTAAAATGGTGGTGTATTTGCAGTAATATTCGGCTGATGCTGTTGCATCACTTGCTGTTGAGCTAATGGCGCAAACTTTTTAATATCGTTTTGTGGCCCATATTGAGGGTTATTTCTGATACCAACAGAAATGACACACCCTTGATTTAGTAGCTGATCACTGTCATTAGCATCAGGATAGCCAATCGCTGTACACAGCGCAGATAGGCGCTTACGGCCTATTTCCTCAGCCTGTGGGTTCGGGTGAGAAATATTGAAATTTTCATAAATACTGCGGTTTTGATATTGCCCTTCAGTGATAACAAATTTCACCTTCATCAATGCGCCGGTATTTGCACGGTTTGCATTAATACCCGCTTCAGTAATGATAGCAGGATAATCCCCTGCAGGGATCGGGGTAAAACCCTCATCAGCTGGATATTGATTTGCAGAAAATCCAAAACTAGCCATTGTTTATAGTTGTTCCTCGTTGTGAATTTGTTTGTAATGCCGTCATAAATGCTTCCCAAGACAAAGGCATTTTTTCCGGTAAATTAAAACGGTTTTTTGCTTTGTAAGCGGGTTTCTCGACCGTATAGATATTGCGCTGCCCAGTGCCAACGCCTCGGGCTTTATCTTGGCCGTTGCTCAGTTTGTCACGTTGAATCGTTGTCTGGTAATTACAGAAAAGTACACAGTCAGACCATTCCTGCATTAACGCACTGGCTTTATCGTGTAGCTTTAATTGATAACGGTCGTAGGGTTCGGTTTCTGGCGAGTCAAAGCGTTTAATATTGGAATGGCTAATTAAAATAACTGCCATTTTTTTCTCAACTCGAAGCCTGTCGAGTAAATCTAAAATCACACGCCAGTAAGCCAATGCTTCAATGTAGCCTTTACCAAAACCAATTTCTTCAATGCTATTTTTACCCGCTTTCTTAGCGACAATATCCCAGACCAGTGGCTCTAAATGGTCCAATGAATCCAATACAACTGTCTTAAACTCATGCTCTTCACATAACAAAGCATTCAACGCACTTGTTGTGTCTTCATATGATTTAAGCACTGGAAACGAATCAAGCTCTAACAGCCCCGCCCCGTCCTCGGTAAATAGAAAAATAGGTTTAGGCGCACCCGCTGCAAATGTCGTCTTTCCTATGCCTGGCACCCCGTACAGCAATACTCTCGGGGCTTTCAGGCCTGTTGTCTTTGATATACTGCTGAGTGAGATAGCCATTAATGTACACTCTCTACGACAACAGATGTTTTGCTCGGCGTGGTCGTAATGATATTAGTCACCATGGCATATTTACGCTGACTCTCATCGCGTAGGCTACGCAGTGCTTTTACATCAACCTCGTATTTTGTACGAAACACCTTGTTAAAGGTTTCCTCGCCCACCAAACGCTTAACGTGACTTACTTTAGTTTGGTCAACTTTGCGATCAAATTTTGATGTTGTACGTACTTTAAAGCGTGGCGTTGTTTCACTTCGTGTGCCTTCAATCTCACAACCCATTAGCTCAACTATTCGTTCTTCAATTGAAATTCGGTGCTCTCTGGCTTCGGTTTCTTTTTCCCTAGCCTCTTCAAGCAGCGAAGCGCAATAATCCAGCGCTTCCAGCGTTAGTTCTTTTTCTTCCATTGTTATTGGTCTCATCAAATACATGTTCGTCTTTCTCTCATCGATGCGAATTATAAACAGATTCACCAAATAAACACAATACCGTGTTTTTTTGTATTTTTGTTTCTTTTATCACGAAATAGTTGTTTTTGACAAAAAAAACACGTATCTGTATATTTTTTCCACACTTTTGAATTATGTGTGTTCTTCATATGATTAATCTCGACATAGACCAGGCCCTTATTGATGAGTATTGGGTTGGAGTAGGTGAAAGACTTAAACAAGCAAGAGAGGCTTATGGCTTTAAGAAGAGAATTGATGCCGCTAACTTTTTAGGGATCACCGTTGCACGCCTTGCAAACTATGAGTATGGCTCACGGCAATTGAATTACTTCCAGGTTTTGGAGTTTGCCAAGGTCTACAATGTAAGTCCTGCTTGGCTTGCAGGTTATGAGAAAGATGCCACTGGGCTTAAACACCTTACAAATGAGATCACGGAAATACCTAGTGACTTTGCCATTACACATAGTTGGCTAGAAAAGCACAATTATGACAAGAATAACGTGTCTATCATTGAGGTACCTGACAACAGCATGAATCCTACTCTGCCAGAGGGTGAGACAGTCCTAGTCAATAAGGCTGTTAATGCAATTACAGATAAAGATTTGTATGCCTTCAAAGTCCATGACAAGCTCTTATTCCGCTGGATTCAAAAGACAGGTGATGACTCATTCACAGTCGAAGCAGAACAAAGTGACATGCTCTTTCCTGACCAAACTATAAACAGTGAACAGTTTTCTCAGCTACAAATTATTGGGCGGGTAGAAATGGTCTTTAGGAAAAGATAAAGAGCTAAAACTTTAGGAGTAGGCAGTTGTTAGTAAGTAGCATCAGTTTTGAACCATATTTTTATTGCTTATTCAAAATGTTTTGGTTAACTGGTTTTTTTAGTTTTTTAACAATTATTACTTCAGGATTTGATAAAAACACGAGAAGTAAAACCATTTTCAAAATGTATATGAAAGCAGAAAATAGAAATTTTTTCGCCTTTTTAGATTATAGGCATATAAGCCCTATTAAGTTTTACTCTTTAAGTTCACTCTGGTTTTTGTGTATTTTCTACTTCGTAATTATAGATGCATATATTCATACTACTGCTCTTTACATCAATTCTTTTGGTGAACCACAAATAATACAGGGAGATATCACTAATAACTGGAAGATAGGCTCTCGTAGTGTAAAGTTTGAGGTTGATGGAAAAATTATCAGTGCAGGCCCTGGGAGTAGCTCATGCTTAACAGATGCATCAACGATTAATGACCAACTAGATATAGGCAAACGTGTCTTAGTTGAGTATGTCGATCGTTGGTCATCATGGGACTCAAACACTGGACCATGTTATTTGCAAATGAAGCTTTACAATTAGGATGTAAGCCAATGGACTAAGTAATCTGAGCTTTTTTATTCTTCATATCAGTTCTCATCTTAAGATATGCGTTTTCATCATGTCATAAAAAAATACTGATCTTATTTTCTTAAAAGTCACCCCTAATTTAGGGATGACAAAACTAGCTATACTTCTATTTAAATATTAAAAAGAGCCTGGTATTGGAAACTTAATATTTTCAGAAATAGTTCCCCAACAACCCATCCACCCAACACAATAGTTATGTTTAGAGTGAGTTGACATGCATAAATTATATCGATTTAAGTGATAATCACGCCGATCAATGCATAATTTAAACGGAATTTTTGTAACTATTTCTGTGCTTCCATCGGTAGCCATAGCTTTAACAGATAATTCGGGAAGGTTATTTTTATCATCAAATGCTTCAGCTCCACCATTTATTGTATAATTAAAATATGAAGTCTGACCATAAGCATCGTCAAATACATTATCTCCATTTGAATCCCAACTGAAAGTTACATTATCACTATTTCCACCAATGACAAATGCCATTGCATTCGCACGAACTTCCACAGTTATTTCATTTGAGGTAGTAAAGAGTGGTTCACCGCGTGTAAACATCTCTACATGTAAATCCGTGTCCAAATTTTGGTCATTTGCATAAATTGAAGTTGCCGCAAAAATCAAACCAGCCATTAATGATATTTTTTTCATATATCTTCCTTATACATACTGAAATACTCCATATAAAATGGCGACAAGTCGATGCTCTAATACCTCCTTCTAATTGTCAATTTTGATTGAATTTAATGTATTGCCCAACGCTTTAAGTACATTGGAATCAGTTAAGCTAAGCGGCTTTAATGAGCATTACAATTAATGTAATAGCGTGTATCTCAGTAGGTTTGCTTTCAATCTAACCACTTTGGTTTTACAATATGCTTAACTTACACAAATCGTGTAAGCATACACGTTTTGTGTATGCCGCTTTTCGGCGGGTGAAGAGGGCCGAATACAAGACCGAAGTTCGGAAATAAGCCCCGCCAGTTAGTTTTCTCGTAGAACAGTTGCCTGGTAGTTGACACCCGCCACCATATCGTTTAGAAATGTATCCACTACTACAAAGCAACTATTATTTACGAGACTAAAATGAAACCACTTCAGTTTCTCATCAAATCGTTCGTACTTTCGCACATCACTCGTCGTCTATTTTTAGTTCGTTTTTTAATCAGCTAAATAGATCTCTATACCTTTAGTTTTTACTGCGAATTGTCGTAGTGCCTTTGCACATCTACAGAGTAGAAAAGTGAAATATTTCACCTGTACCAAAGTCAACAAATGACTGATAGTTCGCGCACGGAATTGATTTAAGACGAAAGTACAGGCTATGTCACAAGCGAACTCCAACACCTCTACATTCCAGGCCATGCTTGATGATGGCTTCACTATGACCCCTAGTGGCCTATTCAATGCAATTGCAGAGATCGGGTTAAGTAAGCGAAAGTTTTTGATATTTGTATTCATCTTCAACAAGACGTTTGGTTTTCGTAAAGCCTTCGATCGTATCGCGCTCAGTCAATTTGTAGATGCCACTGGTATTGCCAAACAACACATCTCTCAGCTTTTAAAAGAGCTAGTATCTGAAAAAATTTTGATCAGAAAGACGACAGATGCAGGCTACCTGTATGGCATCAACCCTACCCTTCTAGACATTGGCAAACAGTCAAAGCTATCCCAGCACAAGACTAAAAAAGTAGAAGACTCAGTTACTCAAACAAGTAACCAGGGGGGTTCCCTAAACGAGGTAAAAAGAGTTACCCAAACAGGGAACCACAATAATATAAATACAAAATATAATAATATTATTATTAAAGAGCCTTGCTCAGAAAATGAACAAGGTTTAAATTTTGATCAAATCAAAAAGCAAAATCCCACCCCTGAAGACTTCCAAAAAGTTAATGCCATTGTCTTTGAGTCACTAGAAGAACAATACGGCACTGAGTTTATTCAAGACCATGAGACCTTGGTTAAATCAAAACTCATGGATAACGAAGCTTACTGCCGACAAAATGGCTACTTCCCAAAAGTCAGCATGGCTCTGAAATACGTGCAGACTGGCATTGATAACTACCTGAAGACCCAAAAGCGCACCGCTCAAATCACCGCAGCCTTAGACAAGAAAGCCAAGGCCACCACTGATTATCAAACCAAGATCACTTTAGAGCTTGAGCGCAAAATGGATGCTATTGCGCAACGAGGACGTACGACAGCTGAAGAGCTTACAGATTACAGCTGGGCTAACAAATTCCGCTTTGACAACAACAATACTGACGAGAACGCACATGACCCAATCCATTGCCACCAAGAACCAGGACCCAATAACCACACGCAAAGCCGAGTTGATCTCTTGTTTTAACTACTGTCGTGCTATGGCCAGTGGAATCGAAACAATCAGTAAGACACTGCTTGAAAACGAATCCATCTATGGCGGTGAAGACCGATTGGCAGACATTTACACTCTGTCCAACCGGTTGAAACAGGAGCTAGAGTTAATCATTCAGGATTGAGCATGAGCGAGATTCAAGGAAAAGAAGTTATTGGTATTCAAAGCCAAGCGTTAACTACTGAAGAGCTGCATATTCTTGTAGCTCTTGCAGATGGCAAAACTGACGATGAAATTGAGCAAGCGCTAGGCACTAATATTACCTTAGCAAGCCTACCGATTAGAGCAAAGCTCGGCGCTAGAACAAAAACACACATGATTAGCCGTGCTTTTTTGCTTCAGGTTTTGATACCTAGAGCGTTGGTTGTACTGTTATGCGCATCGATGGTAGTAGCTATGGATGATGGTTACAGGCGGGAGAGGACACGGGTAAGAAGCCCGTACAGAACGACACTAAGAATAAGAACTTAAATCAAGGGAGAGAGTAAAATGGCCTACGAAATTGCAAAACATTGATTTCTTGACTGCTATTGTTATATAGCCCAGAATCCACGGCTTTTTAAAACCATAAGAGTAGTAAGGTTTGTTAAGACCTATGAGATTCCTCCTGATAACTTTGTCTTTTCTCCTTTGTTCTGCGTGTGCACCTATGCCTGAGCCTTATATTTCATACAGTGGCAACAAGCTTTCACCTTCATCAACAGCAATTGTTAGGGGAGAAAAGAAAGGACCTAATCAATATATACTAGTAACATGTATTGATGGTGAATCGACAGATAAAACTGAAGAAAGTATATTTGGCTATGAAGAGTCAGGTAAAAGGTACCCAGCGTCAGTTATAGTTCTGCCAGGTCGAAGGTACTTCAGTATATTATACTCTTCAGGGTTGGCGTATGACTACTATGTAGTTGAGTTTGAAGCAGATGCTGGGCAAGAATATTTGATAAAAGAGAAAGTTAAAGGGTATTCAATTAATATTTTGATTGAAAATGTTAATACTAAAAAAATGGTTAAACGTACTATCAATCCATTACAAGAAAATAACCCAAAAGCAAAGCTCTGCTTTTAAAGTTTTAAGTGTTTCAATCTAGTTGTTGTCCATTTTGATAATGGACAACATTTCAAATTAATAATCAAAATCTATACAAGTCTTAGCATTAGGGTCCTTATTTGGCTCACCTCCAGTGATACCCCCAACAACAGTTCCAGTAGAAGTATCTTCTATCCACACTTTAACAGCATAACTTCCAACCAACTCTCGTCTCAGAAGGTATTTATGACCTGCTTTAGTATCAAGCCAATAATGGCCATAAGCAGAACCGTTCATGCCCCAGTATCTTGTTCCGATATACCTTCGACCTGGCAGAACTATAACTGACGCTGGGTGTTCGCTAAAGTTATTTGCATCGTATCCCCAACCATTTCTAGTTGACTCACCATCAACACATGTAATATCTATTCCCTCAAAGTCCTCCTCTACACTATCAGCAATTAAAACTGTAGCGTTCTCTGGTAAATCGGGTCCAGAATACACTTTGTGTGGAGTAGGAATACACGCAGAACAAAGGAGAAAAGACAAAGTTATCAGGAGGAATCTCATAGGTCTTAACAAACCTTACTACTCTTATGGTTTTAAAAAGCCGTGGATTCTGGGCTATATAACAATAGCAGTCAAGAGCTAGATTTTCCCTTATATCCTAGCTTTACTTGATGCTTATTAGTCGCTGTGGCTTCACCTAAATCCTAAACCTATTCCTAAGCCCTAGACCTATAAGAAACAGGAAGATGAAGGAGAGTAGGCCCTGTATAATAAACACAGCATCAGGTGTAGTGCACGTCAGCGGGGATGTCCCTGCAGAGCAAAAAAGTTCTTGAATGCTATTACTTCTAATATCTTTTGCACCAGATATAAACGGAAATGTATTAATGGCAGATAATTTAAATGCCTCACCAACTTTTTCTAACGTTGAAGGCCATGGGATATAAAACAATAAAATAACCCATAAATTTAACCCCAGAAGCCACATGGAGGGAAGGTATACACTTTGCCCATAATTACTGGTTTTATCAAATAGTAAGTCAAGTATAGAAGCCCAAAAACCAGCGTTATGCCAGCGTCTAGCTCGCATCTCATTAGCATGGAAGGCTAGAGCTGATTCATGGTCTTTGTTGTCCTCTGCTATATCTTTTAAACGCCTAAGGCGGGCTTCATCTTCAGGGTCTTCGGCTTTTCTGAAAAACCCACTTCGTTTTAAGTTACATCGAAGCCCATGAACAGTAACTTTGTGAGATACTTTAGTATGTGTTAAGTCAGGTATACAGTTAAATGACCCAGCTAACCTAAATGATTTATTGAAATTTGAAAACCTAAATGATAAGAAAATAATTTTTTGGTCGCCCCAAAGACTTGTAAAATTCACTCTTTGATAACAATCAATGTCCTCAAAAGTATAATATCCTTTGTTGACATATTCAGGACTAAAATTTAACTCTCCTTTAAATTCAGCTCCAGCAAAACTTACAAATTTACTATAAATTAATGTTCCAGAAAAGCACAATTCTCCTTCACTAAACTTCGCATTATCAAAGACCAAATGTTTATTATAGAAGTGCACTTTATTAAAGCTTACATCTCCTTCACCAAACTTTGCTCCTATAAAAACAACGTTTCCTTCACCAAACTTTGCGTTACGAAAGCTTACATTTCCATTTCCAAAATCTACTTCATAAAAATCAATGTTTCCTCTACCAAAAATTACTTCCTCAAAGCTAACTCTTCCATTACCAAACTGAGCCATTAAAAAGCTTATTTCACCTTCACCAAACTCTGCTCCATCAAAGGAAACATTTCCTTCCCCAAAAATGGTTTTTTCAAAACTAACATTTCCATTTCCAAATTGAGCGTTATAAAAACTTATATCGCCCTTACCAAATTTTGATCTTTCAAAAGTAACACCCTCCCCTCCAAACTGAGCACCACTAAAATCAACATGCCCATTGCCAAAACGAGCTCCATAAAAGCTCACTTCACTTTTACCAAACTTTGTCATCGTGAAATGAACACTTCTTTTCATTTGTCTATTATTAAAAGTAGAGCCCTCAAAACTAACCTTACCGAAGGGGAAAAAAAATCCACTAAAATCAACAGGTCCTAAACCTTTACAGTGTGAATTAAAATCTACATTACTAAAACTCACATCCGCCACTGGATTTTCTTCAACCCATTTATTCCAGACCTCTTTACCCTGCAACCATAGTCCAACAGCCTCATCAGGCCCTAGAGATACTTTTGCTTTAGTAGGAGAGGAAACCATTTCATTCATGAAGAAGCTCTCATCAGTAATACTATCCAGTTATCCTGCGTTATCATTTGCTTGGAATATAGTACTACCAGCTTCATAGGATTGAAACGCGATGCATAAAACACTTGTAGCCTTACTTATAACCGCCCTCCCCTCCCTCACGTTTGCTGACATCATCGGCAAAGTCGTATCAGTGGCAGACGGGGACACGATTACTGTGTTAGATGACTCAAAGAAACAGCACAAAATACGCTTTGCAGAGATCGATACACCCGAAAAAGCTCAGCCTTATGGGGCAAAGGCTAAAAAGGCGTTATCTGACTTAATCTTTAGCAAGACAGTTGAAGTGCGTGAGCACGATGTTGACCGCTATGGTCGTATTGTTGGCCATGTGTATTTAGACGGCAAATGGATCAACGCCGAAATGGTTAAACAGGGACATGCATGGGTTTATAGGCAATACAGTAAAAACAAAAACCTGTTAGCTCTAGAGCGAGATGCCAAGGCCGCTAAAAGAGGTTTATGGGCGCTTTCAGAAACCCAGCGTACACCGCCTTGGGAATGGCGAAAGCAACAACGTTCAGGTAAGAAAACGCAAACTCAGGCTAAAGCTCAAAACTCATCAAGTGGTAAATGTGGAACGAAAAAGTACTGTAAGGACATGAGTAGCTGTGAGGAAGCGATGTTCTATTTACAGCAATGCGGGCTGTCAAGACTAGATAGGGACAAGGATGGCGTGCCTTGTGAGTCGATTTGCAAGTAAATAATATAAGCTCATTTCTTATCAAATGATATGATATCAAATCATATTAAAACTCTCGATATCATATCATTTCAGGTGCTATCAAATTACATCAAAAAGCAGGATATCACCTGTTTTCATCTAGAATCAGACAACATGATATCACCTGATATCATATCATTTATAATCAGCCAGCTTGTGCAGCTCAGGCAGCAGTATAGATTGTATTAGCTTCTGTTTACTTCGATGCTTACTGTTATCAAATGCATCTTCAAGCAGCTGTAATTGATATTTGTTTAGCCGAAGCAAGAACTGCTCTGTTGGCTTTTCATCTGGATCATGTTCATTCTTAGGTTTTGCAGGCTCAACGACTGGCTCAACCTTTTTAATTGGTTCAGGGTTACTTTTGGGCTTCTTCCCAGAAATGAACGCTTTCCTCTCTTCTTCTGAAAAAGAAGTTAGCTCATCATCAGTTACTAGTGAGTTTTTAGGCATTGTTGTTACTCAGCATCCGCAAATATTTTCTTAGCAAGTCTGTTCATTTCAAACACAGCTTTTTCATCTTTGTACTCAATGACACTTAACCCGCTGTCTTCACACTCTCTGAACGCTTTTCGAGAATATAAACACTCATCAAGTATTTCGACTAACTCAATACCTGGTAGCTCCTGAATTAGTCCAATACTTTCACGTTTCTCACTCGACAAGTGGTGTGTAGATACTTCATTAAAAAATAGAATGCACTTAAGCTTGCGATTCATCTTTGAAGCCTGACTACAAAGCTTCAACATGTGAGGTGTAGTTTCCAAATTGAATGTAGATGGCTTGAGTGGCATCAGAAGTATGTCAGCAGCCAACAAAGCAGACCTAAGTTCTTCTGAATCTCGTCCACCTGTATCAATAATTAAGTCTTGATATCTATCTTTTAAGTCAAACAGGGAATCATAAATATCACCTGTTTTTTGTACGCAGTGAATTTTGGGTTCAGCCTCAGCTCTAGATCTTCTTAGCGCCCACTTGCTCGCAGATGGTTGCGGGTCTGCATCAATTAATAAAACATCCCTCCCCTGCTTCGCTCTCCACACAGCTAAGTTAACGGCAGCTGTCGTTTTGCCGACGCCCCCTTTTTCTTCCCCCACTAGAATAATCATAGGCTTGCTTACCCAATTAAAGTGATATCATATCATATTATTGCATTTAGTATTATTTATGCAACTTTGACGGTAAGAGATGTACAACAGTAGCTTAATGAAGATATCATGTTATCTGATTAAAAATTAGATGATCTGATATCATATCATATTAAAAGGTAGCTACATGACTCAAAAGTGCCACTCTTTTAATCATCTTTTAGAGCGCCACCCCAAGAGCGAACTACAACTGGCTCCCAGTTATGTGGGTGCCACTCTGAGTGTCACTTTATCAGTGGCACTATCTGTATTGCTCTTTGCCTCAATCTCAGAAGATTACTACTACAGCCTTATGTTTGCTGCACTAGCAGCTGCATTTGAGCTTGCGAAGTTTGTGGCACTACCCGAGATTGCACGACGAAAGTCGCGTGGTGATTGGCTTGGATGCATAAGCGCATCTGTGTTGTTTGGTGTTCTCGCAACTGCCAGTATCTTAGGCTCTATTGGTGGGTTGCAGAGTGACACCCAGCGAGTACAAGCCAGTATCACAAAGTCAGAGCAGCAAAGAGTGGCACTCACAGAACAAAGACAGTTGTTGCTTGATGAGATTGCAGAGAACCAGAAAGCTATAGATAAGTACATCGCACTCAACAGAATAAAGAATTATGCGCAGCCGCTGCAGCAACGTAATGAAACGCTGAGGGTGAAAGCGACAACGATACAAGACAAAATCAGTAAGCTTGATGTTGTACAAGAAACACCAATGACAGCGTTGCTTGGTGCGATTGCTACAGCAGTGGGTGAAGATAAAGCAGTTGTGCAAGTTTATGTATTTATCTTACTGGCTGTACTGCTTGACCTGGTTGCAAGCTTTTTCATTTGCTTATTGCGTGAAGAAAACGACTTCCGCCGTGATTATAAAAGTAAGCAGAAAGTAGAAGAGAGTGACACCACTGTTGATGAGGAAGAAAGCACAACAGTTGCACTTTTAGAAAGTGCCACCCCTGAGCCTGAAAAAGTGCCACCCACTGCTACCCCTTGCCAACAGTTGGGTAGCGACATTGGATGTCAGCAAGAGGAGGGTGGCGATTGTCATAATCCAAAAGATATGGAACAACATAAAAATGTTGTCGGCATTAATAATAAGTATGAAAAGATAAAAAAAGAAGTAATGGAGCTGGAAGAGGGTGAAATTGTTAGTCAGCGTGATGTGATTAAACGTCACCAACTCGGGACAAAATCAGCAACCAGGCTTTTCAAACTGATGGTGCGTGACGGACTGATTGAACAGAATAAATCTAGATATTATTATCGAGCGGCTCAAGGTAAGACGATAGAACGACATGCAAAAAAATATGGCTAAAAAGCCAACGGTGACAGTAACAGTTAAAAAGCGGCGACGTGTGGTTGTACCTCCACCCATGGAAATGGAAACACCACCAGCCGCTGAAGTAGCTAAGACTGAGCTTAAAATTAAAAAGGCTGAACCTACTAACTATAAAAGTAGAAAAACGGCAAAGCAGATCCTCGCCATTTTGGCTGATGAATTTCCTGCTGTTTTTGCTGCAGAGCCAAAGCCATTAAAGTCTGGTTTTACCCAAGACTACCCATCAACCAGGTTAACCCCGCGAGAGTGGAAGAGGGGGGTTGCCAAGTGGGTAACAAGTGAAAAGTACCTCAAAAGCTGTACAACTGGTACGGCACGAATTGATATAAATGGCCAGGTAAGTGGGGAAGTGACCCAGAAAGAAGCTAAATACGCTAAGGCCCAGCTGGCAGTCACTCAGCTTTTGAAGAAAAAGCAGTTTTCAGGATTAAACAAAAATAAGCAGCTGGCCATGCGTGAGATGGCTAAGAAGGTTGCTAGGGAGGCGGGGTAGTCCGTCTTAATCCATTACTAAAAAATACCCTTTTTTAATTTTATTTTTCTTTAAATCGTTAAAAAGCTGCTGTGCTTCTTCAAGCGTACTAAAAGTATCTATTTTTAGTTGACCATTTTTACCAATGCGTCCCCAGTAACGCATTAAAGCCCATTGCCCAAAGAGATCAGCTTGAATGTGCAAACTATAGTACTTGTTTTCATTCCGTTGCTGATCAACTTTGTGCAATAGAATCATGAAGTTTCACCTGCCAATCCATACCAAATGTAGCATAGCAGCCCAAATCCTTTAGCACATTAACAACTACTCAAATAACCCTAACCATGTTAGCATATTACCAATATTTGGTATTAATTGGTATTAATCTATGGCAAAGAACACAAGCATCTCTCTAGGAGATCACTTTGATGGCTTCATTGCAGAGCAGCTCAAAACTGGT
Organism: Zooshikella ganghwensis; assembly: GCF_018263875.1. NCBI lineage: Bacteria > Pseudomonadati > Pseudomonadota > Gammaproteobacteria > Oceanospirillales > Zooshikellaceae > Zooshikella > Zooshikella ganghwensis. Next base: position 45,441 of record NZ_JAEVHG010000026.1, read on the forward strand.
CGTTTTGGCTCTGCCAGTGAGGTTATTCGCGCTGGTTTAAGATTGCTCGAGGAGCGAGAAGCCAAGCTTGATGCATTAAGAAAGCTCATTGCAGAGGGTGTTGTTGAAGCTGAAGCAGGTAAGACTGTTGATTATGACATGCAATCCATTCTTGATAGCATCAACCTAAAATAACTTCAAAGTTATATAACCTTGAGGTTATAATGTACTAACATTAATGATGATGAGCTTATGTGGAAGGTTGTTACAGTAGATGAGTTTGATCAATGGTTTTTAGCGCTTAGTGAGGCTGAACAGGTCTCAGTCTTAACCGTAATCAAGCTGCTTGAAATGAAGGGGCCTGAACTAAGCCGACCTTATGCTGATACCTTGGAAGGCTCTAAGCGTGTTAAAAACTTGAAAGAGTTAAGAGCACAGCACCAAGGCAGACCATACCGTGTATTTTTTGCCTTCGATCCTGAGCGGCAAGCAGTCCTGTTGTGCGGTGGAGATAAGACAGGCGATAAACGGTTTTATAAAAAAATGATACCCATTGCAGAAAGAGAGTTTTTGAAACATTTGGACAGCTTGCACTAATTGGAGGGTTAACAATGGCTAAACCACTATCAGAATTACTCAAAAAAGTTTCACCTGAAGTGCAAGCACAGGCAACCGCAAAAGCGGCTGAGATTCTTACTGAGATGACATTAGCAGAGCTTCGCCAGTCTAAAAATGTAAAACAAGAAGACCTCGCGAAAGCCTTAAATGTTTCTCAACCTAATGTAGCTAAGCAAGAAAACAACAACTCTGATGTCTACCTGTCAACGCTACGTAGCTACTTAAATGCCTTAGGTGGTGAGCTGGAGGTTGTTGCACGTTTCCCTGATGGATCTGCAGTTATCATTAATCAATATGACAACCATGCTCAGTAGGGCATGGTTATAACGTGTACTGCTTTACTTTGGGAATATTGAGTTAGAGCCTGTTCCACAATAATGTTCCACGCGGAACATAAAGCAGTTATCGTTTACCTATCTGATTTAAAGCTATTTAGTGTAAAAATCTATTTTTACACTTTGATCATAAATGTATTTGTCTTTTAAAGACTTTGTATATCCGTCTTTTACTGAGTCTATTTGTATGAAAGCACTCTTATCTAGCTTTAACTCATAGTATCCACTTTCATCACTCACAACCTGGTGTACTTTACTGCCACCAAAACCATCATAATCACCGCCTTCATAGTAATAGTTGGTTATATACAGTGTATAACCACTCATAGCTTTTTTGTCTCTATCGTACACATAACCACTAACAGTGACGTTTTGAACATCTGAGTGCGCGCTTTTCCACAAATTTTTGAGCACTGAAGGAAGTAAGTAATAAGAAAACAGCAGTATAGTTATAGCTGAAATTGCAATAATCGATTTTTTACTGACTAGATTTATACACATCAATCCTACTTTTTATAGCGCTCTTTGTTTAGTTCCTTAAGCACCCTTAACCAATCATCATATGTACCCATTAAATAAAAGCGTTTCAATAGCTTGTTTTTGAAGCGCTGAAACTTCTGGTTTTTAGCTCTATTTTTCAAAATACTTGAGATTAGCCACTCTTGATTAAATGCCACCCACTCTCCACCTGGTGGAAGTGCATTGATATGACAAACAGGAGCTACATCATTTAGATAAAAGTCAGTTAACTGCTCATCTGAAAATGAAGTTTCAGCTAAACGACGAGCGATAAACCTGATATCAACACTCTTTAAATCGGTATCTAAAAATAGGTCTGATATAGCAACCCAGGCATGGTGAAGCTCACTCTCTCTATGCATTAGTTAAAAATCTCTTTAAAAGCGATATCTGCACCAACACTTCCAGCTATTCCAAATATAATTACTAAAGCCCCAGAACACACTAAAGCTCCTGGACCACAAGCCAAGCCTGCAACAGCTCCACCAGCCATCGAGCCTAAAATACCTCCTCCTGTCGTTGCAGCAACATTACCAACAGCCTTAACTTTATTGTCAGCGGAAGCTACCTGATGTACACCAATTCCTACAGACAGTACCCAAAAGGCTTTGCCTGCATAGCCCAACTGAATGCCAAGTGCGTTAAATTTGGCATTTGGTCTTCTGGATGAGGCAATTATCTTTGTCCAAACTTTTTGCTTTAGTGGTTTGCTGAGATCCGCAAAAGGCTTTTTATAATGTTTTTGTGCATAGCGATTTTGTAAAAACTCTAATGTAAGGCCATCTTTCTTATATTTTTGTAAATAGGACAAGACAATAGGTGATGTTTTTGCCCTCAGACCATCCATTACCATGTTTCTTGACTGGTGAGCAATTTCAGCGGCTTGCTTAATGGTAATCTGCTTGTACTTAACCTGTTGCCTAAGCTCATTTACAAAAGCTTTGGTTTTCGCATTGTATTCATGTCTAAGCTTGGAGTCTGAAATGCCATGTAGCCCAAATGCTGCCGCCTGTCCTTCTAGCGCAGCAAGGCTAACTTCAAGAGCATGTAATTGTTTCTGCTCTTCCTTTTTATCTTGATCTGACATTTTTACACTTACCTCAAACAACGCCAGTCATCAAACCCTGCAGTACCACAAACTGAATGATCCCATTCAATCTTACGATAGCTGAATGAAACTACTTCTTGTGCAGGTAAACCACCAGCTGTTTGGCAGTCAGGTAAGCCAAAGGTGATATCAACTATAATCGCATCAAGTAGTTTGATGGTGTAATAGTGCTCTTGGGTACCTTGTGCAGATGTGCGGTAGAGGTGTAGCTCCCATTTAGTTAAGCGCTCACCAGTAGATAATGCATTGGCAAGTAATGGTGATGATTTGTCTAATGCTTTAGAAATTACGAAAGGGTTATGAACCCGTTGTCCTGATGGCTGGCCAGACTGTGGGTCTGTAGGTAACGTCATGTTATGGCTGGCAGATTGCACCATAATTGTGTCTTCAAAACCTTCCTGGTAAATATTTCCAACTGAACTCTCAGTGAAGTTACCAACCGTGATAAGGCCCTGTTTCTCGCCTTCAACTGTCAAATAGGCTGGGTTTGCCATCGAAATTCCTTAGCTGATCACATTAGAAAGGTCTAAATCTTATCAAGAAGAGTCACTGTACTTCTTTCGTAAAGTTCTCAACTTCCTAAAAATCCCAAGAGGGTCCTGCGCCTGCACGCCTAATCCTTTGCTATTGTTGGCCTACAGCCGGTTTGGCGTCATTTTTCATTATATTAGAATTCACTCACTTAGTAATACGTATTACCGTTTTTGATAGTATATTATCATTTAAGCGCAAAAATAGCCGATAACAGGGGTTATCGGAAGTTTTTTCGAGGGGGGTTAGTAATCGGGGTGGGGGAAGAGCATTAAGGGGGCTAGAGGGTGTGACTAACATTCAACCAGAGCATTAGCTGGCGTGGAAAAAGCTATAATTCAAAACAATTAATATTAAAGGCTAGAGTCATCGACTGAAAGATAAGTATAAACAGACATTCTAATACAAGAAAAGAATGCGATTAAATCAAGCCTCGTAGTTTTTTGTTAGTATTTTAACGTAATGCTCGACTTTTAGCCTATTAATTTTGCTAATTGAAGTGGAGTATTGCCTTGGATCCTATTAAATAATACACATAAACTGTGTGATAGTAGCTTCCGGGTAATTCGATTAGTCAAGCTCCATAGCGTTCTGCCTTTGGTTCGTTGAATATTAAACCTTTCTACTAGCTGACCAATGGTTGTCTCAACTCGCCGTCGTAACCGATTAAGCAGGCTCCTCCAATATTTGGGTAAAGGATCAATCATGTTACCTCTAACAGGTGTTTCTAGCTGAAGCGCTTTTAACTCAAGTAAATCAGCTTTAAATTCAGTTCCTAAATACCCTTTATCTCCTAATAAAATTCCGTTCGTCACAGGTTCGGTTAACTCCCTGGTGGCCTCTCGTTCACTACCACTAGCTGGCGTTAGCACAAACCCAGAAATGGCACCATGAAAGTCAATAATCAGGTGCCCTTTAAAGCCATAATACGTTTCACCTTTTGATGCACAATAACCGTAGTCTGCTTCTTCTTTAAAACGGCTGCAGTTTTTTGCTCGTTTAAAATGGCTAACAGGTAGAGGAAATGCATCAACAATATGCAGTGGGTCAGCGACTGTTCCAAGTGCTAGGGTGACTTGTTTTTGCAACTGTTGCTTTATGGCCCATAAGTTTGCCGCTTGCTTTGAAAACTGGCTTCTTGAGCCAATACCTGGAAAATAGTGGCACCAATGTTCGCGGAAATACCGCCAGATATGAGTATCTTCATCCATGCCAAAAAACTCGCCAATGAGTTCCATTGTAATTACTTCCGGATCTGAAAGGGACGGATTAAACCCCCGCTCACGTAATCGTTGTCCTTTAAGTAAGTCACTAAAGGTATCATCAACCCAACAATAAACTGCTATGATAAACTCTTCTACTGACATCCCTTGTCCCCATAAGTTTGTTTCAGCAAAACAATGGTTGGGGTCAAGGGGTGTTATTTCAAATTAATAAAAGTCGAGCATTGCGTTATTTTAGATTAATTAAAAAATAATATTGGCATAATAACAATACTGCGGACAGTTTTTAGGTTATTAGCATACCTCAATACAGGCCCTGTATTATAAGGGCTTTACTTTATTGCAAGTTACCAGATGGCCTAAGTTGGTATAAAGTTTAAGAGCACAGCTACAGCCTGCAAGTATTCATTTTACCCAAGCTCTAAAACTGTCCAAACTATTGTAATAAAATAGTTGGAAAATAAATTTAATAACAAATATGAGGGAGCATATATGAGTACTTCAACTTGGAGTAATCAACCAGTTGATGACAAATGGAATACAGTGAGCAACTGGCAACCAAAAGAAGTACCCATGACAAAAGCTATTTTCTCAGAGTCTTCCACAACAACGATCACTTTCTCTCCAAGCCGCAGTGTTTCAGTTAGCAGCATAGAGTTTGATAGTTTAGCATCTACTATTCCTTCTTTGACAATTACAGGGGAAGGTGTTGTTAACCATTCTACGAGTCATCAGCATTTTATTATTACCTGTTCAACTGAGAGTTATCAAGAGCCTCAACTCAAGTTCAAAAACTCAGCAAGTGCAGGCATACACAGTATTATCTACGAAGTAGGGCCAGCAAATAAAGGTGGCTACGGAGGGGGGGGAATTAGCTTTAGTGACAGTTCGTCTGCTGACACAGCCAGCTTTATTATTTATGGAACCATAGGCTCTGATGGGGATACATTTGGAAATGTAGTATTTCACAATGATGCCACTGCGGCTAATGCTACCTTTAACAATATATGTTTTTACCCAGTTACACACAGTTGCCGAAGGGACACCTTGGTAGTGAAAGGGCCAGAAACTATGAGAAGGAAACAGAGACTGTCTTTTACATGGATGCAGTTCAACAGTGAAGCCGTTGTTAAAATGGACCCAAATATATAGTTACTAGAGTATTTAGAGACGCTTTATCCGTTAGGTCCGAAGATTTAGTCTTTGATTAAATTGTATTAATTAAGATCTAAAAATGATACGTGATGAATATACTATAATTATAGAGAGTATGATTACTCTCATTTATCACATAATGAGGGGTTAAATATGTCATTACAAAAGATTGAATCAAACATAATTCCTAATCCATCTAATGACTTTCCAAATGAATTTTTAATACCTATAAGTATTAATGTAAATTGTAATTCATGGTCAGACTACGAAAATAAAGTAACTGGGGGGGTATTTACGCTGAATATCACTAATGCTTCATCAAATTTTATTAACATTTCTACTTTAGATTCGTTTCCAATAGCTGTTAACCTGGCTGGTTCTACATCATTGGGTTCTGGCTTAAAAAGCAGTTCATGTAAATTTTCCACATCTAGCATCACACTTTACATTGGTTTGGAAGGTGCAAATACTGCGATAGGCAATGCATCTGTAAGTTTCTTTGCAACTATTAAGGGTAATAGTGATGGAAGTATTGATCCTATTGATATTGAATTTTCCAGCGAATTTACCAATATAACACTACCATATTATATCAGTTCCTCAATTTTTGTCGCATGCGAAATATCTGGAGTAAAATACGAGTCACCTAATTTTAATAACAGTTCTTACATATTAAAATCAGAGCCAATTGCAAAAGCTAAATTATAATGACCACATGGTTAATCATAATTTAATTTATCAAGTAAAGAGAAAGCATTATCTAATCCAAACATGACCTCTTTGAAAGGCCATGTCTCTTGAGTTAGTAGTTCCAGTATATGCTGATTAGAACAAATTAAATTACAGTCATAATGAAAATAGCTACTAAGTGGAATTAATTATGAGTGCTACAAATAATAACACAACTATGTATGAAAGCAGACTATCTTCTCACATCCAATTAGTAGAACCTTGTACATTGAGTAATACAAGTAAGGATCTAAAAGTAGTTTACTTCAATGGTTATCCTATACTTTTTGTCAATGAAGGATCTAACCTTTCAGCAATATTTCAATCTCAAAATGAAACAGGCTGGGCAAAGCGTGTCATTCCATTTGAGTCTGAAATTGCATCTTACGATGTTTATATAGGACCAGATAATCTTTTATATATCTCAACTTCATTAGAAACAGGACTTTTTTCAGTTTCTCAAGGGGTTGATCCTTTAAACTTCTTTATATTGCCAGAAGAGCAGTTAAACTGGTATACACTAGATAATTTACCAACGTTTGATCAACTTGCATTTTGCTTAAAGGAGGTAGAAGAAAGTGTAAATTCACTGTTTATATATGCTTTTTCCTCAGAGGGACAAATCTACTCAATCTTGAAACAAAAAAATAATAATCAACTGATTTTTTATAAAATGGTTCCTATAGGAATCACAAGTACAAATATGTGTATATCAAGATTTAAAGGGAAAGTAGGCTGTTTCTTTTCATCTCTTTCAGGATCTAAAAAAGAATCTAATCTTTATTGGTGGAGTGCTCAAGGAGGAAATTGTTTTGCTATCAGTTTAGCAAATCTTGATAAAGGTGAATATACATTTTTGAACTGTAGTTCAAGGGGAGATAATGATAATTCTGCAATCGTAGCTATCAATAATACTAATGGTAAAGTATATTCTAGCATAGACGAAAACACTATAGAAAATTACCGTCCTAAATATAAAATTAACCCTGCTTTGTCACAGTATGTGAATTGTAAAAAAATACTAGGAGAGCCAGGCATAGCTGATGGTTTTATTTCCACTATTATAAAAAATAAAGTTTCTGTATTGTTGAATAATCAGTCTGAGACTGATTCTGTTTATCAGTTTGAGTTTGATAACCTTAATATCAGCAGACAGGTTATGGCATTAAATACTGATAACAAAACACTTGACGTATTTGGAGTTACAAATACTGGTATATTGTACCATTTTTTTCAAAGAAGTGACTCAGTATGGTGCAAAGTTGCAGTTTCGTTTAAAGGAGGCCAAACCCCGATATGTATAAATGCATTTAGAACAATGATAGATATTTCTGCGATCGATGAAGGCCAGAATACATTTGTTAACGTAATTCCAACTGTTGAATGCAGGTTACTAATCAATGGGAAAATAGTTTATACTAAGAAGGACCAGATAGTGAGAGTACCTGCTAGTTATGGTTCAATTGCAGCTGTCATACAGCTTACAGGTGAAGGGCTATCCTGCGCAGACTACATTGTTCAACATGAAAATGGATCTTTTGAAATCAAGGTTGCAGAAAGTACGCTCAAAAATATAAATAAATTCTTCCAAAATAACTCATCAAAGGAAATATCAACACTGTCTGGACAGCATAAAAAATTATTTTCTAAATGTTATTCGGAGGATGAAGTTAGGAGTCTGAAGGCGTCTTTAAATAAAATTACAAATTCCTATTTAGATTGTCCTGTGACAGAAACAAAAAATAACATTGATAATATTAATAAAAATATTTCTAGGAAAAGTCCTGCAGAGCTATTTTTACATAGTATTTCATATATCTTTATACCACCAGAACTACGTTCAAGTTCTGCTGGTACTGAAATGGAAAGATCTGGTAGAATCACTAGTATTGGCGTCGGCTCTATTACAAACTTTCCTCTTGACCCCATTGAAATTACTGAAAAATCGATCAATGTTGTCCTGGAAGAAACGCTGAATATCAAATACAAAATCACTATTTTCTCTGAAGTTTCAGCTCTTTTTTCCAGGGTGGTTGAATCAATTTTTGCTAGTCTTGGAGAAACAATAGAGTTCATTTACAATAGGCTTAAAGATTTAGATGATTTTATTCCATTAGGGCCTTTTTTTAGCTCTATTAGACATTTCTCTGATGTGATTGATACTGCGAAGTATTTAACCTCTGTCATATCAACTGAGCTTAAAGAAGTATCAGTAAAAATGGCTGACTATGCAAATGAAATTATCGACTATATAAAAACAAATTTAAACTCTATACAATCATTTACAAATCCTAATGGTACTCTAAACGAGTACTTTGATAAATCCAAAGCTAGTGCTAATAGTAACTTCCTGATGGATAATAATTGGTTTATACAGATTATACTTGAAAACCAAGCAAGTTTTCATTTAATGAACAGTAGCAATAATATACCCATTATAAATTTTAATAAAATTAGCTTTGATAGTATTTCTGTAGGAGGAAACACATCAATTTATGACCTAATTACGCAAGGTAATATGGAGTCTTTATCAAAGATAGTTATAGACTTCATTTCGGGAAATAGTAACTTATCTATTGATGGTGATCAGATATATAAATCTCTTTTTGAAGCTAGACTTGAAATACCTGTACTAAGCGACTTACTAGAGTGGGCAGGTATCAAGGATAGTTTAACTTTTATTGACTTAGTGAGTTTTATCCTTTCGTATCAGCTTATAGTGTTAAACAAACTTCCACCAGAAGAAGTAAAAGGTATTTTCGGATATGGTCAAAATTCGTTCAATGCCGTCAACAAAAAAGGCGATAATGCATTGTTTGCTCTAGCAGCAGATATATATTTAACTCCAGCAATTACTTGCCTTACTTACTTGGTTAAAGGTACTAACCTGGCTGTACTAAGTTTACAGCTATGTCTTAATGCAGCCAGAGCTTTACTATTCTATAAAATATTTGGTGGCTGGGGAAATATAATTAATATGCTTGGGGGATGGACTGCTCTTAGCATATTATTAGTTAACAAGGCTTTACCAATAGAAAGAAGTTTGTTATTTCAAAAGTTGTTCTTAATCACAGTTGCTTGTAATCTAATTACAGCTGTTAGTTACTTTATTGAGAGTAAATGCAGCATTAAAAAATTTAGCTTTTGGTTGGGTTGCTCTGAATTAGTAAACGTGACTTCTCAAGTTATTGCAGGATCAACCCCCACTCCCCATGCTACGGGATGGTGTCTTGCTATTAGCACTGCCTGTAAGTTTGGGCTGTGTGGAGCCATAGATGGAGGTGCATTTAAAGAGTTTGAAGGCAGTCAAAAAGACAGCCCGTTAGAGTGTGTTTAGCTAGAAATGGAGTTGAAGCGAATACACTGACTTGATTCACTCTAGCGATAGTTTTCATGGCTCTTTCTGGTATTATGGTTACTTTTCAGTCAATATAAGTCTCAAATAGCTCACCAAAAAATAGCCGATAACCCTGCGTATCGGCTATTTTCACTCAGGGACGGATGGATCAAAATTCATTATCCTAACGGATAAGTTAAATGAACCGCCCTGTGCGGTCCCGCATGCAGGGTGGTGTGGGGAGAGCTGGGTAGATACCAGCTCTTACCCGATTAGCCCTTATTTTGTATGGTTGCCGTAATTGCACCCGCTCCAACAAGCATACCACCACTAACTTTATTAAAAGCATTTTGAAACTTAACTGAGCTAACCCTATTGCGTAATACACCTGAGAACGTGGCATAAAAAGTAACACTTAAAGTCGATATACCTAAAAAGCTAACAGCCAGAATTAGCATCTGCGGCAATACAGGAGCGCTAGAGTTAATAAATAAAGGGAAAAATGCCATAAAAAATATAATACCCTTTGGATTTAATGCTGTTACCAACAACGCATTTAAATAAACAGAACTTTTTTTTATTTGCTTTTGTTCTATATGAGCAACACTAATCTTTGTTCGAAAAGCTTTGATACCCAAATATAATAGATATAACGCTCCAGCCCATTTTAAAATATTAAATAGTATTGCTGATGTTGCTAAAAGAGCCCCCATACCTACAAATGAAAAGCTCATTGCTACGACATCTCCAGACAACGTTCCAACCACCAAAGGTGTAACTGATTTTTTCCCAAATTCCAACGCTTGCCCCATCACCAGAAACACTGTTGGTCCCGGTGAAAAACATAAAACCATTGATGCAGCGATAAATGAAATCCAAACTTCAATACTCAATTGATTCTCCAATGAGGGCTAACTATTAATGAACGTCACTCTGACGCAAAACCTAACATCATTGTAGGCCTTGTGGCTAGTAGTATCCAGGGAGGTGGTGGGAGCGGCTCTTACCCGATTAGGCGACAACTCTACTCCAATTTAAACTTTTTGGTAAACGGCTTACCGTTAAAAGTGTGCGTACAGCACTTGCAAGTTGGCGAAAGGCTTGTCTCATCTATCTCAGGTGCTACCACTTGCAATAGGCCGTCTTTATCTACATATAAACCACTAAAGTAGCTGCTTTCACTTGTTATAATGTAGTCGTCTGCATCTTCAATATCCATTGATACCATCCAAAAAATTGGCTCTTGCTTATCTAGTCTGGCTACAGCCTCACTAAAGACGGAATCCCATCTTTTACCTACCTTAGAGAGTAGGAATCTAAACAATGGCGTATAGTCTAAACCCCGCTGGACATCCTTTTTCATTTTTACTGATTCAGCGT